>CAYFMA010000008.1:0-33803 GCA_964344085.1 uncultured Mycobacterium sp.
CGTTCATCCCGTGGATGTACGCCTCACCGAGCTGACCGCCGTGGGTGTTGATCGGAAGGCGGCCGCCGATCTCGATGGCCCCGCCGGCGACGAAGTCCTTCGCGTCGCCGCGAGCACAGAATCCCAACTCCTCCAACTGGATCAGGGTGAACGGGGTGAAGTGGTCGTACAGAATCGCCGTCTGGATATCGGCCGGGGTCAGGCCGGACTGAGCCCACAACTGGCGGCCGACGAGGCCCATCTCCGGAAGACCGAGTTCCGGACGGTAGTAACTCACCATCGAGTACTGGTCGGGGCTGGAGCCCTGGGACGCCGCCTCGATGACGGCCGGCCGGTGCTTGAGATCCTTGGCACGCTCGGCGGTGGTCACCACGATCGCCACCCCGCCGTCGGTCTCCTGACAGCAGTCGAGCAGTCGCAGCGGCTCCGCGATCCACCGCGAATTCTGGTGATCCTCGATGGTGATCGGTTTGCCGTAGAAGTAGGCCTTCGGATTGTTGGCAGCGTGCTTGCGATCGGCAACCGACACCATGCCGAAGTCCCGGCTGGTGGCACCGGACAGGTGCATGTAACGCTGTGCGATCATGGCCACCTGCGCCGCCGGCGTGGACAGCCCGTGCGGGTAAGAGTACGAGTTGTCGACACTCGTGGAGTCCGCACCCTGGATGAGTCGAAGCTGTACCTGGCCGAATCGCATACCTGAACGCTCGTTGAAAGCGCGATAGGCCACAACGCATTCCGCGACTCCGGTGGCAACCGCGATCGCAGCCTGCTGGATGGTCGCGCACGCCGCTCCACCGCCGTGATGGATCTTGGAGAAGAACTTCAGGTCACCCATTCCGGTGGCGCGCGCGACCGCGACCTCGGTGTTGGAATCCATGGTGAAAGTCACCATGCCGTCGACGTCGGCCGGTGTCAGGCCGGCGTCGTCGAGCGCATCGAGGACGGCTTCAGCAGCCAGGCGCAGCTCGCTACGCCCGGAGTCCTTGGAGAAGTCGGTCGCACCGATGCCGACGATGGCGGCTTTGCCGGAGAACTCACCGGACATCGGGCACCTCCAGCGTCGCGGTGGCGACTACGTGGTCGCCGAGACTGTTGCTTCCGATGACTTTCACGGTGACGAGATCGTCTTGGACATCGGTCACCTCGCCTTTGAAGGTGACCGTGTCGTAGGCGTACCAGGGCACCCCGAGACGTAGTGCGATCGATTTGACGACCGCGTTCGGCCCGGCCCAGTCGGTGACGTAGCGCTGCACCAGACCGGTGTCGGTGAGGATGTTGACGAAGATGTCCTTGGAGCCCTTCGCCTGTGCCTTGTCCCTGTCGTGGTGGACGTCCTGATAGTCGCGGGTGGCGATGGCCGTCGAAACGATGAAGGTCGGGTCGCCGTAGAGAGCCAATTCCGGCAGCGCGGTTCCGACGGTGTGGGTGCTCATTCGGCGGGCTCCCATGCGTACAGCGTCCATGCCGGCCCACCGTCTCCTTCTGGGAAGTCGATGTAGGTCACCTGCACCGGCATCCCGATCTTCACCGTGGACGGATCGACATTTCGTAACTCGCCGAGCATCCGCACACCCTCCTCGAGTTCCACCAGCGCGATGACGAAGGGCAGCGTGCGTCCGGGCACCTGCGGTGCGTGATGTACGACGAAACTGAAGACCGTCCCCTTGCCGCTGGCGATCACGTAGTCGATCGGCGATTCCTTGTCCTGCCAGACCGCAGGTACCGGTGGGTGTTGCAGGCTGCCGTCGGGACGCTTCTGGATCCGCAGTTCGTGGGCGTTGACTCCATCCCAGAAGAAGTGGGTGTCACGGGACACGGCCGGTCTCATCATCAACTCGGCGTCAAGATCGTCGGGCACCGATGACGCAGCCGCGGCAGCGGCCGGCTTGAACTTCATGATGCGCCACATCATCTCGGCGACGTCTTCATCGCCGACCGACCAGGTGATCTTCTGGGTGATGAAGAAGCCCTCACCCAGTGCGGTGTTCTTCGGACCGACGACGTCGGTCAATTCCGCGGCAACGCTCACCTCTTCGCCGGGCCGCAGATACCGGTGGTAGGTCTGCTCGCAGTTGGTGGCGACAACACCGACATAGCCGTTGTCGTCGAACAGTCGCATCATCTTGCTCAGCGGATCGTCGTCGGCGCGGACGCCCCCGAGTCCGGCCATGGTCCACACCTGGATCATCGCCGGCGGTGCGACGATCCCGGGATGTCCGGCCGCCTTGGCAGCAGCCTCGTCGGTGTAGACCGGGTTCCTGTCGCCGATGGCGTCCAGCCAGTGGTCGACCATCGGCTGGTTGACGGCGTGGCGTCCCTTGCGGGGCTTGCTCTTTCCCTCCGACTTGATCCTCTCGGCGGCCAGCTGGATGTCCTCGACGGCAGTCATCGGGGAACCCTCGGAACCTGGAGACCCGCGGCAGCGACCTGCTCACGCATCACCTCATTGACGCCGCCGCCGAAGGTGATCACCAGGTTGCGTTTGGTCTGGGAGTCCAGCCAGTTGAGCAACTCGGCGGTCTCGTCCTCGGCCGGGTTGCCGTACTTTCCGACGATCTCCTCGGCGAGCCGTCCGATCCGCTGGATCCGCTCGGTGGAGAAGACTTTGGTGGCGGCGGCGTCGGCGATGTCGACGGTCTCTCCCGCTGCGGCGACCTGCCAGTTGAACAATTCGTTGATCCGCCAGATCGCCCGGATCTCACCGAGTGCACGTCGCACGTCCTCGTGATCGATGGGTGTGACGCCGTTGCCGCCTGGCTTGGATGCCCAGGCGTGCACCCGGTCGTAGAGCCCGGCGATCTTGCCGGCCGGACCCAGCATGACGCGTTCGTGGTTGAGCTGGGTGGTGATCAGACGCCAGCCGGCGTTCTCCTCACCGACGAGCATGTCGGCGGGGACACGTACGTCGTTGTAATACGTCGCATTGGTGTGGTGGGCGCCGTCGGAGAGGATGATCGGCGTCCATGAGTAGCCCGGGTCGGTCGTGTCGATGATCAGAATCGAGATGCCTTTGTGCTTGGCGGCTTCCGGGTCGGTGCGGCAGGCCAGCCACACGTAGTCGGCGTCATGGCCGCCAGTTGTCCAGATCTTCTGCCCGTTGACGACGTACTCGTCGCCGTGCCGGACGGCGGAGGTTCGCAGCGACGCCAGGTCGGTGCCGGCCTCGGGTTCGGAGTAGCCGATGGCGAAGTGCACCTCGCCGGCGAGGATCGCCGGCAGGAACTTCTTCTTCTGTGTTTCGCTGCCATACACCATCAAGGTGGGTCCGACCGTCTGCAGCGTGACGGCCGGCAGTGGGACGTCGGCGCGCGCCGCCTCGTTGACGAAGATCTGCTGTTCGATCGGCCCGAAGCCGAGACCCCCGTATTCCTTCGGCCAGCCCACGCCTAGCTTACCGTCCGAACCCATCCGCTTGATGACGGCACGGTAGGCCTTGCCGTGCCGGTCGACCTCCATCTCCTTGGCCTCGTCGGCCGAGATGAGGGTGGCGAAGTACTGCCGCAACTCGGCCTGCAGATGCCGCTGCTCAGGGGTGAGTTCTATATACATTGCGCTCCAACCAGATCCAGACGATGAGCGGGACCGCCAAGCAGGCGGGAAAGGTCCTTGATCGACGAGTAGTAGCGGTGCATCGAGTAGGTGATGTCCATGCCCATTCCGCCGTGCAAGTGGTGACAGGTCTGCATCGCCGGCGGTGCCTGCGATGTCAGCCAGTAGGCCAGGATGTCCAGATCCTCATCGGCATCGCGGCCCTCCGCCAGACGCCACACCGCCGACGTCGCGGCCAGCATCAATGTGCGTGAGGCGATGTACACCTCGGCCAGTTGGGCGGCGACCGTCTGGAACGTCGCCAGCGGCCTGCCGAACTGGTGGCGGTTGGTGACGTAGTCGGCCGTCAACCGCACCGCGCCGGCGACCAGTCCGGCTGCGTAGGCGCCGATCGCCGCGAGGACGAGTTGGTTGAGGCGGTGCACGGTCCCACCGCCGAGGATTTCGGCTGTATCGACCGCGACATCCCGAAACTCGACGGCGAATTCCTCCCCCCCGGCCGAGGTGGGTGTCACGGTGAGGCGCACCCCGTCAGCCTTCGCCGACACGACTGCGGCACCGATGTCGGTGCTGACCACCATCCAGTCCGCCTGAGCCGCAAAGGGAACGGCGACCTTGGTGCCGTTCAGCTTCCCGTCTCGCACCGTGGTGGCGGGGCGCTCCGGCAGCCCGGTACCGGGCTCGTTGAGGGCCGCGGTCAGGATCGCGCCCTGGGCGACTCCGTCGAGGTACCTGTCCTGCTGGGCCTCCGACGCCATGTCCAGGATCGGCATCAGGCCAAGCCCAAGGGTGGCCAACGCGGGAGAGACGAGGCCGTGACGGCCGATCTCGGTGAGTGCGGTGGTGATCTCAGACAGACCGACACCGTCGCCGCCGAGTCGTTCTGGTACACCGAGTGCGCAGACTCCCCCCGATACCAAGGCCTGCCAAGTGTTGTCCCGATCGAGAATGGTGTTCACAACGTCGGCGACAGCCTGCTGCTCCGGCTCCGGAGTGAAATCCACCGGGGTCTCCCTTCGAGGTGATCGTTACGAGGCGGCGTTACCGGTGTAGTCGACCTGCCAATGCTTGATGCCGTTGAGCCATCCCGACCGCAGCCGTTCCGGAGTGCCGAGTGAGACGAGATCAGGCATGTTGTCGGCGATGGCGTTGAACATCAGGTCGATCGACATGCGGGCCAGATTGGCGCCGATACAGTAATGCACACCCGTTCCGCCGAATCCGACATGCGGGTTCGGGTCCCGCAGGATGTTGAAGGTGTGCGGATCCTCGAACACCTCTTCGTCGAAGTTCGCTGACCGGTAGAACATCACGACTCGTTGTCCCGCTTTGATTTCCACGCCACCCAATTCAGTGTCCTTGATGGCAGTGCGCTGGAATGCGGTGACCGGAGTCGCCCAGCGGACGATCTCGTCAGCGGCGGTGGCGGGGCGCTCGCGCTTGTAGAGCTCCCACTGCTCGGGGTTGTTGACGAAGGCGATCATGCCGTGAGTGATCGAGTTGCGGGTTGTCTCGCTGCCGGCGACTGCCAGCATCAGTACAAAGAAGGCGAACTCGTCGTCGGAAAGTTTCTCGCCGTCGATGTCGGCGTTTATCAGCGCGGTGACGATATCGTCCCCGGGGTTCTCGGCCTTGATCGCCGCCATCTGCATGGCGTATCCGAGCAATTCCAGCGACGTCGCCTTGCCGTCGACGTCGGCGAACTCGGGATCCTCGTTGCCGGTCATCTCGTTGGTCCAGCGGAACAGCTTCGCTCGCTCATCTTGCGGAACGCCGAGCAGCCCGGCGATCACCTGCAACGGCAACTCGCAGGCCACCTGCTCGACGAAGTCACCGGCGCCCTCAGCGGCGGCGGTCTTCACGATGGTCTGCGCACGCTGGGTTAATTCGTCGCGCAGCCGCTCAACGGCGCGCGGGGTGAAACCGCGGGAGATGATCCGGCGCAGACGGTCGTGATGCTCTCCATCCATGTTCAGCAGGATCACCCGCTGCATATCGATGTCCTCACGCGTCATCTCATCGGCGAACTGCGGCAAGGCGGTGTTGGGTCCGGAGTGGAAGACGTCACTGCGACGCGACACCTCCTTGACGTCCTTGTGCTTGGTGACCACCCAGTAACCGCCGTCGTTGAAGCCGCCCTTTCCGATCTGCTGTTCGCACCACCACACCGGAGCGACCTTGCGCAGTTCTGCCAGCTCGTCGATCGGCAGCCGTACGACATTGCGGTCCGGGTCGAGGAAGTCGAATCCCGGCGGCAGATGGGGGCTGGACATGGCGTAGGACTCCTAATTAATAACGTGTTCTAGTTCCAGTAAAACACGGCTTTATCCCTGACAAAAGGTACCGCGGCGTCCTTGCTTGTCAGAGGAATGAAACGTGTTCTAGCCTGGCCTCATGGGTAATCCTGTGATCGTCGAAGCCACCCGCAGCCCGATCGGAAAGCGGGGAGGCTGGCTGTCCGGCCTGCACGCCACCGAACTTCTCGGCGCGGTGCAGAAGGCTCTCGTCGACAAGGCCGGAATCGACGGCGCCGAGGTCGAGCAGGTCATCGGCGGCTGCGTGACCCAGTTCGGGGAACAGTCCAACAACATCACCCGGGTGGCCTGGCTGACGGCCGGTCTTCCCGAACAGGTCGGCGCCACCACGGTGGACTGCCAGTGCGGCAGTGCCCAGCAGGCCAACCACCTGATCGCCGGACTGATCGCCACCGGGGCGATCGACGTCGGCATCGCCTGCGGTATCGAGGCGATGAGCCGGGTCGGTCTGGGCGCCAACGCCGGTCCGGACCGTTCCAGGATCCGAGCCGAGTCGTGGGACATCGACATGCCCGATCAGTTCACCGCCGCCGAGCGGATCGCCAAGCGGCGCGGCATCACTCGCGCTGATCTGGACCACCTCGGATTCATCTCGCAGCAGAAGGCCAAGCGAGCGTGGGACGAGCATCGATTCGACCGGGAGATCTCCGCCATCGAGGCACCGGTGATCGACGAGAACAAGCAGCCCACCGCCGAACGGCACATGGTGAGCCGTGATCAAGGGCTGCGCGAGACCACGATGGAGGGACTCGCCTCGCTCAAGCCGGTGATGGAGGGTGCTCTGCACACCGCAGGCACCTCATCGCAGATCTCCGACGGCGCAGCCGCCGTGTTGTGGATGGATGAGGATAAAGCCAGGGCCCTAGGCCTGCGGCCGCGTGCCCGCATCGTCAGTCAGGCGCTCGTCGGCGCCGAGCCCTACTACCACCTCGACGGGCCGGTGCAATCCACCGCGCGCGTACTGGAGAAGGCAGGGATGAAACTCGGCGACATCGATCTGGTCGAGATCAACGAGGCCTTCGCCTCGGTGGTGCTGAGTTGGGCCCAGGTGTACGGCGCCGACATGGACAAGGTCAACGTCAACGGCGGAGCGATTGCGCTGGGCCACCCGGTCGGCAGCACCGGCAGCCGGCTGATCACCACCGCGCTCCACGAACTCGAGCGCACCGACAAGTCCACGGCGTTGATCACCATGTGCGCCGGCGGCGCCTTGTCGACCGGCACCATCATCGAGCGGATGTAGCCGCCTGGACCGCATCGCGGCCGCGCAGGCCTATATCGACGCACTGGTCACCCACGACGGCGACTCAGTGCCTTTCGCGCCCGGCTGCACCCGCGTCGAACAGGGGATCAAGAACGGTTTCTCTGGAAACCATCTGCGTCGCAGCCTGACTCGTGGACCGCAGTACCGGATAATCGGTGCGACGACCACGCCGCGCTACACCGTGGAGGGCGACGAGGTCAGGGCCGAGTACGAGGTGCTGACGAAGTTCGCACTCGCGGGCCGGCGTGCGGCCGCCCGGGTCGAGGAGACCTTCGTCATTGCCGAAGACGGGCTCATTCACCACATACGGGTTAGATTCCATCCAACCCTCATCAAGGAGTAGCCGTATGCCTGCCAAGCCGCCCCCCAAGGGGCTCAACTCCCCGATGACCAAACACATCATCAAATGGATGTCGCGGGCCAACACCTTCCTCTACCAGAGGACCGGAGGCAGGGTCGGCGGTAAATTCCTGCAGGGAGCACCGGTGGCACTGCTCACCACCACCGGCAGAAAGACCGGCGAGCCGCGGGTCAGTCCCCTGCTGTTCTGGCGGGACGGCAATCGCATCGTGCTGATCGCCTCGCAGGGCGGAGCGGCCACCAACCCGATGTGGTATCTGAATCTCAAAGCCAATCCGAAGGTTTCGGTTCAGATCAGAGACGAGGTGCTGAACCTGACCGCGCGGGACGCCACCCCGGAGGAGCGGGCGCACTACTGGCCGAAGATGGCCGGCATGTACAGCAGCTTCGACGATTACCAGTCCTGGACCGACCGGGTCATCCCGGTGGTGATCTGCGACCCGGCCTGATCAACCGTCGGAACCGTCTCGCTAGGCGCCGTACACCGGCACCGGCGGCCGTCCCTCGGCGATGAGTCCGGCGACGACCGGACCGAGCTCGGTGGGATCCCAGCGAGCGCCCTTGTCCACCTCGACACCGTGCTGCCAGCCCTCGGCGACCCGGATGACACCGCCCTCCACTTCGAACACCCGGCCGGTGACGTCACTCGACTCCGCGCTGCCCAGCCACACCACGAGAGGCGAGATGTTCTCCGCAGCCATGGCGTCGAAGCCGGATTCCGGCCTGGCCATCATGTCGGCGAAGACGGTCTCGGTCATCCGGGTTCGTGCGGCAGGGGCGATCGCGTTGACGGTGACGCCGTAGCGGCCCATCTCAGCGGCGCCGACCAGGGTCAGCGCGGCGATACCGGCCTTGGCGGCGCTGTAGTTGCCCTGCCCGACGCTGCCCTGCAATCCGGCCCCGGAAGTGGTGTTGATGATGCGTGCATCAACTGCCTTGCCCTCCTTGGACATCGCGCGCCAGTAGGCGCCGGCATGCCGCATGGTGGCGAAGTGTCCTTTGAGATGCACGGCGATGACGGCGTCGAACTCCTCTTCACTGGTGTTGGCGATCATCCGGTCACGAACGATGCCGGCGTTGTTCACCAGAACGTCGAGACCGCCGAACTCCTCGACGGCGGTCTGGATCAGCCCGGCGGCCTGATCCCAGTCGGCCACATTGGCTCCGCTGACGACGGCCCGGCCGCCGGCAGCGGTGATCTCGTCGACGACCGCCTGCGCGGCACTGCCGCCACCGGCCGGTGACCCGTCGAGTCCCACACCGATGTCATTCACCACCACCGCTGCGCCCTCGGCGGCGAATGCCAAGGCGTGCGCGCGGCCGATGCCTCCTCCCGCACCGGTGACGATGACGACCCGGCCGTCGAGCAATCCCATATCTCTCCTCATTCCTTGTTAGCCGCCGACGCCGACAGGTAGGGCGGCGGTTCACCGCCGCCGTGCACCTCAAGACTGGCGCCGCTGATGTAGGAAGCTGCGTCAGACGCGAGAAATGCTGTCGCCCAGCCGATCTCATCGGGGGTGGCGAGTCTTCCGAGCGGCACGGTACTCGCCACCGCGAGCTGGGAATCGGCGTCACCGTAGAACAGTTCGGCCTGTTCTGTGGCGACCATGCCGGCCACCACGGCATTGACTCTGACTTTGGGTGCCCACTCGACCGCCAATGTCTTGGTCAGGCTGTCGACCCCGGCCTTGGCTGCACCGTAGGCCGCGGTGCCCGGGGAGGGACGCCTGCCGCTGACACTGGAGATGGAGACGATCGACCCGCCATGAGGTTGCTGCTGCATCACCGCGTTGGCGGCCTGCGACACATGCAGCATTCCGAGCAGGTTGAGTTCGACGATCTTCTGGTGGAATCGTGGTGAGGCCTCGGCGGCCGGGGCATAGGGCGAGCCGCCGGCGTTGTTGACCACGGCGTCGAGTCGGCCATGCCCGGCGACGATGGCGGCGATCAGTGCGGCTACGGCGTCCGGATCGCGGACATCGCAACTGTGGAACTCGTAGGGCAATCCGTCCACCGGGCGTCGCGCACAGGTCACGACGGTCGCACCCTGCTGCGCGAAGACAGCGCTGATACCTGCGCCGACGCCGCGAACGCCGCCGGTGACCAGCACGACGCGCCCGCCGAGGTCCAGATCCATCGTGCTAGCCTACCAAGCAAGTGCTTGCTTAGGAGTGCCATGACCATCACCTCATCCACCGTCGAACCCGGCATCGTCGCGGTGACGGTCGACTATCCGCCGGTCAACGCGATCCCCTCGCGCGGGTGGTTCGAACTCGCCGACGCCATCACCGCCGCCGGCCGGGACAGGTCCACCCACGCGGTGATCCTGCGTGCCGCGGGACGCGGCTTCAACGCCGGTGTGGACATCAAGGAAATGCAGAACACCACCGGGTTCGCCGCTCTCATCGACGCCAACCGGGGATGCTTCGCGGCCTTCAAGGCGGTCTACGAGTGCGAAGTCCCGGTGATCGCGGCGGTCAACGGGTTCTGCGTCGGCGGCGGTATCGGCCTGGTCGGCAATGCCGATGTGATCGTGGCCTCCGACGACGCGACGTTCGGTCTGCCGGAGGTTGAGCGCGGCGCACTCGGTGCGGCTACGCACCTGTCCCGGCTGGTGCCACAGCACATGATGCGCCGGATGTTCTTCACCGCGGCCACCGTGGACGCCGCGACCCTGCACCAGTTCGGGTCGGTGCACGAGGTCGTGCCGCGTGCTGACCTCGACGAGGCGGCGCTGCGGGTGGCAAGAGATATCGCGCGGAAGGACACCCGGGTGATACGCGCTGCGAAGGAGGCGCTGAATCTCATCGACATTCAACGCGTCAACTCCAGCTACCGGATGGAGCAGGGTTTCACCTTCGAACTGAACCTGTCCGGGGTCTCCGACGAACTGCGCGACGATTTCGCCGGCACCAAGAAGGCGGAGAAGGCTGAGTCGTGAGAGATAAGCGCACCACCCTCGACGAGGCCGTCGCCGGCATCGAGAATGGGATGACGATCGGCATCGGCGGCTGGGGATCGCGCCGCAAGCCGATGGCCTTCGTCCGCGCACTGTTGCGCACAGGTGTCACCGACCTGACCGTGGTGACCTACGGCGGACCTGACATCGGCCTGCTCTGCTCAGCGAACAAGGTTGCCCAGGTGTACTACGGTTTCGTCTCCCTGGATTCTCCCCCGTTCTACGACCCGTGGTTCTCCCGGGCCCGAACCAACGGTTCGATCGTGGCCCGCGAGATGGACGAGGGCATGCTGCGTTGCGGATTGCAGGCCGCCGCGGGGCGCCTGCCGTTCCTGCCGATCCGTGCCGGGCTCGGGAGTTCGGTGCCGGACTTCTGGGATGGCGAACTCAAGACGGTGACGTCCCCCTATCCGACGGGAGACGGTTACGAGGAGCTGGTGGCCATGCCGGCCCTACGTCTCGACGCGGCCTTTGTTCACCTCAACCTCGGCGACAAACACGGCAACGCCGCCTACACCGGCATCGACCCCTACTTCGACGACCTGTTCCTGATGGCCGCCGACCGCCGCTATCTGTCGGTGGAACGGGTGGTGTCGACCGAGGAACTCGTCAAAGGAGTTCCACCGCAGGCACTTCTGGTCAACCGGATGATGGTTGACGCTGTGGTGGAGGCTCCCGGCGGAGCTCACTTCACCACCGCCGCACCGGACTACGGTCGCGATGAGAGGTTCCAGCGGCACTACGCCGAGGCTGCGGCCGACGAAAACGCCTGGGCTCAGTTCGTCGATACCTACCTGTCGGGCAATGAAGCGGACTATCAGGCCGCGGTTCGCCGATTCGGAGAGACATCATGATTCAGGTCAGCCGCGCCGAGGTGTGTGTCATCGCCTGCGCCGAACTGTTTCGCGGCGCAGGCGAGATCATGGTCAGCCCGATGACAACGATCGTGTCCATCGGCGCCCGGTTGGCGCGCCTGACGTTCGCGCCCGAGATTCTGCTGACCGACGGCGAGGCTCAACTACTCGCCGACACACCGGCGATCGGGGCGTCCGGCGCGATCGAGGGATGGATGCCGTTCGGCAGGGTCTTCGAGACGCTGGCCTGGGGCCGGCGGCACGTGGTGATGGGCGCCAATCAGATCGATCGGTACGGCAACCAGAACCTGTCCGCATTCGGACCGTTGCAGCATCCGACCCGGCAGATGTTCGGAGTGCGGGGAGCGCCGGGCAACACCATCAACCATGCCACCAGTTACTTCGTCGGCAGCCACTCCAGACGGGTGTTCTGTGACAGCGTCGATATCGTCTCCGGCATCGGGTGGGACAAAATCGATCCGGATAACCCCGCTTACCGTTTCGTTGATGTGCATCGGGTGGTGAGCAACCTCGGCGTCTTCGACTTCGGCGGACCTGACCACACCATGCGGGCGATCTCGCTGCATCCCGGGGTCCAACCCGACGAGGTTCGCGAAAACACCTCGTTCGAGATCCACGGCCTCGAGGACGCCGAGACGACCCGGTTGGCCAACGGCACGGAACTCGAGATCATCAGGCGTATCGATCCGAAAGGACTGCGGGACAAGGAGGTCAAGCTGTGACGTCATCAGCACAGCGGATCCAGACGTCGCTCACCCGCCTGGTGGGCACCGAGCATCCGGTGGTGCAGACGGGGATGGGCTGGGTGGCCGGCGCCCGACTGGTGTCGGCAACCGCCAACGCCGGCGGTCTGGGGATCCTCGCCTCAGCCACGATGACACTCGACGAACTCGCGACGGCGATCACTAAGGTGAAGGCCGCTACCGACAAACCGTTCGGGGTGAACATCCGCGCCGATGCCGCCGATGCCGGTGACCGTGTCGATCTGATGATCCGCGAGGGTGTCAAGGTCGCCTCGTTCGCGCTGGCGCCCAAAGCCGAACTGATCGCGAAGCTGAAAGCCGCGGGCGCGGTGGTGATCCCATCCGTGGGAGCCGCCAAACACGCCAAGAAGGTGGCGGACTGGGGCGCCGATGCGGTGATCGTTCAGGGCGGCGAGGGCGGCGGGCACACCGGGCCGGTCGCCACCACCCTGTTATTGCCCTCGGTTCTCGACGTGCTCGATGGCACCGGCATCCCTGTGGTGGCCGCCGGCGGATTCTTCGACGGTCGTGGACTGGCGGCGGCTTTGTCCTACGGTGCGGCCGGGGTTGCGATGGGCACCCGCTTCCTGCTGACATCGGACTCGACTGTTCCGGACGAGGTCAAGCGACGCTATCTGGAAGCCGCCCTGGACGGCACCGTGGTGTCCACCCGGGTCGACGGAATGCCGCACCGCGTGCTACGGACCGCCCTGGTGGAGAAATTGGAAAGCGGTTCACGGGTAAGGGGTTTCAGCGCCGCGGTGCTCAATGCCGCCAGATTCAAGAAGATGTCCGGGATGAGCTGGCCGTCGATGATCCGCGATGGTCTGGCCATGCGACACGGTAAGGACCTGACCTGGTCACAGGTCCTGATGGCTGCCAACACCCCGATGCTGCTCAAGGCAGGCCTGGTTGAGGGCAACACGAGCGCCGGTGTGCTGGCCTCCGGTCAGGTGGCCGGCATCATCGACGATCTACCGTCCTGCAAGGACCTGATCGAGAACATCGTCAGCGAGGCGATCGAGCATCTACAGGCGGCCTCCGCACTCATCGTCTGACCCGCCCAGAGGCGTACTGTCGAAATATGGGTATCGCACCGGAGAGTTGGCCGGCACCGTTTCAGACGCTGATCCGGACGTCGAACAAGGTGTTCCTCAACCCTCTGATGCTGCGCCTGGCTGGACAGCGCTACTGGTATGCGTCAGTGGTACGCCACACCGGACGCCGCTCGGGTAAGCAGTATTCGACGCCCGTCGTCGCTGACCGGGTCGGGGACCACGTGATCATCCCGCTGCCGTACGGCACCCAGGTGGACTGGGTTCGAAATGTGCTCACCGCCGGTCAGGCCACGGTGATCTGCAGAGGCGAGACCTACAGCGTGGTCGCGCCGGAACTCATCGATTCGACCGAGGCGCTGCCACTGCTGCCGCACGACCGGCGCCGGACTTTCGAGCGGGTCGAGATCCGGCACTTCCTCCGTGCGCGGATCGCGCGCTAGCGGAAACTGCTCTCTCCGGTGCGGCTGCCATCGGCCGTGCCGCGTCGACCGTCCGAACGGTGGCGGCCGTGGGTGCGCTCGCGCCGCTCAGGTCATTGATCGCAGCGCGTATGCCCTCGCCGACGGCATGAACGAGGTCCACGACGACGGCGATCGGATTGACCATCGGAATCAGCCGGAACGGTGCGGGGGTGGCGTACGGCAGCGACCGGTCATAGCCCGTCTCGATAAGCACCCGCAGTGCCGGCTGGATCAGATCGATCAGTGCCGTGGTGAGGAATTCCGTGCCGGTGGCCTTGCCGAAGTCCCGAAGCGGCTGGAGCAGTGGGAGGTTGGCGGTCGGGACCAAGACATAGGTGGTGTCACTGCCGGAGGTGACTTGCTGATTGGCCGGATCTGCGATGGCCGCTGCCAATTCGGCCGGCGTCAGGCCATTCGGCAGTTCGCCGAGATTTCCGCCGTCCGGCGACAGATAGCTGCCGTGGGTGTACCAGAAGCCGGCAACCGCATTGAGATCGGCAAGCAGGTTGATGGGGTACAACGGGAAGTCCGCGACACCGTCGTACTGGAAGGCGACGTCGACGGTGGACATCGCGGTGTCCGTCGGAGTCGGCACACCCATGGTCGCGTCGAGGATCGGCACCGTGCCGAACATGGCGAGCCGTTCGAACAATCCGCCGTTGGGACGGTTGGGGTTGCCGATGAGCACGAAATCGATGGCGGCCTGGTCCTCGGCGGAGAGTTGGCTCAGTTGGCCCTTCTCGTGGGTGGCCACCGTGGCCCCTTGGGAATAGCCGAAAATGACGACCGGATTCGTGGCACTGGGATTGAAGGTGCCGACGAGATCGCTTGTCAGTTGGGCGATTCCGCTGGCCACCGACACGTCGAACTTGGCGCCGGTCAATCCGCCCCAGCCCTCCCAGGGGAACGGCCAGAACTGGGCGATGTAGGGCACCGGAGCCGGAATGCACTCAAGTGCACACGATTCGGTGGTCGGCGAGATGTAGTAGTCGATCGCGTTCTCCATGTAGTTGGGCACCGTCGCCGGATCGGGCGTCGCGGTGCCGGGAACGATCAACGCCGTGGCAGTGAGAGAGACGGCAACGGTGATAGTGCTCGCCGCCGCCCAGATTGGGGCAAGCGCTCCGAATACGGCCGCTGTCGCGGAGACACCGGTGAACCTCATAGGGCGAATCCTGGCACCGATACCCTCGTTTCACAGCCGTTCGATGATGGTGACATTCGCCGTACCGCCGCCTTCGCACATGGTCTGCAGGCCATACCGGCCGCCGGTGCGCTCGAGCTCGTTGAGCATGGTGGCGAATAGTTTGGCTCCGGTCGCGCCGAGCGGATGGCCCAACGCGATGCCGCCGCCGTTTGGATTCACCCGCGCCGGGTCGGCGCCGATCTCCTTGATCCAGGCGAGAACCACCGGCGCGAACGCCTCGTTTATCTCAACGACGTCGATATCGTCGATGGACAGTCCGGTCTTGTCCAGTGCGTACCGCGTCGCGGGGATAGGACCGGTGAGCATGTACACCGGATCGGCTCCGCGACAACTGACGTGGTGGACACGGGCCCGCGGAGTGAGGTTGTGGTCCCTGACGGCCTGCTCCGATGCCAGCAGAACCGCACTGGCTCCATCACAGATCTGGCTGGCGACCGCAGCGGTCATCCGGCCACCCTCACTGAGAACCGGCAACGCCGCCATCTTCTCCAGCGTGGTCTGCCGAGGAGTCTCGTCGACGGCGAATCCGTCCACCGGGATGATCTCGTTGTCGAAATGGCCTCCGCGGATCGCCGCGAACGCCCGCTCATTGCTCGCCAGAGCGAAACGCTCCATGTCCTCCCGGGAGATGTCCCACTTGTCGGCGATCATCTCCGCGCCGCGGAACTGCGAGATCTCCTGGTCCCCATATCGCTGCAACCAGAACTGCGATTCATTGGTGGGTGTGGTGAACCCGAATTCCTTGCCGACGATCATCGCCGACGAGATGGGGATCTGGCTCATGTTCTGCATACCGCCGGCCAGAATCAGATCCGCCATACCCGCCATGATCGCCTGCGCGCCAAAGGAGATCGCCTGCTGGCTGGATCCGCACTGGCGATCGACGGTCACACCGGGAACCTCTTCGGAGTAACCGGCGGCCAACCAGGTGAGCCGCCCGATGTTGCCGGCCTGACCGCCGATCGCGTCGACGCAGCCGACTACGGCGTCATCGACCGCCGACGGATCGACGTCATTGCGGCCGAAGATGCCTCGGAATGCGTGCACCCCGAGATCGATCGGGTGGATCCCGGCCAATGAGCCATTGCGCTTACCCACAGCGGTGCGCACAGCATCGATGACATAAGCCTCAGTCACTGTGGTTCTCCCTGTCCGTGGCGATACCGTCGAGAACGATCGACAGGTACTGGTGTCCAACCTGTTCAGCGGTGAGCGGTCCCCCGGGCTGGTACCACCGAACCGATACCCAGGTGGTGTCGCGGATGAACCGGTACACCAGATCGACGTTGATGTCCGTCGCGAAATAACCCTGCTCGATTCCCTGGTTGAGCAGATCGACCCACATCTTGCGCTGGCGGCGGTTGAGTTCGTCGATATAGGCGAAGCGCGGTTGTCCGGACAGCCGCTTGGCCTCGTCCTGATAGATGACCACCTCGGCATGGTGGTGTTCGATCGCATCGAAGGACGCCATGAACAGGCCTTTGAGGCGGGCAAGTGGATTGGGCTCGGTATCGATGATGTGCTGATAGCGCTCGAAGAGCCAGTCGAGGAAGGTGCGCAGCACCTCGTCGACCATCTCCTCTTTGGACTTGAAGTGGTGATACAGGCTGCCCGACAGGATTCCGGCGGCATCGGCGATGTCGCGCACCGTGGTGGCCCGCAGGCCGCGCTCGGCGAACATCGCCGCGGCGAGTTCCAGTAACTCGTCGCGGCGTGTGGCCGGTTGTGAGGCGGTCACGGGTGCTGACTCGACACTGAAATGACCTCGCCGGTCAGGTAGCTGGAGTAGTCACTGGCGAGGAAGGCGACCGTCGCGGCGACCTCCCACGGCTCGGCAGCGCGGCCGAAGGCCTCCTGCTCGGAGAGCCGATCGAGTAATTCGGTCGAACTGGTCTTCTCCAGGAATTTGTGCCTGGCGATACTCGGAGAAACGGCGTTGATCCGCACGCCCAATTCGGCGGCTTCGATTGCGCTACAACGCGTCAGCGCCATCACGCCGGCCTTGGCCGCCGCGTAGTGTGACTGGGAGTGCTGCGCCCGCCAGCCCAGCACACTGGCGTTGTTGATGATCGCTCCGCCGTGGGCGGCATCACGGAAGTAACGCAGTGCCGCACGGGTGGCCCTCATAACCGAGGTGAGGCTGACATTGAGAACGCGGTCCCATTCGTCGTCGGTCATGTCGATCACCGGCGTCTGGCCGCCGAGGCCTGCGTTGTTGACCAGAACGTCGAGCCGGCCCATCCGGGTGGCGGTAGCGGCGACGAGAGCATCGATCTGTTCGGTCGAGGTGACGTCGCAGACGACACTCTCCACCCGGCCGAGTCCCAATGCGGACAACTCATCCCGGGTTTCTCCCAGGCGCCGCTCGTGGTGATCCGAGACCACCACGTCAGCCCCTTCGGACAGCGCGCGGCGCGCCACGGCTGAGCCGATGCCGGTGCCGGCGGCCGCGGTGACGGCGACGACCTTCCCGGTCAGCAGTCCGTGGCCGCTGATCTCCGGCGGCGGTGTGCTCAGGTCGGCCATCAGGCCCTCGCTTCCCGTGGCAGACCGAGGACACGCTCGGCGATGATGTTGCGCTGCACCTCATTGGAGCCGCCGTAGATGGTGTCGGCGCGGGAGAAAAGGAACAACCGCTGCCATTCATCGAACTCGCCGGCGTCGAGCACCATGCCGGACTTGCCTTTGATGGCCATGGCCAGTTCCCCGAGATCGCGGTGCCAGTTCGCCCAGAGCAGCTTGGACACCGAATCCTTTCCGGAGTTAGGCCGTTCCCCTTCGTCGTCCATGGTCGCCATCGCGAACGAGCGCATGGCCTGGAGATCGGCCCAGGCCCGGGTGAGTCGTTCACGAATCAGCGGATCGTCGACGGCGCCGGTATGCTTGGCAAGCTCGACGAGGCCGGAAAGCTCACGGGCATAACGGATTTGCTGGCCGAGGGTGGAGACGCCGCGCTCGAACTGCAGGGTTCCCATCGCCACCCGCCAACCGTCTCCCGGCTCGCCGACCACCAGATCAGCCTCGGTGCGGGCGTCGGTGAAGAACACCTCGTTGAACTCCGAGTCGCCGGTGAGCTGAACGATGGGACGGATCTCCACACCCGGTTGATCAAGCGGAACAAGCAGATATGACAGCCCGTTGTGCCGCTTGGATCCTTTCTCGGAACGGGCGATGACGAAGCACCACTGCGCCCAATGCGCCAGTGAGGTCCACACCTTCTGTCCGTTGATGATCCAGTGGTCGCCGTCGAGCACTGCGGTGGTGGAGACATTCGCGAGGTCGCTGCCGGCGCCGGGTTCGGAGTAACCCTGGCACCACAACTCGGTGACGTCGCGGATGGCCGGCAGGAAGCGCTGCTGCTGCTCAGGAGTCCCGAAGGCGATCAGTGTCGGGCCGACGAGTTCCTCACCGAGGTGGTTGACCTTGTCGGGTGCGTCAGCGCGGGCGTACTCCTCGTAGAAGGCGACCCGGTGGGCGACGGACAGCCCACGTCCGCCGTGTTCGACCGGCCAGCCCAGGCAGGTCAGGCCGGCGGCGGCCAGATGACGGTTCCAGGCACGCCGTTCCTCGAAGGCCTGGTATTCCTTGCCCGGGCCACCCAGGCCTTTGAGCGCGGCATATTCGCCGACCAGGTTGGAGGCCAGCCAGTCGCGGACCTCAGCCCGGAACTCCTCGACCGTGATCACCCCTGTAGGCTAACCTACCAAGCACTTGCTTTGTTAGCGGCCCGGAGGGAGCAGCGATGACGGCCGGGACCGGCCATCCGCTCACCACGCCGGCGGTCCTGGACCGGATGGCGCTCGACCAGGCCGACCATCCGGCGCTGGTCACCCCGGATCGCAGCTTCACCTTCGCCGAACTTCGCGATGAGGTCCGCCGGACCGCGGCCGCCATCGCCGGTCTCGGTGTGCGACCCGGCGACCGGGTCGCCATCTGGTCACCGAACACCTGGCACTGGGTGGTCGGCTGTCTGGCCACGCACTACGCCGGTGCGGCGCTGGTGCCGCTCAACACCCGCTACACCGCGGACGAGGCGGCCGACGTTCTGGCCCGCACCGAGACCCCGCTGCTGATCGCGATGGGCCGCTTCCTCGGCGCCGACCGGGTCACCGAACTCGACCGCCGCGCGCTTCCCGCCCTGCGCCACATCGTCCGTGTTCCGGTTGAGGACGAGGACGGAAACTGGGACGAGTTCCTCGCAGGACCGCAGATCCCACTGCATGAGGTCGACGCCCGCGCGCAGGCTGTCGGGCCCGATGACGTCTCCGACATCCTGTTCACCTCGGGAACCACCGGTCGCAGCAAGGGTGTGCTGTGCGCACACCGGCAGTCGCTGTCGGCCTCGGCGGCGTGGGCGGCCTGCGGCGAGATCACCAGCGCCGACCGCTATCTCTGCATCAACCCGTTCTTCCACAACTTCGGCTACAAGGCCGGCATCCTGGCCTGCCTACAGACGGGCGCGACGCTCATCCCGGAAGTCACCTTCGATCCCGCACGGGCGTTGCGCATCGTGAACGATCAGAAGATCACCGTGCTGCCCGGACCGCCAACCATCTACCAGACCCTGCTGGATCACCCGTTGCGCAACGACTTTGACCTCACCTCGCTGCGGTTCGCCGTCACCGGAGCGGCGATCGTGCCGGTTGTCCTGATCGAACGCATGCAGACCGAACTCGACATCGAGGTCGTTCTCACCGCCTACGGGTTGACCGAGGCGAGTGGTTTCGGGACCATGTGCCGCTCCGACGACGACCCGGTGACCGTGGCCACCACATGCGGGCGGCCGATCGCGGACTTCGAATTGCGCATCGATCCCGATACCGGTGAAGTGCTGTTGCGCGGGCCCAACGTGATGCTCGGCTATCTGGACGATCCGGCGGCCACCGCGGCGACGATCGATGCCGGCGGATGGCTGCACACCGGTGATATCGGCACAGTCGACGCGGCGGGCAATCTGCGAATCACCGACAGGCTCAAGGACATGTACATCTGCGGCGGGTTCAACGTCTATCCCGCGGAAGTGGAACAGACACTGGCCCGCCTCGACGGCGTGGCCGACGTCGCCGTCGTCGGTGTCCCCGACGACCGGCTCGGCGAGGTCGGCCGAGCGTTCATCGTCGCCCGGCCAGGTGCGCAACTCGACGAGGAGGCGGTGATCGCCTATACGCGTAAGCATCTCGCCAACTTCAAGACACCGCGATCGGTGGTCTTCATCGACGAGATGCCCCGCAACGCGGGCGGGAAAGTGGTCAAACCAACGCTGCGGGAGATGGCCTGATGGATCTGAGCTACGACGATGAGACGCTGGCCTTCCGCGACGAGGTCCGCGCGTTCCTCGCCGCCAACCGACACGAGTTCCCCACCAAGTCCTATGACTGCGCCGAGGGATTCGCTCAGCACCGCCGCTGGGATCGCGTGCTGTTCGACGCCAGACTCTCGGTCATCGCCTGGCCGGAGCGCTACGGCGGGCGCGACGCGTCATTACTGCACTGGGTGGTGTTCGAGGAGGAGTACTTCCGTGCCGGAGCACCCGGTCGGGCCAGCGCCAACGGAACATCGATGCTCGCGCCGACGCTGTTCGCCCACGGAACCGAGGAGCAGCTGGACCGGATCCTGCCGAAAATGGCGAGCGGGGAGGAGATCTGGGCGCAGGCCTGGTCGGAACCCGAGTCCGGTAGTGACCTGGCCTCGTTACGTTCCGCCGCCACACGAACCGAAGGCGGCTGGCTGCTCAACGGCCAGAAGATCTGGAGCAGCCGAGCCGTATTCGGTGATAAAGGCTTCGGACTGTTCCGCTCAGACCCGGCAGCCGAGCGTCATCGGGGCCTCACCTATCTGATGTTCGACTTGCACGCCGCGGGCATCACCGTGCGGCCGATCCGGCAACTCGGCGGCGATACCGGCTTCGGGGAGATCTTCTTCGATGACGTCTTCGTCCCCGACACCGATGTGATCGGCGGTGCACACGAGGGCTGGCGCGCTGCCATGAGCACCACCAGCAACGAGCGCGGAATGTCGCTGCGAAGCCCCGCACGCTTCCTGGCTCCGGCCGAGCGACTGGTGGCTGCCTGGCGTGCCGGCGGTGCGGATCCGCGGTTCGCCGATCAGGTCGCCGACGCGTGGATCAAGGCTCAGGCCTATAGGTTGCACACCTTCGGCACGGTGACCCGGATCGCCGATGGCGGTGAACTCGGAGCGGAATCCTCGGTGACGAAGGTGTTCTGGTCTGATCTCGACGTCGCGATCCACCAGACCGCACTGGACTTGCGAGGTCCCGCCGGGGAGGTGACCGACAGCTGGACCGACGGCCTGCTCTTCGCCCTTGGCGGCCCGATCTACGCGGGCACCAACGAGATTCAGCGCAATATCATCGCCGAACGGTTGTTGGGTCTGCCTCGGGAAGGGGCCAGACAGTCATGAGGTTCGCACTCGACACCGAACAGCGCGACTTCGCCGCGAGTCTTGATGCGGCACTCGGGGCCTCTGATGTACCCGCCGTCGTTCGCGCCTGGGCGGGCGGCGATATCGCCCCGGGTCGCGAATTGTGGGGACGGCTCAGCGAAATGGGCGTGACCGCACTGGCGGTGCCGGAGAAGTTCGATGGGATCGGCGCGCACCCGGTGGATCTCGCGGTCGCCTGCGAGCGACTCGGCTTCTGGTGCGTGCCCGGTCCGGTTGCCGAATCCGTTGCGGTGGCGCCGGTTCTGCTCGCCGATGACGAGCGGTCGGCCGCACTGGCGTCCGGTGACCTGATCGGGACAGTTGCCTGCCCCCCGGCCGTGCCGTGGGCGGTGGATGCCGATATGGCCGGCCTGGTACTGCTGACCGCGGAGGCAACGGTCTGCGATGCGACCGCCGGGCAACAACACAAGTCTGTCGATCCCTCACGGCGGCTGTTCACCGTCACCGCCGAGGGGACCCCCCGGCCTGCCGATGTCGAGCGCGCCTTCGAGTTCGGCGCACTGGCCACCGCCGCTCAATTGGTCGGTGCCGGGCAGGCGATGCTGGACTTGACGGTCGAGTACGCCAAGCAGCGCAGCCAGTTCGGCCGGCTGATCGGCAGCTATCAGGCCATCAAGCACAAACTGGCCGATGTGCACATCGCCCTGGAACTGGCTCGTCCGCTGGTCTTCGGAGCGGCGCTGGCACTGGCCGACACATCGACCGATAGCGCCCGCGATGTCAGTGCCGCCAAGGCCGCCGCTTCCGATGCAGCCTTGCTGGCGGCCCGCGCAGCGCTGCAGACGCACGGGGCCATCGGCTACACCACCGAACACGATCTTTCCCAGTGGCTGCTGCGAGTTCAGGCGCTGCGGTCGGCTTGGGGTGATCCGACCTATCACCGACGCCGGGTGCTGGAGGCCCTATGACGACCGCTGAAGAGCGTTCCCTGCTGCGGCAGACTGTCGCTGCCCTGATCGACAAACACGCCTCTCCCGACATGGTGCGCCAAGCCATGGATTCTGCGCGCGGCTACGACGCTGCACTGTGGGGACTGCTGTGCGACCAGGTCGGCGCTGCCGCTCTGGTCGTTCCGGAGGCACTCGGAGGCGCAGGGGGTGAATTGGCCGACGCCGCAGCAGTTCTCGAGGAGTTGGGCAAGGCTCTGGTCCCCACACCGCTGTTGGCCACCACGCTGGCTGAACTCGCACTGCTGGCCGCTGACACGCCGGACGGTGCGACGCTGGAACGACTGGCCTGCGGGAAGAGCATCGGAACGGTTGTCTTCGATCGTGAGTTTGTCCTCAACGGCGACGTCGCGGACGTCGTGCTCGCCGTCGAGGACGGCCGGATCGAGCAGTGGTCACACGTGGATGTGCAGATGCTGGAATCGATGGACCCCACCCGACGGCTGGCCCGACTCACCCCTGGGTCTGAGATAACCATCGGCAGCGATCCGGGATTGGCCGACACCGCGGCGATTCTGCTCGCCGCCGAACAGATCGGCGCGGCCTCCCGCTGCCTGGATCTCACCGTCGAGTACACCAAACAACGCGTGCAGTTCGGACGGCCGATCGGCAGCTTCCAGGCGCTCAAACACCGGATGGCTGATCTGTATGTGGCCGTCGAGTCGGCACGTGCGGTGGTCGGCGACGCCGTCGCCGGCCCATCGCCAACGACGGCCGCACTCGCACGCCTGTCCGCCAGCGAGGCCTTCACCGCGGTGGCCGGGGAGGCGATCCAGATGCACGGCGGTATCGCGATCACCTGGGAGCACGACATCCAGCTTTATTTCAAACGGGCCTACTCCAGTGCCGAGTTGTTCGGTCCACCCGCCGACCAACTGCGCCGCCTGGAATCCGAGGTGCTCTAGCCTCGTCTGCGTGACCGACCACGTCTCGCTGCGCGCTGGTATCCCGCCTTTCTACGTGATGGACGTGTGGCTCGCGGCAGCCGAACGGCAGCGCACACACGGCGATCTGGTGAACCTCTCGGCCGGACAGCCCAGTGTCGGAGCGCCCGAACCGGTCCGTGCCGCCGCAGCGCGAGTGCTGGAGGCAAACAACCTGGGTTACACCGTGGCGCTCGGGATTCCGGAACTGCGTGAGGAGATCGCCCATTCCTATTCCGACCGGTACGGCATCGAGGTCGGGGTCGACGACGTGGTGCTGACGACCGGCTCATCGGGCGGTTTCCTGCTGACGTTCCTCTCCTGTTTCGACGCGGGCGACCGGGTCGCGATGGCCAGCCCCGGCTATCCCTGCTACCGGAACATCCTTTCGGCGCTGGGCTGTGAAGTGGTCGAGATCGAGTGCGGACCGGCGACGCGTTATCAGCTGACTGCGCAGATGCTCGCTCAACTCGATCCGCCGGTGAAGGGTGTGATCGTGGCCAGCCCCGCCAATCCGACCGGCACAGTGATCGAACCCGATGAACTGGCGGCAATCGCACGCTGGTGCGATGTGGAGGGGGTGCGGCTGATCAGCGATGAGGTGTATCACGGTCTGGTCTACCCGGGTGCGCCGAAGACATCGTGTGCCTGGGAGACGTCGCGCAATGCGGTTGTGCTGAACAGCTTTTCGAAGTATTTCGCGATGACCGGCTGGCGACTGGGCTGGATGCTCGTACCCGAGGACCTGCGGCGTGCGATTGACTGCCTGACCGGCAACTTCACCATCTGCCCGCCGGTACTGCCGCAGTACGCCGCAGTAGCGGCATTCACGCCGGAGTCGATCGCCGAGTCCGAAGGCCACCTCGAGCACTACACCCGGAACCGCGAGACCCTGATCACCGGCCTACGTCAGATCGGCTTGACCCGACTGGCCCCTGCCGACGGAGCGTTCTACATCTACGCCGACGTCTCCGACTTCACCGACGACTCACTGGCCTTCTGTGAACAACTGCTGGCCGACACCGGGGTGGCGATAGCCCCAGGGGTGGACTTCGACACCGTCCGCGGGCCGTCCCACGTCCGGTTGTCGTTCGCAGGTCCGTCATCCGATATCGACGAGTCGCTGCGCCGGTTGGGCCCCTGGCTTTCGGCTCGGCGCTGAGCGGTCCCCCGGCGCGCTAGGCTGTGTCATGAATATCGCAAGACGAGTGGGGGCCTGCGCCGCAACGGGATTGACGGCCGCGGCGATGCTGTCCGGATGCGATTCCGCGCCATCTGTCCACGCCAACCCACGTCAGGTAACGGTGGTGGGATCAGGTCAGGTTCAGGGCACACCCGATACCCTGACTGCCGACGTGGCGATCGAGGCGGCGGCACCAGATGTCACCGCGGCGATGAACCAGACCAGCGAGCGCCAGCAAGCCGTCATCGGCGCACTGACCGCCGGCGATATCGATGCGGCCGACATCAGCACCACCGGCGTGAATCTGCAGCCGCAGTACGGTGACAACCAGGTGATCACCGGATACCGGGCATCGAACTCGATCCGGGTGAAGATTCGCAAGCTCGAACAGGCCTCCGGCGCGCTGGCTGCGATAGTGAACGCAGGTGGCAACAGCACCCGCATCAACTCGGTGAGCTACTCCATTGAGGATGACTCAAAACTCGTCAGCGACGCGCGGGCCCGTGCCTTCGATGATGCCCGCAACCGCGCCCAGCAGTATGCCCAGCTGTCCGGACTGTCACTAGGCAAGGTCATCTCGATCTCCGAAACCTCAGGCGCCACAACGCCTGCCGACAGGTTGCCGATGCCGGGGGCGATGGCCGCCGCGGTACCACTTCAACCGGGACAACAGACGGTCACCTTCTCGGTGACCGCGGTCTGGGAGCTGAATTGACCCTCGCCGACTCTGGTCAGGACGAATAGACCTTGGGCTCCAGCGTTCCGATGTAGGGCAGATCCCGGTAGCGCTCGGCATAGTCGAGGCCGTAGCCGACGACGAACTCGTTGGGGATGTCGAATCCGACATAGCTGATGTCGACGTCCGCACGCACCGCCTCGGGCTTGCGCAGCAACGCGCAGACCCGCAGTGAGCGGGGGTGGCGGGTGGCCAGATTGCGCAGGAGCCAGGACAGCGTCAGTCCCGAATCGATGATGTCCTCCACTATGAGGACGTCCCGGCCGGCGATATCGCGGTCGAGGTCTTTGAGAATCCGCACCACACCGGATGACGACGAGGCCGATCCGTAGGAACTGACCGCCATGAACTCCAACTGCGTGGGCAGCGGGATGGCCCGTGCCAGATCGCTGACGAACATGACGGCGCCCTTGAGGACGGTGACCAGCAGCAGATCCTGGTCGCCGATGGAGTCGGCGTAGTCGCGGGCGACATGTTCTCCGAGTTCGGCGGTCCGAGCCCGGATCTCGTCTTCGGACAAAAGCACCGACTTGATGTCCCCGGGGTACAACTCGTGCGCCGACACGCACCACAGCGTGCCATGCCGGGCAAGCCTGAACAATCAGAGACCGGTCACACCGGCTCAGACCGCAGCGTCAACGTCCCGGCCACTCGCTCGGCGAACAACCGGGTTCGAGGCACCGCCCCGCTGACCGCCACCCCGCCCTGGCCGTGCCAGTCGGCGATCAACGCATCGACCGCCCGGATCTGCAGATCGGTGAGCCCGACGGCTCCGCCGGTGAGGAGCCAGGCGCGCAGAACCCGCCGGCGCAGCGCCGGCGGGAGATCCCGCACCGCGTCGATCTCTAGACCGGAGCCCACGCGGGCACCGTTCAGGCGGTCGGCGGCCAACGCGTCGAGCAGGTCGGTGTCCTCACGCAGGGACACCGCGGTGCGGGCCAGGGCTTCGGCCACACCTCCACCGAGGGCATCCTCCAGCAGTGGCAGGACATCGAGCCGCAGCCGCACCCGGGTGAACCGGCGGTCGTGGTTGTGCGGGTCATCCCAAGCGCTCATCCCCAACTCCGCGCACACGGCGTGAGTGACGCCGCGCCGGATCTCGAGCAACGGCCGATACCAGGGCGGGTCGCAATCGCGCATGCCGGCGATCGAGCGTGCACCAGAACCCCGGCCCAGACCCAGCAGGACGGTCTCGGCCTGATCGTCGAGAGTGTGGCCCAAAAGCACCGGGGCCTCCTCGCGGGAGGTGGCCAGGGCAGCGAAGCGGGCGGTACGAGCCGCTGCCTCCGGGCCGCCGTCGGAACCAACCCTGACGGTGAGCACCCGGGCGTCGGTGCAGCCGAGCGCGAGGGCCTGCTCGCGGGCTGTCGCGGCCACCCGATCCGACCCGGGCTGCAGGCCGTGGTCGACGATCAGCGCAGTCGTCGGCAGCACGCCGGCGGCCGCCGCGGTGAGCGCCAGTGAGTCCGGGCCGCCCGATAGTGCGATGCACCACCGGCGCGCGTCCGGCAGCCGGGTGGTCGCGAAGGCCACAAGGTGCGCCCGCAGCCGCTCTAGAGAACCCGGTCGATCCACTGCTGCGGCTTTTCGATCTCGGCGGGCAACGGCAGCGTCTCCGGGCCTGACCACACCGTGTTGAAGCGTGTCATGCCGACCCTCCCGACGACATGGTCGACGAAGGCCTTGCCTCGGGTGTACTGGCTGATCTTGGCCTCGACTCCGAGCAGCGCGCGCAACAGCCGCTGCAGGGGTGGCTGCTTCCGCCCCCGCCGGTCGTCGAATCGGCGGCGGATCAGGTGGACCGACGGAACGACCGCGGGGCCGACGGCATCCATCACGTGGTCGGCGTGGCCCTCCAGCAGAGTGCCGAGCACCAGCAGCCGATCAAGCGCCTCCCGTTGGGGTTCCGACTGCACGGCGCGAAGCAACCCCAGCACCCCGGCGGTGTTGGGCTCCGGGTCGAGATTACGGCGATCAGAGACGAACTGCGCGAGACGCCCGGCAATCTGGGTGAGATCGTCCTCGCGATCGGCGGTGAGAACACTGAGGTTCTGCGACATGTATTGGGACAGCCAGGGATTCGCGGTGAACTGCACACGATGGGTCACCTCATGCAGACATACCCACAGCCGGAAGTCGCTGGGGGCCACTCGCAGTTGCCGTTCGACGGCGATCACGTTGGGGTACACGAGCAGCAGGCGACCGCCATCTGGTCCGGCGAACGGGTCGTACTGACCGAGGATGCCCGAGGACACGAAGGCGAGTACGGCGCCGGTCTGCGCCCCTGCCACCCTGCCGGTGACGAGGTTGGCCGGAGCATCCGAGCCTCCCGTCATCACCCGCATGGAGTCCGAGGCCGCCATCACCCACTCCCGGCGATCGACGATGCGGGCATCGGGCACCGCGGAGTCCACCGACAACCCGGTGACCTCGCGCACCGGCCCCTCTGCGGTTCGCGAGGCCCGAGCCAGTTCGTCGACGGCCTGACGACGGGTGTACTCGCTGGCCGGCGGTCCCGGGCGCGTCAGTTTGGCGGCGACCGTCCCGGCGAACTGCCAGTCGACGGCGCGGCCGACGTTCAGTTGCGAGGAACCGCTCATCGGCTCGGTCAGCCGCATCCGCAGGTGCGCAACGTAGCGGCCAGCGCATCGATGGCGGTCCGTCCGGTGAATCCGGCGTTGTTGGAGATGAAGGCGAAGGTGAGTACCCGGCCGCTTGTGTCGGTGACGATGCCTGCCAGGGCGTTGGTCTTCGTCAGCGAACCGGTCTTGGCGCGCAGCCAGCCGACGGGCGATTTGGTGACGTCGGTGTCGAAGAAGCGGTTGGACAGGGTGCCGCTGCCACCGGCCACCGGAAGGAGATCGACCAGCGGCCGTAGCGCCGGATGGTCGGGCCCGGCGGCGGCGTTGATCACCTCGTCGAGGGTCTTGGCGGTCAGCAGATCGGCTACCGACAGCCCGCTGGAGTCCACCAGTGCGGCACCGGTCACATCGATCTTCTCGGCGGCCAGCTTGCTGATCACGGCATCGACGCCGCCGGCGAAGCTCAGCGGGCGGCCCGACGCCTTGGCGACCTCACGCGCGATGGTCTCGGCCATCACGTTGTCGGAGGCGTTCATCATCTCGAGCAGCCGGCCCATGAGCGGGGCCGACTGCACCGACGCAAGCTGACGCCCGCCCGCCGGGCCCGGGGCGAAGGTGACCTTCGCCGGATCTACGCCGAGCGCCACAGCGAGCGCACGGCCGGCATCCAGGGCAGGAGTGACCGATCGACGCGACTCGATAGTGGTCGGCTGAATGCGTCCGGCATCAAGCATCACCGCTTGGATCGGGGCGATGTCGCCGCCGCCGATATCCGCGGGATCCCAGCCGGGCGCCATGTCGGGACCGGTGAACAACGAGATGTCCACCTGGACTGCGGTGGGAACAAGCCCGCTCTTTCGCACCTGGTCGGCCAGGTCGGAGATCCGGGCCGCGCCGCGATACCAGGTCTCCTCTCCCAGCGGAGCGGCTGACAGGGTCGGGTCACCGCCGCCGACGAGCACAACGGTGCCCGGCATCCGGGTCTGATCGGCAGCCATCACCGTCGTCGTCACCCGCTCGTTGCGATCCAGGGTGAGCAGGGCCGCCGCTGCAGTGAGCACTTTGTTGGTGGATGCCGGCTGCATCGGCATCCCGGCACGCTGCTCCCAGATCTGCTGACCGGTCTGCGCATCCGTGATACGGCCGGTCAGATTGCCCAGGTCGGGATCGGCGACCGCCCTGGCCAGCGCCGCCGTCATCCCATTGGTGGTCGGGACGGCCGCCGAATCCGGCAGCGCAACAAGCGCCGGACTGGCTGCGGCCGCGGGGCGCGGCGGGGGTGCCTGGGCACTGCCCTTGCCGCCGGAATTCAGGAATGCGGCTCCCGCGATCAGTGCCGCGACGAACACGATCACCGCGGCCGCGAGCACCACATGGGTGCCGCGCAATGGTGTGCGTGCCATCTCTCTCCCGAGGATCCTGGATTTCCTTGGCTGTCATTGTGCCCAAGAGGCCCGTAGCGAAGGGTAACGCTCCGTTAGGGTTAAGCCCCGTCGCCACCGGGCGACCGGACAGCTAGAAGGAGCGGGCGGTGAAGTTCGACGTCACGATCGAAATCCCGAAGGGCCAGCGCAACAAGTACGAGGTCGACCACAAGACCGGCCGTTTGCGGCTCGATCGGCACCTCTACACGCCGATGGGATACCCCGCCGACTACGGATTCATCGAGGACACCCTGGGTGAGGACGGCGATCCGCTGGACGCACTCGTGCTGCTGCCAGAGTCGGTACACCCCGGCGTGATCGTCGAGGCCCGACCGGTGGCCATGTTCAAGATGGTCGACGACGCCGGCGGTGACGACAAGGTCCTGTGTGTGCCCGCCGGCGACATCCGCTGGGACGACATCAACGACCTGGCCGACGTGTCGAAGCATGAACTGGAGTCGATCAAGCACTTCTTCATGCATTACAAAGACCTGGAACCTGGCAAGTATGTGGAGGCCGCCGATTGGGTAGGCCGGGTCGAGGCCGAGGCCGAGGTGCTGCGCTCCCTCGAGCGGTTCAAGACGCACGGGCACTGAGTAGGACGATCTCGCTCCCCTCCGGCGCCTTCCGCGGCGGCATCGTCGACTCGGCGGGCACCAGAGGCCGGCAAGATTTTTCCTGGCCGTAACGTGCGGTAACCCGGCTGTGCCCTGGGTCTCCCATGATGATTCCGTGTTGTTGCACCAGGGCATAGGGCTTCGAGCGTTCAACGAGCTGTCTGCGAGTAAGGCCTCGCACGCGCTCTATGAGTGCTGCAACAGCGTGATCATGGCGGCCGACCTGGCGGCCGGCCGGCCGTATGCCGATCACTCTGCGTTGTTCCGCAAGGCCGACGCGGTGTTGTTCGGGCTCTCCGAGGAGTCGATCGACGAGATCCTCGAGGCCTACACACGGCCTGCACTGATGGTTCAGCTGTATGACACGACCCGGCCCTACCGCGACAGATTCGGATTCGACTTCGTGATGTACCTCGGCACCGGTGGAATCGAGGTCTCCTCGGTTCTGACCGCCATCGGGGACCGCATGCACCATGACCGGGAGACCGAACGCAAGGTGCTGCGCAACGAGATCGCCAAGATCAACCGCAACCGCCTGGAGCGGATGCTGGGCCCTGAAGGGGGCTACGACAACTGGATCTGACGCTCAGCGCGTCTGGTCCATCCGGGTCTTGATCAGGCTGGCCAACATGGTCAGCAGCAACGTCAGCACGATCACCGCCAGACTCAGCAGGGTCGGGATCTCCGGCACGGGCACTGGCTCACCGCCGTTGATGAAGGGGATCTCGTTCTCGTGCAGCGCGTGTAGCAGGAGCTTGACGCCGATGAAGAACAGGATGAACGCCAGGCCCTGGGACAGGTACACCAGGCGGTTGAGCAGGTCGCCCACCAGGAAGTACAGCTGCCGCAGGCCCATCAGTGCGAACACGTTGGCGGTGAATACCAGGTAGGGCTCTTTGGTGAGCCCGTAGATCGCCGGAATGGAGTCGACCGCGAACAGCAGGTCGGTGGTGCCGAGCGCGACGATCACCATGAACATCGGCGTCATCAGCCGCTTGCTGTCCTGTTTGACGTAGAGCTTCAGACCGTGCCAGTCGTCGGTGGTATTGAGGTAGGTCTTGGCGAAGCGGACGACGGCGTTGTCACCGTCATCCTCATGCTCGGTGTCTCGGGCAAGTCGGATCGCGGTGACCACCAGAAACGCGCCGAAGATGTAGAAGATCCACGAAAATTCTTGAATAGCAACGGCTCCGAGTCCGATGAAGATTCCGCGGAAGATCAATGCGAGGACGATGCCGACGAACAGCGCCTGCTGCTGAAACCACGGCGGCACTTTGAAGCTGGCCATGATGATGATGAAGATGAACAGGTTGTCCACCGACAGGCTGTATTCGGTGAGCCAGCCGGCATAAAATTCGAGTCCGTATCGGCTGCCGTGGAAATGCCAGACCCACAGGCCGAAGGCGACGGCGAGCAGGACGTAAAGCGTAAGCCACTTCACGCATTCCCGGCGGCTCGGCGCGTGCGGACGCCGACCGAGGATCAGGATGTCGGCAAGCAGAACGGCCAGAGTGACCGCGAGGGTGATAGTCCATTCGAGGACCGTGACATCCATATGGTCAGACCTCCGGTGCGCCGAGTAACGCCCGAGGTCTCTTCCGCCACAGATGTGACCCGCGGAACCGGACGACCCATCTGGGACCGACGTGGTGACGGCACCGCGGCGAAGGAATACTCCCCTCTGCTCCACCAGTGTCTCACGGCTGTTCCACGCCCGCCCGCGAGCGGCCCCTAGTATCCACAGGCGTGGCAATGCCCGAGGCCCTGCGATGACCGACGCCGGATCGCAGTTCGATGCGGTCAGCGCGACGGCCGGTCCGGTCGCCCGCAGCAGTGTGGCCCGAGTGGGGGTCGCCACCGCGATCACCGCGGTCTGCGGCTACGCCGTCCTGTATCTGGCGGCACGCGATCTGGACCCCACCGGATTCTCAGTGTTCGGTGTTTTCTGGGGTGCGTTCGGTCTGGTGACCGGTGCGGCCAACGGACTGCTGCAGGAGGCCACCCGCGAAGTGCGGTCGACCCGGCACACCGGCCTCGGCGACGACCGGTCGACACGCCCGATGCGGGTGGCCACCGGCGCCGGAATCGCCGCGGCAGCATTTATCGCCGGCACCGCGCCACTGTGGGCTCCGCACGTGTTCACCGAGCAGCGTTGGCTTTCGGTGACCCTTCTGGCAGTCGGACTGGCCGGCTTCTGCCTGCACGCGACCCTGCTCGGCATGCTCGCCGGGACCGGCCACTGGACCCAGTACGGGTCGTTGATGGTGACCGATGCGGTCATTCGGGTAGCGGTGGCGGCTGCCGCATTCACCCTCGGCTGGGGGCTGGCCGGATTCCTTTGGGCCACTGTCGCCGGCGCCGTGGCATGGCTGCTCCTGCTGGTGGTTTCAGCCACGGCCCGATCGGCGGCCGCGCTGCGAACCGCCGGAACCGCATCTACGTTTCTCAACGGCTCGATGCACTCCATCGCGGCCGCCGGCGCCAGCGCGATCCTGGTGATGGGTTTCCCCGTGCTGCTGAAAGCCACCTCCGGTGAACTCGGTGCGGCCGGTGGTGTGGTGATCCTCGCCGTCACGCTCACCCGCGCTCCGCTGCTGGTTCCGTTGACAGCCATGCAGGGCAACCTGATCGCCCACTTCGTCGACAACCGCGCCACACGTCTGCGGTCACTGCGCGCCCCGTGCGTGATCGTCCTACTCATCGGTGCGATCGGCGTGGCCGCCGCCGGACTGCTCGGGCCATGGCTGCTGCGGGCGGCCTTCGGCGCGGACTACCAGACCGGGGGGGCGTTACTGGCTTGGCTGACCGCCGGAGCCGTCTCGATCGCGCTGCTCACCGTGACCGGCGCCGCCACGGTGGCCGCAGCCCTGCAAAGGGCGTACGCGATCGGATGGATTGGTGCGACGCTGGCGGCCGCGGTGATACTCAGCCTGCACATGGGCCTGGAGACCAAGACGGTGCTGGCATTGCTCTGCGGCCCGCTGGCCGGAATAGCAGTTCACCTGGTCGCATTGGCTCGCGCCGACGCCTAAAACAGCGGCGCGGATGTAGTTTTGTGGGCATCGACACTCACATTCCCACCACCGGCTCCCCCTCCGGCGAAGTCTGGATCATCGTTCCGGCCTTCAACGAGGCCCAGGTGATCGGCGACGTCGTCGCGGACCTGCGGTCGGCGTTCGCCAATGTGGTCGTCGTCGACGACGGCAGCCGGGACGACACCGGCGAGGCCGCGTTACGGGCCGGCGCGCATGTCGTGCGCCACCCGGTCAACCTCGGCCAGGGTGCGGCCATCCAGACCGGAGTGGAATATGCGCGCAGCCACCCCCGTGCGGCGGTGTTCGCGACCTTCGACGCCGACGGCCAACACCGGGTGAAGGACGTTCTGACGATGATCGAGCGGCTGTCGCGCGGTGACGTCGACATCGTCATCGGCACCCGGTTCGCCGGTTCCACGATCAGCCACACACCACCGCTCAAACGACTCATCCTGCGCACCGCCGCGTGGCTGAGCCCGAGTAGCCGACGTCTGCATCTGACCGACGCCCACAACGGGCTTCGGGTGTTCAACCGGACCGTTGCCGACAACCTCGCCCTGACGATGAACGGCATGAGCCACGCCGGTGAGTTCATCAAGCTGATCGGTGAGAACCGCTGGCGGGTAGCCGAGGAGCCCGTCGAGATCCTCTACACCGACTATTCGCTGTCGAAGGGCCAACCCCTGCTGAACGGCGTCAACATCGTCTTCGACGGATTCCTGCGAGGAAGGATGCGGCGATGAACGTCATCCAGGGATTACTCATCGCGGCTGTGGTCTCGCTGCTGGTCTATCTGTTGCGTTCGCGGACCAACGCCAAAGCCAAGGCGTGGGTCAAGGTGGGCTACGTCTTGTTCGTGATCGCCGCGATCTACGCGATCCTGCGACCCGACGACACCACCGTGGTCGCCAACTGGCTCGGAGTGGACCGCGGCACCGACCTGCTGACCTATGCGCTGATCATCGCGTTCGTGTTCACGACGCTCAGCACCTATCTGCGGTTCAAGGAACTGGAGCTGAAGTACTCACGGCTGGCCCGCGCGGTAGCCCTTGAGGGCGCGCGAGTGCCCGAACAGGGCTAGACAGCAGCGCGGAAGT
>CAYFMA010000008.1:33903-40592 GCA_964344085.1 uncultured Mycobacterium sp.
GTAGCCCTTGAGGGCGCGCGAGTGCCCGAACAGGGCTAGACAGCAGCGCGGAAGTAAGCCACCGTGCGGGCGACGCCCGCCTCCAGATCGACCTTCGGCTTCCAGCCCAGCACCGCCCCCGCCTTGCGCGGGTCCAGACAGGACCGCGCCAGATCACCCGGACGGGCGGGCTCGACCCTCGGGTCATCAGGCGCCCCAACGGCCGCGGCGACCACGCTGTGCAGTTTCCGGTCGGTGGTCTCCACGCCGGTGCCGATGTTGAAGCGCTGACCACCGCCGGCCTTGCCCGACGCGAGAACGAATGCCTCGACGACATCATCGACGAAGACGTAGTCACGGGTGTTGGATCCGTCGCCGTAGACCCTTGTGGGTTCACCGGCCAGCATCGCCTTGACGAAGATCGCCACCACACCCGCCTCACCGTGCGGATCCTGGCGTGGCCCATAGACATTCGCCGGCGCTATATGCGCGCAGTCCATCCCGTAGAGGTGGCGGAAGGTGTTGAGGTAGACCTCACCGGAAAGCTTGCTCGCCGCATAAGGTGAGGCCGGATCTGCCGGCGTCTGCTCCGATGTCGGATACTCATGCGGCACTCCGTAGATCGATCCTCCCGAAGAGGTGTGCACCACCTTGCGCACGCCGGTCCGTCGCGCCGCCTCGGCCAACCGGACCGTCCCGACGACGTTGACGGCCGCGTCGAACTCCGGGTCTGCGACCGAACGGCGGACGTCGATCTGAGCGGCGAGGTGGAACACCACCTCGGGCCGGACCTCGGCCAGCAATGCGATCAGGTCGGCGTCGATGATGTCGGCTTCGATGAACTCGAACTTCGCAGCTGCACGCGCACCGTCGAGGTTGGCCATCCGGCCCGAACTGAGGTCGTCGACGCCTGCGACGCTGTGGCCGTCCCTGAGCAGGCGGTCTACCAGCGTGGAGCCGATGAAACCGGCAGCTCCGGTGACCAGTGCCCGCATTCGGACAACCATACCGATGCGGGAGCACCGTACAGTCTTCGACGATGTCCGTCCTGCCCGCGTCCGCCCGGCCCGCGCGTGTGCCGCCGGTTGCGTTGGCGGCGCTCGGACTGATCGTCTTGCAGTTGGCGGTGCGCGCGGCGCTGGCGTTCGGGGGTTATTTCTACTGGGACGACCTCATTCTGGTCGGCAGGTCCGGAACCCAGCCGTTGTTGTCGGCGGCATATCTGTTCACCGACCACGACGGGCATGTGATGCCGGGCGGTTTCCTACTCGGCGGCGCGATCACCCGCATGGCACCGCTGGTCTGGTTGTGGCCGGCCTTGAGTCTCGTGGTGCTACAGGCGCTGGCCTCGCTGGCACTGCTGCGGGTGCTGTACGTCATTCTCGGCTGGCGTCCGGTGTTGCTCGTGCCGTTGTGCTTCGCGCTGTTCACCCCGCTTGGTGTTCCGGCCTTCGCCTGGTGGGCCGCCGCTTTGAACAGCCTGCCGATGCTGGCGGCGATGGCCTGGGTGTGTGGCGATGCGATCCTGTTGGTGCGAACGGGGAATCGACGCTATGCAGTCACGGCGGTCCTCGCCTATCTGGGCGGACTGTTGTTCTTTGAGAAGGCGGCGGTCATTCCGGGGGTGGCGTTCGGCATTGCGGCGGCGCTGTGTCACGTGCAGGGCGAACCGTCCGCGTTGCGGACGACGTGGAAGCGCGGGCGCGGTCTGTGGGTGCCGTCGCTGTTGCTGACGGTCGCCTGGGGTGCGGTGTATGTGGCGGTTGTCGATCAGCGGCGCTGGAGCTGGGATCTGCGGATGACGTGGGACCTGTTGCGGCGCTCCGTGACTCACGGAATCGTCCCCGGTCTCGCCGGCGGTCCCTGGGATTGGCAGCGGTGGGCCCCGGCCTCGCCCTGGGCAGTCCCGCCGGTTGCGGTGATGATTCTGGGCTGGGCCGCTCTGGCCGCAGCGCTGGCGGTGTCGCTGCTACGTAAGCGACGGGTAGGCGTGCTGTGGCTGATGGCGGCGGGGTATGCAGTGGCGTGTCAGGTGCCCATCTACCTGATGCGGTCGTCGGCCTTCACCGCCCTCGAGTTGGCACAAACCCTGCGGTACCTGCCCGACCTGGTGGTGGTGCTCGCGATGCTGGCCGCTGTCGGCTGCTGCGCGTCCAACCGGCCGCAGACCGCCTGGCTCGACGCCTCGCCGCAACGCACAGCGATCGTCGGTGCCTTGGCCGTCAGCTTCCTCATCAGCAGTCTGGTCTCCACCCGAACATTCCTGACCAGTTGGCAGGACAATCCGACGAAGTCCTACCTGCACAACGCTATTCACAGCTTGGCAAAGGCGAAGTCGGAATCGCCGGCCGCACTGCTCGATCAGGAGGTTGATCCGCTGATCCTGCAACGGGTCGTGGGCCCGGAGAATCTAGCGAGCCACATGTTCGCGCTGATCGCCGATCGCCCGGACTTCGCCCACTACACCGACCGGGTACGCATGCTCGACAGTGCGGGCCGACTGCTGGATGCCAAGGTCACCTGGACACGCAGGATCATTCCTGGGCCGCAACCGCAATGCGGTTACTTCGCCCAGCCTGAAGCGCCGGTTCGAATGCCCCTGGATGGCCCGTTACTACCCGCGGAATGGACCGCTGAGATCAATTACCTCGCCAATACCGAGGGGACCATGCTGCTTTCACTGCCCGTCGGCCCGGAGACTAAGGTCGCCGTCAAGCCCGGACTGAACCGGGTTTACGTACGGCTCTCCGGCGCCGGGGACGTCATCACGGCGAAGGCGACCACCGCGGCACTGGCGCTGTGCCTGGCCTCCGGGCCGGTCGGCTACCTCGCACCGCGCTGACGGCTCAGCGCTCCTGCTCGCTCGGCTGGAACTCCGAGATGACGGCCGGCATCGCAGCGGCCACTTCCTTGCCGGCCATCGTGGCCGCAACGGCGGTCATCTGAATCGCGGTGTCGCGGCCGTCGCTGAGCAGATAACTGACGGCGGTGCCGACGACATCTGCGAGCTGAGCCCGCAACAATTCCTCAGTGCGTGCCTGGGCCGCGGCGATCTGGTCCCGCGGCACACAACAGCGCAACTGGTAATAGACCGCTGCATCGATCTGCTGGAACATCCGCATCGCGAAGAGCCGGGACGCCACCTCGGGGCCGCCGTCCTGGCGCAGGAAACCCTCCTTGGCTGCCAGGTCGCTGACGAGCGGTTCGGCTGAGCGCATGCACAGTCGCACCACCAGGTGGGACAACTCGACGGCGATGACGCCGGTGGTCGGGTCATCGAGGTCGGAGAGGTCGATACCGGCGGGCAGCTCCGGAGATGACTGTGGCGGTGTGGTCTCGAACATGAGGCGATTATCCCAAGGGGGTCTGACATCTTTCGGCGTCACGGACTCCGGAAGCAACCGCTGAACTGCGGCGATACCGATCCAGGGAGTTATCCCCAACGCGCACTCCATGCACAGCGGGTAGCCGAACGCATCCAGTGTGGCGGCGACCCGTGACAGGTTGCGGCCATGCACCCACTGCAGCTGGATCCGGCCGCCCTTCACCTGCTGGCCTCGAGGTGCCGCGAGTGGTCGGCCGGCCTGGCGGTGCCGTCGGGGCCGGTCTCGCACGGGTCGATCCCGGCGACCCGGGACGCGATCACGGCTGTGCACTCAGCTCTTTGCGACGTCGCCGAGATCCTCGCCGAGCGGATGGGCAAGACCGCTGCCCTCCTTGATGAGACTGCTCACCGCTTCGAGTCGGGTGAGCCCGACTCCGCGACCACCCTCAGCGGCCTCGCCGCACAGCAGTAAGTGACGCGCACGCCCACCCTCACCGAGGTTCGCCGGTGGAACACCGATGAGCTGGTCGCCACCGCGGCGGGATGGACGGCGACGGCCCGGGTGTGGGAGAGCGCCTTCACCGAACTGACGAGCGGTGCCGGCTGGCAAGGATTGTCCGCGGACCGAGCCCGGGGGCGTGCAGCCGGCGATCGCCTCGACGCCATCGCCGGTGCGGATCGGCTGCATGCTGCCGCAGGTGTTGCGCGGATAGGGGCCGACCGTATCGAGGCCGCCCGAACCGCGGTCCTGAATGCTGTCGATTCCGCGGTAGCGACGGGTTTCACCGTGGACGATGATTTCACCGTCTCACCCGCGGAAGCCCCAGCAGGCCGGGCTGTGCGTGCAGACCTCAGTTCACGAGTGAACCGGCTTATCTTCGTAGCCCGGGAAGTGGCTGATGAAATCACCTCCACAGCAACGGGTCTCAGCCGGGAATTCACCTCCCCGAAGCACCTCAAGCAACAGCCATCCGGCCCCGCACTCGCGGAGGATCCTCGACTGCCGGAGGACCCGATCGGGTTCAGAGAGATATGGAGCGGTCTGACACAGGAGCAGAGGGACCGGTTTTTCGATGCCGACGATTCGATCGGCAATCACGGCGGCATGCCCTTCGCTGAACGGGACTTCTACAACCGTCGACACCTCGACCGGCTACACACGGAGGCGGCGGCGGAGGCCGACGCACTACAGACTCGGTTCGATGATCTCGCGGCCCGGCTCTACATGGGTGATCACAGTGCAGAAACCACCGGCCAGCTGCATGACCTGACCGACAGGCTCGCCGAATCGCGGCGACGCCTCGACGGATACGACGCGGTTCGTGAATCCCTCAACGATGCGGGCGGCGCGCCGCACCTGCTCGGTCTCATCGACGAAACCGGCCATGCGGCCGTGTCGATCGGCGATCCGGACACCGCGATCCGCTCAGCGGTCTTCGTTCCGGGCACCGGCCAGGACCTCACGACACTCGGCGACAACAGCCGACGTGCACTCGACATGATGCAGGCGGCCCTCGCGGCCGATCCCACACTGACGAAAAGTGATGTGGCAGTGACGACCTGGATGGGCTATGACCGCCCGATGACGCTCAGTGAAGCTGCCTGGCCGGACCGTGCACGCGCCGGTGGTACCGACCTGGATCGTTTTCTCGACGGTATGCAAGCCTCCCACTCCGGACCGCCCGCCGTGGACACCGTCATCGGACACAGCTACGGCTCCACCCTGGTTGGTGGCGCTGCCACCGGCGGCCATCGCCTCGCCGCGGACAACGTGATCGCCGTCGGCAGTCCGGGCATGCTGAGCCGACATGCCGGCGAGCTCCTGCTGGATCCGGGGGCGCACGTGTACTCCATGACTGCGGTCAACGACCCGATCAGTCTGGTCACCAGCCTGACACTGGGTGCCGATCCGAATGGCGCCGATTACGGCGCGGTCCGACTCGCGACCGATGCCGGCCCTGCGCTTCCCTATTCAGCAGGACTGTTGCCCGGGGTATCGGCGCACAGCAGCTACTGGGACGAGGGCAATCCGGGGCTGGCCAATATGGGCGCGATCATCGCCGGCCTTCCTCCGACGCCGGTGTCGCGATGAAGACAGCCGCCATCCTGATTCCTCTGGCCGCGCTCGCGCTATCCGGTTGCTACGAGAAGGGAAGCAAGCCAATGGCATTCGACCCGGATTTCCAGCAGCGGGTTCAGGACACCGTCGCCGGTCATCTGCGGCGCACCCTGGCCGGACTGCCGCCAGGAACGATGATCGACTCGCGCCGATTCGCAGGATCGGGCCACAACAGCCCGTGCGATGACACCAGCTCCGATTCGACCGCACCGATTAGGTTCCACACCGTCGGCGAGCTGAAGATCCCGCACGAGGCCGAGTCGACCGATGCGATTCGGACAGCCGGCCAGATCTGGCAGGACTGGGGATGGCAGGTCGTCGAGCGGGACGGATTCCGCACACCGAATCGGTTCGGGAACTCCCCTGACGGATATCGCCTGCAGATCGTCGCCACAGTGCCGGGTCACCCGCCCACGGTTCAGGCCAGTTCACCGTGTTTCGCACGCCCCATGGCCCGCGAAGGTCTTCCCTTCCCGGAGATCATCACGGCCGGCTGACCCGGCGGCACCGTTCCGAGCAGAACTTGACGTCGTCCCAATCGCGAGCCCATTTCTTGCGCCATTCGAAGGGGCGACCGCAGCCCTGGCAGGTCTTGGGCTGATGACCGTTCTTCACACGCGGTACAGGCGCCATCAAACCCGGCTTTCGACAGGAGAGCTTTCAAGGGGAAGTGGAGCCGCCTAGGGGAATCGAACCCCTGACCTATTCATTACGAGTGAATCGCTCTACCGACTGAGCTAAGGCGGCAATGGCACCGGGCCGAGCGCTGAGTCTACCCCTCCGGACGCAACGCCTGGCCCACGGTCGCCACCAGGGCGTCCACTGCGAATTTCGGTTTGACGTTCATGGCCAGCGCCTCCCGGCAGGCCAGCACGGCCTCGATACAGCGCAGCAGTCGCTCCGGCGGGACGTGATCGGCCATCGCCGCCACCCGGTCGGCCATATCGGGATGGTTCGCCGATACCGACCCGGCCCCACTTGCGACCATGAGCGCATCGCGAAAGTAAGTCCCGAGGTCGAGCAGTGCACGATCCAACGCGTCGCGCGAAGCCCTGGTGTTGCGCGACTTCTGCCTCTTCTCAAGATCTTTGATCGCTCCCGCCGCACCGCGCAGTGCCCCCGCCGTCCCCTTGCCGGTACCCCCGGCGCCTAGGGCGGTGCGCAGTTCCTCGGCCTCGGCTTCATCACGTCCCTCGTTGATGGCTTTGGCCTCCGCTTCGGCGGTGGCGACGAGTTCCTCGGCCGCCGCGTAGGCACGTGACGGTG
>CAYFMA010000008.1:40602-66483 GCA_964344085.1 uncultured Mycobacterium sp.
GCGCCAGACCCAACGCCCTGGCGCGGCGAGCCCTGGCATCCGAATCGATCGCCAAACGCCGTGCCCTGCCGACATGACCGCCGCCGGCGGCAGCGGCCCATTCGGCCTCGGCGGCGCTCAGCCCGTCGGAGTCCATCAGCACCTGTGCGATCGCGGCGGCCGACGGTGTCACCAGTGCCACGTGCCGGCATCGGGAGCGCAGCGTGATGGCGATGTCCTCCGGATCGACCGACGGAGCGCACAGCAGGAACACCGTCGACGGAGGCGGTTCCTCGACGACCTTCAGCAGCGCATTTGCCGCCCCCTCGGTGAGGCGGTCGGCGTCCTCGATGATGACGATCTGCCAGCGCCCGGTGGACGGGCGCCGCGATGCCGTGGCGACGATGGCCCGCATCTCGTCCACACCGATCGACAGGCCTTCCGGGATGACGCGACGCACATCGGCATGCGTGCCCGCCATTGTTGTGGTGCATGCGCGGCATTCGCCGCATCCGGCCACACCCTCAGCGGTGCACTGCAACGCAGCCGCGAAACACAGGGCGGCCACCGAACGGCCGGACCCCGGCGGCCCGGTGATCAGCCAGGCATGTGTCATCGAGCCGGAGGTCTGCGCGTCGTGAGCAGAATCACCCCGCGCCGCCATAGCGGCAGCAACCAACTCCGACTCCACCGCGCTCTGACCGACGAGCCGCGCGAAAACACCTGACATCAGTCGTCAACCCTACTGCGCGAGGACGACACAGCAGGTCGCGACCGCCGCTCCAGGGTTCGGATCAGGCGCCCGAGACCGCTACGGTAGGTGGGTGAGCAGCGCGCCGGCGACGCGCGGGCGGGTGAGCGAATTCGTCCGCTGGGTGGCCCGTACCCCGTGGGCGGTCTTCTCGCTCGGCATCCTCCAAGCAGACATCATCGGCGCTTTGTTGGTACTGGGTTTCCTGCGATTCGGACTCCCCCCGGCCGATCGCATCAAGCTGCAGGATCTGCCGCCCGCCAACCTCGCGATCTTCCTCGGGTATCTGCTCGTCTCCTTCGCCGTGGGCACCACGATCAGCTTCAGTCTGCTGCGGCCGGTGTTCCGCTGGCAGCGACGCGACTCGCTGCTGGCCGTGGACGATCCGGTGGTGACCGAGCAGGCACGGCTGCGTGTGTTGCGGATGCCCACCTACCGCTCGATCATCAGCATGACCCTGTGGCTGCTCGGCGCCGTGGTGTTCATCGCCGCCAGCTGGCCGGTGGCCAGGCACGCCGCGCCGGTGATGGCGGTCGCGGTGCTACTCGGTGCGACTGCCACCGCGATCATCGGCTATCTGCAGTCCGAGCGGGTGCTGCGACCGGTCGCGGTCGCGGCGTTGCGCAGCGGCATCCCGGAAACCTTCCGTCGGCCCGGAGTCGTGCTGCGGCTGGTGCTGACCTGGACGTTGTCCACCGGTGTGCCGTTGCTGATGATCATCCTGTCGGTGATGGCCAACAAGTTCGCGTTGCTGGACTCACCGCCCGAGGCTCTCTTCACCCCGATTCTGATGATGGCGATCGCCGCGCTCGTGGTCGGTCTGCTCGGCAACATTCTCTCGGCGATGGCGATCTCCGATCCCCTACGTCAGTTGCGCTGGGCGCTCGGCGAGGTTCAGCGCGGAAATTACAACGCGCACATGCAGATCTACGACGCCACCGAACTGGGACTACTGCAGGCCGGCTTCAATGACATGGTTCGTGAACTGAGCGAGCGCCAGCGGATGCGCGACCTGTTCGGCCGCTACGTGGGTGAAGACGTCGCCCGCCGCGCGCTGGAGCGCGGAACCGAACTCGGCGGCCAGGAGCGCGATGTCGCAGTGCTGTTCGTCGATCTGGTGGGGTCGACACAACTGGCCGCCACCCAACCGCCGGGTGAGGTCGTCAGCCTGCTCAACGAGTTCTTCCGGGTTGTCGTCGACACCGTTCAGAAGCACGGCGGGTTCGTCAACAAGTTCCTCGGTGATGCCGCCCTATGCATCTTCGGCGCCCCGATCGAGCACCCTGACGCCTCAGGCGCCGCACTGGCCGCGGCACGGGAACTGCATGACGAACTGATCGCTGTTCTGGGCAAGGCCGACTTCGGGATCGGCGTCTCCGCCGGGCGCGCGATCGCCGGGCATATCGGCGCCCAGGCCCGCTTCGAGTACACCGTCATCGGCGATCCGGTGAACGAGGCGGCGCGGCTCACCGAACTCGCAAAGGTTGAGTCCGGCGCTGTACTCGCCTCGGCTATCGCGGTCAGCGGGGCACTCGATGCCGAGGCATTGTGCTGGGAGGTCGGCGAGGTGGTGGAGTTGCGCGGCCGCACCGCGCCCACCCAGCTGGCCCGTCCGGTTAACCTGGTCGTCCCGGACCAGCCGAGCGACATCGCCACCGACATCGCACACTGAGATCCGATCTCAGCCCTTCTTGGCGGGGGCCTTCTTGCGGACGACCTTCTTGGCCGCAGCCTTCTTCGCCGGAGCCTTCTTGGCGGCCTTCTTGACCGGGCCGCGCGCACGGCGGTCGGCGAGCAGCTCCGAAGCACGATCATCGGTGATGGTGAGCACGTCGTCACCCTTACGCAGGCTGGCGTTGGTCTCACCGTCGGTGACGTACGGGCCGAAGCGGCCGTCCTTGATCACCATCGGCTTGCCGGATGCCGGGTCAGTGCCAAGCTCTCGCAGCGGCGGCGTGGCGGCACCCTGCCGACCACGGCGCTTGGGCTCGGCGTAGATCTTCAGCGCCTCTTCCATGGTGATGTCGAAGATCTGATCCTCGGTCGCCAGCGAACGAGAGTCGTTGCCGCGCTTCAGATATGGACCGTAGCGACCGTTCTGCGCGGTGATCTCCTCACCGTTGGCGGGATCGACACCGACCAGACGCGGCAACGACAGCAGTCGCAGAGCATCTTCCAGAGTCACCGTCTGCAGATCCATTGAACGGAACAGCGATCCGGTGCGTGGCTTGGGACCGGTCGGCTTCTTGGTCTTCTTCGCACCGGTGCCGTCCTCGTCGTCCGGCGGCGGCGGAAGCACCTCGGTGACGTAAGGTCCGTAGCGTCCGTCGCGGGCGACGATCTCATGACCTGACTCCGGATCGACGCCGAGCACCCGACCTTCTTGGGGGGTGGCGAAAAGCGTCTCCGCGAGTTCGAGAGTCAGCTCGTCCGGTGTGATCTCCTCGCTGAGGTTGGCACGCTGCGGGGTGGGCTCGCCGTCCTCCCCGGTGATCATCCGCTCGAGGTATGCACCGTTCTTGCCGACCCGAACATAAACCGGACGACCGTGGGCATCGTCGAAGAGACTGATCGAATTCACCCCGCGGGCATCGATTCCCTCGACGTTGATCCCGACGAGTTTCTTCAATCCGCCGGCGCGGGCGATCGAATGCGGAACGCCGTGCTCGCCGCCGAAGTAAAAGTTGCGCAACCAGTTGGTGCGATCCTCGTGTCCGGAGGCGATCTCGTCGAGCTCGTCCTCCATGGCGGCGGTGAAGTCGTATTCCACCAGCCGGCTGAAGTGTTGTTCGAGAAGGCCGGTGACGGCGAACGCCACCCAGTGCGGCACCAGGGCGCTGCCCTTCTTATGCACGTATCCGCGGTCCTGAATGGTCTTGATGATCGAGGAATACGTTGAGGGACGGCCGATTCCGAGCTCTTCGAGTTCCTTGATCAACGAAGCCTCGGTATAGCGGGCGGGCGGATTCGTCGAATGGCCGTCGGGAGTCAGAGCCGCGGCGTCTACCCGCTGTCCCTGACGCAACTGAGGCAGCCGGCTCTCGGCGTCATCCGCCTCGCCGCCGGCGAGTTCATCGACTGTCTCGACGTAGGCCTTGAGGAATCCAGGGAAGGTGATGGTGCGGCCGCTGGCGCTGAAGGTGACCTCACGGCCGTCGGGTTCGGTGCCGGTGATCCGCAGGCTCAGCGTGGTGCCGCGGGCGTCGGCCATCTGCGAAGCCACCGTGCGTTGCCAAATCAGCTCGTAGAGCCGGTAGCCGTCGGTGTCGAGTTCGGCGCGCAGCGCACCAGGGGTCGCGAAGGTGTCGCCTGCCGGCCGGATGGCTTCGTGCGCCTCCTGCGCGTTCTTCACCTTGCGGGTGTACTGACGCGGCGACGGGTGGACGTACTCCTCGCCGTAAAGCTGGCGCGCCTGGTTGCGCGCGGCGTTGATCGCCGATTCCGACAGCGTGGTCGAATCGGTGCGCATATACGTGATGTAGCCGTTCTCGTAGAGCCGCTGCGCCACGCTCATGGTGCGCTCGGATGAGAACCGGAGCTTGCGGCCCGCCTCCTGCTGGAGGGTGGAGGTCATGAACGGCGGATACGGCCGGCGGGTGTATGGCTTCTCCTCCACCGAACCGACGGTCAGGGCGGCGCCGCGCAACCCGGAGGCCAGCGAGGTGGCCCCGGCCTGGTCGAGCACGAGCACCTCGTCGGGCTTCTTGACTGCACCGACGGAGTCGAAGTCACGTCCGGTCGCCACCCGCTTGCCGTCGACGGCGACCAGCCGAGCGTTGAACCGCGGCGGGGTCGCGCCCGGATCGGACACACTGGCGTCGAGTTCGGCCAGCACATCCCAATAGGACGCGCTGCGGAAGGCCATCCGCTCACGTTCGCGCTCAACGATGATCCTGGTGGCCACCGACTGCACCCGGCCGGCCGACAACCGCGGACCGACCTTCTTCCACAGCACCGGGCTGACCTCGTAGCCGTAGAGCCGGTCCAGAATTCGCCGGGTCTCCTGGGCGTCGACCAGGTCGGTGTCGAGATCGCGGGGATTCTCCGCAGCCGCCAGGATGGCCGGCTCGGTGATCTCGTGGAACACCATCCGGCGGACCGGCACGCTGGGCTTCAGCGTCTCCAGCAGATGCCAGGCGATGGCCTCGCCCTCGCGGTCACCGTCGGTGGCGAGGTAGAGCTCGTCAACGTTCTTCAGCAGGCTCTTCAGCTCGGCTACGGTGGCCTTCTTATCAGGGCTGATCACATAGAGCGGTTCGAAGTCGTTGTCGACGTTGACGCCGGTGCGCGCCCACTTCTCGGCCTTGTACTTGGCCGGAACGTCGGCGGCGCCTTTGGGCAGGTCCCGGATATGGCCACGGGAGGACTCGACAATGTAGTTCGGTCCCAGGTAACCGGCGATTTTGCGCGCTTTAGTCGGCGACTCGACGATGACGAGCCGCCGGACGCTACCGGAATCACCGGAACGATCGTCGCGAGCCAACTGCGCTTACGCTCCACTTCTCTTTTGTGCCCACCGTGTCTGCGCCCAGCCGTGTGGGTTCATCCCGGTTTGACACACAGTGGCACTCCCGTACCGGCCGATGCAACCCGACTCCCCGGCGGAAGCCTCTCAGGCCTGGGGCCAGGCAGCCAACGCCTCAGCACCCTCCGGTGGTTCCCCGACGTTCTCTACCAGGCGTAACAGCCGCCGGCGACCGCTGATCCGCAGTGCCGGACGGGAACCCCGGGTGCCGATCAAGGTCGGGGCGATACCGACACGCATCAGGGCCGAGGCGAGCGGGGAATGGGTGTCGGGGGCGTGCGGGTCCAGACCCAGCAGGTAGCGGTCGGCCTCGGGGAGGCCAGAGGCCAGCGTCCAGGCCCGCAGTTCGCGCGGACCCGGCAGCCATTGATTGGGCACCGTCTTGACCGCTCCCCTGGTCCAATCGGCCGCGATAACCAGCAGTCTGGGGTCCACGGCGGTACGGACCAGCGGGGTGTCCTCCTCGGTGCGGGTGATCTCGGCTTTCAGGCCGGTGGCGGTCATCATGTCGGCCAGCGCGGCGGCCCTCCACAGGGCGTCGACGACGACCGAGAGCCTGGCACCGCCACCCACGATCACCACCTGGCCGGCCGCCGCGAGCACCCCGGTCAGGTCGGCGACCGCGGGCGGCACCGACTCAGCGGAGAAGAACGACAGCTGGCTCACGGCTTCGACACTAAGCCAGCGCAACGAAAACACCCCCGCCGCACCCGTGAACGGGGCTGGCGGGGGTGTTTGTCAGATTGTCGTCGATCAGATGGCGCGCACGCCGGTGGCCTGCGGTCCCTTCGGGCTCTGGCCCACCTCGAACTCAACCCTCTGGTTCTCCTCCAAGGTGCGGAACCCGTTCCCCTGGATCTCCGTGTAGTGGACGAAAACATCGGCGGAGCCGTCCTCCGGGGCGATGAAGCCGAAGCCCTTCTCCGCGTTGAACCACTTCACAGTTCCCTGTGGCATTGAAACTTTCCTTCTCTTACTACGGGCGGTCCGCCGATGTTTCGGCAGGCCGGGCCAGTTCCGACCGCCATACCTTCGGAGAGTGTCCGGATATCTACCGGCATCGAGACCCTCGCAGGAACCGCGGCCGCAACGAAACATCCTGCGATGTGCCAGACACGAACACAGAAGCTGCGACCACCCTCATCCAACCACGTTCGGCCCGGCTGCAACAGTCCTAGAACAGTCTTGGCGGAGAATTCGTACCAACGATCCGTTGAAGGGACGGTGCCGGTGGCCAGTTTCGGTGGCGACCTGCTTTCAGCAGTCACCGCGGGGTCGGACGGACCCGACGGGAGTCCTCTTCGCCACGTCGCCGAGATCCCACCGAGCGTGGCTCAGATCCGGGACTGGCCGTCCTGGGTGGGCGACGACATCCGCACAGCCCTGGCCGGCCGGGGTATCGCCGCACCGTGGTCGCATCAGGTCGAGACCGCCGACCTGGCCCGCGCCCGCCGGCATGTCGTGATCAGCACCGGCACCGCATCCGGGAAGTCACTGGCTTTCCAGCTTCCGATCCTGCAGACGCTGACCGAGGATCCGCGCGCCCGGGCGTTGTATCTCTCACCCACCAAGGCGCTGGGGCACGATCAGTTGCGCGCCGCTCATGAGATGGCAGCGGCGGTGCCCGGGCTCACCGATGCCGCACCCACCTCCTACGACGGCGACACCCCCGCCGAGGTTCGGCGGTTTGCGCGTGAACGATCACGCTGGCTGTTCTCCAACCCGGACATGATTCACCTGTCGATGCTGCGCAACCATGCTCGCTGGTCGGTGTTCCTACGCGGGCTGCGGTATATCGTCGTCGACGAATGTCATTACTACCGAGGCATTTTCGGATCGAACGTCGCCATGGTGCTGCGCCGTCTGCTTCGGCTGTGCGAGCACTATGCGGCCCCCGGCGCTCCTTGTCCGACGGTGATCTTCGCCAGCGCTACCACTGCAGCGCCGGGATCCACCGCCGGTGAGCTGATCGGGCGGCCGGTGGTCGAGGTGACCGAAGACGGATCACCACATGGCGCCCGGACCATCGCATTGTGGGAGCCGGAGTTACGCGATGACCTGCTCGGTGAGCACGGCGCCCCGGTGCGCCGCTCAGCCGGGTCGGAGGCCGCGCGGATGCTGGCCGATCTCGTGGCCGAGGGAGCCCGAACACTGACCTTCGTCCGGTCCCGCCGTGGAGCCGAACTGACCGCACTGGGCGCCCGGGCGCGCCTGGAGGACATCGCGCCGGAACTGCGTGACACCGTCGCGTCCTACCGTGCCGGCTATCTGGCCGAGGACCGCCGCGCACTGGAGCGCGCCCTGACCGACGGCGCGTTGCGCGGACTTGCCACCACAAACGCTCTGGAACTGGGGATCGACATCGCCGGACTGGACGCGGTCCTGATGGCCGGTTTCCCGGGCACCGTCGCATCCTTCTGGCAGCAAGCCGGCCGGTCGGGGCGGCGAGGTCAGGGAGCGCTGGTCGTCCTCATCGCCCGGGACGACCCGCTGGACACCTATCTCGTGCATCACCCGGAGGCGCTGCTCGGGAAGCCCGTCGAACGGGTGGTGATCGATCCGGCGAACCCGTACGTGGTCGGCCCGCAATTACTCTGTGCGGCAACCGAAATGCCGCTTCATCATTCCGAGCTCACAAAGTGGGGTGCCGAGGTCGTGGCGGAGGATCTTGCCGGCGACGGGTTGCTGCGCCGTCGCGGTGAACGGTGGTTCCCCGCCCCCGGTCTGGAGCCGCATCACAACGTCGATATCCGGGGGACGGCGGGCGGACAGGTTGCGATCCTGGAGTCCGACACCGGAAGGATGCTGGGCAGCACCGAAGCCGGACAGGCTCCGGCATCGGTTCATCCGGGCGCGGTGTATCTGCATCAGGGTGAGAGCTATGTGGTCGAATCGCTGGATCTGGAGGACGGAGTGGCATTCGTTCACGCCGAGGACCCCGGCTATTCGACCTTCGCCAGGGAGATCACCGACATCACGGTCACCGGTCCGGGCGAGCGGGTGGACTACGGGGCGGTGACCGTCGGATTCGTGCCGGTGTCGGTGACCCACCAGGTAGTGGGCTATCTGCGTCGCCGGATGTCCGGCGAGGTGATCGACTTCATCGAACTCGACATGCCCGCACAGAGCCTGCCGACATCAGCAACGATGTACACGATCACTCCGGAAGCTCTTCAAGACATCGGCATCGAACCGTCACGAATTCCCGGATCGCTACATGCCGCCGAGCACGCCGCCATCGGCCTGCTACCGCTGGTGGCCAGTTGCGACCGCGGCGATATCGGTGGCGTCTCCACCGCACTCGGCGAATCCGGCTTGCCGACGGTGTTCGTCTACGACGGTCACCCCGGCGGCGCCGGATTCGCCGAACGCGGATACCGGACTGCCGCTACCTGGCTGAGCGCGACCGCTGACGCCATCGAAGCGTGCGAGTGCCCACACGGTTGCCCGTCCTGCGTGCAATCACCCAAATGCGGCAATGGGAACGACCCACTGGACAAAGCCGGCGCCGTCCTGGTCCTGCGGCTGGTTCTCGGCGCGCTGGCATCCGTCAATGACGAACAAACCTGACCGTGGCCGCCGACCGACCCCTCGAACGGTCGACAGCCACCTTCACACGCCCGTCTGGTGCCCCACTGGTTTGGGGCACTTAGCCACGCGCGAAACGGCGAAGCGGCAACAAGCGGTCGGACAACACGATCCGCTCGGCAAGCCCCTCGCGGGGCATAGCTGAAAGATACGTCTATTCGCAGGCATCCCGCAACAGGTCGCCTACCGCCTGCCGCTTTCCTGATTCCCCAGTCCGCTTACCAGCGATTTCGGTGCTACCCGCCGTCATAACGGCAGCGGCTGACCGTTAAGCTGATTGCGTGACCCAGGATTGGCTGCTGGTGGAGACACTCGGCGACCAACCGATGGTGGTGGCACAGGGACGGCAGATCAAGAACTTCGTGCCGATCGCGGTTTTCCTCCGCCGCAACCCCAATCTTGCGGCCATCCAAACCGCGATCGCAGAGACAGTCGCCAGCGGAACGGGATTGGCCAGCATCACCCCGAAGACCAAGCGTGTCATCCGCACCGAACCGGTGAAGATGTCGGACGGATGCATGCATGCCGTCCACGTCTGGTGCGGACCCGTCGATGCCGAACCACCCGAACGGCCGATCCCCGGTCCATTCAAGTGGGACATCACCCTCGGCGAGGGATCGGCGACGATGGACTATTTCGCCAATGCCGGAATGGATCCCTCGACAGAGTCCTCGACCGGTCGTGCGTTCGCTGAGGACATCCCGAGTCGCAGCTTCAACCGCGACGAGGCCAAGATGCTGTCGTGGACGATCGACGCGGCACCGGGCCGGACCTTCTCCGCCACCTGGGATTTCCCAGATAAGCAAGGCACCTTCCGGCGGGTCGGCTGGTGCGCGCGGACGCTGATGGAACCGGTCGAGGACGGCACCGAACACCTGATGGCCCGTGCGATGAACCTGGTTGAGTACGTGATCGAGTCACCCTTGCCGCCCAACGCCTTCGCCGACCGCATCCTGCAGGGTCTGGCCCAACCCGGCGTCTACCGGGCGGTGGCCGACATCAAGAACTGGACCCTGCTGAAGTGGATCGACGAGCCGTGTCCGTATTTCAACTGGCGGGACGCGCGGATGCACCCAGATGACCGCGACAATCTCGTCGAGCAGATGTCCGAAGAACTGGCGCACGGGACAACCAGTGCGGTGTTCCGCCTACCGGGCAACACCGACGGCGAATGGGTGCCGATGCATGTCAGCATCAACCGCATCGAGCTCGACGGCGGTGTGTACGGCGGGCTCGTGACGATGCGGTTACCCAACGACGACGAACTCGCCGAAGCCGGACTCGAGCCCTCGGCGGAATTCACCATCTAGGCCGGGCCGGCCCGAGCCGCGGCAAGCGCTTCCCGGCCCAGTCGGCCACCGGCGCGGACCGAGACGACGACGATCACATCCAGTCGGGTGATCGAGCACTGACGGACCGTGCCGCCCATCGAACGAACCACTGTGTCGGCCAGCGCGCAGGCGGCGGAATCACCGGCCGGCAGCCTGACTGCGGCCGCCACGGCGGCGAGGTCGGCGGCCGACTGCGCCCGGTGACGGGCGATCACGGCCGCGGCCAGCCAGGTGCCGGCCGCGACCACGGTCAGTACCGCCAGGACGGCGATCGCGGCCAGCACCGTCGCGGCACCGGTCTCCTCGCCCGCGCGATCACTGACCCGGTTCGAGGACCGCGACAGCCTCTCCGCTGATGACCACACCCGGCAGGATCGGCGCATGGTCGCTGACCCTCGCCACCACGTACCCGCCGCTGCTGCGGAGTTCCACCGCGGCACCCGGCGGCGCCAGTCCGCCGACTGCTGCGCTGCTGCCGCGGGCCGCCAGGCGGGCGACCTCGCGAGCCGCGTCGATGCATCGCACCTGCATCGACAGCGCAGTCGCCCCGGCGAGGCAGAACAGCACGACGGTGACCAGACTCGCAATGGCCAGAGCACCCTCGACCGTGCTGAAGCCGGCATCACCGGTCAGACCCTGGTGGTCAGCGCCCGATTGATGATGCTGGTCAGCGCACCGACGATCGAGTCGCCGGTGACTACGCTGTAAAGGATCGCGCCGAAGGCCGCCGCGGCAATGGTCCCGATCGCGTACTCGACCGTTGACATCCCGGATTCGTCCAGGACAAGCACCGTGAGACGGTTTCTTGTTTTCCTCAATACGTTGTGCCACATCCCTTTTCCCTTCTCTTGATTGCCGGATCACACGATTCCCGAACGCAGTAGTCCGCCGGCCAGGCCTACCACGACCGGCACCACGCCGAGGCAGACGAAAGCGGGGAGAAAGCACAGACCGAGTGGTCCGGCGATGAGAACGCCGGCCCTTTCCGCATTGGCCGCCGCGGCGTGTAGGGCGTCCTGTCGCAACTGATCGGCCAATTCCCTGACACCTTGAGCCAGTGCAGTTCCCGAACTCGCCGACCGGCGCGCCAATCTGCTCAGGGGTTCCAGATCGCCGGCACCAGCCGACCAGGCGGTCTCCGGATCGGCGCCCAGTGTCAGCAGATCGGCGGCCCGCTGCAGCATGGCCCGCAAGGGTGGTGGTGCTGACCGTGCGGTCGCCGCCGCGGCCTGCGCCACGCTCATCCCTGCTTCCAGGCAAACGGCCAGCACGTCGAGGGCTGATGCGTCGGCGAAGGGGTCGGGGGCTGGTCTGCGACGGTCGATCCGGTTATCCCGGGGAGGCAGAGCACCTGCGCGCTGCCGGACCGCGACCGGGCCCGACCCCGCCAAGACCGACATCGCGAGAAACAGTGCAGCGGCGATCATGTCGCCAGCCTGTCCACGATGCGGTCGGCCCAAAGAACGCCGGCGGCCAGCAACCCCGCACCGATGACCAACAGCCAACCGCCGGTGCCATGGCCCATCAGGAATCGAACCGGGTGCGCGCCGAGAAGTTCGCCGAGAAAGATTCCCAGCAGCGGCAGCCCGGCGAGAATCGCCGCGGTTGCCCTGGCGCCGGCCAGACTCGCATCGACACGGCTGCTGAACCTCTGCCGATCGACGATGTCACGCTGGGCCGTCCGCATCAGCGTCGCCATGGCCAGACCGTGATCAGATGCAAGGCGCCAGCAGATCGCGATGCGCTCCCAGTAACAGGGGACCGCGGAATCCGCCACCACCTCCTGCAGTCCGGTTGCGATATCCGCACCGAGCCCGACGCGGGCCGTGATGGTGCTCAATGCCGATCCGACCGCGCCGGACGACTCGGCTGAGGCGGTCCCGAAAGCCTGAAGTGGGTGTGCACCCACCCGAAGTTCGCCGGCGACGGTGTCCAAGGCCGCGATCATCGCCTCCCCTTCCCGACGGCGTTCCTCGAAGCGACGAGCCCTGCGACGTCGGGACTGCACCATCACCACCGCTGCGGCGGCGACCAGAGCCGCTGCGGGCGAAGCGACGATCCCGAGGATCAAACCGGCAGCAGCCGGGAGCAGCTGCGGGGGCGACGCCGGCCGACGATGGAGGGAATCCATGATCAAACGGCGCCGGGGATGCGAGGTGCTCAGTAGTACCGCTGCCGAGAGCAGCAGCGCGGACAGTGCCGACGTCATCACGATCGACGTCTGTCGTCGAGCATCCGGCGCAACGGCGCTGCGCCGTCGAGGAAGCCATGACCCTCTCGCCACGCCGGGATCACCCGGACGAGGCCAGAGTCGTCGAGACGGAGAACCGCGATCTCCGTGAGCCGCCGGCCCTGGGGTCCGCGACTGACATGGATCACCACGTGGACTGCCGCAGCCAATTGGCTGTGCAGTGCCACACGATCCAGGCCACCCAGGACGCCCAACGCCTCGAGGCGGGCCGGCACCTCCGCGGGGCTGTTGGCGTGCACGGTGCCCGCTCCCCCGTCGTGACCGGTGTTCAAGGCGGCCAGCAGGTCGACCACCTCGGCGCCGCGAACCTCACCGACGACGATGCGATCGGGCCGCATCCGCAGGGCTTGGCGAACCAGTTGCCGCAGGGTGATCTCGCCGGCTCCTTCGACGTTGGCACCGCGAGCCACCAGTCGGACCAGATGCGGATGGCCCGGAGCCAGTTCCGGTGCATCCTCGACGCAGATGATTCGTTCGCGGGGATCGACAGCGCCCAGTGCCGCAGCCAGCACGGTTGTCTTGCCGGCACCGGTCCCCCCGGACACCAGGAATGCCAGACGCGCCGCGATGACGGCGCGCAACACATCGGCAATCTCCGCCGGGATGGCACCCGCCGACTCCAGCGCGGCGAGGTCCTGGGTCACCGGGCGCAGGACCCGCAGCGACAAACAGGTACCCGCAATGGCGACCGGAGGCAGCACGGCGTGCAGACGGACGGTGAACCGCCCTGATCCGACACCGGCGAGTTGCCCATCAACCCACGGTTGCGCGTCATCGAGCCGGCGACCCGCAGCGATGGCCAGGCGCTGGGCCAGCCGGCGCACCGCCGCCTCGTCGGGGAACCGGATATCGCTGCGGCGCAACCCGTTTCCATCGTCGGTCCAGACGGAATCGGGGCCCGTCACCAGGACGTCGGTGGTGCCCTCGGCGGCCAGCAGTGGCTCCAGAACCCCGGCGCCGGTCAGTTCGGTCTCCAGCGTGCGCAGACTGGACAGCATCTCGGTGTCACCCAGCACCCCGCCGGACTCGGCTCGGATCGCGGCGGCGACGACTGCCGGCCGCAGCGGTGCGGTCTCCGCTGCAAGGCGCTCGCGGACCCGGTCGATCAGCGACCCGCTCATGCCGCCCGCACTCGGGGTTGCAGAATTGCAAGCACTGACCTGGCCGCCGCGACGAGTGGAGATCGACGTCGCGACATCCAGCCGCCACCCTCCAACTGTTGATCCAGTCCGGGCTCGGGACGCATCGCGGCCAGCAACGGCAACGACGTCGCCTGTCCGACCTCGGAAGCACGCAGTCCGCCGGGCGAGGGCCCGCGAACCACGAGTCCGATGTTCGGGTTCACCGTGCGCAGAACACCGGAGAGCGCTGCGGTCGCGGCGATGGCACGGACATCGCAACTGGTGACCACGACGACGAGATCCGCCACCTCCAGTGCGCGCGCGGACACCGAAGTGAGGTGCCGCGGAACATCGCAGACGACGGTCGCGCCGCCTCTGACTCCGGCGTCGAGGACCGCGCCCATGGCAACCTTCTCGATCTCGTGGAAGGTCCGCGACCCGGACAGCACCCGGATTCCGTCGCGACCTGGAAGCGCCTGACGCACGGAGTTCCAGGTCAACCTACCGTCGTGCAAACGCAAGTCAGGCCAACGCAACCCGGCCGTATTCTCCAGCCCGAGCAACAGATCGTTTCCCCCGCTGCAGGGATCCAGGTCGATCAGCAGCGCATCACCGGCGCAGCCCGCCAGAGCCGCGGCGAAGACCGATGCGCCACCGCCACCACGGCCGGCGACGACGGCGATCGCCCGGCCTCGCCGAAGATCCGAACATCTGCTCTCCGCGGCTTCCGACAGATGTGCGACGAGTTCTGCTTCCTGATCAGGCAGTGTGAGCAGTTGTTGCGCCCCGACCTGCACGGCGATCTCCCAGCTGAGCGCCGAGGGTTCGCCCGTGACGACAAGGAACACCCCATCGCGTCGTGGCAGTCCGTCGAGAACACACCTTTGCGCGTTCTGCTCATCGAGGATGATCGCCGCCGCGCCCGACCAACCTCGGGAGCCCGGGACGGAGCGGCGGACCACCGGAACGCCCACGGCAGCAGCAACCCGATCCGCGCTCTCAGTCAGCCGGGGGTCACTGAGAACGGTGAGTACCGCTGCGCCCGAAGCCATGTCGCCACCGTCGCGGCAACATCGGATCGGCGCCAGCCACCCCTGGGCGCGGCTGTGGATGGACTGTGCAGGAGGGACGGAGAGAGGGAGTCCGAAAAAAGGACGACCCTCGCCAGGGGGGGAGGAGGCGAGGGCCGTCGTGTATCAGCCCCGGGGGGTCGGGCTGATGCACACCCAGCATAAGCCGGGTGATGCGTACTATACACACGGAACGTCCGTCCGACGCAAGTGTTTAGACAGCCCTGGAAACCACGTTTTTCCTGTGAATTCATCCTCCCGGCAAGGTGGCATCGACTGCCATTTTCCCCGGTTGCGATCGGCACGATCAAACATCGTCGGCCTATCCTCGAGACCGTGACCTCCACCGTCGGGCCCGATGCTCATTCCGGGGCGACGCGCACCGCCGCGTTCTTCGATCTCGACAAGACGGTGATCGCGAAATCCAGCACGCTGGCGTTCAGCAAGCCGTTCTTCAACCAGGGCCTGCTGAACCGCCGTGCGGTGCTCAAGTCGAGCTATGCCCAGTTCCTCTTCCTCATGTCGGGCGCCGACCACGATCAGATGGACCGGATGAGGTCATATGTGACCAGCATGTGCGCTGGGTGGGACGTCGGGCAGATCAAGTCGATCGTCAACGAGACACTGCACGACATCGTCGACCCCCTGGTCTTCGCCGAGGCTGCCGAATTGATCGCCGATCACCGGTTGTGCGGCCGCGATGTCGTCGTCGTGTCGGCATCCGGGGAGGAAATCGTGGCGCCGATCGCCCGGGCACTCGGCGCCACCCACGCCATGGCCACCCGGATGGAGGTAGCCGACGGCAAGTACACCGGTGAGATCGAGTTCTACTGTTTCGGCGAAGGAAAGGCGGCCGCGATCCGCGAACTGGCCGTCCTCGAGGGATACCCACTGGAGCACTGCTACGCCTACTCCGACTCTGTCACCGACCTCCCGATGCTCGAAGAAGTCGGCCATCCCTGCGCCGTCAACCCGGACCGGGCGTTGCGCAAGGAGGCCGCCGCCCGAGGTTGGCCGATGCTGAGCTTCTCCCGGCCAGTCCCTCTGCGGGAACGGATTTCAGCCCCATCGGGCGCGGCGCTGGCCACTTCCGCGGCACTGGGACTCAGTGCGCTGGCGGCCGGCGCACTCACGTTCACCCTCACTTCATCAGTTCTGCGCCGGTTGAATTTCTAGCGTTTCAAAACTGTTGCCGTTTCCCTCTTGCTGTGACGGGCGTCACGGAGTAGAACAGTTGATACGGACGCTCGGCAAGGCCAAGGCGGTATCGGAAGAGAAGGTTCCGCCTCCTGAGTTGAGCGGCCCAGCACGGTTCCAGGCACCCACGCGGAGCACGCCGCGGAGATGGCAAAAGTGTTGCGGGCCTGCGAGATTGCGCAGAGCAGACGGGCTGTGACCCTATGGGTCGGATCACAGTCGCAGCGCGGCGCATGATCGCCGAGGCCGACCCACGCAACCCACACAGCACGCTTGGTAACCGGGGACCGTGCTAGCGGGCGGCGAGCCGAACTCAAGTTCGGAGCGCCGCCCGTTTCATGTCTGGGCCCATCACACCGAGGCGGCCTCCGCGATTGAAAGTGCCTCGCGGGCACCATCTTCCAGTCCGCGGCAGCACATCAGCAACCACGAGCAGACACCTTCCCGGGTTCCACTGGCGAAGCCCGCGGCGGCCTCGCGATATTCGTCAGCACGGCGGAGCCAGTAGACCTCGGGCACACCGAGACCGTGTGGATCAAGTCCGGAGGCTATCGATACGAGTCGCGAAATCGCCCGCGCGACAATGCCATCAGCGCTTCCGAATGGGGCCAGCGTCAGCAGTTCGCCGTGCGCGACGGCAGCCAGCACCGGCGCCGGCACCGCGCTGCCCCCGGTTACCAGCCGGGTGAGCAGGTCGAGCCGGGCGGCCGTCTCGGGCTGCTGCAGCGGCCGGCCCAACTGTTCCTCATCCACGAGGTCGGCCGCGGCCAGTGCATGCACCCGCGCCAACGCCTGTAGCGGTGCGCGCTGCCAGACACCCACCAACTGCGTCGCGCCGCCCTCCAGCGCCTGACCGGCGCGCAGCGCCCCGGTCAGCAATGGGTCATCAGGCGCCTCGTCGATCCGGATGCCGCCACCGTCGAGCGCGGAGGACGATCGGGCGCCGCGCACCGCGGACTCGGCGGCCGTCACGGGCCAGTTGCGGAGATTGGTCCGGTGGCGGTGCGCCTTGCCCAGTGCCACCCGTGCCGCCTCGGCGGCTTCAGCGACACCTGGCAGCGCAACGAGTGGCGCCAGAAGATCGCGCTGCTCAGAGTCACCGGTGGTCACGGGAGGTCACGCTAGCGGCTCGCACCTCCCGGACGAAGCCGGCGGAAGCGACCGCTGACGGATCGACCACGCGCCGTTCGTCGCGCAACATGCACCGCCCGGCGAGAGTTGCGAAGTGCCTCTCCGCAAAACGTTCCCGGTGATTACGCTCACACCATGACCGAGGCGCATGACGAAGCTCCCACCCATTACCCGCCGTCCGCTGAATTCGCGGCCCAAGCCAACGGGAAGGCGGATCTCTACGCCGAAGCCGAGGCCGACCGGCTCGGATTCTGGGCGAAACAGGCGAATCGGCTGTCTTGGGACACCCCGTTCACCGAGGTACTGGACTGGTCGGAGGCCCCGTTCGCCAAGTGGTTCGTCGGCGGCAAGCTCAACGTCGCATACAACTGCGTGGACCGTCACGTCGAGGCCGGCAACGGCGATCGCATCGCCCTCCACTGGGAGGGTGAGCCGGTCGGCGACGCTCGCAGCATCACCTACGCCGAACTCAAGGACGAGGTGTGCCGAGCCGCCAACGCCCTGACCGATCTCGGCGTCAAGGCTGGTGACCGGGTCGCCATCTACATGCCGATGATCCCCGAGGCCGTAGTGGCCATGCTGGCCTGTGCTCGCCTCGGCGCAATGCACAGCGTGGTGTTCGGCGGGTTCTCCGCCTCGGCACTTCGCGCCCGCGTCAACGACGCCCAGGCCAAGCTCGTCATCACCACCGACGGCCAGTACCGCCGCGGCCAGGCGGTCTCGCTGAAGGACGCGGTCGACGAGGCTGTCGAGGGCCAGGACTGCGTGACCAAAGTTCTGGTGGTCCGCCGTACCGGGATCGACGTGAAATGGAACGACAGCCGCGACCTCTGGTGGCATGAGACGGTCGGCAAGGCCTCCAAGGAGCACACCCCGGAGGCCTTCGATTCCGAGCAGCCGTTGTTCCTGCTCTACACCTCCGGCACGACCGGTAACCCCAAGGGCATCCTGCACACCTCAGGTGGCTATCTGACCCAGGCTTCCTACACCCACAACTACGTCTTCGATATCAAGCCGGAGACCGACGTGTACTGGTGCACCGCCGATATCGGCTGGGTCACCGGCCACACATACATCGTGTACGGCCCGCTCTCCAACGGCGCGACCCAGGTTCTCTTCGAGGGCACGCCCAACTCTCCGGACGAGCACCGGCACTTCCAGGTAATCGAAAAATACGGTGTCACAATCTATTACACCGCTCCGACCCTGATCCGCACCTTCATGAAGTGGGGCCGTGAGCTGGCGTACGAGCACAACCTGTCGAGTCTGCGCCTGTTGGGTTCGGTGGGCGAGCCGATCAACCCGGAGGCCTGGCGCTGGTACCGGCTGGTGTTCGGCGACGACGCCGTGCCGATCGTCGACACCTGGTGGCAGACCGAGACCGGCGCGGCGATGATCGCCCCGCTGCCCGGCGTGACGGTCTGTAAGCCCGGCTCGGCGATGCACCCGCTGCCCGGTATCTCGGCGAAGATCGTCGACGACAACGGCAAGGAACTCGCGCCGAGTGCCGATCAGGGTGAGCACGTCACCGGTTATCTCGTGCTGGACAAGCCGTGGCCGTCGATGCTGCGCGGTATCTGGGGCGATCCGGAACGGTTCAAGGAGACCTACTGGGAACGGTTCGGCGAGCAGGGCTGGTACTTCGCCGGCGACGGCGCCCGCTACGGACTCGATGGCGAGATCTGGGTCCTCGGCCGCATCGATGACGTCATGAACGTCTCTGGTCACCGCATCTCCACCGCGGAGGTGGAGTCGGCCCTCGTCGGCCACGCCGGTGTGGCCGAGGCGGCTGTGGTGGGTGCTACCGATGCCCAGACCGGTCAAGCCATCTGCGCGTTCGTCATCCTCAAGGAGCACCACGCCGACATCTCCACTGAGCAGATGGTCGACGAATTGCGCGCAGAGGTGGCCCGTGAGATCTCACCGATCGCCAAGCCTCGCGAAATCCATGTCGTACCAGAGCTTCCCAAGACCCGAAGCGGAAAGATCATGCGGCGACTGCTGCGTGACGTCGCTGAGGGCCGCGAACTCGGCGACACCTCCACCCTGCTCGACGCGACCGTCTTCCACGCGATCCGCGCCAGCAAGGCCAACTAGGACTGCCGGGCCCGGGCTGGCTCAGGCCGGCCCGGGCGGCGGTGCCGCCGTGGGCACGAATCCGGTGCCGGGGCGGTCCTTGGCCGCGATGTCGCCGAGAATCGCGTTGATCGACTCGGTGACGGCCGGGGTGTGTAACGGGATGTACTTGATGACGCAGACCGGCAGGCCGTCGGTGAACGCCCCATGCAGCATCCCCACGAGTTTGTTGTTGACGGTCACCGGCGCACCCGAGTCACCGGGCTGGCCGCACACCTGATTGACGATGGTGCCCGGCTGTTCGCCGGGTCCCCAGGTGACACCGCATGAGTAGCCCGTCGTACGGCCGAGCTTGCAGGCGACCTGCCCGAAGGTCGGATCGGGCCCGATGCCGTCGATCTGAAAACCGTTCCAGTTCGAGACCGGGTTCACTTTGGCCGGGTCGAAGCGGATCACGGCATAGTCCAGTGCGTCGTTGCCGGCGACCATCGTGCCGATGATGCCCTTGTCCCGTTGTGCCTCGGAGGCCACCTGCGCGCCCGGGCCGCCACAGTGCGCGGAGGTGAAACCGATCAGGGCTCCGGTCTTGTCGGTGCCGATGGTGGTCAGGGTGCAGTAGACATCACCGTCGATGACGATGCCGGCACCGCCGCCCATCGGGACTTTCTCATCGGCAGCCGCCGCCACGGGAGACAGGCCGGGCAACAGCGCGGTCAGGACCAGGAGCGAAGCCCCTGCCGTCCGCCACACCGAACGTGCGGTGATCACCTGATACCTCCCTATTTCCCCACCCGGCCTTCAAGTTTACCTGCATCACTTGCGTAACTTCTGTAACAACGCGACGGGTATCCCGGCTGCGGCGCCGACATGGCAACATGAGTGCCCATCAGACCGCCGAATGGAGGACAGCCGTGAGCAATCGGGACCGCAAGAACGGGGTGCCCTCGAGTGTGACCTCGATCCCCCTGGTGGACCCGAGTGCGCTTCCCTCCAACCCGTCGATCGGAGACCTGGTCCGGGACGCGACCTCCCAGATGTCGACTCTGGTGCGCGCTGAGGTGGAACTGGCCAAGGCCGAGGTCACCCGTGATGTCAAGAAGGGCCTGACCGGCAGCGTCTACTTCATCCTCGCCCTGGTGGTACTGCTCTACTCCACCTTCTTCATGTTCTTCTTCCTGGCTGAACTGCTGGACACCTGGCTCTGGCGGTGGGCGAGTTTCCTGATCGTGTTCGTGCTCATGCTCGTGGTCACCGGGGTGTTCGCACTGCTCGGATACCTCAAGGTGCGGCGAATCCGCGGGCCGCAGGAGACCATCGCCTCGGTGAAGGAGACCACCGCCGCGCTGACCCCGGGCGCCAAACGGTCGACGACCGCGCCGGCAGTCGCGCCGGCTGCCACCGCCGGCGTTCTGCCGCCGGCAGCAGAGGCCGGAAACGATCCGTCCGGTTGGTGAGGAACCGCCCGGATCCCTCGATCACCCGGATCCCCGGGCCGTGGCGTCACCTCGACGTCCACGCCAACGGAATCCGGTTCCACTGCACCGAGGCGATCGACGAGTCCGCTGAGGACATCCCGCCCACCGCGCGGCCATTGGTGATCCTTCTACACGGTTTTGCGTCGTTCTGGTGGTCGTGGCGCCATCAGTTGCGCGGACTGTCCGGTGCACGACTGGTTGCCGTGGACCTTCGCGGTTATGGCGGGAGCGACAAACCCCCGCGCGGTTACGACGGCTGGACACTGGCCGGAGACGCCGCCGGATTGGTGCGTGCGCTCGGACACACCTCGGCAACGCTGGTCGGACATGCCGACGGCGGGCTGGTCTGCTGGGCAACCGCGGTGCTGCATTCCCGGATGGTTCGCGCCATCGCGCTGATCAGTTCCCCCCATCCGGCGGCGCTGCGTTCCTCCACCCTGACCAACCCCGCTCAAAGGCGGGCACTGCTGCCCACCCTCTTGAGCTATCAGCTGCCCCGCTGGCCCGAACACCTGCTGACACGCCACGACGCGGAGGATCTCGAAGCCCTGGTTCGCAGCCGGTCTTCATCGAAATGGCAAGCAGGCGAAGACTTCTCGGAGACCATCCAGCACGATCGCCAAGCTATCCAGATCCCGTCTGCCGCACATTCGGCACTCGAGTATCAGCGATGGGCGGTCAGGAGCCAGTTCCGCAGCGAGGGCCGGCGCTTCATGAAGCTGATGGACCGGCGGCTCGACATCCCGCTACTGCATCTGCGCGGCGGAGCGGATCCCTATGTTCTCGCCGATCCGGTGACCCGCAGCAGGCCCTACGCGCCGCACGGCCGCTTCATGGAAGTACCCGGTATCGGTCATTACGCCCACGAGGAGGCTCCGCAGGCGGTCAACAACGCCCTGCAGCGTTTCCTGGACTCCGTCTAGATCTTCGAGGGCCTAGGCCTTGACGCAGACCCCGGTGGGCACCTTGGCAGTGTTGCCGATCTTGGCCAGCTGACGGGAGACTTCATTGGTCGTCATGACGAAGCCGGTGTCGTTGTCATCGACTGCTGCGCCGAACACGACGCCGATCACCTTGCCGGAGCGGTTGATCATCGGACCGCCTGAATTACCTTGGCGGACAAGACCCCTGATGGTGTAGACCTCACGGTTGACTGTGGTCGTCTTATAGATGTCGGGACCGCTGAGTTCGATGATCTCGCGGACTCGTGCCGGGGAGGCTACGAAGTCGCCGCCGCCGGGATAGCCGAGCACTACTGCATCGGTCCCGGACTTGGCCGGCTCGTCAGCGAACACCAGTGGCTGCTGGGGAAGGTTGGGGACATCGAGAATCGAGATATCGGCATTGGGGTCATATGACACCACGGTCGCGTCGTACTTCTTACCCTCGGCCTCCACCGTCACACTGTCCGAGCCCGCCACCACGTGCGCGTTGGACATCACCTTGTTCGGCGCGATGACGAATCCGGTTCCCTCCAAGACCTTTTGGCACGATGTCGCGACACCGCGGATCTTGACCACGCTGGGCCTGGCCTGAGCCACCACCAGGCTGTCGGCCAGCGAGGCGTCCGGGGGATCGACGTTCTGGATCGGTGTGCGCCCGAACGGTTCGAGGACATCCGGCAGACCCGAGGTGCTCAACAGCGCCGACATCCGCTTGGGCACCGTGCGCAGCCATTCCGGTGCGTACTTGTCCACCTCTGCGACGACCTTCGAGCCGCGAACCGCGGCGGCCAGGTTCAGCTGGTCCGATGAAGTCAGCGGGCTGGCCAGCAGCCATGCGGCGACGAACACGACGACGAGTTGGAGGGCGACACCGACGATCGAGTCGACGGCCCTGATCGGACCGTTGCGAATCGAACCGCGAACAGCGCGACCCAGCACGACTCCGGCGACCTCCCCGATGACGACCAGGGCCAGGATCAGAAACAATGCGGCGAACAGCTTGGCGCGCGGCGAGTGAATATGGCTGACGACGTGCGGGGCGAGCATCACGCCCGCGATCGCGCCGAGGATGACACCGACGAACGACATCAGTGAGCCCAGGGCGCCTGACCGCCATCCGGAGATCGCCGCGATGAGGGCAACACCGATCACGGCGATGTCCAGCCATTGCGAACTGGTCACAGCGGTTCCTCACTGTCGTCGGCGGCGAGTGCCGTTGCCTCGCCGAGGTCGTCGCCGACGAGGGCCATCGCCTCGTCGAGCTCCCGAACGTCCTGGGTGTCCCACGGTTGCGACCAGCCGGCCACATCGAGCATTGCCGAGATTACGTGACCGGTGAATCCCCACACCAACATCTCGTTGAGGAGGAACGCCGGTCCGGCGAATCGGGGTTCTGTGCGGTAGACCATCAACCGGTTACGCGGGTTGACGAACGCCCGTAACGGCACCCGGGCCACCACCGCGGTCTCAGATTCGTCGACGACCGCGACCGGACCCGGGTCCGGCGAATACGCAAGCACCGGTACGACGTGAAAACCCGAGGGCGGGATGAACATTCGTTCCAGGGTGGCCAGCGGATGCAGCCTCCCGGTGTCGAGTCCGGTCTCCTCTCGTGCTTCCCGCAGTGCGGTCGCCACCGGTCCGGCGTCATCGGGGTCCGCAGCGCCGCCGGGGAAGGCTGCCTGCCCCGCGTGGTGACGGAGTGTGTTCGCCCGCACCGTCAACAACAGGTCGGCATCGGCGGGAAACTCCCCGATCGGATGGTCGGCGTCGGGTCCGGAGAACAGCACCAGCACGGCGGCATCCCGGCCGGAACGGGCGGCCGTCGAGGCATCCCGCGCGCCGGCCAGGGCGGTCAGCAACTCCGGCGGGACGCGGCGCCGATAGGCGTGCGGCACCTGATCCACGTTGTCCACCAGGGGAGCCAGCCAGGGCGGGCCGGCCGCCGGAGTCAGGTCGACGCGGGTCACCTCAGCGCCTCGTTGACGGCGGCGGCGATCTCATCGGCGCTGGTGAAGGGCTGTGGGATCACCTTGGCGACGCCGCCGTCCGAACGCAGGACCACGGTCGCCGGCATGACGTTCGGCACTCCGAGTGCCGCGGCGATCGTGCGCCTACCGTCCTGTAGGACCGGCAACCGGACACCGAGATCGGCCATCCGGATCAACGCCGCAGTCTCGTTCTCGTCCTGGTGCACCGTCACGACGGTGACCGCGCTGCCGGCACGCTGCTGATAGCTCGCCAGTGCCGGCAGTTCCTCGGCGCACGGTCCGCACCAGTAGGCCCAAAGGTTGAGCACCACCGTGCGCCCGGCGAAAGCCCGGGCGACATCGACCTGTGCGCCGTCGGCAGCGCATTCGACGACGATGCCCCGCAGCGCAGCGGGGCCCGCCCCGGTTCCGTCGATCGGGCAGGGCGGCAGGTCAGCTCGGCGCCGTGGGCCGGCCAACGCCGCCGGGGTGTCGGCATCCCGATGTGTGCGGGCTGCCGGCACATCGGCAGTGGGGCCTGCCGATGGGGTGGGATGGTCCCGCAGTTGCAATCCGATGGCCACCGCCACGGCGACGAGCGCGGCCAGCATGGCCAGCGTCCATCGCATCGACACCGTCATGGGTTCTACAGCCCGGCCAGTGCCAGTAAGTGGTCGGTCTCGGGACCCTTCACCAGGGCCGCGGCGGTCAACGGATCGGTGGGTCCCTCCCCGAAGGACGGGCAATCCTTGGCCAAGACGCAGACGCCGCAGGCGGGCTTGCGGGCATGGCAGACCCGACGGCCGTGGAAGATCACCCGATGGCTCAGCAGCGTCCACTCGCGACGTTCGATGAGTTCTCCCACGGCGTGCTCGACCTTGACCGGATCGGTTTCGGCGGTCCAGTGCCATCGGCGCACCAGACGACCGAAATGCGTGTCGACGGTGATGCCGGGGATGCCGAAGGCGTTGCCGAGGATCACGTTCGCGGTCTTGCGTCCGACGCCGGGAAGGGTCACCAGTTCGTCCATGGTGTCCGGTACCTCGCCGTCGAACCTCTCGACGAGTTCCTGGCCGAGCCGGATCAGCGAATTGGCTTTGTTCCTGAAGAATCCGGTCGGCCGGATCATCTCCTCGAGTTCGGCCCGATCGGCCTGCGCGTAGTCGCGCGCGGTGCGATATCTGGCGAACAACGCCGGGGTGGTGAGGTTGACCCGCTTGTCGGTGCTCTGTGCCGACAGGATGGTGGCTACCGTCAGTTCCAGGGGGTTGGTGAAATCCAATTCGCAATAGACATGCGGAAAGGCCACCGCTAATTCCCGGTTCATCCGGCGGGCGCGCCGGACCAGACCCGTACGGGTCTCGGTATCCCACTTCGACTTCCTGGCCGCCGCCGCCACGGGAGTCAGGGTACTGACCGCCGACAGACCGGTGGCATTTCGTAATCCCGATGAGACCTGGTGCCGGTTAACTTCCGGGCTATGTCGTGGTTGCTCGCAGGATTCATCCCGGCGCTGATGATGCTTTCGACGGTCGGCCTGCAACGGTTGGAGAGCGTTCTGCACTCCGATCGGCAACCCGCCGGCACCACACTGGTCTCGCGGGAGAAGCGCGAGAATGTCGTTCCGCTGACCGGCTTGTCCGGCTTGAGCCCGCGGATGGAACCGGCTTACCGTCTGATTCCCGACGAGCCTGGTCTGCCCACCCGGCTGTACGGGGCGATGGAGCCCAATACTGGAGTTTCAGCCCTCCCGGTCCGCTAATCCTGTGTAGCGTTGGGGCGTCGCGAAGCCGGTCTAAGCACTAGGCTGGCACCGGCATTCTGAACGGTTTCCGACGACTAGCGAGCTGAGAAGGGGCAACGTGGACGAGATCCTGGCCAGGGCCGGAATCTTCCAGGGGGTAGATCCCGCGGCGGTGTCCGCGTTGACCAAACAGCTGCAGCCGGTCGACTTCCCGCGTGGTCACACCGTCTTCGCCGAGGGCGAGCCGGGCGATCGGCTCTACATCATCATCACCGGCAAGGTGAAGATCGGCCGCCGGTCTCCGGACGGCCGGGAGAACCTTCTGACGATCATGGGTCCGTCGGACATGTTCGGTGAGTTGTCGATCTTCGACCCGGGTCCCCGGACCTCCAGCGCGACCACCATCACCGAGGTGCGTGCGGTGTCGATGGACCGTGACGCCCTCAAGGCGTGGATTGCCGACCGCCCGGAGATCGCCGACCAGTTGCTGCGGGTGCTCGCCCGCCGGCTGCGCCGGACCAACAACAATCTGGCCGACCTGATCTTCACCGACGTGCCGGGCCGGGTGGCCAAGCAGCTACTGCAGCTTGCGCAGCGGTTCGGCACTCAGGAGGGTGGCGCCATGCGGGTCACCCACGACCTGACCCAAGAGGAGATCGCCCAGCTCGTCGGCGCCTCCCGCGAGACGGTCAACAAGGCGCTCGCCGACTTCGCCCACCGCGGCTGGA
>CAYFMA010000009.1:0-9046 GCA_964344085.1 uncultured Mycobacterium sp.
CGCAACCGAGCGAGAAACGGACCACCCGCGAGGTAAGACTCGCGGTAGCGAGGCGCAACCGAGCGAGAAACGGACCACCCGCGAGGTAAGACTCGCGGTAGCGAGGCGACTCGACTAGCCGCTTCGCAGATAGTCCAACTGGGCCCGCACCGATTGTTCGGCGGCCTCCCAAAGCTTTTCGTCGACATCGCCGTAGACGTGTTCGACGACCTGCCGCGGGGTGGCGTCCTCCCCGAGAATCCGCACGGCGTCACGTACCTGCCCGAGACGTTCCTGGCGATGCGCCAGATACATGGCGGCGACGGCGGCCAGATCCTGCAGTTCCGGGCCATGCCCGGGAAGTACGGTGCGCGAACCCAGGCCCTGCAGCCGGCGCAGAGACTCCAGATAGGCAGCCAGGCTGCCGTCCTCACCGTCGATGACGGTCGTACCGCGGCCAAGGACGGTGTCAGCGGTGAGAACTGCGTCGTCCATCACGAAGCTCAACGAATCCGAGGTGTGTCCGGGGGTGGCCATGACGGTGATCCGGACGCCGGCCGCCTCGATCACCTCGCCGTCGGTCAGTGGGCCGCCGAGGCCGCGTAGGAAACCACTGCCGACCGAACGCACGGTGGCTCCCGACGCCGCGACGATCCTATCGATGCCATCGGTGTGGTCGCCGTGACGATGGCTGATGAGCACCAGAGGGATCCGGCCCGCCGCGGCAAGTCGGGCGATGTGGTCCTCGTCGTCCGGACCGGGGTCGACAACAACGAACTCGTCACTGCCCGGCCCGCGCAGCAGCCAGGTATTGGTGCCGTCGAGCGTCATGTGTCCTGGGTTGTCGCACAGCAGCACCGAGGCCGTCTCGGTCACCGGCCGCAGAACTCCGTAGGCGGGGTGGCTCACCCGAATTCACCATCGATGGAGGTCATCACCTGACCTCGACGATGAGCTCCACCTCGACCGGCGCGTCCAGCGGCAGTTCCGCGACGCCCACAGCTGAACGGGCGTGGATTCCCGCATCGCCGAAGACCTCACCGAGGAACTCCGAGGCGCCGTTGACGACACCGGGTTGCCCGGTGAAACCGGGCGCCGAGGCCACGAAGCCGACCACCTTGACCACGCGGACGACCTTGTCGATGCCCACCAGCGCGTCGATCGCAGCAAGGGCGTTGAGCGCACAGGTCCGAGCGGCAGTCTTGGCGTCTTCCGGTGTGACCGCGGCCCCGACCTTGCCGAAGTGGGTCAGGTCGCCTTGGACCGACGGCAGCTGACCGGAGGTGTAGACCAGGTTGCCGGTCCGCACGGCGGGCACGTAGGCGGCCAACGGCTTGGCCACCGACGGCAGTGTGACGCCGAGCTCGGCGAGCCGCGCGGTGACATTCCCCGAGTCGCTGCGCTCCTGCCCGCCGGCGCCGCTCACTTCGGCCTCTTCAGGTAGGCGACGTGTTGTTCACCGGTCGGGCCGTTCAGCACGGAGACAAGCTCCCAGCCGTCCGCGCCCCACTGGTCGAGGATCTGCTTGGTCGCGTGGGTCAGCAACGGCACGGTCGCGTACTCCCATGTGGTTGGTTGGCTCATAACCGCAGCCTACTCAAGTCGCCAGAGACGCCATGCGCCCTTGGCTAGAGTGCAGTCATGGCAACGAAATCGGGTGACGGCAACCCCGTCGGCTGGCCGTCACGGCTGACCAATGCCCGGCTGCACTTCGTCACCGGCAAGGGCGGCACCGGCAAGACGACGGTCGCTGCAGCACTGGCCCTGACCCTGGCTGCCGGTGGCCGCAAGGTGCTGCTCGTGGAAGTCGAAGGGCGCCAAGGAATTGCGCAGCTGTTCGATGTGCCCCCGTTGCCCTACGAAGAACTGAAGGTCGCAACAGCCGAGGGCGGCGGCCATGTGAACGCGCTGGCGGTGGATATCGAGGCGGCGTTCATGGAGTACCTCGAGATGTTCTACAACCTCGGCATCGCCGGGCGGGCGATGCGCCGGGTCGGGGCCATCGAATTCGCGACCACGATCGCGCCCGGTCTTCGCGACGTCCTGCTGACCGGCAAGATCAAGGAGGCCACGACCCGGACGGACGCAAAGAAGCGCCCGGTCTACGACGCGATCGTCGTCGACTCCCCGCCTACGGGCCGCATCTCGCGCTTCCTCGACGTCACCAAGGCACTCTCGGATCTGGCCAAGGGCGGACCGGTGCACTCCCAGTCCGAGGGCGTGGTCCGGTTGTTGCACTCCGAGCAGACCGCGATCCATCTCGTCACACTGCTGGAGGCGCTGCCGATCCAGGAGACGATCGAGGCGATCCAGGAACTCCAGGAGCTCGAGCTGCCGATCGGCAGCGTGATCGTCAACCGCAACATCCCGCCGTTCTTGCCGGCCGAGGATCTCGCGAAGGCGGCTGACGGAGTCATCGACGCCGAAGGCGTACGGGCGGGACTGGCACGGGCCGGCATCAAACTGGACGACGCCGACTTCGCGGGTCTGCTCACGGAGACGATCGAGCACGCTACCCGGATCCGCGCCCGTGCCGAGAGCGCGGCTGAACTCGAGAAGGTGCACGTACCGCTTCTGCAGTTGCCCACCATCGCCGATGGAGTGGATTTGGGCAGCCTGTACGAACTGGCGGAAATCCTTGCTCAACAAGGCGTCAGGTGAGGAGTGGATCGATGAGCGCTGCATCTGTGACGCTGGACATGAAGTCCATCCTGTCCGACAAGTCCAACCGGGTCGTGGTGTGCTGCGGTGCGGGAGGCGTCGGTAAGACCACCACGGCCGCGGCCATGGCATTGCGGGCAGCCGAATACGGCCGAACCGTCGTCGTGTTGACCATCGATCCGGCCCGGCGGCTCGCGCAGGCACTTGGCATCAAGGAACTCGGCAATTCACCGCAGCGCGTCCCGCTCGGAACCGAGGTTCCTGGCGAGTTGTACGCCATGATGCTCGATATGCGCCATACGTTCGATGAGATGGTGATCGAACACTCGGGACCTGAACGCGCGCAAGCGATTCTGGACAACCAGTTCTATCAGACCGTTGCGACCTCGCTGGCCGGTACGCAGGAGTACATGGCCATGGAGAAACTCGGCCAGCTCCTGGCCGAGGACCGCTGGGACCTGGTGGTCGTCGACACCCCGCCGTCGCGTAACGCCTTGGACTTCCTGGACGCACCGAAGCGGCTCGGCAGTTTCATGGACAGCCGGCTGTGGAAACTGCTGCTGGGTCCGGGCAGTGGGTTCGGCAAGCTGGTGGCCGGTGTGATGGGTATGGCGATGAAGGCGATGTCGACGATCCTGGGTTCGCAGATGCTGTCCGACGCCGCCTCCTTCGTGCAGTCGCTGGATTCCACCTTCGGCGGGTTCCGCGAGAAGGCCGATCGCACTTACGAACTACTCAAGCGCCGCGGCACTCAGTTCGTGGTGGTCTCGGCAGCCGAACCGGATGCGCTGCGCGAGGCGACGTTCTTCGTCGACCGATTGTCTGAAGAGGCGATGCCGCTGGCCGGATTGATCCTCAACCGGACACACCCGATGCTGAGTTCACTTGCGGTGGAACGCGCCATCGACGGCGCTGAGGAGTTGGAGGCGTCCGCCAATGGTGACGCGCTGACCGCCGGAGTGCTGCGGATTCATGCGGACCGTGGGCAGACTGCCAAGCGGGAGGTGCGATTGCTGTCCCGGTTCACCGGTGCCAACCCGCATGTGCGGGTGGTGGGTGTGCCGTCATTGCCGTTCGACGTGTCCGATCTCGACGCCCTGCAGGCGATCGCCGATCAGATCACCGGCGAGGTCTGACTAGCTGACGCTGCGGTGCTTGCGCTGGGTCGCGAAGAACTCGGCCCAGGAGACCACCTCGGGGTGCTGCTTGAGCAGAGCGCGGCGCTGCCGCTCGGTCATACCGCCCCACACACCGAACTCGACGCGGTTGTCCAGGGCATCGGCCCCGCATTCGGTGATCACCGGACAGTGCCTGCAGATGACCGCTGCCTTACGCTGCGCGGCGCCACGGACGAAAAGCTGATCCGGATCGGTCGCTCGGCACAGGGCTTGAGAGACCCAGGCGATACGGGCCTCCCCCTCCGCGCCGTTGAGTGAACCGTGCATCGATGCTGTCCGGCGAGCGGCGGGCCGAGTACCCGACACGGGCGATCCCCTTCGTCCAAGCCGCTGGTCAGGCGGCGATCCCTCCAGCGAGAACGCGTCACTGCGATCTGCGCCACAGTGCGCCGGGAGTGTTACCTGCGTCGCACTGTGTGCTTAAGTTAGGTGGTCAGATATCGTTTTGGCAACAGTCAGATATCAGCTTTTTTGGGACAAGCGTCCAATCGGACCATGAACTGCGCTTTTGTTTACCGCGGGCGGCTTCGCACCGTTATCCCTACGCCCGTACCAGACCGTCGCCGGGCCTCCGCAGCGCCTCAGTAGGCTGTACCCCATGTCGCAACGCCCGCCGGCCGGGCCCACGCTGATCAAGATGGCATGGGCGTGCCTGCTGGCCAGTGTGATCGTTGCAGCTCTGCTGTTCCCGGTGGCGGGCGGGGTGGGCCTGATGTCCAACCGGGCCTCCGACATGGTCGCCAACGGATCGGCACAATTGCTCCAGGGCGACGTTCCGGCGGTCACCACCATGGTCGACGCCAAGGGCAACACCATCGCGTGGCTGTACTCCCAGCGCCGGTTCGAGGTACCCAGCGACAAGATCGCCGACACCATGAAACTGGCCATCGTCTCGATTGAGGACAAGCGGTTCACCGAGCACAGCGGGGTCGACTGGAAGGGAACGCTGACCGGTCTCGCCGGTTACGCATCCGGAGACGTCGGCACCCGCGGTGGATCGACCATCGAGCAGCAATTCGTCAAGAACTACCAGTTGCTGGTCGTCGCACAGACCGATGCCGAGCGACGCGCGGCGATCGCCCAGACTCCCGCGCGCAAGCTGCGCGAGATCCGGATGGCCCTGACCCTGGACCGGACGCTGAGCAAGCCGGCGATTCTCACCCGGTATCTGAATCTGGTGTCATTCGGAAACGGCGCCTTCGGTATTCAGGACGCAGCCCAGACCTATTTCGGTATCGACGCCTCTCAACTGAACTGGCAACAGTCGGCACTGCTGGCCGGCCTCGTGCAGTCAACCAGCACCCTGAACCCCTATACCAACCCCGATGGAGCGCTCGCACGGCGAAACCTGGTGTTGGACACCATGATCGAGCAACTGCCTGACAAGGTCGACGAGCTTCGGGCGGCCAAACAGCAACCATTGGGCATCCTGCCCCATCCCAACGAATTGCCGCGCGGATGTATCGCCGCCGGCGACCGCGCGTTCTTCTGCGACTACGTGCAGGAATATCTGGCGCGAGCCGGGCTGAGCAAGGAACAGGTCGCCAAGGGCGGCTACATGATCAAGACCACCCTCGATCCTGATGTTCAGGCTTCGGCGAAGAAGGGCGTCGACTCCTACGCCGACCCGGATCTCACCGGCATCGCCAGCGTGATGAACGTCGTCCTGCCCGGCAAGACCAGCCACCCCGTCGTCGCCATGGTCAGTAACCGCACCTACGGGCTCAACACCGAGGCCGGAGAGACCGTTCAGCCCCAACCGTTCTCATTGGTCGGTGACGGCGCAGGATCGATATACAAGATCTTCACCACTGCCGCTGCGCTCGATCTGGGCCTGGGTATCAATGCCGCCCTGGATGTCCCGGGCCGGTTCGAGGCGAAGGGACTGGGTGAGGGTGGCGCCAAAGGCTGCCCCAAAGAGACCTGGTGCGTCGAGAACTACAAGGACCCGCGCTACCTGACGATGAGCGTGACCGAGGCACTGGCCAAATCGCCGAACACGGCCTTCGCCAAGCTGATCTCCCAGGTCGGGGTGTCCCGCACCGTGGACATGGCGATCAAACTCGGACTGCGGTCCTATGCCGAACCGGGCACCGCCCGCGCTTACGACCCCGACAACAACGAGAGCCTCGCCGATTTCATCAAGCGGCAGAACATCGGTTCGTTCACCCTGGGTCCGTTCGAGGTCAATCCGCTGGAACTGGCCAACGTCGCCGCCACGCTGGCCTCCGGTGGCATGTGGTGCCCGCCGAACCCGGTAGACAAGGTCTACGACCGGCGCGGCAACGAAGTCGCCTTCAACCCCGAACCGTGCGAGCAGGTGGTCCCCGAGGGCCTGGCCAACACCCTGTCGAACGCGCTGGGCCGAGACGTCATCAACGGCACCGGAGCCGGCGCGGCGAGTTCGGTGGGGTGGACCCTGCCGATGGCCGCCAAGACCGGCACCACCGAGGCACACCGTTCAGCGGGCTTTCTGGGCTATACCAACCGCTATGCGGCGGTGAACTACATCTACGACGACTCACCCCAACCTGCCGACATCTGCTCATACCCACTGCGCCAGTGCGGTGACGGTGACCTCTTCGGCGGTAAGGAACCGGCGCTGTCATGGTTCGCCGCCATGGATCCGATCGCGACCCGATTCGGCGATGTCACGATGCCGCCGACTGACCCCCGCTACGTCGACGGTGCGGCCAGTTCGCGTATCCCCAGTGTCAACGGAATGGGCCAGGACCGGGCGCGAGAAGAACTGCGCGCCTCCGGATTCCAGGTAGCCGACGGGGTGAGCATGGTCAACAGCACCGCACCGGCCGGCACCGTGATCGGCACATCACCGGGCGGCCAGACCGTGCCGGGCATCATCATCACCCTGCTGGTGAGCAACGGCATCGCACCGCCTCCGCCGACGCCTACCTCACCGCCGCCCGGGCCTCCACCGCCTCCGGAGTTTCCGGAGCTGGGCTCAACGGTCGTCGAGATTCCGGGCCTACCGCCGATCACCATTCCGGTGCTGGCCCCGCCGGCCCCGCCCGGAACGGCTCCCACTCCGCCGTAGTTGAGCAGTACTCTCACCTACATGGCCGGCTCTGCACTGAGAACGTCCGCCATCGCCGCGGCCGGTTCCGCCGCACTGGCGATCGGCTACGCCACCGTGATCGAGCGCAATGCGTTCGTGGTCCGCGAGGTCACCATGCCGGTGCTTTCGCCGGGCTCCACCCCACTGCGGGTGCTGCATCTCAGCGATATCCACATGCGCCCGACCCAGCGGCACAAGCAGGCGTGGCTGCGCGATCTCGCCCGCTGGGATCCCGACCTCGTCGTCAACACCGGCGACAACCTGTCGCACCCCAAAGCGGTGCCAGCGGTGGTTCAGGCGCTCGGCGATCTGCTGGCCGTGCCCGGGGTGTTCGTCTTCGGCAGCAACGACTATTTCGCTCCCAAACTGAAGAACCCGGCCAAGTACCTCACCGACAAGGATCACCGCATCCATGGCAAGCCACTGCCGTGGCAGGACCTGCGGGCGGCGTTCAACGAGCGGGGCTGGCTGGATCTGACCCACAACCGTCGGGATTTCGAGGTGGCAGGTCTGACGGTCGCGGCCGCCGGGGTCGATGACCCGCACATCGGCCGCGATCGCTACGACGCCATCGCCGGTCGGCCGAGTCCCGCCGCGAATCTGAGCCTCGGCGTCGTCCACGCGCCCTACACGCGGGTGCTCGACCGGTTCGCCGCCGACGGGTACCAACTGGTGCTGGCCGGCCATACCCACGGTGGCCAGTTGTGCCTGCCGTTCTACGGGGCGCTGGTGACCAACTGCGATCTGGACCGCTCGAGGGTCAAAGGCCCCTCGCACTGGGGTTCGCGCACCGCACTGCACGTCTCTGCCGGGATCGGCACGTCACCGTTCGCGCCGGCCCGGTTCTGCTGCCGGCCGGAGGCGACGCTGCTGACCCTGGTGGCCGCACCCACCGGTGGAGACGTCCCGATCCGTGGCGAAGTACGCTCCACCCCCGTCGCCTCGGTGCATTGATCCTCCGATGAACGCGATGGCCCGCGACTGGGTGGACGAGGCCGTGCGCCTGGTCGAGGCCGACACCCGCCGCAGCGCCGACACCCACCTGTTGCGCTATCCGCTGCCCGCGGCATGGAGCCAGCGCGCCGATGTCGCGCTGTATCTGAAGGACGAGTCCACCCATATCACCGGCAGTCTCAAACACCGGTTGGCGCGGTCGCTGTTCCTCTACGGGTTGTGCAACGGCTGGATCACCGAGAACACCACCATCGTGGAAGCCTCCTCGGGGTCGACGGCAGTGTCGGAGGCCTACTTCGCCGCCCTGCTGGGACTGCCGTTCGTCGCGGTCATGACGTCATCGACGAGCCGCTCGAAGATCGCGCTGATCGAAAACCAGGGTGGACGTTGCCATTTCGTGGAGAAGGCGGGGGACGTCTACGCCGAGGCCCAACGGATCGCCGATGAGACAGGCGGCCATTTCCTGGATCAGTTCACCAACTCGGAGCGCGCCACCGACTGGCGCGGCAACAACAACATCGCCGAATCGATCTTCGGGCAGATGGACGCCGAACGACACCCGGTCCCGACCTGGATCGTGGTGGGCGCCGGCACCGGCGGCACCAGTGCGACCATCGGCCGATACATCCGCTACCGAAGGTTCCCCACTCGGCTCTGCGTGGTCGATCCGGAGAATTCCGCGTTCTTCCCCGCCTACGACGAGGGTCGCCGCGACGTCGTCACCGGCGCATCGTCTCGCATCGAGGGCATCGGACGGCCGCGGGTCGAACCATCGTTCCTACCCGGTGTTATCGACCGGATGGTTCGGGTACCCGACTCCGCCTCGGTGGCCGGCGCCCACCATGTCAGCGGGATTCTCGGCCGGCGGGTCGGGCCGTCGACCGGGACCAACATCTGGGGAGCGTTCGGACTGCTCGCCGAGATGGTCTCCAACGGAGTCAGCGGATCGGTGGTGACGCTGATCTGCGACGGCGGTGAACGCTATACCGACACCTACTACGACGAGGCCTGGCTGGCCGCCCGGGGACTGGATCCGGGCTGCTTCACCGGGACGCTGCGCGAGTTCGAGGAGTGTTGCTCCTGGCCCGAGCGGAACGTCGTGAGCTCGGGCGTCTAGCCGTTTGGCTTCGGAGGTTGCGCGTGCGATAAGCTTTCGACGCTTCACCGCGGGGTGTGGCGCAGCTTGGTAGCGCGCTTC
>CAYFMA010000009.1:9056-64640 GCA_964344085.1 uncultured Mycobacterium sp.
TCCGACCTGATGGTCGGAGCCTTTCTGGTTTCCATATCAGGAGGCCGCGCAGTTGCATGCGACGTCGACCTCACCTTCGGCTTGCCCAAGCGCAACTCGCACAACTGGTGAACCTGCTGAAGACGGGTTCCTATACGGCCTTCCGACTCCGCGCCACCAGCACCTCACCGAGCACGAACACCACCAGCGAGACCACCACTGCGGTGATGACCTGCGGATACCGACCCGCCAAACCGCCTGACGAGATCTGCCGCAACAGGATGCCGGAGAAGGCCCATATCAGCACCAGACCATATGCGGCGTCCCGGTTGCGCAGCATGGTGACAGTGCCGATCGCCGCGGCAACCAAGACGATGATCACCGCCCACGTCGACGGAGCCAGTCCGAAGCCGTCCCACTTGAGCTTGACCAGCAGAACGACGATGTTGGCGACGGTCGCCACCGTCGCCCAGCCGAAGTACACACTGAACGGCAAGCCTACGAACCAGCGTTGCCGCCCAACGAGATTCGCACCGCGCAGCGTGATGGAGATCCGCGCAAGGCAGATGAGGATCACCGTGGTCAGGATTGCGGAAAGTGCGATGTAGTCGTAATGCCACGCGAAGATCCAGGCGGTGTTGGCGAGCGATGAGATCGAGAACAGCAGACCGATGCGATTGAGCAAGGCGGACTGTTCCGGTGTCTCGGGGCCGTCCCGGAACAGACCCAGCTGGTAGAGCACATGGGCCGCAAGTAGCAGGTAGATCAACGACCAGATCAGGAACGTGATCCCGGCCGGCGTGAACAGGCTCGGATAGCTGGCCGAGACCTCACCGGTGTTGCGTCCGTTGAGAGGCAGCGCATTGGCGAGGCCGTTCATCATGATCATCGCCGCGAAGGTGACGACCACCAGAGCCTTGACCGGACCGCGACCTGTCGTGGATGCGTTCATACCTACCAGGATGCCAGCAGTCCCCGCACGGCTCAGAGCCGGTCTTTGACCGCCGCGGAAAGACGAGAACCGTCGACTCTGCCGTCGGCGATCGCCGTCGCGGCCTTCATGACCAGACCCATCTGCTTGACCCCTGGTCGCTCACCGAGCTGCTCGGCCACCTGGGCCAATGCGGTGTCGACCACATCGGCAACCTCGGCGTCGGTCAGCGGGGTGGGCAGGTACTCGTCGATGATCCGGCCCTCTGCGTGTTCCTCGGCAGCCAGTTCGCCACGGCCGTTCTGGGTGTAGATCTCCGCAGCCTCGCTGCGCTTGCGGGATTCGCGGGCCAGGACCTTCAGGACTTCGGCATCGGTCAGCTCACGCGCCTCCTTGCCGGAGACCTCCTCGGTCTGAATTGCAGCCAGCATCATCCGCAGCGTCGCTGTCCGCAGCTTGTCCTGGCTCTTCATCGCATCGGTGAGGTCGGAGCGCAGCTTGTCCTTCAGTTCAGCCATGTCTGCACACGCTACGCGCTGATCCAGTTGCCGTGGAAACCGTAGGGCACCCGCCGCGGCAGCCGCACTCGTGCGATGGGATCACCGGCGAAGTCAGCAGCATCGAGGATCACCAGATCGCTACCGTCACGAGCGGGGTCATAGACGAACGCGAGATACCAGCCGTCGTTCTCACCTCCGGACGCAGCTGGGACGAAGACGGCCTCCCCCGGACCGCCGGGGGCATCCGGAGATCCGAAGGTGTGATCCACGGCATCGCCGGTGTCGAGGTCGTACCGCACCAGTCGTGCGTCGCCGACTGACACGGCATACCGGGCCGGGAGGCCGGCCAACCGATCGTCGATGCGCGGAAACTCCACCGCCCGGTCGTCGAGCTGACGCTCCGTCACGGTGCCGTCTTCGAGGTTGATCGTCCAGCTCCACAGGACAGCGCTGGCGTCGAAGCCACCGTCTTCGCGCCACAGCTCCGGGTAGCGGCAGCCCTGCAGCACGATGCGATTGGCGTCCTCGTAGGCATTGGCGACATGGAAGACGTAGCAGGGCTCGATCTCGAACCATCGCACGTCAGCGAACGGGTCGTCACGGCGCAGCACCCCGAGCCGAGCCCCGTAGTCGTCCTCCCACCGATAGGGCATGTCCCCACGGCGATTGATGGCGATATCAAGGTTGAACACGATCGGTAGGTCCATGAAGATCACGTGTCCGGCGGTCATGGCGAAGTCGTGCATCATGGTCAGCGCCTTGACCTCCAGCGGTCTGTTCACCGTCAGGATTCCGTCTGCGTCGACGCGGTGGTAGGTGACATGGGGCTGAAACAGGTTGCCGTAGCCGAAGAAATGCAATTCCCCGGTAGTGGGGCAGATCTTGGGATGCGCTGTCATCGCGTCATCGAGCCTGCCTCCGAAGTCATAGCAGCCCACCGTCTCGAGGTCGTTGGTGATCTCGTACGGGAAGGACGACTCGACCAGCGCGAGGGTCCGGCCCGCATGGTTGATGACGTTGGTGTTGGCCACCGACGAGCGCAGGTTTCGGGTGCCGTCGGAGTTGTAGACCGGGAACGGGTTCTCGAAACTCTCGGTTCGAACCCACCGGTTGCGGTACCACTTGGCCGCGCCGTCACACAACCGGACACCGTGGATCATGCCGTCGCCGGTGAACCAGTGTCCGGTCGGCGTGCGTGGATTGGATCCGTTGCGCAGGTACCAGCCGTCGAGTTCAGGCGGAATGACTCCCTCCACCGGAAGGTCGTACTCGGTGATCTCGTCGGACACCGGCGCGTAGTTGCCGCGCATGAAGAACTGGCCGGTGTCGGGGGGAAGGTTCGCCGAGTCGGATGCGGTATCGGTCATACCGACACTGTCGCAGCTAGACCTCGACCCAGTCCAGGGTCCTTTCGACGGCCTTGCGCCACCCCGCGTAGCCCTTGGCGCGCTGCTCCTCGGTCCACTGAGGCGACCAGCGACGGTCCTCCTGCCAATTGGCCCGAAGGTCCTCCGGGTCCGACCAGTACCCCACCGCCAGGCCGGCCGCATACGCCGCACCGAGTGCCGTGGTCTCGGGCACCTTCGGGCGAACCACATCCACACCGAGCACGTTGGCCTGAATCTGCATGCAGAGTTCGTTGAGGGTCACGCCACCGTCGACCTTGAGCACTTCGAGTTTGACACCGGAGTCCGCCGCCATCGCATCGACCACGTCGCGACTCTGGTAGCAGATGGCCTCCAGGGTGGCCCGGGCGATGTGGGCGTTGGAGTTGAAGCGGGACAGTCCGACGATCACGCCACGCGCGTCAGAGCGCCAGTACGGAGCGAACAGGCCGGAGAACGCCGGGACGAAGTAGATCCCGCCGTTATCCTCGACCTGCGAGGCCAGTGCCTCGCTGTCGGCTGCGCCGCTGATGATGCCCAACTGGTCCCGCAGCCACTGCACGGCCGACCCGGTTACCGCGATGGAACCCTCCAGGGCGTAAACGGGTTTCGCGTCACCGAACTGATAGCACACCGTGGTCAGCAGACCGTTCTCGCTGCGGACGATCTTCTCGCCGGTGTTCAGCAGCAGAAAGTTGCCGGTGCCGTAAGTGTTCTTGGCCTCACCGGGCTTGAGGCATACCTGTCCGACCATCGCCGCCTGCTGATCACCGAGGCTGGCCGTCACAGGTACCGCGCCGAGCATCGGACCGTCGGCCAGGGTCATTCCATAGGGAGTCGGAGAGGACGACGGGCGGATCTCAGGAAGCATCTGGCGCGGAATCCCGAAGAAGGACAACAGTTCGTCGTCCCAGTCCAGTGTCTCGAGGTTCATCAGCATGGTGCGGCTGGCATTGGTGGGGTCGGTGACGTGCACTCCCCCGTTCGTGCCGCCGGTCATGTTCCACAGCACCCACACGTCTGGTGTGCCGAACAGCGCATCACCGCGCTCGGCATCGGCCCGCACCCCGTCGACGTTCTCCAGGATCCACTGCAGCTTGCCGCCGGAGAAGTAGGTGGCGGGCGGCAGACCGGCCTTACGGCGGATGACGTCTCCGCGGCCGTCGCGGTCCAGAGCCGCAGCGATCTGGTCGGTGCGGGTGTCCTGCCAGACGATCGCGTTGTAATACGGCTGCCCGGTCTTGCGGTTCCAGACGATGGTGGTCTCACGCTGGTTGGTTATGCCCAGTGCGGCGATGTCGGACGCCTGAAGATTGGTGTTGTTCAGCGCCGAGGTAACCACCGTTTGGGTGCGGCCCCAGATCTCGGTCGGGTTGTGCTCGACCCATCCGGCCCGCGGCAGGATCTGCTCATGCTCGAGTTGGTGGCGGCCGACCTCAAGACCGTTGTGGTCGAAGATCATGCAGCGAGTGCTGGTGGTGCCCTGGTCGATCGAGGCGACGAAGTCTGCCACGGTGCTCCTTCGAATTCTCGGGCTGACGACTGTTCTGGGAGTCTGCCACCGCCGATCGGCGTTCATGGCGGAATTGCTTGCGCGGCCGCCGCCGACCCTGTTGCATCGTCGAGGTGGGAGAAGAGGTCACGCACGCCACCTATAGCCGCAAGCACCGGCAGGAATACCGGCAGAAGGTCCAGCTCTGCCTCGATGTGTTCGAAACCATGCTCTCCGAGTCGAGCTTCGAGTTCGATCGTCCACTGACCGGTATGGAGATCGAGTGCAATCTGGTCGATGAGGCCTATCAGCCCGCGATGCAGAACCAGGAAGTTCTCGCCGCGATCGCCGACCCGGCCTATCAGACCGAACTGGGCGCCTACAACATCGAATTCAATGTTCCCCCGCGACCGCTGCCGGGGCGGACCGCACTTGAGCTCGAGGGTGAGGTGCGCGCCAGCCTCAACGCCGCGGAGGTCAAGGCCAACACCGACGGCGCACACATCGTGATGATCGGCATCCTGCCCACGCTGAGGCCCGAACATCTGACCGGCAGCTGGATGAGCCCGTCGCTGCGTTATCAGGCGCTCAACGACTCGATCTTCAATGCCCGCGGCGAGGACATCTTGATCGACATCGCCGGCGTTGAACATCTGAGCATGCATTCTGAGTCGATTGCACCCGAATCCGCCTGCACAAGCATGCAATTGCATCTGCAGGTCTCGCCGGCAGAGTTCGCCAACAACTGGAACGCCGCGCAGGTGCTGGCGGGCCCGCAGATCGCACTGGGCGCGAATTCGCCGTATTTCTTCGGTCACCAACTCTGGGCCGAGACGCGTATCGAACTGTTCGCACAGGCGACGGACACCCGGCCTGACGAACTCAAGACCCAGGGGGTGCGTCCCCGGGTGTGGTTCGGGGAACGTTGGATCACATCGATCTTCGACCTGTTCGAAGAGAACGTGCGCTATTTTCCCTCGCTGCTACCCGAATTGTCAGACGAGGATCCGCTGGCCGAACTTGCCGCGGGCAGAATCCCGCTGTTGCCCGAACTGCGTCTGCACAACGGCACGGTGTACCGGTGGAACAGGCCGGTGTACGACGTCGCCAACGGACGGCCACATCTCCGGGTGGAGAACCGCGTGCTGCCCGCCGGGCCGACGGTGGTGGACATGATGGCCAATTCGGCGTTCTACTACGGCCTGCTGCGGACCATCGCCGAAGAAGAGCGCCCGTTGTGGACAAAGATGAGTTTCGATGCGGCACAGGACAATTTCCTCGCCGGGGCCCGATACGGAATGGCCGCCCGGATGTACTGGCCCGGCCTGGGAATGGTTCCGGTGGATGAGTTGGTGCTGCGCCAGCTGTTGCCGATGGCCGACGAGGGACTTCGCCGCTGGAAGGTCGCCGCGGACGTCCGGGATCGCTACCTCGGGATCATCGAGGGCCGCGCCAAGACCGGTCGCAACGGAGCGGTATGGCAGGTCGAGACCGTGACGCGGCTCGAAGACCAGGGGCTGGACCGGCCCGAAGCGCTGGCCGAGATGTTGCGTCGCTACTGCGATCTCATGCACAGCAACGCACCGGTGCACACCTGGGTCTGAGCCCGGGTGCACACCGGTACGCCGTGGGATTTAAGAACGGGGGCCTGGAGTGCTCGGCGGTGCGGGCGGCTGGCCCGGAGCCTCGTCCCGGTCTGGTCCCATCATGCCGGGACCCCTGCCGGGGCCCATCATGCCGGGGCCCATCATGCCGGGGCCCATTCCCGGGCCCATCATCCCGGGACCGCCGCGGAACTGCATCTCCGCGCCACCACGGTGGTGCCAGCCACCGCCGTGACCGCTGTGGCGGCCGAGGAAGAAGCCGGTGAAGAACACCGAGCCGACGATGAAGACGATTCCGGCGACGATCGCCACCCAGGCCGCGACCTGGTTGAGGCGACTCGGTCCGCGATCGGCGACGGCCTCGCGGGCATCGGGGACGATCGGATCAAGCGTTTCGGTTGTTTCGGTCATGACGACCATCCTCACCCCATTGATCATGAACCCAGTAGGCGCAGGCTATGAGACCGCTGTGAAAGAGCCACTACAGCGCGGCCAGCAGCTCCGCGATCTGGATGGTGTTCAGCGCCGCTCCCTTGCGCAGGTTGTCACCGCTGATGAACAGCGCCAGACCGCGGCCACCGGCGGCACCCGGATCCTGGCGGATACGCCCGACCAGCGACTCGTCGGCGCCGGCAGCAGCCAGCGGAGTGGGGACCTCCACCACTTTCACACCGGGTGCGGTGCGGAGCAACTCGGTGGCCCGCTGCGGTGAGATGGGACGGTCGAATTCGACGTTGATCGAAAGCGAGTGGCCGGTGAAGACCGGAACGCGCACACAGGTGCCACTGACGGCCAGGTCGGGGATGCCCAGGATCTTGCGGCTCTCGTTGCGAAGCTTCTGGTCCTCGTCGGTCTCTCCGGAGCCGTCGTCGACCAGTGCGCCCGCCAAAGGCACCACGTTGAAAGCGATGGGAGCGACGTACTTGTTGGGTGCCGGGTAGTTCAGCGCGCCGCCGTCATGCACCAACTGCTCGGCGCCGTCGATCACTGCGCGCGCCTGCGTCGCCAGTTCCTCGACGCCGGCAATGCCACTACCGGACACGGCCTGATAGGTCGAGGCGATCATCCGCACCAGACCGGCCTCGTCGTGCAACGGCTTGAGTACCGGCATGGCCGCCATCGTCGTGCAGTTCGGGTTGGCGATGATGCCCTTCTTCAGGGTCGCGTTACGCACATCACGGTCGAAGTTGACCTCGCTCACAACCAGGGGGACATCATCGTCCTTGCGCCAGGCCGAAGAGTTGTCGATCACCGTGACCCCGGCTGCGGCGAACCGCGGAGCCTGCACCCGTGACATGGTCGCGCCTGCGGAGAACAGTGCGATGTCCAACCCGCTGGGATCGGCGGTCTCGGAATCCTCGACCTCGATCTCCTGGCCGCGGAAACTCAGCTTGCGTCCCGCCGAACGCGCGGATGCGAAGAACCGCACCGTGTCCGCGGGAAAGTTGCGCTGCTCCAACAGGGTTCGCATCACCTGACCGACCTGGCCGGTGGCGCCCACGACTCCGATGGCAACCATTTAGCGACCGGTCCCCCCGTACACCACGGCCTCCTCGTCGCCACCGAGGTCGAACGCCTCGTGCAGTGCGGCGACTGCCTTGTCGAGTTCGGTGTCCTTGATCAGCACCGAGATCCGGATCTCCGAGGTGGAGATCAGGTCGATGTTGATCCCGGCGTTCGCCAGCGTCTCGCAGAACGTCGCGGTGACACCGGGATGGCTGCGCATGCCGGCGCCGACGAGTGAAACCTTGCCGATGTGATCGTCGAAGATCACCTTGGTGAAACCGATTTCACCCTGCATCGAGTTGAGTTTCTGCACGGCGGTCGGCGCGGAGTCACGCGCGCAGGTGAAGGTGATGTCGGTCTTTCCCTCCTCGACCTTCGAGATGTTCTGCAGCACCATGTCGATGTTGACGTCGGCGTCAGCGACTGCTCGAAACACCTTGGCCGCGTAGCCCGGAACGTCGGGCACACCGACGACGGTCACCTTCGACTCGCTACGGTCGTGTGCAACTCCGGTCAGGATGGCGTCTTCCATGGGGATGTCCTCAATTGATCCGGTGACGATCGTGCCCGGCTTGTCGGAATACGACGAGCGGACGTGAATCGGAACGTGATAGCGACGGGCGTATTCGACGCAGCGCAGCATCAGCACCTTGGCGCCGCAGGCCGCCATCTCGAGCATCTCCTCGAAAGTGACGGTGTCCAGGCGCCGGGCGTTGGGCACGATGCGGGGATCGGCGGTGAAGATGCCATCGACATCGGTGTAGATCTCGCAGACGTCGGCGTGCAGAGCCGCAGCGAGTGCCACCGCGGTGGTGTCCGAACCACCGCGGCCCAGGGTGGTGACGTCCTTGCTGTCCTGGCTCACGCCCTGGAAGCCGGCCACCAGGACGATCTGTCCCTCGTCAAGCGCGGTACGCAGCCGGCCCGGGGTGACATCGATGATCTTGGCGTTGCCATGGGTACCAGTCGTGATGACACCGGCCTGTGAACCGGTGAAGGATCGGGCATCGGCGCCGAGGGACTCGATGGCCATCGCCACCAGAGCGTTGGAGATCCGCTCGCCGGCTGTCAGCAGCATGTCCAGTTCGCGCGGCGGCGGCGCCGGGCTCACCGCCTGTGCGAGATCGAGCAGCTCGTCGGTGGTGTCACCCATCGCCGAGACGACCACGACGACGTCGTTGCCCTGGCGCTTGGTCTCCACGATGCGCTCAGCGACGCGGCGGATCCGCTCGGCGTCGGCCACCGAGGATCCGCCGTATTTCTGCACGACGAGCGCCACTGTCTGCCCTTTCCAGGCGGGGGGTTGCCCATAAAGGATAAGGGGTGGGCCGGCATGCTTTTTCCGCCCGGACCGGGGGTAACCTCCCCGGCGATGACCGTGCACCCTGCTGATCGCCGCGCCGAGACCCTCGTACCGATCCATCCGCCGATAGCCGGGCGGTGGAGTCCACGTGCCTTCGACCCCAACGCGACCCTGGAGACTGAGCAGGTCACCGCGCTGTTGGAAGCCGCCCGCTGGGCCGCGACCTGGGGGCGCCGGCAGCCGGTGCGCTTCGTGGTCGGACTATCTGGAGACGACACCTTCGAGACACTGAGCGCCCTGCTCAAGCGGGGTAACGCGTATGCCAGATCGGCGAGCGCACTGATCCTCGTCTGCGCCGACGAGGGTGAGGACGAGAACACCACGCGCTACGCCCACGTCGATGCCGGGGCGGCGATGGCCACCATGGCGATCGAGGCGGTGACCCGCGGTCTGGTGACCCACCCGATGGCGGGTTTTGACGTCGAGGGCGCCAGTTCGGCATTCGGGATCCCGGATGGGGTGCGTCCGCTCGCGGTGGTGGCGGTCGGCTCCTTGGCCGAACCGGGCGAGGTCAGCCCGGAGGTCGCCGAACGCGATGCCCTGCCCCGACAGCGGATATCCCTGGATGAGGTCTCCTTCGCCGGCCACTGGGGACGGCCCTGGCCGGCCGCTGACTGATCTAGCGAGCCACAGCCGTGGCCAGCGCGGCGCCGCCCGCCCAGGTTAGGCCGATGAGAAGCACTGCGAGTGCGGGCCAGACCCACAGCGCAGTTCCCCGCCGCGCGGCGCGGATCATCCCGGCGACGGCAACGATGACAGCAATGGCGATGCCACCCCACGTCAGCACATAGGCCATCCACAGCCGGGACTCGTGGCAGTTGTCCGGGCCGCACGAGTCAGTCGCCATCACGAAGAACCAGGAGAACGCGAAGGACCCGAATCCGGCGACCGCGGCCAAGGCGCTCATTAGAACGGCGACTGCACGGTCCCAGGCCGGGCGGTCCGCGTGCTGTGGTGAGCTCATACGCGCGATTGTGCCTGGTGAACCAACGGGAGTACAGTGACCCACGTGCAGCGTGTGCTCCTCCTCGGGCGCCGCGACGGGGTCTGATCCAGACCGGCTTCCCGTCGCGGGTTCTCGCGATGCGCCGGTCTGAAGTCCCCTTCAAACCTCCGGAGCAGAATCGTGAACACCCACTCCCACTCTGAATTCGACTCAGTCGACGCATACGTCTCGGCACGCACCATCAAGAAACCGTCCGGCGGTCGCTGGGACGGACAGCCGCCCTGGAACGCCCAACGCAACTCGGCGATGCCGGTCAACCGCTACCGGTCGTTCGCCGATGAGGTCGAAAAGATCGAGTTGCCGGACCGCACCTGGCCGGACAGGGTGATCCGCCACGCGCCGGCATGGTGCGCGGTTGATCTACGTGACGGCAATCAGGCGCTGATCGATCCAATGAGCCCGGCCCGCAAGCGCCGCATGTTCGACCTACTCGTGAAGATGGGCTACAAGGAGATCGAGATCGGTTTCCCCTCGGCCAGCCAGACCGACTTCGACTTCGTCCGCGAGATCATTGATCAGGGCGCCATTCCCGAGGATGTCACCATCCAGGCGCTGGTTCAGTGCCGTCCCGAGTTGATCGAGCGGACCTTCGAGGCATGCGACGGCGCTCCAAATGTGATCGTGCACTTCTACAACTCCACGTCGATCCTGCAACGGCGCGTGGTCTTCCGCGCCGACCGCGACGAGGTCACCAAGATCGCGACCGACGGTGCACGCAAATGCATGGAGGAGGCCGCGAAGTACCCGGGCACACGGTGGCGCTACGAGTACTCCCCCGAGTCCTACACGGGCACCGAACTGGAGTACGCCAAGCATGTCTGCGATGCCGTCTCCGAGGTCATCCAGCCAACCCCGGACTGGCCACTGATCATCAACCTGCCGGCAACCGTCGAGATGGCGACTCCGAACATCTACGCCGATTCGATCGAGTGGATGAGCCGTAACCTGAAACGGCGGGAGTCCATCATCCTCAGCCTGCATCCGCACAACGATCGCGGAACCGCCGTCGCCGCAGCCGAATTGGGCTTCCAGGCCGGCGCCGACCGTATCGAGGGCTGTCTGTTCGGCAACGGCGAGCGCACCGGCAACGTGTGCCTGGTGACGCTTGGCCTGAACATGTTCTCCCGCGGCGTGGACCCGCAGATCGACTTCTCCAACATCGACGAGATCCGCCGGACGGTGGAACACTGCAACCAGTTACCGGTGCATGAGCGTCATCCCTATGGCGGCGATCTGGTCTACACCGCGTTCTCCGGCAGCCACCAGGATGCGATCAACAAGGGCCTGGACGCCATGAAGATTGCCGCTGACGAGGCCGACGCAGATGTCGAGGACATCCTGTGGCAGGTCCCGTACCTGCCGATCGATCCCAAGGACGTCGGCCGTACCTACGAAGCCGTCATCCGGGTGAACTCGCAGTCCGGCAAGGGTGGCGTGGCCTACATCATGAAGGCCGACCACGGTCTGATGCTGCCGCGCCGGCTGCAGATCGAATTCAGCCAGGTGATCCAGAAGATCACCGACGGCGAGGGTGGCGAGATCTCCAGCAAGGAGATGTGGGATGCCTTCGCCGACGAGTACCTGGGCGCGATCCGGCCACTGGAGCGGATCAAGCAGCGGGTGATCGGCTCCGAGGTCGACGGCGGCATCGACGTCATCGAGGCCACCGTGAAGATCGACGGCGTCGAAACCGAGATCCGAGGCGAGGGCAACGGCCCGTTGGCTGCCTTCGTCGACGCGCTGAGCACGGTCGGCATCAACGTGAGCGTGCTGGACTACTCCGAGCACGCCATGTCTGCCGGTGAGGAGGCGGCGGCAGCCGCCTACGTCGAGGCGTCGATCGGCGGCCGCACGGTGTGGGGCGTGGGAATCGCGACGTCGATCACCACGGCCTCGTTGCGCGCGGTCGTCTCAGCGGTGAACCGGGCCGCGCGACAGGGCTAGCTCAAGTCAGAAGAGGGCGAACTGCTGGCCCTGATCGACCGACTGCTCGAATGCTTCGATACCGACGCCGCCGGCGACGGTGGCGACACTGCGCATGAACTGCTCATCGGAGACGCATGGCACGCCGAGTTCGCGAGCCTGATAGCCCTTGCCCTGCTCCGGGGACGTCTCGTTGCAGACCACCAGTGAGGTCTCCGCGTCGACCGCGTCGGCGTAGGCAAGACCGGCATGCAGGATGCGCTCGACGAGTTCTTCGTGGGTGCGCTTGACCTCGGCTGACAAAGCGACCCGCATGCCCTGCACTAGCCGGCCGTCACGCTGGTAGCGGCCCGGGTTCAGGTAGGGGCACGGCATCCGGGACGCCAGCATCTTCAGCGGCTTGAGTTCCTCGTGGGTCACCGTCCCACTCGGCCAGCGCTTTCGGGTGACCGGACGGATGGGTAGCCAGATGTCGCGCTCACGGGCACGCTCAAGTGCGGGCATCAGTACCCGGGAGAGCACCAGTGCGTCATCGAACGCATCATGGGCCCGGGTCTGTGGAACGTTCCAGTGCCGCGCGAGGGTCTCCAGCCGGAGGTTCTCCAGACCGAGATCCAGCCTTCGGCTCAACTCGACCGTGCACATCACCGTGTCGACTGGCAGTGCGACACCGGCCAACTCGGCTTCGTTAGTCAGGAAGGAGTAGTCGAACCCCGCGTTGTGGGCCACCAGGGTGCGGCCGTGCATCAACTCCGCGACCGCCGGAGCGATATCGGCGAAGGTCGGCTGATCCTCGAGCATCTCGGTGGTGATGCCGTGCACGTGGGTCGGTCCGGGATCCACGCCGGGATTGACCAGACTGACGACTGAGTTCTCGACGTTGCCGTCCGGGTCGAGAGCCAGCGCGGCCACACTCAGGACTCGCGCATGACGTGGACGGAAGCCCGAGGTCTCGACATCCACGACGACCCAGCCATCGCCCGGATCGCAGGCCGGGCGGCCCCAGGTTTGGCTCACAACCGTCAGGATGGCACGCACCCCCGACAGGGAACGGCACATCCCCCCTCGTGTCGTTGCTGGGCATAAACTCACCTGCGATGGCCGGGCCCAAGATGACTGTGCGAGGACGGGCCGCATTGGGTCTCGGATCGGCTGCACGCTGGGCTTCCCGGGTGACCGGCCGCGGCGCGGGCGCGATGATCGGTGGCCTTGTCGCGATGACCCTGGACCGCTCCGTCCTGCAGCAGTTGGGCGCCGGGCGACGCACCGCTGTCATCACCGGCACCAATGGTAAATCCACCACCACCCGCATGGTGGCCGCCGCGCTGTCGACGGTGGGAGGCGTCGCCACCAACAGCGAGGGCGCCAACATGGACGCCGGACTCGTCGCGGCCCTGGCGGCCGACCGGCGCGCACCACTGGCCGCACTCGAAGTCGACGAGATGCATGTCCCGCATGTCTCCGATGCGGTCGATCCGGCCGTCATCGTCCTGCTGAACCTGTCCAGAGATCAGTTGGACCGGGTCGGGGAGATCAATCACATCGAACGCACCCTGCGCGCCGGATTGGCCCGCCACCCCGCAACCGTGGTGGTGGCCAATTGCGATGACGTTCTCATGACCTCGGCGGCATACGACTGTCCGAAGGTCGTGTGGGTGGCAGCCGGTGGTGGCTGGGCCAATGACTCGGTGAGCTGTCCGCGCAGTGGCGAGGTGATCGTTCGGGAGGGATCGCACTGGCGCTCCACCGGCGCGGATTTCAGCCGTCCTACTCCGCAGTGGTGGTATGACGACGAAAACCTTTACGGCCCAGACGGGCTCGCGATCCCGATGAGGCTTTCTCTTCCCGGAGTGGTGAATCGTGGCAACGCCACACAGGCGGTCGCCGCGGCGGTGGCGATGGGGGCCGACCCGATCGCCGCAGTGGCCGCGGTGTCAGCCGTCGACGAGGTGGCCGGCCGATACCGCACCGTCCGGATCGGCGACCACGATGCCCGGTTGCTGCTCGCCAAGAACCCCGCCGGTTGGCAGGAGGCTCTTTCCATGGTCGACAAGAAGGCTGCGGGCGTCGTGATCTCCGTCAACGGTCAGGTTCCCGACGGTGAGGACCTGTCCTGGTTGTGGGATGTGCGATTCGAGCATTTCGAGGACACGTCAGTCGTCGCCGCCGGCGAACGTGGCACCGACCTGGCGGTCCGCTTGGGCTACGCCGGCGTCGAACACTCACTGGTGCACGACACGATGAAGGCGATCGAGTCGTGTCCGCCGGGCCGGGTCGAGGTGGTCGCGAACTACACGGCCTTCCTTCAATTGCAACGCGCTTTGGGCAAGCACCATGAGTGAACCGGTGAGAATCGGATTGGTGCTGCCCGATGTGATGGGTACCTACGGCGACGGCGGCAACGCCGTGGTGTTGCGGCAGCGACTTCGGTTGCGAGGCATCCCCGCCGAGATCGTCGAGATCACGCTCGCTGAGCCGGTTCCCGATTCGCTGGACCTCTACACCCTCGGGGGTGCCGAGGACTACGCGCAGCGACTGGCCACAAAACATCTGCTCAAACACCAGGGATTGCAAAGGGCAGTGGCACGTGGTGCGCCGGTGCTTGCGATCTGCGCGGCGATTCAGGTGCTCGGGCATTGGTACGAGACAGCAGCCGGTGAGCGGGTCGAAGGCGTCGGTCTGCTCGATGTGACCACATCGCCGCAGCCGGAGCGCACCATCGGCGAAGTTGCCTCCACCCCGCTCATCGATGGACTCACCCAAGAGCTCACCGGATTCGAAAATCACCGCGGCGGAACGGTTCTCGGCTCCGCAGCACGCCCCTTGGCCGCGGTCGTCAAGGGCGCGGGCAACCGATTGGGCGACGGGGTCGATGGTGCCGTCCAGGGCAGTGTGATCGCGACCTACCTGCACGGACCGTGTCTGGCCCGCAATCCTGAACTAGCCGACCTGATGCTGTCGCAGGTTGTGGGGCCGCTGTCGCCACTGGCGCTTCCCGAGGTCGATCAGCTTCGCCGCGAGCGCCTTGCCGCACCGCGCCGGCTGTAAGGCAACCGCTGAAGCAGCGGCAGCGGACTAGACCATCGCGCGGCGACCGGACAGTGCCCGGCCCAGCGTCAATTCGTCGGCGAACTCCAAATCGCCTCCCATCGGAAGACCCGAGGCGATCCGGCTGACGGTCAGGCCGGGGATGTCTCGAAGGATGCGCACCAGATAGGTGGCGGTGGCCTCGCCCTCGGTGTTGGGATCGGTCGCGATGATCACCTCGGTTACGTCGACGCCGTCCACCCGTTCGCCGATCCTGTTGAGCAGCTGGCGAATTCGCAACTGATCCGGCCCGATTCCCGACAACGGGTCCAGCGCACCGCCGAGGACGTGATAGCGGCCGCGGAACTCCCGGGTACGCTCGACGGCCTGCACGTCCTTGGGTTCCTCAACCACACACACCAGTGAGGCGTCCCGGCGTGAATCGCTGCAGATACGGCACCGCTCCGCTTCGGAGACATTGCCGCAAACCTCGCAGAACTGAACTCCGTCGCGCACCCGATTGAGCACTGCGGTCAGCCGGTCGATGTCCGGCGGCTCCACCGAGAGCAGATGGAAGGCGATCCGCTGCGCACTCTTGGGCCCGATGCCCGGCAGCTTGCCGAGTTCGTCGATCAGATCCTGGACGGGCCCCTCGAACATGGCGGCCCGGCGTCAGGCGCCCGGCGGCGGAGCCGCGGCGGCCAGCGGACCGAGGATCGTCTTGACGGTCTCTCGCATGGTCTCGGCGGCATCGGCCAACGCGCCGACCACGAGATCCTGCAGGGTCTCCACATCGCCGGGATCGACGACCTTGGGGTCGATCCGCACCGACAGGACCTGACCGTGTCCGTTGAGCGTGACCTTCACCAGTCCGCCGCCCGCCTGACCCTCGACCTCGGTCTGGGCGATCTCGTGCTGGGCCTCCTGCAACTTCTGCTGCATCTGCTGAGCCTGGGCCAGCGCGGCCTGCAGGTTGGGCACCACCTGTTGACGCATCTCCTCGGCCTGTTTGAGGAAGTTCTCCAGGTCGGCCGGGTTCGGCTGCGCTCCAGGTAGGTTGCCGGGCCCCATGCTCGGCGGGATACCGGGTTGCATGACGGTCTCCTTGCGTCTTGGTATCGACTTCGTTGCGGCCTGACGATTCAGCCGCCGCTGACTTTCAAGCCTAGACGAGTCGCGTTAGCGTGACGGCCGTGCTGAAGTTCGCCCCCATGCGTGTCGTCGCTGCTCTGTCGGCAGGCCTGCTGCTGGCGACCCTCTCGCTGACCTCGGCCGTAGCCCACTCCACCCCGGGCAGCGTGGCCGGGATGATCGTCTTCCTCGACCCGGGCCACAACGGCGCCAACGACGCCAATATGACCCGTCAGGTGCCCACCGGTCGGGGTGGCACCAAGGACTGTCAGGCCAGCGGCACCAGCACCGACGCCGGCTTTCCCGAGCACACCTTCAACTGGGACACCACGCTGCTCATCCGGCAGGAGTTGACCAACCTGGGAGTGCGCACCGCGATGTCCCGCGGCAATGACGATCAGGTGGGGCCGTGCGTCGACGAGCGCGCCGCGATGGCCAATGCGCTGGCACCCAATGCAGTGGTCTCGATCCACGGCGACGGTGGTCCGGCGACCGGCCGCGGTTTCCACGTCCTGTACTCCAGCCCGCCACTAAACGCGGCCCAGGCCGGCCCTTCGGTTCAGTTCGCCCGCATCATGCGTGACCAGATGGCGGCATCAGGCATTCCACCGTCGACCTACATCGGCACCGACGGACTCAACCCGCGCTCCGATATCGCCGGGCTGAATCTTGCGCAGTACCCGTCGATTCTGGTCGAGTGCGGGAACATGAAGAACCCGTTGGACTCCACCCTGATGTCGAGCGCTGAGGGACAACAGAAGTACGCAGACGCCGTGGTGAAGGGCATCGTGGCATTCCTGCAGACGCAGCCGGCCCGGGCCAACTGACGCCGATTAAGAGCGCTCCAGCTCTTTCTTGAGATTCGCCAGGACCTCGTCCTGGATCTTGCGCAGTCCCAACGGCGCAAAGGTCTTCTCGAAGAATCCCTTGACGCCGCCGGCGCCGTTCCATGTGGTCTTCATCGTCACGCTGGAACCAGGCCCGGCCGGAGCGACGGTCCAGTTGGTCATCAGCGATGAGTTGGCATCCTTCTCGATGACGGTGTGGCCGGCCACATCGACCTCGGCCTGCACCTGCCGCGTGCGGGACTTGGTGGCTTGCAATTTCCACGAGGCGACGGTTCCGCGGCCCTGTCCGCCCTGCAGGACTGTGTACTCGCTGTACTGAGACGAGAGAATCTTCGGCCGGACACCCCGATAGTCGGCGACCGCGGCGAGAGCCTTCGCCGGCTCGGCATTGACCAGGATCGTGCTGGAAGCGCTGACCAGTCCCATCGATACTCCTGTTGGTGACGCTGCAACCGAGGTTGCAATGGGCTAACCGTCGATCTTGCGGGCACCGAGTTCGGTCTGCAGGATCTCCAGCGCGACTTCCTCGGGGTCGCGGCGCGGAGCGGGGTCCTCGTCGTCGCGGACCGCCTCCGCGATCAATTCGTCCTCTTCGGCGCGCTGCACGTCAACCGGATCGGACTCGGGTTCCGGTGGCGCCGCTTCAACCGGGGGTGGGGCGCCCGCAGCGGCGCCGGCCTCGCAGCGCAGCCGCCAGTTCACCCCGAGCGCATCCTTGAGGGCGTCGCGGATCACGTCGGCGTTTCGCTGTTCGACGATCCGCTTGGACAGCGGGACGGATTCGTGTGACAGCACCAGAGTGTCGCCATCGACCGCCAGTACCGTGGCACCGGCCAGCATCACGTCGATCACCTTGTTGCGTTCGCGGACCTTCTCCCGCACGGTCGGCCACAGCTTGCGGACCGCTGCTGCGTCCGGCTCGCCGAGATTGACCTCACGCTTCGGCGGTTCGGCGGCAGGCGTGACCGGCTCAGGCACCGACTGCGGCTCGGACGGTGTGGGTGTCGCTGTCGCGACGGGTTCCGGGGCTACTTCGTCAACAGGAGCAGGCTCAGGTGCCGGGGGAACCTGCTCGGGCTCGGATTTCGGTACCGGCTTGGGTTCAGGCTTGTGCTCCGGCGGGGGTGCAGACGCGGGTGCAGGCGGGACCGCGCTCACCTGTGTCTTGCGAACGTACTGCTTGGCGGGCGCAGCCGAAGGCGTAGACGCCGAAGCCTCACCCGCCGGAATCGAGATGTCCAAACGGGTCTCGATACGTTCGACACGTTGCAGCAGAGCGGATTCGGTGTCACTCGCCGATGGCAACAGCAGGCGGGCGCACACCACCTCGAGCAGTAGCCGCGGTGCAGTGGCGCCACGCATCTCCCCCAGCCCGGCATGCACCACTTCGGCATAGCGGGCCAGTGTCGCCGAACCGATTCGCTCGGACTGATCGCGCATGCGTTCCAGGACATCACCCGGTGCGTCGACCACACCACGGGTCGCGGCGTCCGGAACTGCCTGCAGCACAATGAGATCCCGGAAGCGCTCGAGCAGATCCGTGGCGAACCGGCGGGGATCGTGTCCGGCGTCGATCACCGATTCGACAGCACCGAACAATGCGGCGGCGTCTCCGGCGGCCAGTGCGTCGACGGCGTCGTCGATCAGAGCGATATCGGTGGCGCCCAACAATGCCAACGCGCGCTGGTAATGCACGCGGTTACTCTCGGCTCCGGCCAGTAACTGGTCGAGCACACTGAGGGTGTCGCGTGGCGATCCCCCGCCGGCCCGGATCACCAACGGGAACACCGCGTCATCGACCTCGACGTCCTCGGAGGCGAGGATCTTCTCAACCAGTCCGCGCATGGTCTTGGGAGCCAGCAGCCGGAACGGGTAATGGTGGGTACGCGAACGGATGGTGGGCAGCACCTTCTCCGGTTCAGTGGTGGCGAACACGAAGATGAGGTGCTCCGGCGGTTCCTCGACGATTTTGAGCAGCGCGTTGAAACCGGCCGTGGTGACCATGTGCGCTTCGTCGACGATGAAGATGCGGTAGCGCGACTGTGCGGGCGCGTAGAACGCCCGGTCTCGGAGTTCGCGGGTGTCATCCACGCCGCCGTGGCTGGCGGCGTCGAGTTCGACGACGTCGACCGAGCCGCCGCCGTTGGGGGCGAGCGCGACGCAGGAGTCGCACACCCCGCATGGAGTCGGGGTCGGGCCCTGCTCGCAGTTCAGCGACCGGGCCAGGATCCGGGCCGAGGAGGTCTTGCCGCAACCACGCGGCCCGGAGAACAGGTAGGCGTGGTTGATCCGGCCGGCCGCCAGCGCGGTCGACAGCGGTTCGGTGACGTGCTCCTGGCCCACTACCTCGGCGAATGTCGCCGGTCGGTACTTACGGTAGAGCGCCACGGGTGAAGGCTACCGACTAGGTCTGACCGGCCTGGGCCGCCAGCAGCGATTCGGTGGCCGCCAGCAGGGCGCAGGTGGACAGACCGTCGATCGCATCGGTCAGATCCGGCAGCGTCGGGAAACTGGGGGCGATGCGGATGTTCTTGTCCTCGGGATCCTTCCCGTACGGGAACGACGCCCCTGCCGCGGTGACCGCGATCCCGGCGTCCTTGGCCAGTGCGACGGTCCGCCTCGCGGTGCCCGGAAGCACGTCGAGGCTGATGAAGTACCCGCCCTTGGGCTCGGTCCAGGACGCGATCTTGGAGTCCGACAACCGGCGGTCCAGGATGTCGAGGGCGAGTTCGAACTTCGGCGCGAGCAACTGCTGATGGCGGCGCATATGGGTACGCACCCCATCGGCATCGCGTAGGAACTTCAGATGCCGCAACTGATTGACCTTGTCCGGACCGATTGACTTCTTCCCGGCGTGTTGTAGATACCAGGCGATGTTGCCCAGCGAACCGCCGAAGAAACTCACCCCGGCACCGGCGAAGGTGATCTTCGAGGTTGAGGTGAACACGTACGGCCGATTCGGGTGGCCTGCCGTGGCGGCCAGACCGAGCACATCGATCTGGCGCGGGAACTCCGCGGTCAAGGTGTGCACCGCATAGGCGTTGTCCCAGAACAATCTGAAATCCGTTGCTGCGGTGTTCATCTGGACCAACCGGCGGACAACCTCCCACGAGTAGACCGCACCGGTAGGGTTGGAGAAGACCGGCACGCACCACATGCCCTTGATGGCCGGATCGTTGGCCACCAGTTCCTCGATCACGTCGACGTCCGGGCCGTCCTCATGCATCGGGACGGTGATCATCTCGATGCCGAGGTTCTCGGTGATGCCGAAGTGACGGTCGTACCCCGGGGATGGGCAGAGGAATTTCACCACCGGTTCGGCGACCCACGGCCGCGGCGAGTCGACACCACCGTGCAGCATCGAGAACACGACCACGTCGTGCATGAATTCCAGGCTGGCGTTGTTGCCGGCGATCAGATTCGGGACCGGGATACCGAGCAATTCGGCGAAGATCGCCCGCAGTCCGGGCAGACCGTTCTGGCCGCCGTAGTTACGGGTGTCGGTGCCCTCGTCGTCGCGGTACTGACCATCGCCGGGCAGTGCCAGTAGAGCGTTGGACAGGTCGAGTTGCTCGCTACACGGCTTGCCGCGGGTCAGATCCAGCGAGAGCTTCTTGGCCTGAAGTCCTGCGTAGTCACGCTGCTGCAGATCGTATTGAGCTTGGAGTTCGTCACGGCTCAGGGACTGAAACGACACCGCGCGCCTTTCACTGTCCTGCCCGACGAGAGGGGACCCCGCGCACCCGCCAGAGCCCGTTGACCCTTGCTGCCTTCCAGCCCTGGGGGAGTTCACAGGTTGGACGCCGCGCGGGGTCCACGGCGAGTGTAGTACCCGCGGGGGTGCACAGGACAACCAGCCGAAACAGGGCGCTGCACCGGTCGGCTACCATGGCCGACGGAGGATTCGCCTAGTGGCCTATGGCGCTCGCCTGGAACGCGGGTTGGGTTAATAGCCCTCAGGGGTTCAAATCCCCTATCCTCCGCACCGGTCCGGGGTGCGATCCGATGTCGGGTCGCACCCCGGACATCAAAACCCCCAAGGACCCCGAGGAGTGGGTATGGGCCGGCGCCCCGCGATTTCAGTGCATCTGGCACTGTCCCTGATCGGCGCGGTCCTCTACATCGTGTTCGTCATCCCCCGGTGGTGGGTGCTGCTCGGCGACTTCCCGACCACGCTGTCGACCGCCGGGCGGATCGCCGCCGGCTTTCCGATCGGACTGGCCGCGATCCCGGTGGCGCTGTACCTGAAGGACGCCCTGTCACCGGGTCGCGATACCCCGGAGGTCGCGCTGCGACTTCGGGCGTGGTCGGGCGTTCTTCATGTCGTTGCCGGCGTGCTGATCGTGCTGACGGCGGTCGCCGAGATCTGGCTGCATCTGCAGACCGCGGGGCCGTGGCTGTTCGCGGTCTACGGCGCTGCCGGCGCGATCGCGATTCTCGGGGGATTGGCGTTCTTCCTGTCGGTCATCGCCGAGCAGCCACCCAAGGCACCCAAGGCGGCCAAACCGGTCAAAGAAAAGAAGCCGCGGGGTGAGGGCAGGCGGGCCAAGACCCAACCCGAGGAGACCGGATCCGACACCGCCGAGGCGGTCGACACGGAAGCCGAGGCCGTCGAATCCGAATCGACGGCCGGCGCCCCGGCCGAGACGGCTGACGAATCAGCCGAAGCGGCTGAGGAGCCGACCCCTGCCGGTGGCCTCCGCAATAAGAGGCCGACCGGCAAGAGCCGCAACCCGCTTCGCCGTTAGGCGCGCACCGGCAGGCTTGCCGTCACGTTCGAGATGTTGACCACGCCCCACGACGAGTTCCAGTACAGCGACGCCGAACTGGTGATCTGAAGCGTGAGCGACGGGGTGGTTCCCGCGGTGTAGGCGATATCCGCGATCGGCACCGACACCGTGCGGGTCTGACCGTCCAGCGTCACCGGAACCTGCGTGACGATGTTGCCCAGCACCCGACCCGTGGCGTTGTCGACGACCTGGGCGTAGACCGCCTTGGAGGTGCCGATGCCGGAGTACGTGAAGGACACGGTCGGCGCTCCCACGACCTGCTGTCCGGCCGTCGGAGTGATCGGGACGTTGATCGCGTTGCTCGCCGGGGTGGCGAAAACCTGGTTCAGCGGGAAGGAGCACGCCGACGCCGTCACCGAGCACCCGGTGGTGTTCGGACCTGAACCGCCGATACCGAAGGGCAGGATGCCGAGCACCCCACCGGCGCTGGCGCCGGTCAGCGGGGTGTCGGTGTTGAACCCGTCGGAGAACGGATACAGGCTCGAGGTGTACCGGGTGCCGGTCTGATCCCACCACTGGAAGTTCGGGGTGAAGGCATCCGGGATCGGAACACCGGCGACGTACTTGTTCAGCCACGCCTTGTCATAGGTGAAGATCGTCTGAGCCTGCGTGGTGAGGTCCACCGGATCCAGGCAGACGCCGTGGCCGCCGCAGAACCAGATCATCTTGACCGCGGTTCCGTACGGGTTGGCCAGGATTGCCTGGGCGTTCTCGATGGACTGTTGCAGCGGGAACAGCGCATCGACGGTGCCCTGCACCAGCAGGGTCGGCGCCTGCAACTGATTCAACAGCGCGGTCGGCCCACTGCTGCCGAGCACGGCCTGCGCGGTCTGCTTGATAACGCCGAACAGATCACCCGACAGCAGCGCCGGATAGATCTCACCGTTGATGCGTGCCCCGGTGGTCAGCAGCGACAGCCCGAGAACGTTGGCCCACGCGGTCTTGAAGACGTTGTCGGGATAGAGCGACTCGTTCAGCGAGTTCCACGCGATGGTGGGGGTGATGGCTTCGAGGCGTGGATCGACGGTGGTCATCTGGATGCCGCCGCCGTAGGAGCCGCCGACCATGCCGACCGCCGGATCATTGGAGCCGTTGAGCTCGGCCGGGGTGCTGCTTGCGACCCAGTTGATGATTGCGGAGGTGTCGCGGCCCTCATACATCGGGTTGTCCAGTTGCAGGATGCCGCCGGACTGGAACTCGCCGCGCGGATCCCACGTCACCACGTTGTAGGCGACGTCGCCCACGCCGTTGGCGTTGCGCAGCACCGCGATGCCGGGCACCGAGCCCGCCGTGGTGTTGGTCGCGTACGGGTTGGTGGATCCCGCCGAGCCCAATCCCGGCGGGTAAAGCACGGTGTTCGCCAGCGCGCCGGCAACCAGTCCAGCGGCCGGGAAGAAATTCGTGCTGATCTGAGTGCCGTCGAACGAGGTGACCTTGTAGGTGAAGGCCACTGGCGTGTCACCGGGGGCGTCCGTGGCGACGTCGGCCGTCAGATCGACCACAACCGACGCACCGATGATGGGTGCGAGCAGATCACCGAGATACGGCGTCTTCTGCAGAAGGCCGATGATCGGCGAGGCGAGCAGCCCGACCAGCGGAATGCTGGCGACGATCTTGTCGAACTGTGTTGATTCGGTGACCCGCACCTGGAAGGTCTGCGTGCCCTTCGCGGCGCCGTCGAGCCAGCTGGCGTACGGCAGAAGCGAGTAGGTCTGCGCGCCGGGGATGGACCCCGTCGCGGTGATCTTGCCGCCTGCTGACGCCACACCGCAGTTGTCGCCGCAGCTGCTGCCGACGACGGCGTAGCTCAGGGTGTTCCCCGCGGTACTGGTCGCCGAGATGGAGCCGTTGAAGATGCCGTCGTTGAGGGTGACTTCCGAGGTCACGGTGATAGCTGTGCTGCTCGCATTGGCGGTGGCGTGAGCCGTGCTCGACGCACTCGGCTGACGGCGTGATACCGCCAGTGCCGTCGATGCCACCAGGTCGCCGACAGGCAGTGAGCCGGTGCCCGTACCGGAGCCACCGACGCTGGTCGCGGTGGCGAGGACGCCGACGGCCTCGCCGGCAGCCGGAGCGGCGGCGGCGTTCTTCGCGCTCTTGGCGGCCGCCGCTGCATTAGCCCCGCCCCGACGGGCGGCGCGAGATGGACCGGCGTTGGTGGAGTCCGAATGGGTGGCACTCGCGCCCCGCGAACCGGAGTCCGCCGAACCCGAATCAGCCCAGGCAACCCCCACACCGTTGAAGACGGCCACACCCACTCCGAGTGCAACTGCCAATCCACCGACACGGCCAACGAAAAGCGAAGCGCTCATTGTTTTCTCCTCCAGCGAACAAACCTGCCCGGAGAGTAACGCGCTTTGCCAGCGAGGCATAGGCCAATTTTGAGATTGCCCTCAGCTATCGCCGTGACGAACTACGCGATGTCGAAAACGGTGGCCCCGTTCGGGTACGCGGCGCTGTAGTCCGTGTAAATCAGTTGCTGATTGAACGGGATGTAGCCGGTATTGACGTCCATCCCCAGCGGATCGTCGGGGACGATCGTCGGCCCGTTGGACGAGTTGGTGGTGTAGGAGTACAGCAATGTCTGGCCGTCCTGGGTGTAAACCGAGATCTTGGTTCCGGCCGGCACCTGGCCACCGATAACCGGATCGGTGAACAGCGAAGCCGGCATGGTTCCGAACACGCCGCCGGAGTCGATGATGGCGTCGGTCACGGACTGCGGCGTGTTGTTGCCGATCTGGATCTTCAGCTGGCCGTAAGGCGATCCCGGCACGGTCACCCGGGCGGGGAACGGATTGGGACCGAACACCATCACGCCGAACAAGCCGAGGAACACGCTCTCGTTCAGCAGGTACCCGTCGCTCAGCTCACCCGGCAACTGAGACGTGGGGATGTAACCGGGGCCGGGGCCGACAGCGGCCGCTCCGGTTCCCAGCACCCCGTTCGACCCGGTGGATGCGACGAAATCCTTGAATGCCGCCACCTGCGCGGGAGTGTCCTCGATGACGTCGACGTAGGTGGTGCCGGTGACGGCACCATTGCCGAAATCGACATTCGTGGCATAAACCCGGTAGGTGAACGGCGTGTCACTGGCGCCGCTGTAAGTGATCGTGCCGGTCTGATCGGTGGCGACGGCGCCCGACCCCAGCTGATCCAACGTGGTGACGAGGCCGGAGGACCCGGTGTCGATCAGAAGCGAGGTCCGCGGACCGCCGCCGATGGACGCGGTGACGACGGGCTCGCTGACGTACTTCATCTGAATGGGGATGACGGCGTAGACCGTCCCGTCGCTCTTGGCCCTGTTGATCAGTTCCTGCGTGGGTGCGGTGGCCGCACCGAACAGGCTCACCAGCGGCAGGAAGAGCGCCGCACCGTTCAGACCGACCTGGGCGAAGGTCGGCAGCGTCGCGGTCACGAAGAGATTGACCTCGGTGAGCTGCTGGATGATCGGGATGCCGGCGGTCGCAGCGACCAACTGCTGTGCGCCGGGCATGTTGTTCTGCCACAGCGTCAACGACAGCTGAGCCTCTGCCATGAACAGCTGGGGCACGACGGCCGCGATGCCCGCGGCGATATCGCCCGCACCCCAGGTCGCTTGGGTGAGCGCTGTCTGTCCGGCTGAGATCTCGTTGAGTGCCAACGTCACGTGCTGGCCGGGAACGATGTTGTTGGGGATGAACGGCGGATCGGTCGGGGTCACAGTTGCGGCGGGATTAGCCGCGGCCGACGGGGCGGAGACCGCCTGGGCGGTGGACGGCCTGACGGCGGCCGCGCGCCGCCTGGACACGACGGCACCAGCCGGAGCCGGGCTCGCTGTCACCGGCGCCGCGATGGCCGGGGTCGCCGCGGTGACGTCAGCCACGGCCGGGGCGGGCACCGCCGCTGCCACACCGCGGCTCTGGCGGGGTTCGATGCCACCGGCTGCCGCGGCGGACACAGCGCTACGGGGATTGCGCGGCCCACGCCTAGACGTCGTGCTCGATGTAGCCGTGCCCACCGTGGACGCTGCAGCGCTCGAGGTCGTCGTGCTGCTCGTGTCGACGCCGGCATCCGCCGCGGCCACCGCCGCCCCACTGACCATCGATGCGCCCAGGCCGAGGGTCACCGCGCTGACGCCGAGCCACGCATAGGGGCGCAGGCGACGGTGCTTGCGCGTTGCTTGAGACATGGCTCGACCCCTTTGTCCTGCCTGATGCGTCACTGCCTGAATGTTTCCTAAATGTCTAGCACAGTTTCCTGTGAAGAGACCAGGGATGATCCGGTCCCAGCTAACTTTTCCGGGGTTTCCTGAGGTCCTTGTCCCGGCTCGGTTGGACCCGCTTGGGCTCACCGGGCATCTTGGGGTAGTTCGGCGGGTAGGGCAGGTCGCCCAGGCCCCGTTCGGCGTCGGCCGCCGCCAAGTCCAGCAACGGCTGTAAGGAATAGGCCGCTGCGTCCAATTCGGCCATCGGGTCGCCGCGTTCGGCGAGCAGACCCGGCACGGTGGCCATCGTGTAATCGTCGGGTGTGCCGGCCCGGGCCAGTTCCGGCCAGGTGAGCGGAGTCGACACGGTCGCGATCGGGGTGGGGCGCACCGAGTAGGCGGCTGCGAAGGTGCGGTCGCGGGCGTTCTGGTTGTAGTCGATGAAGATCCGCTCGCCGCGCTCCTCCTTCCACCAGGAGGTGGTGACCAGATCGGGGGCGCGGCGCTCCACCTCGCGGGCCAGTGCGATACCGGCGCGGCGGACGGCGACGAAATCCCACTGCGGGGCGATACGGACGAACACGTGCACCCCGCGACCGCCCGAGGTCTTCGGGTAACCGACCAGACCGAGTTCAGCCAGCAGGGGCTGCAGGATGTCGACGGCCACCCCACGGGCTTCGGCGAAGCCGGTTCCGGGTTGGGGGTCGAGGTCGATGCGCAACTCGTCGGGATGGTCGGTGTCCGGGCAGCGGACCTGCCAGGGATGCAGGGTGATCGTTCCCATCTGAGCGGCCCAGACGATCGCTGAGGGATGGGTTGGCATGAGAGCATCTGCGGTACGACCCGACGGGAAGGTCACCCGGCAGGTCTTCAGGTAGCCGGGATGCTTCGCGGGCACCCGCTTCTGATAGATCTGCTCGCCGTCGATTCCGTCGGGGAAGCGTTGCAGGTGCGTGGGACGGTCACGCAGCGCCGCCAGCAGGGGTCCTGCCGCCACCGTCCGGTAGTAGTCGATGAGCCTTCCCTTGGTGCCGTCGGCACCGAGCTTGGGGAAGAAGATCTTGTCCCGGTTGGTGATTCGGACGGCGATGCCGTCGACGTCGATCTCCTCAGACTCGGCCATCACTGCCTCTCCAGTACGTCGTTGAGGTCATAGTGCAATGGGGTGTCGAGTTGGCCGAAGGTGCAACTCGAGGGAGCACGGTCCGGGCGCCAGCGCACGAAGCGCACGGTATGGCGGAACCGCTGCCAACCGGAATCGCCCTCCATTTGATCGTAGGCGACCTCGGCGACCCTTTCCGGGCGGATCGGAATCCACTGCTTGTCTGCGGCGGAGTTCCATCTGCTCGGCTCGCCTTCGTTGACCTCACCGGTCGCCAGAGGCTCGAGTTCGGCCAGCAGCGTGATTCGCTCCCTGGCAGTGAAAGACGCTGCGCCGCCGACCATCTGGAGTTCGCCGTCGTTCCGGTAGAGACCGAGCAGGATGGAACCGAGACCGTCGCCGCTCTTGTGGATTCGGTAGCCGATCGCCACACAGTCCGCGTCCCGGTGATGCTTGACCTTGACCATCTCGCGCTTGCCTGGGAGATAACGGCCCTCAAGGCGCTTTGCAATCACACCGTCGAGACCGGCCCCCTCGAAGGTGGTCAGCCAATGCGCTCCGAGTTCGGGATCCTGCGTGGTCCGGGTGACGTGGCAACGATGCCGCTCCTCGACAGATTCGATCAGCGCGGAGCGCCGGATGTGGAACGGTTCGTCCATCATCGAACGGCCGGCGACGGCCAGCGTGTCGAAACCTATGAAATGCGCAGGAGTCTGTTCCGCGAGCATCCGGACCCTGCTCTGCGCAGGGTGGATTCGTTGGGACAGCGAGTCCCAGTGCAGGCGAACCCGTCCGTCGATCTCCTGCGGGACCACCACCTCGCCATCGAGCACGCAGCGTTGCGACAGTTCCTCACGCAACGCCTCGATGAGTTCGGGGAAGTAGCGGCCTAGATCCTTGCCTGTGCGGGACTGGATCACCACCTCGTCGCCGTCGCGGAACACCAGGGCACGAAACCCGTCCCACTTTGGTTCGTAGGACCACACTCCGGCTTCACCCGGCACCGTCGTCTGCGCTCTGGCGAGCATGGGCTCCACCGGAGGGAGCACGGGCAGATCCACTCCTTCACGTTAGATTGCCAACGTGGGAAGCACAGGTGCTGGCCGTTTCGCGCCCAGCCCGTCGGCAGACCTGCACATCGGCAATCTGCGCACGGCCCTGCTGGCATGGCTGTTCGCCCGTTCCACCGGCCGGCGATTCCTGATCCGGGTCGAGGACCTCGACGACCGGACCCACGACGACATCGCCGCCCGCCAGATCGCCGACCTCGCCGCGATCGGCGTCACATGGGACGAGAACCCACAGTGGCAGTCGGCACATCCTGACCGCTACGACGCGGTCATCACCGAGTTGACGGACCGGGGTCTGGTCTACGAGTGCTTCTGCAGCCGAAAGGAGATCCTGAGCGCGCCGCGGGCGCCGCATGCCCCGGAAGGGGCCTACCCGGGGACCTGCCTTCGCCTGACCGAGGAACAGCGCGCGGCCCGCCGGGCCGAGGGCCGACCGCCGGCCCTGCGGTTACGCGCCGACACCGGCCAGTACACCGTGACCGACCTGCTGTGCGGCGAGTACACCGGTCTGGTCGATGATTTCGTGCTGCGCCGAGGTGACGGGGTGCCGGCCTACAACCTCGCTGTCGTCGTCGACGACGCACACTCGGGCATCGATCAGGTGGTGCGTGGCGATGATCTGCTGTCCTCCTCACCCCGTCAGGCGTATCTGGCGGAGTTGCTGGACTATCCGCAACCGGTCTACGCCCATGTGCCACTGGTGCTCAACGAAGAAGGCAAACGGCTGGCCAAACGCGATGGGGCGGTGACGCTTTCGGAGTTGGGCGCCGAGCGAACCTTTGCACTGATCACCGGATCACTCGACATACCCGCGGCCGACGCCGCCGAACTGCTGGCGCGGTTCGATCCTGCGCGACTGCCCAGTGATCCGTGGATCTTCCGGACCGGCTAGCGGGCTAGAGGCTCACCGAAAGACTCTCCAGACCGCGCAGGGTGACATGCGGTTTGTAGACCGGCTCACCGGTCAGTCGCGCCGTCGGGAATCGCTTGGTGACCGCTGACAGCGCCACCGCTGCCTCCATCCGCGCCAACGGCGCCCCCAGACAGAAGTGCGGGCCCAGGCCGAACGCGAGATGACGGACCGCGGTCCGATCTGGATCGAACTCATCGGGACGTTCATTGACAGCCGGATCCCGGTGTGCGGCGGCCAGTAGCAGCATCATGATGTCGCCCTTGGGGACGTCGACACCGTTGATCGTCATATCCGAACCCGCGACGCGGCCGACGAGTTGCACAGGTGGGTCGTACCTCAGCGTCTCCTCGACGATCATCGGGGCGCGTTTCGCGTCCCGGCTCAACTCCGTCCAGTACCGGGGATGGCGGAGCATCGCCAGGACCGCGTTGGCGATCAGGTTCACCGTCGTCTCGTGTCCGGCGACCAGAAGCAGGTTGCAGGTCGCGACGATCTCCTCCTCGGTGAGCTGATCGCCGGACTCCTCGACCGCGATGAGACCGGACATCAGATCGTCGCCCGGATGATCGCGGCGCTGCTGCAGAAGATCTCGCAGGTACTCGCGGAGCCACAGGCCGGCCTCAAGTCGCTCATCGATGCCCTGGGCCTGACCGGTGAACGCGATGAAGGGATCCAGACCCTGGGCCAGCAGCGTCGAAGCCGCACTGAATCGGGGCTCGTCCTCGATCGGAACCCCGAGCAGCCGGCAGATGACAGCGACCGGCAGCGGATAAGCGAGGCCGGTGATCACCTCCAAGCTGCCAGCCTGCTCGACGGAATCCAGCAGACCGTCAACAAGACCCACGATCTCCGGCTCGAGTGCGCGGACCACTTTGGGGGAGAACGCCTTACTGACCAGCTTGCGCAACCTGGTGTGGTCAGGCGGATCCAGGAAGAGGAAGCCCGGAACGCCGAATGGCCGGCCCGGCTGGCCTGCTGCGATGGCGCGCTGCGCGGAGGTCGACTTGAGCCGATCGCTGCATGAGGACGGGTGCCGCAACACCTCGTCGCAGTCGTTGAACGCTCCGAACACGCAGAGGTTGTTCTCCGGTATTTGCAGCGGCGCACGCTCCCTCAGTTGCCGATACACCGGATACGGATCGGCACGGTTCGCGGGATCGAGCAGAGCCAGCAGCAGATCCCGCGGTGCGCTTGTCATCCCCTCAGTGTGCCTGGTTCTCAGAGCACCTGGGCCTGCCGGCATCCGGCGGCGACGGTCGGCGCCTTGGCGAGTTGATCACCCAGTGAGAGCGGGTGTCCAGCGGCACGCAGATCAACCACCGACGGCAGCGACAGCCGGACTTCGTAGACGACCTCGCCGCTGCCCTCGGCCCGGCGGCAGGTCAGTGCAAGACGGTTCCCCGCTCCGCGACCGAACCGGCCGTCGAAGAGCTCCCGCAATGCCGTCACCGACAGCTGGCGGCCCGCCAGCGCGCGCACAGCCGGGTCGAGGACCTCGGTGGCCTGCTCGTTCAAAGTCATTGCGATACCGAAGTATTCGGGCGGCTCAACACCCGAACAGGTGCCGTGCGCGAGCCATTCATGCGGTGCCAGGGTCGAGGCGTCAGACATCACTCTGTTCAGTCGCTCACGCAAGTCGGCAGAAAGTTCAGGAGTCTGCTTGCCCTCCTCGCCCACCCCGCAATACTGCGCGGTCGCCGGCTGGGGCCACAGGCCGTGCAGAAGAAACGTCCTGCCCTTTCGGTCGACATTGCCGGTCCGGCAGCCCCGTATCGACGCGTCGACCGTGCACAGACTCGGACCCCACGTCAATGCGAGGAGGCTGGAATCACTGGACGTCACCGCCCTCTGATGCTCGGCCTGTGTGCGGTCGACCAGGAGTACCGCACCGAGGACCACCACAATCACCCCTGCCAGCGCGGTCCACCATGCGATGCGCCGTCGCCGTGACATCGTCACGATCCGTAGTAGCGGCCGAGTACATCGTCGCGCAGTTCATCGAACCGCCCGTCGACGATGGCCTCTCTGATGCGATCGACCATCCGGATGATGAAGCGCTCGTTGTGGATCGTGCACAACGTCGCAGAGAGGATCTCCTTGGCCTTGAAAAGGTGGTGCAAATAGGCGCGGGTGTAGTTGGCACAGGTGTAGCAGTCGCACTCGGAGTCGATCGGATTGAAGTCTCGCCGGTAGCGGGATCCGGTGATGTTGAACCGGCCTTCCGGTGCGTACAGCGCAGCGTTGCGGGCCACCCGAGACGGCGAGACACAGTCGAATGTGTCCGCCCCTGCGGCGATAGCGGCGAACAGGTCATCGGGTTCGCTGATGCCCAACAAGTGGCGTGGCTTGTCGTCGGGCAGTTCCTCGGTGCACCAGCCGACGATGGTCGCCAGGTTCTGTTTCTCCAGCGCGCCGCCGATGCCGTATCCGTCGAACCCGCGACCCTCGTCGTCGACGATGCTCTCCAGACCGCGGCAGGCCTGCCGCCGAAGGTCCTCGTAATGTGCGCCCTGCACCACGCCGAACAGAGCCTGCGACGGCTTGGCACCCGCCTCGGTGGCGCTGAGGCGGCGATGCTCGGCCAGGCATCGTTGCGCCCAGACGTGCGTGCGCTGGACCGACTCCTCCTGGTAACCACGGGTATTGAGCAGTGTGGTCAGCTCATCGAAGGCGAAGATGATGTCGGCGCCGAGTTCGTGCTGGATCCCGATGGAGACCTCGGGGGTGAACCGGTGTGATGAGCCGTCGATATGCGATGTGAAGGTGACGCCGTCATCGTCGACGCGGGCCAGTCGCTGCTTGCCCTTGGCGATCAGGTCGTCGGCCTGAGTCCGGCCCGGGTCCTCCATGAGGACTTTCCGGAAGCCTGCACCCAGCGACATGATCTGGAACCCGCCGCTGTCGGTGAACGTCGGACCCGGCCAGTTCATGAAGGCGCCGAGACCGCCCGCCTCGGCGACGATGTCCGAACCCGGCTGCAGGTAGAGGTGGTAGGCGTTGGCCAGTACCGCCTGCGCTCCGACAGCGGCCATGGTCTCCGGTAACACCGCTTTCACCGACGCCTTCGTGCCGACGGCGACGAAGGCCGGGGTGCGGATCTCGCCGTGCGGGGTGTGGATGACGCCACTGCGGCCGCGGCCGTTGGGCAGTTCGGCCTCAACGGTGAAGAACGGTTGCGGGGTCACGAGGGTCTATCTAACCAAGTGCCCGCCGGTGATTAGTCCCGGCCGGGAACGGGCATTACTTGTCTGTCGATTGCCGCCGGCTGACCGCCGCCGTGGTCAGCACGACTTGAGGAGAACACCCGTGATTCGAGGTCTGGTGGTCGCTGTGGGAGGCGCCGCATTGTTAGTAGCCGGTATGACCGGCTGTTCGAGCAAGAACAAGTCAGAGGGCGCGCCGTCGAGCACGGCGAGCACCGGAACGTCGGTCCAGACCGGTGGCGTCAGTGCCTCCGCGGGTGCGGGAACCGCGAAGGTCAGCATCGACGGTCAGCCCAAGGACGTCAATGGTCAGGTGGTCTGCTCGACGATGGGCGGCAACTTCAGCATCGCCATCGGCGAGGCGGGAACCGGCGTCGCCGTCGTGATGTCCCCGGACGCATCGAAGGTGACATCCGTCGGTCTGGGCAATGTCAACGGCGTGACGTTGGGCTTCCAGGAAGGCGCGCCCGGAGGCAATGCGTCGGCCACCAAGGCGGACAAGACCTACAAGATCACCGGCACGGCGACCGGGGTGGATATGGCCAACCCGATGCAGCCGATGACCAAACCGTTCGAAATCGAGGTCACTTGCCCTTAGCGGGCTTAGCCGAGGTGGCGCTCTTCTTGGGTGCGGCCGCTTTCTTGGCGGCTTTCGCCGGCGCCGCCGTCTTACCGGCTGATCCCCCCTTGCCGACCGCCGCCTCGAGAGCCGACAGCGAATCGTCTAGATGCCCGATCAGCCGTTGCAGATGCGGCACGCTGCGCCGACAACCGACGATCCCGAAGTCGAGGCGGTCAGCGGTGTTGGTCAGGGTGATGTTGAGGGCCTGGCCGTCGAGGGCGATCGACATCGGGTAGTTGCCGTCGAGTTCGGCACCGCCCCAGTAGAGCCGGTCCCGTGCGCCCGGCACGTTGGAGATGACCAGGTTGAACGGTGGCGGCGCGGTCGTCTTCAGCACCGGAAGCAGTTCCACCATCAACGGCGCGACGTTGAACGTCGACAACGCCACCTGCTGAACCTTGGGCAACGACCGGAACACCTCCTTGTTGCTGGCAGTGGAGTTGTTGACCACTCGCAGGCGCTCAGCCGGATCCGCCAGGTCGGTGCCGAGATTGGCCAGTATCGATCCCACCTCGTTGCCGCCCGTGGACTCGCCCTCGCGCAGATTCACCGGAACCATCGCGATCAGCGGCTTGTCGGGCAGCGCGTCCTGCTCGATCAGGTATGCACGCAGTGCGCCGCCGCAGACGGCCAGCACGACATCGTTGAGGGTGACACCGGCCGCCTTCTTGATGGCCAGGAACCGCTCGACCGGCCAGGACTGCGCCGCACACCGTCTGGCACCGGCAATCGGCACGTTGAACATGGTCTTCGGTGCGCCGAACGGCAGGGTCAACTGCTGCTGGAGAATTCCCTTGCGGGCGAGGTTGTAGGTACCGGGCCCAAGGGCCGCAATGGATCCGGCTCCCTTCTTGACAGTGTCGAGAAGCGAAGACTTTCCGCCGCCCTTCTTCGACTTACGCTCGTTGGGAGCCCAGAACGCCCGGGCATCGTGATCATCGGGATCTGTGGACAGCGCCCGGCGCAGTGTCAACATCGCGCTGACGCCGTCGAGCAGGGCGTGGTGCATCTTCGCGTATACGGCGAACCGCCCGTCGTCGAGTCCCTCGACCAGATGCATCTCCCACAGCGGGCGGTGCCGGTCCAGCAGAGTGCCGTGCAGCCGCGAGGTGAGTTCCAGGAGTTCGCGGACCCGGCCCGGGTTGGGCAGCGCCGAGCGGCGCAGGTGGTATTCGAGGTCGATCTCGGGGTCTATCGCCCAGGTGAGTTTCGAGACCCCGCCCATCACCTCACCGGGATGCTTGCGGAACGTCGGAGTTGCGTCGGTGTCGAGGATCAGTTTCTGGTAGAGCTCGCGGACGAAGTCCGGACCGGAGCCGGCCGGTGGCTTGTAGACGTGCAATCCGCCCACGTGCATCGGGTGCTCGCGCGACTCGCCCATGAGGAACATGCCATCGAGCGGTGAGATCAATTCCATGTGTTGCCCCCAAGTTTCGGGTGTCCGCCTGCGTGTTCATTAGAGCTGTTCCGCAATCACCGGAGCAGCGCTTTGGTGATTCCGGGCCCAAAGACCCTGTGCAACCGGTATCCATGCACCGCAGATTTGTGGCATGACGGCCCTCACCCGCTCGGCGGTAATGGCCGTTCTGCTCGTGTCAGCCGGAGCCTGCGCGGCCCCCGACCGTCCAGCAGGCCCACCGACCACATCGGTGGCGACGGCGCACCCCACGACGAGTCGGTCGCCTGCCACCGGATCGTTGGCCGCAGCCATCCGGCAATGGGAGGCCAGCACCGGTGACCTGTTCAAGCGGTCAGGCCGCGCCCTCCAGCAGGTGTCCGAGGCCAGCGATGCCGGCGACGAAGCGGCGGTCCGGTCGGGGTGCGTGCAGTTGCACGACGCCAACGCGGTGGAACTGCAACGGCTGCTACCGACTCCTGATCCGGAGCTGACCGCCGAACTGCAACGCATGATCGACGATATGAACGTCGCCACCCACGCCTGCCTGCGGTTCGTCATCGCCCGCGAACCCGGAGACAGCCGCATCTATCAGGATTACCTGGCCCGGGCGGTGGGCCACCTGCATCAGGCCAAGGCGGTCCTGGATGCGGACCTGCGCAAGGGCTGACTAGCGCCCGCCTCCGCCGGGGTGGGCGTTCCAGCCGGGCTCGGCAACCTCGGCCTCGGTCAGCTGATCACTCATATCCGGGATCATCGTCGGCGCGCAGTTCATCGAAAAGCTGTCGGTGGTGTCGATGGTCTCGTCACAGCCGGCCGCAACGCGAACCGGGTCATCCCCTGTACCGGTCGCTGCGACGACGATGGGCGCGAGACCGATGAGCAGTCCGAGCAGGCCGATTGCGAGCCGTGTTCGTCGGGTGAAGGCCGTCATCGTCGCTCCTGGAAATCCGGTGCCGCAGAGACTTCCAGGATAGGACAAGAATTCCAGGACAGGACAGCGCGGGACCGGGCGGAGCGCAGGCGAGGGCGCGGGGAAAAACGAAAAAAAGAAGGATCGAAAGCCGCAGCCTCTGTGGTCCTTCGCGAACAGCCGCACGAATGCGAGGTCCGCGCCCTCACCGGAATTGAACCGCAGGGCCGACGGCTATCGCAAGTTCTTCAGGTGAACCAGTGACGTCAGGCCCATCTCGCGGCGCAGCAATGCGGGGGGGATGGTCCGGAAACCACGCACTCCGGACCGGCCGGTGGCGGCTTGGGCGATCTTGCGGGCGATCCGGAAGTCGAGGTCCTTGAGCGCACCCCGATCGGTGGTGGTGTCAAGCAGGGCCGACAACCCGGGCACCGCAAAGGGATTCGCGACGTCGAGCATGACGTTGGTCATCGCCACCAGCTGGCGGGCCCGCTCCTCAGGCGGCAGTGACGAGAGGGCCGTGGCCGCACCGTCGATACGGGCCGTCACCCGGCCGAGAAACCGCCGCAGCCGGTGCGGCCCGACGGTGATCGCCCCGGCATGGTTGATCGAAAGTCCCAGGAAGTCGATCCGGCTGGCGCCGCGGTACGCGGAATCGGCGGCACTGGGCATTCCGGTTGCGCTCAGTGCGGTACGAACCTCCTTGGCCAGTTTGCGTTTCACCCCGAGTTCATCGAGGAGCGAGTCGATCCGGGCATCGGCCTCGTGCAGCGACTCGAGGTCGGTGTGAGCCAGCATGAAATCGTCGTTGTAGCGGGCGTAGAAAATGCCGTCGACAGCCAGGACCGCCCGGTCCATCTTGGACACGGCGAGATTCGCGAGCACCGGGACCATCGGTGTGCCCATCGCCACCCCACGGACTCGGGTGAACTGAGACCCGTCGGCTTCGGCGATGACCGGGCGGCCCAGTGCGGTGATCAGATCCCAGGTGTTCTGACTGACCGCGCCGACCGGACTGCCCAGGCCGGCAACCTCCCGCACGACCGGCCACAGTGCCGCGTCGGGACCCATCGGGAGGTTGTCGCCGTAACCTTCGAAATCGGACTGCAGCACGTATACCGGCGGGCCCTTCGGACCCACCTTCTGACGGTGTTCGCGGATGAACGCACCCAGGGCGCTGAGCGCCCCGACGTTGGTCATGGCCGGCAGATACGAGTAGACCCCGGGCAGGCCGTAGCAGCGGGCGTTGCGGGTGAGCAGTTGGTAGAGAACCGATCCGAGGACGTGATCGGTGAACGTCGGCTTGTGCGCGATTCGCTGCTTGCCTTTGGTCTCCAGCTTCCACAGTTCGACCGGTTTCGGTCGGTAGGTCCCGTCGGCGACGCTGCAAGCGATCGCCTTGGACAGTGCGCCCCGCTTGGCCGCGGTGTCGAAGTAGGTGACATCCTCGGCCACTTCGGCGAAGGCCAGGCCGCGTTGGCTGCGCTTGGTGTAGATCCGGAGGATGACATCCTCATAGGTGTGGGGATCGGCCAGGGCGCGGTCGACGTCCACCGGCGCGAGGTCAGTCATCAGCGGTGCACCCCGCCTTGATGGCCCGCCGCCACTGGCGCAGACACTCGGGGTCACATTCGGTGGGTAGCACGTACAAACGGCGCAACGTCCCATGGCGGTACACCGGCGTGAACCGATAGCCCTCCACAGCGACCACGTCCTCACCGTCCTCGAGGCTGGCCAGTGCCGTGGGGATGAGGCGGGCGAGCACGTCCTGCTCAAGGCGCCGCATGCCGGTTTTGCCCTCAAGAGTCTCGGTGTCGAAGACGATCCCGTCGTCGAACAGTTCCCGGAACCGCTCGGTCAGGGCTCGTGACGGGAGGGGTTCGGCTTGCGGCACCGACCAGCGTCCAATCCGGCCCACGGTTCCGCCACTGACGGTCTGCAGCGCCACATGGGTCACCGGCGTCCCGTCGCCACGCACCCGCTCATAGAACACCACCCCGGTGGATGATCGGAAGGCGAAATGCCCTGAGGTGTCGAGTGTTTCGCTGATCAATTTGACGGCCGCCGAGCGTTGCCGGGTGGTGATCGTGTCAGGGATGGAGGCAGATCCGACGGCGATCGGCCCGGACTCGGAATCCAGCGCCTGCCGCCATTCGCCGAAACTGAGCAGGGTCGGCCGGGTCGGATCTCGGCGATCTTGCCAGTGCTGCAGATTGATCAGGACGATGAGTTGGATCAGCATCGCAGCGGTGATCTCGACGAGGTCCGATGCCGGGTTGGGTTTGATCCACACCAGCCAGAGCAGGAACGCCAGAAGTCCGAGGGTGGCGATATGCGCGCCGAACCGCCCCTCGGCGAACAGGCGGATCTGGTAGATCCCGATCAGGCTGCGCGCCAGGAACATCGGCAGCAACGCAAGCAAGAAGGTGACCGGAACATCGTGCAGCACCACACGACCGAGGAACGCGGCCAGCGCCCAGTAGAACAGGGCGACCACCGGAGCCGTCCACAGCACCGTGTAGAAGAACCGTTGCGCAAGCGCACGGATCCCCGGCGCTCCGCGCAAGCGGACGAAGTCGAAGTAGAAGATTCCCGCGCTCTCGTAGGTGCCGCGGAACAACGGGAGGATCAGATAGAAGAACTGGAACGCGTCGATGCTCGCCCAGGACAGCGATGCCGCGGTGAGGTCGAAAGTCCGGGTGTTCGTTCCATAGAAGCCGACGAGGGCCAGCACGAGGATGGCGTCAAGACGCAGGCTGAGCCCGGAAAACGCCGTCTCAAAACCCAGCAATGGCGGGATCGACGGCAGACGATGCCGAAGTCCGGTCCCGAACCGCGGGCTGATACCGGACATCCGGTAGGCCTCCACGCAGTAGCGCACGGTGATCCAGATGCTGACGGCATTCGACGCGACGATCGCGATGACGACCGCGGCAGCAGGGTAATAGAGGAAGCCTGCACCCAGCACCGTCAATTGGATGCCGGTGGGGATGAACATCGACCAGATGGGCTTGTACACCCGCCGGGTGGCGTAGATCCCAGCATGCAGCACCTGGATCGGGAGGCCGAGTGCGAGTTCGACGATCACCAGGAACGCATAGACGCTTCCGACCGGTGAGCTGCCGGGCTCACTCCACTTCAGCAGGGCAACGCCACCGGCGATGGCGAGTGCCACCGCCGCGATCGCGCCCAGGGTCAGCCAGCGTCCGATCTCGAACTCGGCGGCATCGCGTTCACCGGTCCGGACGAAGATGCGCAGGCGGTCGCGCATGATCTCGAGCAGCCCCCACCATCCCCCGGCGACGATGAGGCTTCCGGCCCGCAGGACCATCACGGTGAAGGTCGCGACGCCGCCGAGAGCGGAAAGCAGGATGAAGAATTCCGCTACGTGCACGGCGAACCTGAACGTCGACACGAGCAACGGGAACCTCAGGCGATAGCGAACGTAGGCGAAGATGCGGCCCGTGAGCAGGCTGGCGTAGAGCGAAACGACGCCGTCGTGGCCGCCGGCGGCCCGGGCGAACCAGCGGTCGACTTCGTTCACCATTGGCCGGTCGTCACCATTGTTGAATGATGGACGCCATGAAGCGGCGTGACGCAGCGGTGTGGGCCGCCTCATCCGTACTTGCTGTGATCGTCGTCGTTGCCATCGCGTATAGCTTCTCACTGGATCGGCGGCCGGTCGGACCGAAATCGAGCGATAGCCGGTCGAGCCTGCTGATGCTCACCTGGGCGCCCAGCCTGTGCAAGGTGGAGCCCAAGAACTCAGGATGCCGGTCCGGGCATGTGGGCCAACTCGGGCAGGCCCTCGTCCTGCACGGTTTGTGGCCGCAACCCTCCACCGAGCAATACTGCGGAATAACCCAGAGAGAAGCCGACAAGCGTCCGGTCGACTTGCCAGGTGACATCCGAAACACGCTGCAGGACATGATGTCCGACCCGCAGTCGATGGCGGCCCATGAGTGGTACGCGCACGGCACCTGTTCGGGGGTCACGCCGCCGGAATACTTCACCATCGCTGAATCCCTGACCACCCAGGCACGAAGCGTCCTCACCCCGGTGTTTCAGCAGGCGGCTGGCGAGAACCTGTCGCCGAGGGCAATCCGGGAGACCTTCGAGGCCACCTTCGGTCGCGGCACCGGCAACCGGGTCGGCCTGACCTGTCGCGACGTCAGCGGACAATCGATCGTCTACGAGGTGCGCCTGTCGCTGCCGGCGGTCGTCGACCTGCTCACCGAGCAGGCGTCCGATTCGGGTATCAAATTGGGCGACGCCATGGCCAAAGGGCCGGCGATTCCCCCGGGGTGCGGCCAGGGCAAAGTCACCGGTTGATCGACAGATGAGGCTGCTCGACCCGGCAACGGCCGGGTGAAGATGGCGGTGGCGGAGGGATTTGAACCCTCGGACGGGGGTTACCCGTCACACGCTTTCGAGGCGTGCTCCTTAGGCCGCTCGGACACGCCACCGCGGGGAATCCTACGGCCCGGGGAGATCTAGCCCAAATCCCGGTGCCGGCTGAAGAAGTCCTCCGACTAAGCCTCGGCCGGTACTGCGACCTCGCTGTCTCTGGTGCGTCGCCCGAAGATGAGCGCACCGATACCGGCGAGTGCAACGCCCATGACGAACACCCAGGTGGGGGCCGGGACAAACGTGAAGAATCCGACCATCACCGCGAGGACGGCAATCTGCAGTGCGGGCGAGGACAGCCGCCCCGGAGCGGTGAAGCCCTCCCACGGTGAGAGTGCTGCCCGCATGATCGCGCCGGTGGCCACCACGGAGACGATCATGGGGATGATCGACATCACCAGGCCGGGAATGGCGCCGTTGCTGCTGGCGTAGCCGGCGACCCCGATCAGTCCGTTGGACGGGTACTCGAGGTATCCGCCGAGGAAGCTCAGCAGTCCGATCAGCCCCGTCAGAAGAGCGGCACCGACCACGACCGCGCTCACGGGGCCCTTGGGCGGTGCGGGATGCATGGCCGCAAAGACGACCACCACGATCAACCAGACGATGGCGGGAGTGCTTTTCTGGCCGAGGTCCGCCAGTGGGCTGGTCAGCGTGCCGGGCTCACCGATCAGGAAGCCCGCTGCGAACAACAGCACCGTTGTCACGATGCTCAACCAGAACGTGGTGCGCAGCAGGGTGCCACGGTTACCGGCTGCCCATGCCGCCGCAGCCGCCAGTGTGACCAGTGCCAGGGCGCGTGCGTTGAGTCCGGTGAGTGCGGCGACGACGGGCATCAGCCAGCGCAGAACACCGGCAGCCATCACGATTCCGGCGGTCATGCCCACGGCCGCTGAGAACGGTCCGGCCGGCGGACGCAGGACCATCGGTGCCAGGAGCAGTCCCACCGTGACCGCGACCGCCATCCCGACGGCCCACGGGAGGGTGATTCCGTTCAACCCGGCGCCGGCTACCGCCATGAGTGGTAGCCCGAGGACGAACCCGCGGGCGAGGCCGGCTTCTGCATAGCCGCGTCCGGACAGACCGTAGGTCGCGAGGACACCCAGCAGGGCGGCGAGAACGAGTGCGGCGATCATCACAACTCACTGCACTGGTTGGGGGCCTGGTGCCCGGCGAACAGATTCGCGAACCAGCCGAGGAACGGGTTACTGCCGGTGAATTGGACCGATCGGTGCACGTCATTGGGGAACGCCTGGTACTCCACGATGTCGCCCAGGTGGCATGCCTGGATCGCGTATGCCCGCGTCAGCGGAGGCACCACGCCGGTGTCCTTGAGTCCCTGCTGGAGGAGGATGGGCACCGTCGTCTTCTTGGTCAGGGGCGGGTTCTCGGCGCCGATCCGCGTGGCTGCGAGCGGCAGGCTCTTCTTGAAGTACGTCCCGAAGGTGTCCGTCAGGACTTCGAGCATCGCCCCCTGACACATTTCCGCCGCTTTCTCCACTGCTGCCCTGCCCTCTGGCGTGTACCAGTCTTCGGCTGTCATGAGCTCCGGGTAGTTGCGGATCCACGACTGCGACAGCGTCACCACGTAGCCGTTGCGGGGGGTGCCCTTCGTGGTGCTGGTGGACGTCATCAGCGACTTGATCGCGGCGGGGACCGGCGGGACGACCCCCGGCGCCTGCGAGACGGCACCCTTGATGTTCAACTCGGGCGCGTAGTCGGGGGCCTGATCGGCCGTCGCCAGGGCCACGTATCCGCCCTCGCTGTGGCCGATGATCCCGAGGTTCTGGGTGTCGATGAAGCCCGGGCGAAGGTTGATGGCCGCCCGCATGGAGTCCAGCACGTCGTACGCCTGCTTGCGCAGCAGGTAGGGAGTCGCACCTGGCGCACCCATGCCCTCGTAGTCCGTGGCTACGACGGCGTAACCGGCGTTGATCAGATTCTGACCGAGGAACAGCCAGTACTCGTTGCCCGGGGTCTTGGGGGTGAACGGCCCCTGCGACATCCCACACTTGCGCCCGACCCCGGTCGTGCCGTGCGCCAGTGCGATCAGGGGGAAACGGTTGCCGTTCGTGGGTAGCCGGGCCGGTTCGGCGTAGTACCCGGAGATCGCGATCGGCTTGCCCTTGATGTTGCGCGACAGGTACAGGATGCGCCACGCCTTGACGTCAGGGGGTGCATCCGTGATCGGTTCGCTGCGCAGCAGTGTGCCCATCGGGGCGTCGGGCAGTGCGGCAGGTGGGTCGTAGAAGGGCGTGGGTTCGATGCCCACAGTGCCGTCGAACGGGCCTGCGGTTCCGGCCCTGGGCTCGCCCGGCGCGTCGCGCATGAGGGGCTTCCAGCTCGTGCCTGCCAGCAGCGCGGCAGCCAGCAGGGTCGCGATCCCGATCACCAGTACGGTCGTGGTGCGATTTCTCACCCGGTCAATATTGCGGGAAGCACAGCGATTTTGGTCCTGAACCGGGCTATCGGGAGGGCTTCGGACCGTAGCGCTAGCCCAAATCCCGGTGTCGGCTGAAGAACTCCTCCAGCAACGCCGCGCATTCTTCGGCGAGCACCCCGCCGCGGACCTGCGGACGATGCGTCAGCCGGCGATCACGCACCACGTCCCACAGCGAACCGGCCGCGCCGGTCTTGGGTTCCCAGGCCCCGAACACCACCCGCGAGACCCGGGCCATCACCAGCGCACCGGCACACATAGTGCACGGTTCGACGGTGACGGCCAGGGTGGTCCCCTCCAGTCGCCAACCGTCGCCGTGCGCCTTCGCGGCAGCCCGCAGCGCCAGAATCTCGGCGTGCGCGGTCGGATCGCCGAGGGATTCGCGGGCGTTGGCTGCTCTGGCCAGTTCACGTCCATCGGGGCCGAAGACCACCGCACCGATCGGGACGTCGTCGGGGCCTGCAGCGGCGGCAGCGTCGATCGCCGCGCGGATCAGAGCTTCGTCGTCGAGCGGAAGTGCGGTCACCGGTCCAGGCGGTCGAGCACAGCCGAGAGTTCCTCGGCGAACCCCATTTCACGCGCGATACGACCCAACTGCTCATCGGGGTACAGATCGGTCTCGTCGAGGATCACGCTGAGGACCGCTTCAGGTAACCCCACATCGGCGAGCACCCCGATATCACCCTCCTCGAAGGGATCACTGTCCTCGAGGTCCTCGGCAGCGATATCGGCGTCGAGTTTTTCCAGCGCCTCCGCGGCGATGTCGTAGTCGAGGGCGGCCGTCGCGTCCGAGAGCAGCAGCCGGGTGCCCGAGGGCGCCGGACGGACGATCAGGAAGAACTCGTCATCGATGTCGAGAAGGCCGAAGACCGCGCCCGCGCTGCGCAGTTCCCGGAGTTCGGTCTCGGCGGCGGCAAGGCTGGTGAGCGCCTTGTTGCTCATCGGGGAGCACCGCCATTTGGCATTCTCGTGCACGACGGCCACAGCAAAGCCGTACGGGATTTCCGCAGAACCCGATCCGGGGCCCTGCTCCCGCTCCGATCGCTGTCCCGCCATGGCGCCATACGCTAGTCGGTGAGCAGGCGAGTTGACCAGCGACCAGCAAGCCGCACCGGCGTACGGCATCTGATGTGCCAACCTGGAAACGTGACGACGACACCCGTGTGCGTGCTGGGGCTGGGCCTTATCGGCGGGTCGCTGATGCGCGCGGCGAAGGCGGCGGGTCGCGAGACGTTCGGCTACAACAGATCCATCGAGGGGGTTGTGGCCGCCCGCAAAGACGGCTTCGAGGCCACCACCGAACTCACCGATGCGTTGCGCTGGGCGAGTGAACATGACGCCCTCATCGTGCTGGCCGTCCCGATGCCGGCGGTAGGGCTGATGCTGAGCCATATCAAGGCCGATGCGCCGAGCTGCGCGCTGACCGACGTCATCAGTGTCAAAGGCGCCGTCCTCGACGAAGTCCGCGCGGTGGGCCTGCTCGACCGTTACGTAGGCGGGCATCCGATGGCCGGCACCGCCTACTCCGGGTGGGCGGCCGGGAATGCGCGGATGTTCGTCGGCGCCCCCTGGGTGGTGAGCGTGGACGAACATGTCGACGCCGGGATCTGGTCACAGGTGATGCGGCTGGCGCTGGACTGCGGGTCGGTTGTGGTTCCGGCGAAGTCCGACGAGCACGACGCCGCCGCCGCCAGCATCTCGCACCTGCCACACGTTCTCGCCGAGGCGCTGGCAGCCGAAGCCGGCGATGTGCCGCTGGCATTCGCCCTTGCTGCCGGATCGTTCCGCGACGGAACCAGGGTCGCCGGCACCACACCGGATTTGGTGCGGGCGATGTGTGAGGCCAATGCCGATCAGCTGCTGCCGGCTCTGGACAAGATTCTGACGCTGCTGCACAAAACGCGGGATTCGTTGGCGAACAAGGGTTCCATCGCCGAGCTGGTCGACGACGGCCACGCCGCGCGAGTGCGTTATGAACGCTTCTCGCGCCCAGAGATCGTCACGGTCAGATTGGGTGAGGAGAACTGGCGCGAGGAACTCGCCGCGGCCGGACGTGCCGGTGCGGTGGTCAGATCCGCTCTGCCAGGCCCGGGTAGTCGACGATGAATCCGTTCCCGTCGACGACGACGGTGGTCTGGGCAACCGGCGAGTGCAGTTTCAGTCCGTCGACACCCACGATTCCTGCACTCGCATAGCTGATGGTCTCAGCGGTGACATTCAGATCCGGCAGATGTACGTAGACCACCGGGACGCTGATCGACCCCGCCTCGCGGTACAGACCGGTGCGGCGGATCGGCAGTGCGTTGAAGAACGGGCTGAAGACCACATCGACGTCGAGTGCGCCATCAAAGGAGTCGCGTGACTGTCCATGGTGATCGGACACCAGCCACATGTTCTCCTCGTCGCGGTGGATCGACAACTGGCGATCCTTTTCCGCCAGTGTGATGTCGAGCGACAGTCGCTTGGTGGCTCCGCTGTCATCGGTCACCAGGTCGTAGGTGGCGCTGAACGCGGGGTTCGCCTGGGTGGCAGCCGCCACGATTCGGCCGGTCGCCTTGATCCGGTTCCCGGTCAGGCTGACCCGGACCGACTCGATCCGCGTGCAATCGTGCGAGCGCCACGTCAGCATGGCGGGCCACTCCCGGCCCGACTCACCGTTGTCTGCAGTCACCACCCCTCCACCGTAGGCGACGCCTCGGCGTCTCCGTAGCCAGAAGTCCAAGGTCCGGGACGTGACTCAAGTCTCACTTCATCATCGAGTAGGGGTTGAGGCATCGGCCGGCGCAACCGCCCGGTGCCCGGCGCCGATGCCCACAACGCGGCAGCCAGCAGACCGTCGAGCACGAGGGCCAACATCGTCACAAGGAGGGCGCCCACCAGGGCCAGGTGGAACTGGCGCACCTTGATCCCGTCGATCAGATACCTGCCGAGGCCCCCGAGGCTGGCGTAGGCGGCCACCGTCGCGGTCGCCACCACCTGAAGAGTGGCAGTACGTAGCCCGCCGAGGATGAGTGGCATCGCGTTGGGCACCTCGACGTGGGTGAGCACGCGCCGTTCCGTCATCCCCATCGACCGCGCAGCATCCACGACCTTCGGATCGACGTTGGCGATACCCGCGTAGGTGCCGGCCAACAACGGCGGTATGCCCAGCAGCATCAGCGCGACGGTCGGCGGCACGAGGCCCAGACCCCACAGCAGGACGGCGAGCAGCAGCACTCCGAGGGTCGGCAGCGCACGCAATGCATTCACCCCGGTGACGACCACGAAGATGCCGCGTCGAGTGTGACCGATGAGCAGTCCGAGTGGGATCGCGATGACCGCCGACACCAGAACTGCGATCGCGGTGTACTGCAGGTGCTCGAGGATGCGAGCGCCCAACCCGGACTTACCGCTCCAGTTAGATGCGGTGAAGATGTAGGTCAGTGCCTGATCAAGGAAGTTCACGAGACACCCCGCGCCCGCGCCCACGGTGTGATGAGCCGGCCCGCCAGCAGGATCAGGATGTCGATCACGATGGCCAGCAGGAAGACGGCGATGATGCCGGCGACGATCTGACTGCTCTTGTCGGCCTGATAGCCCTCGGTGAACCAGGTTCCCAGTCCCCCGATCCCGATCACCGATCCGACCGCGACCATGGAGATGTTGCTGACCGCAACCACGCGCAGTCCGGCGATGAGCACCGGGATCGACAGCGGCAGTTCAATTTTCAGCAGTTGATCGACCCGGGTATAGCCGACCGCGGAGGCGGCGTCACGCACCTGCGCGGGAACCGCATCGAGAGCCTCGGGCACCGCTCGCACCAACAGGGCGGTGGTGTACAGCGTGAGCGCGATGATGACATTGGCTTCGTCGAGGATCCGGGTCGGGATGATCAGCGGCAGGACGACGAACAAGGCCAGCGACGGGATGGTGAAGATGATGCTCGCCGCCACCGTGGTGATGCGGCGCAGGCCGGTACGCCGCCATACGAACGCACCTAGTGGCACTGCGATCACAAGACCGAGCACCACTGGAATGAGGGAGAGACGGAGATGGATGAGCGTGAGAGTCCACGCCGTAGGAAGGTGGTTGAGCAGGTAGTGCACGACGATCAGTCCGCCGCCCGGCGCTGATCTTCCAACGCATCGATCACCTGGTCGGCCACCACTCCGCCAATGACGGCTCCCGAATCATCGACGGCCACACCGACTCCCGATGGAGAAGACAGCGCCGCATCCAACGCAGACCGCAGAGTGCCGCCGTGGAGTGTGAACAGCGAACCTCCGGCGGTCACGCTGTCGTACAGCGATCCCCCGTTGCGGTGCACCTCCACCCCACCGGCGTCGATCCAGCCGAACGGCGATCCGTTCTCGCGCACCACCAGGGACCATTCGCCCTCGGCGAGGCTCAGAGCGTCGATCCGGCCTTCGGTGACGGTGGGCAGTGGTCGCAGCGCGAGGTCCCCGGCACTGAAGAACTGCAGGGCGCGAAAGCCGCGGTCGGCGCCGATGAACCCCGACACGAAATCGTTGGCGGGGTGCTCGAGCAGTCTGGCCGGGGCGTCGTACTGCTGTAAGGCGCCACCGCGGCCGAACACCGCAACAGCGTCGCCCAGCGTGATCGCCTCATCGATGTCGTGCGTGACGAAGACGATCGTCTTCTGCAGTTCGCTTTGCAGGCGGAGCATTTCGGCTTGCAACTCATCGCGGACCACTGGATCGACCGCCGAGAAGGGCTCGTCCATCAACAGGATCGGCGGGTCTGCGGCCAGAGCACGCGCCACTCCGACGCGCTGCTGCTGCCCACCGGACAGCTGGGCGGGATAGCGATCCCCGAGTTGTGGATCCAGGCCGACCCGCTCAAGCACCTCATAGGCTGCGCGACGCGCCTCCCGACGCGACTGTCCTTTGAGTACCGGGACCGTCGCCACGTTGTCGATCACCCTCTGATGCGGCATGAGACCGCCACTCTGGATGACGTAGCCGATTCCGAGTCTCAGTTTGACTGGGTCGACGCCGGCCACATCACGACCATCGACCGTGACAGTTCCCGACGTCGGGTCGGTCATCCGGTTGATCATCCGCATCGAGGTCGTCTTGCCGCAACCGGACGGCCCGACGAAAACCGTGAGACTGCCTTGGGGAATCTCGATCGTCAGGTCATCGACTGCCATCGTGCCGTCGGGATATCGTTTGGTCACGCCGTCAAAACGGATCATTTACTTGCCGATCGGTTTGTCGAAGCCGTTGTCTTGCACCCATTTCCGCGCCGCCTCGTCCGGGTCTACACCTGAGTTGCCCGAAACGGCGGTGTTGAGATCGGTGAGGGTCTGAGTGGTGATCCTGGCCGAGACCGCGTCAAGAATCTTCTTCAGGTCCACCGACATCTTCTGCGAACTCACAAGCGGCACCACATTACCGGGCAGGAAGTTGTTCTTCGGATCGGCCAGCACGACGAACCTGTTCTGCGGGATCGCCGGCGAGGTGCTGAAGATGTTTGCCGCCGTCACGCTGCCGTCGACCAGTGCGCGCACAGTCGCCGGACCACCGCCGTCGCTGATCGCCACGAAATTGTCACCCCTGATGTCCAGTCCGTAGCGGGCCTTCAGCCCGGGCAGGCCCTGCTCGCGGTTCAGGAACTCCGACGGCGCACCGAACTTCACCTCTGCGGAGTGCGGGGCGAGGTCGGCGATGGTCTTGAGGTTCCATTTGGCGGCCGTCGCCGCCGTGACCGTGACGGTGTCGCTGTCATTCCCCGGAGCAGGAAGAAGGATCGACAGGTCACCGGGCAACGCCCGGTGCAGTGCCAGTTCCACCTCGTCGGGCGCGGTTACGGTGTTCTTCGGATCGAAGTACTGCAAGAGGTTGCCGGTGTAATCGGGAACCAGGTCGATGGAGTGATCACGCAGTGCCGGAACATATGTCTCGCGACTGCCTATTCCGAACTGGCGGCCGACGGTGAAACCGTTGGCGGCGAGTGTCTGGGCGTAGATCTCGGCGACGATCTTCGATTCGGGGAAATCGGCCGAGCCGACGACGACTGATTTCAGATCGCCGGAGACCGCCCCGCCGCCGAGTGGATTGGAGCTTCCGCATCCTGCCAAGGGCAACGCCACTGCCAGCGCAATCGACATCACCGCGCGACGCACCCACCGTCGACCCATCGGAATCCTTTCGCCCCCTTTGCTGACACTAGCGATCCGGGACTCGGCACGTTACGCCTTCATTGTTTCCATTCCACGCCAGGACAGGTCAAGATGGCCTCATGAGCAGCGAACCCAACGTTTCGCCGGAGCAGCCCGTGAACACGACTCCGCCGCCGGTGGTTGCCGAGCCCGGCACCAGCAATCTCTCGGTCTCCGAAGCCGAGGAGGTCAAGTTCACCCGCGCGGCTGCGCTGTGGACATCGTTGATCTTCGGGTTCCTCATCCTGATCGTCCTGTTGATCTTCATCACCCAGAACACCGACTCAACGGACTTCACCTTTCTGACCTGGCACTGGAATCTCCCACTGGGCGTGGCGATCCTGCTCGCCGCGGTTGGCGGCGGACTCATCACGGCACTGGTCAGCGCTGCTCGAATGTTCCAGTTGCGGCGGGCGGCGAAAAGGAATCTGCGATTCGCACTCAAGCGTTAGAGATCTCGCCCCGGTTGCGGGGCAACAGATCCCAGACGTGCTCGATGCCGTTGACGCCGGCGACGGTGAAGCTGCCCCTGCGGGAATGCCGAAGCGCTGTCACAGACGCGTAGTCGATCGGGAACGACAGCGTTTTCGCGGTCTGCAGGATCTCGTGCAAAGTCACGTTGATGACCCCGCCATGACTGAAAACCGCGACGGTGTCGTCATGGTCGGAGGTGGCGACGATATCGGCCAGTGCTGAGCGAATGCGGTCTCGGAAGGCCCCGACATCGACGCCCGCCGGCAGTTCGCCACGCGCCATGCGCTCCCAGTCGGGACTGCCCGCAGCGCGGGCCTCCTCCAGTGGGATGTAGTGCGACAGTCCGCGATCGTATTCGGCCAGTCTCTCGTCGATGTCGACTTCCAGTCCCAGCGCATCCACGACCGGTTCCGCGGTCTGCCGGGCCCGGCGTTGCGGGCTGCTCACCAGCCGGCTGATCGGGAACCGCTGCAGTGCGAGCGGCAGACGCCGGGCCTGCTCCCATCCGTCGGCGGCCAGATCGGGATCCGAGCCCTCGCCGTCGCGGGTGCGAAGCGGCAGGGCATGCCGGATGAGTAGGAGCTGCATTGGTGCAACGATAGGGCCATGGGTTATGCCGACAGAGTTTTCGATCTCACCGATCGAGTGGTGCTGGTCACCGGAGGCAGCCGGGGCCTCGGCCGGGAGATGGCATTCGCGGCGGCCCGATGTGGAGCCGACGTGGTGATCGCCAGCCGGAAGTTCGACCGTTGCGTGGCGACCGCGACGGAGATCGAAGCGGAAACCGGCCGTACCGCGATGCCGTACGCGGTGCACGTCGGACGGTGGAGCGAATTGGACGGACTCGTCGACGCGGTCTACGAACGTTTCGGGAAACTCGACGTGCTGGTGAACAACGCCGGGATGTCACCGCTTTACGACTCGCTCGGCGATGTCAACGAGAAGCTGTTCGACACGGTGGTCAACCTCAACCTCAAAGGCCCGTTCCGGCTCTCGGTACTGGCCGGTGAACGGATGGCCGCGGCTGGACGGGGTGTGATCATCAACGTCAGCACGCACGGATCGCTGCGTCCGCACCCGTCCTATCTGCCGTACGCGATGGCCAAAGCCGGTCTGAACGCGATGACCGAAGGGCTTGCCAAGGCCTACGGGCCGGCGGTCCGGGCGAACACTCTGATGCCCGGCCCCTACCTCACCGACATCAGCAAGGCGTGGGACTTCGGCGACGTGAACCCATTCGCCGGATACGCGCTGCAGCGGGCCGGACAACCTGAGGAGATCGTCGGCGCCGCACTGTTCCTGATGTCCGATGCGTCGAGTTTCACCACCGGTGCGATCCTTCATGCGGACGGCGGATTTCCCTGATCCTCAGGGTGTGATGATGTCGAACCCCGGGTCCGGCCGGTCGAGGACGGCCATCAGGTTCTGCAGGACTCCGGCGTCACCGGAGATCTCCAGCCCCGGTGAGCTGACATCGCCGAAAGCGGCCGCCATCAAACGCATCTTGGCGGCCAGCGTCACCGTCGCCGCGGCCGTCTGCGGTTCCGGCACGCGCTTCCGGTAAACCAACACGCCGTTGCGGAGCGTCACCCGGTAGTTGACGCCCAAGTCGAGGAATGTCACGTCCATGGCGAGGTCGATGTCCCACGCGCGCGGCCCGTTGATCGACAGGGCAAGGATGTCGAACATCTGCTCCGGGGTGAGCTGGCTGAGCATAGTCGGAGACGCCGTGGTCACCGGTGTGCCGAAGTTGCCGTCCCGCAACTCGGTCGAACCGGACAGGAAGAAGTTGCGCCAGGTCGCGCATTCGGCGCCGTATCCGAGCTGTTCGAGAGTGTCGGCGTACAGTTCGCGCGCGGCGATGTGGTTTTCGTCTGTGAAAACGGCATGGTCCAACAGCGTTGCAGCCCAGCGGAAGTCGCCATCCTCGAAGGCTTTGCGGGCAATCTGCACGACCCGATCGACACCGCCCATCGCAGCGACGTAACGCGGTCCGGCCTGCTCGGGCGGATGCTGCCACAGCCTTCCCGGGTTGCCGTCGAACCAGCCCATGTAGCGCTGGTAGATCGCCTTGACGTTGTGGTTCACCGACCCGTAGTAGCCGTGGGTATGCCACGCCTTCTGCAAGGCGGGTGGCAGGGTGAAGTTCTCGGCGATCTCGATGCCTGTATAGCCCTGATTGAGCAGCCGCAACGTCTGGTCATGCAGATAGGCGTAGAGGTCGCGCTGCAGCGAGAGATACTCCACGATCCGCTCGCGCCCCCAGGTAGGCCAGTGATGGGAGGCGAATACGACATCCGTGCGGTCGGCGAAGGTGTCGATCGCCTCGGTCAGGTAACCGGCCCACGCTCTGGGGTCACGCACCAGTGCGCCCCGCAGCGTCAGCAGATTGTGCAGATTGTGGGTCGCGTTCTCGGCCATGCACAGTGCGCGGAACTTCGGGAAATAGAAATGCATCTCAGCCGGCGCCTCACTGCCGGGGGCCATCTGGAATTCGATCTCGACCCCATCGATGGTGTGAGTCTCACCAGTCGTGGTGATGTCGACGGTCGGCACGATGAGGGCGATCTCCCCGGTCGATGTGTTCTGTCCGAGCCCGCACCCCACCTGGCCGGAGGATCCGCGGGCGAGCAGCGTGCCGTACATGTAACTCGCCCGACGGGTCATCGCGGTGCCGGCATAGATGTTCTCCTGCACGGCGTGACCCACGAATCCCTCCGGGGCAAGCACCGCCACGGCGCCGGAGTCCACGTCGGCCTGAGATGTCACACCCAGTACCCCGCCGAAGTGGTCGACATGACTGTGGGTGTAAACCACGGCTTTCACCGCACGTTCACCGCGATGGCTGCGGTACAGCGCCAGAGCGGCGGCTGCCGTCTCTGTGCTGATCAGTGGGTCGATCACGATGACGCCGCTGTCGCCCTCGATGAAGGTGATGTTCGACAGATCGAGACCACGTACCTGATAGATGCCCTCGACCACCTCGTAGAGGCCTTGTTTGGCACACAGTTGCGACTGCCGCCACAGGCTGGGATGAACCGACGGCGGCGCCGGCCCGTCGAGGAAGCCGTAGGAATCGTTGTCCCACACCACGCGGCCGTCGGCCGCGGTGACTACACCGGGTTGCAGCGCACCGAGGAATCCCCGGTCTGCGTCGGCAAAGTCCCCGGTGTCACCGAACGGAAGAGCCCTGTGATGATCGGCGTTGGCGGATTCGATCGCGGGTGTCACGGCCTTGGGGTTCATTCGCCGAATTGTTCCCGCCGCGCGCCCAGCAGCGCCACCCCCACGACGACGACCACGGCAGCAGTGAGCAGGAAGGTCGTCGGCATCCCCCACATATTGATAAGAATCCCCAGTCCGACGGCTCCCAGTGCCGTGGTCGCCGTCACCAGAACGAAGAACAATCCCATCATCCGGCCGCGGATGGCGGTCGGTGCGTCCATGGCAACCGCCGACTGCCCGCCGATGAAGACGAACTCCCACCCGAAGCCGATCGCCGCGGCGGCCAACAGGTCGATGGGCAGTCCGTGCCGCGGGGTGACGGCGAGACTGACCATGCCGGGGGCGGCCAGCAACAAACCGGTCGCCATCAGTCTGCGTCGCCGATCCGGGGACCGGTTTTTGCCGATGATCGGGTTGGCAACCATGGCGCCCACGCCGATCGCCCCGATCAGAAGACCGACGGCAGCCGCCGTCATGCCGTGTTCCTCGGCGACCGTCGGCATCAACTGTTCGACGGGTGCGACGAAGACGAAGAACGCACCGACCGCGAGTGCGGCCAACCGGGCCAGTCGTAGAGCACCACCGCCTGAGTCCGGCGCGTTCGCGGTGCCCGGGCGGTGGCCGACCGCGGAGATCAGGCTCGTGCGAGCCAGCACGGTCGCGACCAGAAGGTAGGACAGCGCATTGAAGGCGAATGCGGCCCCGATTCCAACCAAGTGCACCAGGAACCCACCGGCGACCGCACCGGCGAATCGCGTGACGTTGAACATCATCGACGCCTGGGCGAGTGCCGCACTCCGATACTCCTTCGGCACTGCGTACGGCCCGACGAGGCTGACCACGGGGGAGTTCAAGCTGTAGGGAATCGCACCGACGAAGGTCAGCGCGTAGAGCCAACCCAACGCGAGATCGCCGACGAGGTCCATGACGGCCATCACCATCGCGGGTACGGCCTGCAGCACATAGAGCGTGACCGCGAGGCGACGCGGATCGAAGCGGTCTGCCAGAGCGCCACCGATCGGACCGCCGACGATCGCCGGCCCGAGTGCGAGCGCGGAGAGCAGACCGATCGACATCGCGCTGCCGGTGATCTTGTAGGCGTACCAGGTCGCGGCGACGATCTGCATGTAGGAACCGGCAGATGAGATCGCCCGGGCGATGAAGAGCCGGCGATAAGCCGGAAATGACAACGGGCTTCGGTCCGGGCCGGAACTCACGAACGAAACGTTAGGGCATCGGCGACGGCGTCCGGCGCGGCAGTCGAACGGTGAACTCGGTACGTCCCGGCACCGACTGCAGTGCGATGGTGCCGTCGTGGGCGCGGACCACAGCCGCCACGATGGCCAGCCCCAGACCGGTGGATCCGTCCTTATGCGAACGGGAACTGTCGGCGCGGGCGAAGCGTTCGAAGACTTCCGACTGCAGTTCGGCCGGGATGCCCGGACCGTCGTCGGTCACTCGCAGCACCGCCGCCCACGGCTCGTCGTGGAGTGACAGCGTGACCGTCGTAGCAGCCGGGGTGTGCACCCGGGCGTTGGCGAGCAGGTTCGCGACCACTTGATGCAGCCGGGCATCATCACCGTCGACGAGCACGGGTTCGGTCGGCACCTCGAGATTCCATCGATGTTCGGGACCCGCGATATGTGCGTCGCTGACCGCGTCGGCGCACAGCCGCGACAGGTCCACCGGCTGATGCTCCAGTGGCCGGCCCGAATCCAGCCGCGCTAGCAACAGCAGGTCCTCGACAAGCCGAGTCATCCGATCTGCCTCGGACTCCACCCGGCTCATCGCATGCGCGACATCGGCGGGGACTTCGGCCCGCTTACGTTGTGCCAATTCGGTATAGCCGCGAATCGCGGCCAGCGGAGTGCGCAGTTCGTGACTGGCGTCGGCGACGAACTGCCGGACCCGGCTCTCGCTGGCCTGTCGCGTGGACAGCGCAGCGGCGATGTGGTCGAGCATGCGGTTGACCGCGAGACCCAGCCGGCCGACCTCGGTGCCCGGGCCGGTGTCGACGTCGGGGATCCGCACCGGCAATCCGACCTCGCCGCGGTCCAGGGGGAGGTTCGCCACCTCCCCGGCGACGGCGGCCACCCGGGTCAGAGGAGCAAGCGCACGCCGGATGACGAACATGCCGGCCAGCACCGAGACCGTGAGCGCCAGTGCCGTGACAACCGCGAAGATCAACGCAACCCTGCTCAGCGTCTGGGTGACGTTGCGCATGCTCAGACCGATCACCAGCGTGCTGCCGGGCCGCCTTCCGGGAGCGGCGACGAGGCGGTAGCGACCGAGGCCGTCAAGTGTCCGGGTGACCGGGCGATGACGGTCGGCCAGTGCGGTGAGTTCACCGACGGTTTCCGACGGCAGGGCGTCGCGCTCCCCGCCACGGTTCAGCGCTCCGGCCCGGACCGCAGCGCCGTCGACGATCACAGCGGCGACCATCCCGAGGGGTTGCCCCGGCGCGTCGAGGAAATCAGGTCCGGGTCCGCCCCGGGCCGGCGGCGCAGGCGGTGGCGGCATGTTCACACCCGGCATCGGCGGGGGACGGCGCTCCATCATCGAAGAGCGCTGGGCGATCTGGAGCAGTTGACTGTCGAGTTCGCCGACGAGGTACTGGTGCAGGGCGATTTCGGTGACCCCTGCAATGCCGATGCACAGTGCCGCGAGCAGCGCGACCTGGCCGGCCAGTAGGCGGGTCCGCAGCGACCACGCGGACCCGACTGCCGGGCGGCTAGGCCGCGGGCTTGAGGACATATCCCGCACCGCGCAGTGTGTGAATCATCGGCGCGCGCCCGCTGTCGATCTTCTTGCGCAGATAGGAGATGTAGAGCTCGACGATGTTGGACCGGCCGCCGAAGTCATAACTCCACACCCGGTCGAGGATCTGAGACTTCGACAGAACCCGCTTGGGGTTGTGCATCAGGAACCGCAACAACTCGAATTCGGTGGAGGTCAGGATGATCGGCTCGCCGCCGCGGGTCACCTCATGACTGTCCTCGTCGAGTACCAGGTCGCCGACGACGATCTGGCTGTGATTGCCCTCGACACTGACGCCGGTCCGGCGCAACAGTCCGCGTAGCCGCAACACCACCTCTTCCAGCGAGAAAGGCTTCGTCACGTAGTCATCGCCACCGGCGCTGAGCCCGGCGATCCGATCCTCGACGGCGTCCTTGGCGGTGAGTAGCAGTACCGGAAGATTCGGGTCGTGCGCCCGAATCTTGCGCAGCACCTCCAGACCACTCATATCGGGCAGCATGACGTCGAGCACCACCGCATCAGGTCGGGCGTCTCGGGCGGCGGCCACCGCCGAGGCGCCGTCGAGTGCGGTGGTGACCTCCCAACCCTCATAGCGCAGCGCCATCGAGACCATCTCGGCGAGTACCGCTTCGTCGTCGACGACCAGGACGCTGATCGGGTTACCGTCCGCGCGGCGCATCACGACCCGCTCCGGGCCCGACGAAGTCATGGTTCCAGTATGGGAAAGGCCATGGGCCGATCCTGTGTCATTCCTATGTGTCGGCTTTGAAAGGAATCATCGCCGCACGGCTCCTAAGATCGTTCACGTGGGACTCACCGAGTTCATCGAGACCGTCGGCAAGTCGATGGACGCCGTCGGTGTGGCGGTTATCGCCATCGGCGCCCTGATCTCGGGCGCGGGCGCGATGACCAAGATCGGCAAAAGGGTCGACATCTACACTCCGCTGCGCCGCCAGCTCGGCGCTTCGATCCTGCTGGGCCTGGAGTTCCTGGTGGCGGCGGACATCATCCGGACCGTCGCGGTGACGCCCGACATCCGCAGCGTGATGGTGCTGGGGGCGATCGTGCTGATCCGGACCTTCCTCAGTTATTCGCTTCAGCTGGAAGTCACCGGCTACTGGCCGTGGCAGGCCGCGCGCGCCAAGCAGACCGCCCAACAGAACCCGCCCGCAACGGGCAACCGATGACCCGCCGGCTCTTTCACGGCCGGGTCATCGACGCGCTGCGCAAGACC
>CAYFMA010000010.1:0-594 GCA_964344085.1 uncultured Mycobacterium sp.
TGTCGGTCAGCGGTTCACCGTTGATCTTGGCGTTGGCGATCGCCGAGGCCAGGTCTTCGGTGGGCGTCTCGCGCCGCGAGGCCGTCAGTGCCGAGAAGTACTGGAAGAAGTCCATGAGGGTGGCCAGCAGCAGTTCGCGGTCGGTGCCGCGTTGGAACTCGCTGTCCTCGCTGCCGAACAGCTCCTGGGTCAGTTTCAGCATGCGGGGGAAGTCGGACTCCGGCAGGCCGAGCAGGGTGAGGATCACATACAGCGGGTAGTTGACCGCGATTTCCTGGGCGAAGTCGAGCTCCGGGCCCTTCTCCAGCATCTTGTCCACGTAGACCTTGGCCAGCTCGTCGCAGCGGACCTTCAGCGCCCGCAAGGCCGACGGCTTGAACCAGTCGGCACCGATCTTGCGCAGATCGCGGTGGTGCGGATCGTCGATGTGCACCAATGAGGCCAAGCCCATCCCAGCTGCCCGGTCTGCCCGCATCTGAGCGTCCAGTTCGGCCGGTAGGAGGATGGCACGCGGGTCGTTGGTGAACAGGTCGTTCTGACGTTCGATGTCCATCACGTCGGCGTGCTTGGTGATCGCCCAGAACGGGTCGAACC
>CAYFMA010000010.1:604-2134 GCA_964344085.1 uncultured Mycobacterium sp.
TCGCTGATCCGTGCGCTCATGAGTTGCTCGCTTTCTGGTTGATGTTCCATTCGATCCAGCCGAGACCACTGCGGCCGTCAGCGGTAGTGAAGTTGGCGGCGGCCCGCACGAAGTGGGCGACGCGACCGTCGGGGGCGACCAGCAACACCGGCCCCGATGCGCGGGGGCTCACGTCGACCACGAGCTTGTGGTCACCCTCCCCCAGTTGAAGGTTGCCCCCGGCGACCAGACCATCGGCGGCACGCTCGAAGGTGGACATGCCTGTGCTCAGTTCGGTGACATGTCCGTCTTTCTGGATGTAGCCGACGGCGTAGCCGGGAAGGTCAGGAAGGGTGACCGCGTGCACGCGGGTGCCGTCCTCCAGATGGAAGGCTGTCCACATCCAGTCGTTGGCCCACCAGTCCCGTGATCCCCAGGAGTGGTCGCGCTGGCCCGGACCTGAGAACGGCGATTCGACGCCGTCGACGGTGAAGGTTCCCTCGACGCGGCAGGGAATCTCATAACGGGTGGATGCCCGCCAGGCGTAGGGGACATCGTCGGTGTGCCACCGCAGATCCAGTTTCAACGCGACCGGAGTGCCGTTCTTGCCGCGCAGGATGTCGGCGGCGTCCTCGTACTGCTGCCCGACGCCTTCGAACTGGATTTGATATTCCTGCAACGGGGTCACGCACTCGTGTACAGCGGTGTATCCGTCTGCGGTCACCGTTTGTCGGTGCTCGGCTAGTCCGGGAAGCGGTCCCTTGTAGTCGGTCACCATGACTGCGGGCTGGCCGGCACGCACCACCGCGATTGTGTAGAGGCAGTGGCCCTGGTTGGGCACGCTGCCCAACCGCACATACACGCCGGTGTCACCGTCTGGGGCGACCGCGTCGAAGTACCAGCTTTCGTTCCAGAACGGTTCGCTGCCCGGATGGTGTGGTCCCTCATCTTGGGGCTGCGGCTGCAGCGCGGTCGGGGCAGCTCCAGGTGCGGGCAACAGGTCCAACGATTCGAGGTCGAGAATCTGCTGACAGACCCGCTTGAAGAGGTTCATGAACATCTCATCGCCACGGTCGGTGCGCTCAACCACCATGGCCGGAACGATGACCATCGCCAGGCCCCAGAACACCTGCCGGCGGTACTCCTGCCAGCACTGCTCCCAGCTGAAGTTCGACACTCCGTCGGCCAGCAGGCCGTCGTAGTAGATGCGCACCAGCTCTTCCTCGTGCGCCCGGCGGTCCTCGACGTTGAGGCTGCCCCCCAGGAAGTAGGCGGCATCCAACATGGCAGGCCCCCACTGAACGGTCTGCCAGTCCACCACCACGCAGTCGTCGTTCTTGAAGAGCAGGTTGTCGAGCCGGAAGTCGCCGTGCACCAACCCCAATGGAGCCCGCCGGTCAGCTGCGTGGGCGTCAGCGGCCGGCACGTACTGGCGGCACACCTCGACGTGCTCGTCGGCGAGCTGATCGCCATAGCGGTCCACGAACGCTGGCAGCACGCCGTGCTGATGCTGAGCTTTCTCTGGTCGCTGCCGACCAGCGGGCTTCTCGC
>CAYFMA010000010.1:2144-11839 GCA_964344085.1 uncultured Mycobacterium sp.
CCCTTGGCCTTGGCGTCTTCGAGCAGGCTGCCCAGCCGCGAGGCATGCCGCGCGTTGACGATGCGCGCCAGGTGCGGGCTGGCCTGTTGCTGCGCCGCGTTGCTGCCGTAGGCTTTTTCAATCTCGCGCTGGCAGCAGCGCACCCATCAGATCCCCGTTGACCGGATTGGGCAGGTTCAGGAAGTCCATGGTGCCGACCGCGATGTCATTGAAAACCGGGGCGTGCAGCTGAGCCAGTGCCCGCATCACAGTCTTGGCCGTAGGCAGGTCGCACCCGGCGATCTGGTCACCCTGCACCGCGCCCGGCACGTCGTCGAGGATCAGGGTGAACCAGCCCTCTGCCTGGTCGTACAGCGCAAGGTGGCAGCGGGACAGCGGCCCCCCGATCCGGTCGCTGAGGTGCTGGTAGAACGCCACCTCCCGGAAGTAGGCGCCCATGCCCACCCCGGTGGCGCGACTGGTGTCGTTGTCGGAGGCCAGCTTGACGATCACCGTGTCCGCAGCACCCCCGTCGGTAAAGGACACCCGGAACGTCAGGCTCATCTGTCCGGTACCGATGCGCTGGACGTCGGTCAACTGAAGACCGGGACAGCCCAGTGCAGCGGAGAGCCACTGGGCGGTGATCTGCTCGGGCAGGCGAATCAGAAGGTCGGCCTGAGCACTGGTGTCGGGAGCCACGGCGATCCCACCTAACTGTTATCTGAAACGAAGTCGTTTTAGATTATGGTCAGCGTCACACATGCGTCAAGATGTATTTGTGGAATCCACTGGCCGCACATACGGAGGCTTGACTCCGTCCCAGCGCTCGCATGAACGGCGGGTCCGCTTCCTCGAAGCCGGCCGGGCCCTCATCGCCGAGGAGGGTGTGGCCCCATTGACCGTGGACATGGTGTGCGAGCGGGCTAACGTCAGCAAGCGTTACTTCTACGACGAGTTCAGCAACAAAGAGGATCTGTTCGACGCCTGCGCCGAGGATATGTACACGAGGCTGCGCACCGATATGGAGAAGGCGCTCAGTGACACCCCGCTGGCCGGCCGGGTCAACGCAGCGTTGTGCTCGGTCATCCACGCCCTTGGTGCCGATCCTGCGGATGCCCGGCTATACATGGAGTCACCAGGGTTCCCCCGGCTGCGCGAACGTCAGCAGAGGGCGGTCCATGAGTTCGCGACCCTGATGGCTCAACACGCCATGCCATTCACCGGCCGGCCTAAGAAGACGATTGACCGCCAACTCGGCACTCGCGCTCTTGTTGCCGGCACTACCGACCTCATCATCGCCTGGCTTCATGGCGATATAGACACCAACGAAGAAACCCTCATCGCCACCATCACCGCCGCCGGCCTCGGGGCCGCCGAAAAGCTCTAGAAGGAAACCGCAAGGGCTGCTCGCATCTCAAAACAGACCACATCTGAGACGGCGCAACGGGTTTGGCGACCGCCGGCACAGGCCCAGGTCGCAGTGTCTCGTTAGTCGTCTCGGAAATTCCAGTCCCGTAAATAACGTTGTAGTAGATGTGGGACGGGGGTCAGAGATGAGTGGACCGGGCAGCGCGAGAGTGGGCTACACGCGGGTCAGCACTGTGGCCCAGACCCTCGACCAACAGAACTCAGCACTAGAGGCCGCGGGGGTCACCAAGGTCTTCTCCGACACCATGTCTGGTGCCCGCGATGACCGACCCGGCCTGGCCGCGCTGATGGAATATGTGCGCCCCGGTGACACCGTGGTGGTGTGGAAGCTCGACCGACTGGGTCGCAACATGCTCCACGTCCTCCAGACGGTGAAGGCACTCACTGACCGGGATGTGACCCTGGTGTCGGTCACTGACGGCATCGACTCCTCCACCGCCGCCGGCCGCATGATGATCGGGGTGCTGGGCTCACTGGCCGAGTACGAGCGGGAACTGATCAAGGAACGCACCGCCCTGAAGATGGCCGCCTCCCGCGCCCAGGGCACCAAGTTCGGTCGCCCCGCAAGGTCAGTGATCCCGACCACCTCGCCACTGCCAGACGAATGAAGGCAGACGGCCACACCGCCCGCGACATCGCCAAGTTCCTCGGCGTGGGCCGAGCCACCGTATACCGCTACCTGGCCGCCTGACGGGCCCCTCAATCCTCCCGAGCAGAACCCTGATCGGGAAACAGGAAAGGAGGCAGACGATGGCCTACTGGGGATTGCTTCTCCAGGTCTACAGAGCACCGGGAGTCAAGACCGCTGGGGGTGTTTCCTCCACCTGCGACACCCTGACCCTGGTCGGCACCAAGCGGACGGGCAAGCCGGTCGAGGCCCTACCAGCCAGGTACCTCTCAGTCGAGGCGACTCCTGAGTCCCCGGCTGTGGTGCTGGTGGAGTCCGAGCGACCTGACCGGCACCCGCCGAGGTTGATCCCACTGGAATACATGCGGCCCCACACCGACGAGTACGTCATCCCTGAGGGGATGATCGGGCCGACCGACGGTTGCGCCTTCGCCGGTGCCTTCGACAAGGACGGCTGGACCGACGGTCGCTGGTCGAACCTGGGCGTCGAGGTGGGCTTCCCGCTGGCACTGTGGCTGGTGCCGGTTTTCGACCGGGTGGAGTCAGTTGAAAGCTTCCAGAACCGCAAGTCCGAGTTCTTCCAGAAGGTCGAGGAGTCCAAGCGGCTGATCAAGGAATGGGAAGCCAAACAACAGCAGGCGTGAACGCCTGCGGTGGGGTCATGTGACCCCACAGGTGACCCCACCGCGAAGGCTTGATGATCTGCGGGTACACCCGTTTGTTGGGTCCCGTAGCGTGCCCATTCCGGCATCGGTGGCGAAACTGTTGCTGGCCGACGTAACAGACCGGGACCCCAAGGCCCTGGTGTTCGAGTCACATCGGAAGGGATACCTGACTCTGGGGCAGGCGCGATACACCTTCCAGAAGGCCACCAGGGCCGTGGAGGGCTGCGTCGGAGTGAGGCTCCACGACTTACGGCACACCTGTGCGTCCCTGTCGATAAGTGCAGGCGCTAACCCCAAGGTGTTGCAGAGGTTGATGGGACACAAGACAGCCACCATCACCCTCGACCGCTACGGTCATCTGTTTCCCGACGATCTTGATGCGGTGGCAGAGGCCCTAGACACGGCTGCTGCGGACTGGCTGCGGACTGGCCCGACGCTGAGAGCTGTCCCCGATGACCAAAACGGCCTCTGAACTTGGTGGCAGGTACAGGATTCGAACCTGTGTAGGCTTCCGCCGACGGATTTACAGTCCGCTCCCATTGGCCGCTCGGGCAACCTGCCTGGGTCAAACCGAAACACCCGGTTTGATGCGAGTAGCAGGGTACAACGAGGATGTACCCCGGACACAAACCGGCCCGATCCACCCCCGATCCCGCAAGGAGACCACTGAACATGGCGGACTCGTCGTTCGACATCGTCAGCAAGGTCGACCGCCAGGAGGTCGACAACGCTTTGAACCAGGCCGCCAAGGAATTGAGCACCCGCTTCGATTTTCGCGGCACCGACACCACAATCGCCTGGAAAGGCGATGAGGTGATCGAAATCGTCTCCTCCACCGAGGAACGCGCCAAGGCCGCCGTAGACGTCTTCAAGGAGAAGCTGATCCGCCGCGACATCTCGATGAAGGCCTTCGACGCCGGCGAACCGCAGCCCTCGGGCAAGACCTATAAGGTCAGCGGCACGATCAAGCAGGGCATCAACAGCGAGAACGCCAAGAAGGTCACCAAGCTGATCCGCGACGAGGGCCCGAAGAGCGTCAAGACCCAGATCCAGGGCGAGGAGATCCGGGTGACCTCCAAGAGCCGAGACGACCTGCAGGCGGTCCAGGCCCTGCTCAAGGGCGCCGACCTCGAGGTGGCACTGCAGTTCGTGAACTACCGCTGACCGGGGTCTGGTCATAAGGTGGGTTACGTCACATAACCGGCCCACACCGAAGGACAGCGATGACCGTCAGTCCGGACCAGACCACCCTCCCCGCCGAGCAGGACGGCGGCAGCTTCGACGTCGTCATCATCGGCGCCGGGATCTCCGGAATCGGCGCCGCCTACCACCTCGGCCAGAGCAATGCGGCCACGCGCTACGTCATCCTTGAGCGTCGCGAGCGCATCGGCGGGACCTGGGACCTTTTCCGCTACCCCGGTGTGCGCTCGGACTCATCGATCTTCACCCTCAGCTGGCCCTGGGAACCGTGGCGGGGCAAGGAGTACGTCGCCGACGGCGATCAAATCCGGGACTACATGGAAGACGCTGCACGCAAGCACGGCATCTATCCGCACATCCACTTCCGGACGATGGTCACCTCTGCCGACTGGGATTCGGCCACCGACACCTGGACAGTTCACGTCACCGAGGATGGCGTGCCGAAGGTCTACCGCAGCCGCTTCGTATTCTTCGGTTCCGGCTACTACAACTACGACCAGCCCTACAGCCCGGACTTCGCCGGCATCGACGACTTCAAGGGTACCGTCGTCCACGCCCAGCACTGGCCGGAAGACCTTGACTACAGCGGCAAGAACATCGTGGTGATCGGCTCCGGCGCCACTGCGGTCTCGCTGGTGCCCGCGCTGGCCCGCAAGGCCCGTCACGTAACGATGTTGCAGCGCTCCCCCGGCTATCTGTTCTCCATGCCCCGGGTGAATCCGGTCTACGCCGCCATGCGAACGGTCATGCCGAATAAGGCCTCCTACAACATCATTCGGGGAATCGCCCTGACCTTCGAGAAGGTTTTGTGGGTGATCGCCCGCAGCTTCCCGAACGGAGTGCGCAAGTTCGTCCGCCAGCAGAACGTCAACAAGCTGCCGCAGGGGTATCCGGTCGACGTCGACTTCAAGCCGCGCTACAACCCGTGGGACGAACGCATGTGCCTGGTGGCCGACGGCGACGTGTTCGAGGAGATCAGCAAGGGCACCCTCGATGTCGTCACCGACCACATCGACCACTTCGATGAGACCGGCATCGCACTGACATCGGGCAAGCACCTGAACGCCGACATCGTCGTGAAGGCAACCGGATTGCAACTGCAGGCACTGGGCGGGGTGCGGGTCAGCATCGACGGCGTGGAGGTCAAACCGCAGGAACGGTTCTCCTACAAGGCACACATGCTCGACGACGTTCCGAATCTGTTCTGGTGCATCGGCTACACCAACGCCTCGTGGACACTGCGGGCGGATATGACCGCACGCGCCTCGGCGAAACTGATCGAGTACATGAACGCCCACGGCTACACCCACGCCTACCCGCATCTGGGCGGCAACCCGCCGGCCGAGAAGCCCACCTGGGATCTGCAGGCCGGCTACGTCAAGCGCAGCCTGCACGCACTGCCCAAGTCGAGCACCAAGCGACCATGGGTGGTGCGGCAGGATTTCCTAGCCGACGCCATCGACTTCCGCTTCCTCGACAAGATCGAGGAGGACATGGTCTTCGGGCGGGTGAAAGCTCGGGCCCAACTGGCCGGCTAGCGCCCGGCGTTTCGGAAACCCGCCGTGCACAGGGCGTCGCGGCATTACGTTGATCGCCATGACACCAGATCGCCGTGCACCCCAGGTCGTCGTTCTCGGCGGTGGGTCCTGGGGAACCACCGTCGCATCCATCTGCGCCCGTCGCGGACCGACACTGCAGTGGGTGCGCTCGGCGGAGACCGTCGACGACATCAACAAGAACCATCGCAACTCGCAATACCTCGGCGATGACGTCGCACTCCCCGAAACGTTGCGCGCGACCAACGATTTCAACGAGGCCGCGCACGCCGCCGACGTGATCGTCATGGGCGTGCCGTCACACGGCTTCCGCGGCGTGCTCACCGAACTCGCCAAGGAGCTGCGCCCCTGGGTCCCGGTGGTCAGTCTGGTCAAGGGCCTCGAACAGGGAACCAACATGCGGATGAGCCAGATCATCGAGGAGGTGCTGCCGGGTCACCCTGCCGGCATCCTCGCTGGACCCAACATCGCCAAGGAAGTCGCCGAGGGTTATGCCGCAGCTGCCGTGCTGGCCATGCCGGATCGCAACCTGGCCGCCAACCTTGCAGACATGTTCCGCACCAAGCGATTCCGCACGTACACCACCGACGATGTGGTCGGTGTAGAGATCGCCGGCGCACTGAAGAACGTCTATGCCATCGCCGTCGGCATGGGCTATTCGCTGGGCATCGGCGAGAACACCCGCGCCATGGTGATGACCCGGGCCGTCCGCGAGATGTCCAAACTCGGCGAGGCGATCGGCGGCCAGCGCGACACCTTCTCCGGCCTGGCCGGTATGGGCGACCTCATCGTGACCTGCACCTCCCAACGTTCGCGCAACCGCCACGTCGGCGAGGAACTGGGTTCGGGCAAGACCGTTCAGGAGATCATCGCCGGGATGAACCAGGTGGCCGAGGGCGTCAAGGCCGCCAGCGTGATCATGGAGTTCGCCGAGAAATACGGCATCAACATGCCGATCGCCCGGGAGGTCGACGCGGTGGTCAATCACGGCGCGACCGTCGAGGACGCCTACAAGGGGCTCATGGCGGAGAAGCCGGGCCATGAGGTCGACGGCACCCGCTTCTGAGGGTTCAGCGCCCGGGGAAGCCCGGGATGTAAGGGTTGGCGCCCTCGGGCCGGTCCAACAGTGGCATCACTCCGTTGATGAAGCTGCCGGTCGGGCCGACGACAAAGCCCACCTGATCGCGACTGTTGACGCAGGCCAACACGCCGGCGCCGTCGACCCCGCAACTGACCTCGCGGAAACTGAGACGGGTGTTGGGCGGCAGCGCCTTGGCCGGGCTCACGCCGGCGAACAACGGGGTCGGGGTGGTGGAGAAAGTCGGTGCACCGACTGCGCCCGCACTGACCAGATTCACCCCCTCCGGGGCGCCCGGAAGAGCGCCGCTACAGCCGTAGTCACCGTTTGCTCGATTGAGGATGCAAGTGACTCCTGCCGGACCGGCGAAGGCGTACCAGTTGCCGTTGTTGACGGTGTAGGGCACCGGGCTGATCGGTGCGTAGGCGTTCACGTTGGGCAGCGGCGGCGGAGCCGGAGGGACGTCCGGGTCCGCGGCGGCACGCCCTGGACCAGCCAAAATCATCGCCACACTGGCCACTGCAGTAACTACGGCCCCACTGATAACCGTCTCCACCATCCTCTCAACCTACCGAACGGCACGCGAGGCCCCGGTAGTTTGAAACCAGAGCGGGTAGGCTTAAACTAAGAGAATCTTAGAGTCGCCCTGAGTAGCTTCAGGGGAAAGGCAGCAGGCAGTGAACTGGCGGACGAGGCAGGCGGCGCGCGCTGGCGTGACGGCTCTGGGCGTTGCTGGTGGACTGATGCTGCTGGCCACCACCGGGCAGACCACCGACGGTTTCGTGCATGCGAACTTCGGCAGTCCGCTGAGCGTGTTCGGCGTCTCGCCGGCCGACAGTCAAGCCGGGGTGATCGCGATCGGTGACGGCTCGTCGGACGCGACCGAACTGGCCACGCTGCTCAACACGGCGGCCACGGCCACGGCGAGCGCAAAGCCCGGCCCGTTGCGGGTGACATTCCAGACCGGCTCCGGCCCGAATGCCTCCGAACTCAGGGTCTTCCCCACCACCAGTCCGGCCGCCGCCCAGATCTCCGATCAAGCTCTGGCACTGCCGAATAAGCCGGTGGTCGACGCACAGGGCCGGATTGACTGCAGTGGATCGGTCAGCTGCCTGACCGATCCGACCACCAACATCACCACGGTGACCTATCCCGACGGCATCGTCGCGCTGGTGCAGAAGATCAACGACACCACGGTGGTCGCCTACAAGACGGTGACCAGCGCGCTGCCCTCACAGCTACAGAATCTCTTCCCGCCGATTTCGGCTCCCGCGCCGCTGCCGGCTGCGGCGGTGTCGGCCGCCGCTCCGAGCGACCCACCGGCTGCTGCGCCGGCACTCGAGGCACCGGCCACCGTCGATCCGGCCGTCGCACCGATCCCCGACATCAGCGCCGCCACCATCCGCCCACGGCTGACCGTCACCAGCCCGCCGTCCGATTACACCCCGGGTAAGACCGGCACGGTCAGCGGTAACCCGTTGCAGATTCCGCCGTCCGTGACCAATCCGGTGGACGTGGTCAAGGACGCGGTCAGTTCGGTGGTCAATGCCATCGGCGGCGTCGTCAACAACGCGATCAACCCGGGCAACCACAGCGGCAGCCGCACCAAGGCGCCGTCCTCCGCGACTCCCTGAGCCTCCGAGGGCGTCAGCCCTGGGCCATCTTCTCGAGTCGCGCGATGCGGTCCTGGATCGGCGGGTGAGTTGAGAACAGGTTCCCGATCTTCTCGCCGGAACGGAACGGGCTGGCGATCATCAGATGCGCCTGATCGGCGATCTGCGGAGTGGGCGGCAGCGGGGCCTGCTCGACACCTCCGCTGATCTTGCGCAGTGCTGAGGCCAGGGCCAGTGGATCGCCGGAAAGTTCGGCACCCGACTCGTCAGCCTGGTACTCCCGCGAACGCGACACCGCCATCCGGATCACGGATGCGGCGATAGGGCCGAGCAGTGAAACCAGCAGCAGTGCAAGCGGATTGGCGCCGTTCTGCCGATTTCCCCCGCTGAATGCACCGGCGAACATCGCCATGTTGGCGAGGTAAGTGATCACCGAGGCCAGCGCGCCGGCCACACAAGAGATCAGAATGTCACGGTTGTAGACGTGGGACAGCTCATGGCCCAGCACGGCTCGCAGTTCCCGCTCGTTCAGCAGTTGCAGGATGCCGGTGGTGCAGCACACTGCGGCATTACGCGGATTGCGTCCCGTGGCAAATGCGTTCGGGTTGGCCGTATCGCTGATATACAGCCGCGGCATGGGCTGGTGCGCAGCCGTCGATAGTTCCCGGACCATGGCATAGATCTGCGGCGCCTGAACCTCGGTGATGGGCTGGGCGTGCATGGACTTCAGGGCGAGCTTGTCGCTGTTGAAGTAGACGTAGGCGTTCATGCCCAGAGCCATCAGCAGAGCCAGGAACATGACGTTCCGGCCGAACAGCGAGCCGATGAAGACGATCAGCGCCGACATACCGGCGAGCAGGAAGAACGTCTTCATCCGGTTGGCGGTCGGGTGCCAGGTCATCGCGTCTCCTTCGTTCGACTACCCCGGCAGAGTAACGCCCGGGACTGCCGTCGGGTTCCGGATGGCGGTCAGCCGTGGCGGTTAACCGTGTAATCCACCAGCGAAGCCAGGGCGCGCCGTCCCGGACCGTCGGGAAGGCCGTCGAGTTCCGCACGGGCCTGTGCGGCGTACTGCTGCACGGTCTGTTTGGCGGCGACGATCCCGCCCGATGCGCGCAGCAACTCCAGCGCCTCGTCCACCTCGGCGTCACCCTCCACCGGGCCCTTCAGCAGTTCCCGCAACCGGTCGGCCCCGGGTCCGGTCTCCCCAAGAGCGAACAGCACCGGCAGGGTGTGGACACCCTCACGCAGGTCGGTACCGGGCAACTTGCCGGAATCGTCCGGGTCGGCCTCGATGTCGATGATGTCGTCGGAGATCTGGAACACCGTCCCGACGATCTCGCCGATACGGGCCAGTCGCTCCACCTGATCGTCGGTCGCACCTGCGAACGTCCCGCCCAGCCGGCGGAAAGACCTTGGGCTTCAGGCTGTGTTCCGGGAAGTGTTCCCCATCCCGTCTTACGACGAGAAGGTGACCCTCGATTTTGTCAGCTACGAAATCGGCGAACCCAAACTCAGTTGGCTCGACAGCATCCGCGAGGGCCTGAC
>CAYFMA010000010.1:11849-60460 GCA_964344085.1 uncultured Mycobacterium sp.
CGACCAGCCGGACTGACGCTGCGATCAGGCAAGCGGTCTTCTCGGCGATCACCTTCAGGTAGTGCGCCACCGGGTCGGCACCGGCGTCGGCGCCCTTGGTCTCACGCATCTGTCCGGTGACCAGTTGGGCGAACGTCTCAGCGATGATGCGCACCGCATCCGGTCCGAGCCGGGACACCAGTTTGGACGCGGTCGCGAACAGATAATCGCCTGCCAGGATCGCAATGTTGTTGCCCCAGCGGGCATTTGCCGATGCGGCGCCGCGGCGCACCTGTGCCTCGTCCATCACGTCGTCGTGGTACAGGGTGGCCAGATGCACCAGTTCGATGACCGCGCCGGCGACGGTGACCTGCCAGGCATCCGGCTCCGGACCTACATGGGCCGACAGAACGGTGAACAGTGGACGGAAACGTTTGCCGCCGGCCTCGAAGAGGTGGAGCGCAACCTCGGTCATGATCTCGTCGCCGGTGCGCAGTTCACCGGCGATCAACTCCTCGATCCGGGCGACACCGTCGCGGACGTTCTGGGCGAAGGCCGGGTCGCCGAAGTCGACGCCCGCTACCACGCTGGCCGGTGTCCGCACCCTCACAACATACTGAAGGGCGTGGACGCACTGTCAGCTGAGGTACTCGTGGTGGGCGCCGGGCCCGCCGGATCCGCCGCCGCGGCCTGGGCTGCGCGAGCCGGTCGTCAGGTGCTGGTCGTCGACTCCCAGGAATTCCCCCGGGACAAGGCATGCGGTGATGGACTGACCCCGCGGGCTGTGGCCGAACTGCGGATGCTGGGCCTGGGCGACTGGCTTGACGGCCGGATCCGCCATCACGGACTACGGCTGGCGGGCTTCGGCGCCGCCGTCGAGGTGCCCTGGCCGGGTCCGTCGTTTCCGCACCACAGCTCGGCCGTGCCGCGCACTGAACTCGACGACCGGGTGCGCAAGGCGGCCGAGGAGGCCGGCGCGGGGATGCTGCTCGGCTGCAAAGCGGTCGACGTGGGGCGGGATGCGATGGGCCGGGTGTCCGAGGTGGTGCTGGCCGATGGACGCCGGATCTCCTGCCGCTGGCTGATCATCGCCGACGGCGCACGCTCGACCCTGGGCCGCACGCTGGGCCGGCAATGGCATCAGGAGACGGTCTACGGGGTGGCCGCCCGCGGCTACCTGTCATCCCCGCGGGCATCGGAGGAATGGATCTCCTCGGACCTCGAACTGCGGTCGACCGACGGTCAGGTGCTTCCCGGTTACGGATGGATATTCCCGTTGGGCAACGGTGAGGTGAATATCGGGGTCGGCGCACTGGCCACCGCCAAACGCCCCGCCGATGTCGCCCTGCGCCCGCTGATCAAGCACTACACCGACCTCAAACGCGCGGAATGGGGATTCGACGGCACCCCGCGGGCGGTGTCCTCCGCGCTGCTGCCGATGGGAGGCGCGGTGTCCGGGGTGGCAGGACCGAACTGGCTTCTGGTCGGCGATGCCGCGGCGTGCGTCAACCCGCTCAACGGCGAGGGCATCGACTACGGCCTGGAGACCGGACGGCTGGCCGTCGAGATGCTCGGCTCCGCCGATGTGCAGCGAGCCTGGCCCGCTCTGCTTCAGGCTCACTACGGTCGCGGCTTCTCCGTGGCCCGGCGACTCGGACTGCTGCTCACACTGCCGCGATTCCTGCCGTTGGCGGGCCCGGTCGGCATGCGATCACCGCGCCTCATGCAGATCGCGGTACGAGTGATGGGCAACCTGGTCACCGACGAGGATGCAGACTGGGTGGCCCGGCTTTGGCGTGGCGCAGGCGCGGGGTCACGTCTGGCCGATCGGCGAAAGCCGTTCAGCTAAGAGTTCTTTGGCGCCTTCGCGCTACGAATCTTTCGGCGCCTTCGCGCTAGGAATCTTTCGGCGCCTTCGCGACTCTGGTGGCCAACAGTGCGCCGAGAGCGAAGGAAACGCCCACCACAGCGATGCCGACGGCCGGCCAGACCCACATCGGCCCGTGGTGTCTGGCGGCCCAGATCACCCCGGCGATCGCGCCGAGCACTCCGATCGCGGCGCCTCCCCATGTGACGGCGAACGCCCAGCCCATCAGGCCGACCTTGGCCTTCTCCCCGGCCGAGTCGGTGGCCATCACCAGGAACGGCGACATGAACAGCGCGGCTGCTCCGGCCGCCAGAAGGAGCAGCCCGAGAGCCCCGGTGGCCAGGACGTCCATCACGGCTTCACAGCGGCGTGCAGAGCGACGATTCCGCCGGTGAGGTTGCGCCAGCGCACGTCACCCCAACCGGCCTCCTCGATACGTCGGGCCAGTGCCGCCTGATCGGGCCAGGCCCGGATCGACTCGGCCAGATACACATAGGCCTCCGGATTGCTGGACACCGCTTCGGCGACCTTGGGCAGGGCCCGCATCAGGTAGTTCTTGTAGACGCTGCTGAACACCGGCACGGTGGGAGTGGAGAACTCGCAGACCACCAGCCGCCCACCGGACCGGGTGACCCGTGCCATCTCACGCAGCCCGCGCAGATTGTCCACCACGTTGCGCAGTCCGAAGCTGATGGTGACGGCGTCGAAAATTCCATCGGCGAACGGCAACCGGGTGGCATCGGCGGCCACCTTCGGAACCGACCGGGCAGCCCCCGCCTTCAGCATCCCGACCGAGAAGTCGGCGGCCACGCACCAGGCGCCGGACTTCTCGAGTTCGACCGTGGAGACAGCGGTACCGGCCGCCAGGTCGAGGACCCTGTCGCCGGGACCTATGCCCAGCGCTGCCCGCGTGGCTCGGCGCCAGACGCGGTCCTGGCCGACCGAAAGAACGGTGTTGGTGATGTCATAGCGGCGGGCCACCCCGTCGAACATCGACGCCACATCGCGAGGATCCTTGTCGAGGGAGGCACGGCTCACACGCCTGACCGTACCTCCTCGAACCCTCAGGCGGTGTCTGAGGAACGCCTCGCGGTGGTCTGGCGGGCGCGCTGAGCCATTCGCTCACTCAGATGGATCAGCCGATCCTCATGGCCCGCCGGCATGGTGTACGCGAGCTTGCGCAGCTCGATGGCGAATCCGTGTAGATCCTGACGAAAGACGCTGTCACTCATCGGATAACTCCCCCAAGGTCTGTTCTCACTGCCGTGCAATGCGAAAGTGCTTGTGCGCTAGGTGGTATCCCTCGACCTGTTCTCCATCTTCCACAGGGGTCGCGCGCATGTGAAGACCCTTCAGGAACCTCTCAGGTGAACATTTTGTTTCGTGGGAGTTGCACCGGGTAAACCACTCTCAAGCCGCACCAGTCCGGCCAACATGAGGGCACCCGCAAGCCAGCCCACAACAGCGATCGACCCAGCCGGAATGACGGCAAGGGCGGCGTTACGGTCCTGCACACGAACGAGATTCGGGTCATTCGTGTCGTACTCGACATAGATCCGCATACCAGTGGCCAACTCCGACGGGTACAGCACACCCAGTTCCGGTCGGTAGGTGACCCGATCGGGGGTGACGAACTCGATCGTCGACCGGCGCGGTCCGGCGGAGAGGACCTCGGCTTCGGCGACCCCCATGTGGCGTTCGATCTGGCGGTCGTTACGCCACGCGCCGGCCACCAGCAGTATCGACTGCAGGGTGACGATGCCCATCAGAATCCATACCGCACTCTTGCTCCAGCGCAACGCTTTTCGCTCCGTGGTATCGGAAACGCCAGCGGCGCGCGAAGGCAGGGCGGCAGACACCAGCAGCCGCAGCCGGTCGATCAGCGACGAGATCACAGAGCCGCTCTGATGGCCGCGTGCAACTGCCGCAGCGTGGACCGATCGGCTTTCACCTCGAGGACCCGGATGCCCTCATGCGGTTCATCGAGCGCCTGGCCGAGTCCTTCGACCTCGATCTGCCGGGATTCGACGTGATAGGCGCGACACAACGCACCGACGTCCACGTCGTGTGGGGTGCCGAAGATGCGCGACGACACATCGGAGAACCGAGGGTCGCCCTGCTCGAGCAGTTCGAAGATGCCGCCACCGTTGTCGTTGGACACCACGATGGTCAGATTCCGCGGCAGCGGCTCGGTCGGGCCGATCAGCAGTCCCGAGGCGTCGTGGACGAAGGTGAGGTCCCCCAGCAGGGCTACGGTCCGGCCCGGGTGACCCAGCGCCGCGCCGATCGCGGTCGACACCGTGCCGTCGATACCGGCAACGCCGCGATTGGAGCGCACCGTCACCCCGTCGGTGTTCAGACCCACCAGTGCGGCGTCGCGAACCGGGTTGGACGCGCCCAGCACCAACTGGTCACCCGCTCGCAGGGCGTCGGCCACCGCGGCGGCCACATGCAGACCGGTCGCAAGCGGGTGCGTCCTCAACTGTCCGGACACCGCGGCCATGGCCCTTTCGTTGGCCTCGGCGCAGCGGGCCAGCCAGCCGGGATCGGGCGTGCCCACGGTCACCGCCCGGGTACCGGTCGCCTGCGAGTTGCCTGACACGTCCGGCCAGCGCGGACCGGTGGTGAGGGCGAACACCGGGACCTCGGGGTCTGCCAGCAACGCCGACACCGGGCGGTGCAGCGTGGGCCGGCCCACCATGATCACCTGCTTGGGCCGCAGACCGGGCAACGCCAGCGGGTGCAGCGGATTGGCCGGGTGCGGAGCGGTGGGCTCGGCGACGGTGGGCAGATGGGCCAGATTCGCATGCACACCGGCACCGTGGCCGGCCACCACGATGGTGTCGACCGTCAGATCGACCTCCAACGGCTGATCGAACGTGACCGGCGGGTTGTAGGTCCATGGCACACCGTCGGGCCGGCCTTCCGGGAACTCTGACGGATCCGAATCCTGTTCCGGTACAAGGGGTTCACGCAGTGGGATATCGAACTGCACAGGACCTGCATTGGCGGTTCGGGCACCGGTGGCCGCGGCCAGCACCCTGCAGGTGGCCGAGCGCCAGGCTGCATTCTGCTCGTCGATCCGGTCGTCCTCGGCGAGACCCAGGCTGATCGCCGCTCGCACCTGGGTGCCGAAATAGCCCAGTTGCTCCATGGTCTGGTTAGCGCCGGTGCCCAGCAGCTCGTAGGGCCGGTTCGCACTCAGGACGATCAACGGGACCCGGGCGTAGTTGGCCTCGACGACAGCCGGTCCGAGGTTGGCCACTGCGGTGCCGGATGTCATCGCGATCGGCACCGGCCGGCCACTGCCCAGCGCCAGGCCGATCGCGAGATAGCCGGCGGTGCGCTCGTCGATCCGGACGTGCAGCCGCAACCGGCCGACCCGATCGGCGTCGGCAAGAGCGAAGGCCAGTGGCGCGTTGCGCGATCCCGGACACAGGACCACGTCGCGCACGCCGCCGCGGACGAGTTCGTCTACGACGACCCGCGCCTGCACCGTCGAGGGATTCATGCTCTACAGCGTGTCAGATCGCCGGAGCCGCTGGGCGGCGACATCAGATGAGAGTGCCGGCGAAGAATTCCAGCATCGCTTTGTTGACGGCATCCGGGCGCTCGAGGAATCCCAGGTGACCGGCGTTCGCGATCTGGATGTAGCGGCCGTTGGGCAGCGCGTCGCCGACCTCCTTGCCCAGCGCTGGAGGGGTGATCACGTCATCGCCGAATCCGATGACCAATGTCTCGATCCCGATCGATCGGTAGGCCGGCAACCGGTTCTCCTGGGGCACGACCGTCAGTTGGGCCCGCCAGCCTGGGGTGTGTCGCAGCGGGAATGCGGTGAACACCTCGAGCCACTCCCCGATCGCCGGAGTGTTGATGGTCTTGGGTGAGAAGTTCTCCAGCACCCGGACTTTGGCGGCGTAGGCGGCCGGGATCTCGGCGCCGGACTCGGCCAGCGCGAGATCGGCGGCCCGGAACGCCTTGCGGGTATCGTCCAGGCGGCCGCGGGTGCCCATCAGCACCGCCTGACGCACCAACTCCGGGCGTGCCAGCATCAGCTCCTGGGCGATGAATGCGCCCATCGACATCGCGACCAGCCGGACCGGGCCGCCGACCACCTGCTCGATCAGTTCGGCGGTGTCGGCCACCATCTGTTCGGTGGAGAAACCGTCGGCGTTCTCGGTTTCCCCGATCCCGCGGTTGTCAAATGTGACGCAGCGGTAGCCGGCCGAGAGGAACGCCGGCACCTGGTGCACATGCCAGGTCCGTCCGCCACCCCCGGTGCCGGAGATGAACAGCACCGGATCACCGGCCCCGCTGTCGTTGTAGGCCAGGTTGGTCAAGATCGGCTAGCCGGCAGCGGCCAGCGCGGCGTCGTAGTCCGGTTCCTGGGCGATCTCGGGCACCAGTTCGGAGTAGACCACCTTGCCGTCCGCACCGATCACCACCACCGCGCGGCCGAGCAGGCCGGCCATCGGGCCGTCGACGATGGTCAGCCCGTAGTCCTCACCGAAGCTGTCCCGGAACGCCGATGCCGAGGTGACGTTCTCGATGCCCTCGGCGCCGCAGAACCGGGCGAGCGCGAATGGCAGATCCTTGGACACGCACAGCACCGCCAGTCCGTTGGCCGCGGCCTGCTCGTTGAACTTGCGCACGCTGGTTGCGCACACCGGGGTGTCCACCGACGGGAAGATATTGAGCAGCAACGCCTGGCCGGCGAACTGGTCGTAGCCGACCGTCCCCAGATCGGTTCCGGTCAGGGTGAAGGCCGGGGCGGTCGATCCGACGGCGGGCAGTTCGCCGACGGTGTTGACGGGGGTTCCACGCAGGGTTATCTGAGCCATGGCCAACAGTCTCGCACCCTGGCCACCCACCAGTCACGACGGTCTGCGGGTGCGGACAGTGCGGCCACCCGGGCCGGGTCAGGAACGACCGGCCCCACCTGCAGCCGGCCATTGGCCGGCAGCAGGCCGGGTTCGATGACGTCGTCGATGAACAGCCCCCCGGTGGCCAGCCCGCACGCGTACCGGAGTTCGGGAAGGGCGGCCGCGGCAAGCAGCCCCGCGGCGATGCCGACCGCGGAGTCCAGCGCACTGGAGACCACCACCGGGACATCGATCTGGGCGGCGATGTCCAGCAGCGCCCGTACCCCACCGAGTGGGGCCACCTTGAGCACCGCGATGTCGGCGGCCTTCGCCCGCACGACCGCCAGCGGATCGGATGCCTTGCGGATGCTCTCGTCAGCGGCCACCGGCACGTCGATCAGCCGGCGCAGCTCGGCGAGCTCCCCGACCGTGCGGCACGGTTGCTCCAGGTATTCCAGCTCCCCCTCGGCCGTCAGCGCGCGCGCCGCGGCCACCGCTTCCTGCACCGTCCAGCCGCCGTTGGCGTCCACCCGGACGGTCGGGACCAGCGCTCGCACCGCCGCGACGCGGGCGACGTCGTCGGCCAGGGTCTGTCCCGGTTCGGCCACCTTCACCTTTGCCGTCGTCGCCCCCGGGAACCGGGCCAGCACCTCCGGCACCTGATCGGGCCCGACCGCCGGCACGGTGGCGTTGACCAGGATGGCATCACGCAACGGTGGAGGCGTTGTGCCATAGGCGGATTCGATACCCGAAGCCAACCAGTGCGCGGCCTCCGGCGGCTCGTACTCCGGAAATGCGCCGAACTCACCCCAGCCCGCCGGGCCATCGATGAGGGCCACTTCTCGCACGGTGATACCGCGGAAACGCACCCGCATCGGGAGCGCGATCACATGCAACCGTTCGAGCAGGTCGTCCAGCCCGGGGATCATCAAATCGCGCGTTCGCGGTTCTCCCAGTACGGCTTTCGCAGATCACGCTTGAGCAGCTTGCCGGTGGGGTTGCGCGGCAACTCGGCCATGATGTCAATACTTCGCGGAATCTTGTAGCCGGCCAGCTTCTCCCGACACCATGCGATCAGTTCCTCGGCGGTGACCTGCTGACCGGCCGACAATTCGACGGCCGCCTTCACCGATTCACCCCACTTCTCGTCGGGAATGCCGAACACCGCGGCGTCCAGCACGGCCGGATGATCGGTCAGCGCCCGCTCCACCTCCACCGAGTAGATGTTTTCTCCACCGGAGATGATCATGTCCTTGAGCCGATCCTCGACGAAGACGAAACCATCCTCGTCGACCCGGCCGATATCGCCGGTCCGGAACCACCCGTCTGCAGTGATCGCCTCGGCGGTGGCTTCCGGCTTGTTGTGGTACCCCTTCATCAACTGCGGTGTCCGGAACCACAATTCGCCCGGCTCGCCCTGCGGGACGTCCTCCAGCGTTTCGGGGTTGACGACCCGGACCTCCACCTGGCGGGCAGGTTGGCCCGCGCTGCCGAGACGCTCGGGCCGGGAGGTGTCACGATGCGCCTCCGGGGAGAGTTGGGTGATCGCGCCGCACACCTCGGTGAGGCCGTATACCTGAATGAAGTCGGTGTCCGGCCAGGCGTCCAGAGCCGACCGCAGCAGCGCCGGCGGCATCGGTGAGGCGCCGTAGACGTAGGTGCGTAACTGGCTGAACAACTTGACCGCGTCCGGCCCCATCTCCAGCACCCGGCCCAGCACGGCGGGAACCAGGAAGGTGCGGGTGGCCCCAGCCATCAGCGCTCCTGCAAGCGACATCCCGTCCACATCCCGCGTCATGATGCTCGGAACACCGGCGTGCAGGCTGAATTGCGCGTACGAGGAGCCGCCGACATGAAACAGCGGCATCGACACCATGTTCTTGTCGGTCTCATCGAAGTCGAATGTCCCGGCGTTGAGGGTGTGTGCGATCAGATTGGCCTGAGAGAGTCTGACCCCCTTGGGATTTCCGGTGGTTCCCGATGAGTACATGATCACGCAGACGTCGTCGGGTCTGACGTCGTCACCCCTGCCACGGGGAGTCGCCGTGGCGAGCATGGCCTCGTACTGATCGCCTTCGGCGCCTTCCGGCGTGACTTCGATGACATCCTGCACATGGGTCAGGCGATCCCGAATCCTGTCGATGCCGTCGGCGAACTCTGCGCCGACGATCAGCAGCTTGGCACCGGAATCGTTGAGGACGTAGTCGATCTCGTCGCCGGCAAGCCGGAAGTTGATGATCGCCGTTGCCGCACCCAGTGAGGCTGCTGCCACGGTGGTCTCGATACACGCGGGGTGGTTCTTGTCCAGGAATGCCACCACGTCGCCGCGACCGATGCCGCGCTCGGCAAAGGCACCGGCCAGCCGTTGCACCCGGTCGTAAAACTGCGCCCAGGTGAAACTGCGGCCGAGGTATGAGATGGCCTCGCCGTCCGGTTTGGCCTTGGACCAGTAGGCGGGACGGTCATCGAGGAAGCGCGGTTCGGGCGGGTTCGCCATGGAGTCAGCCATACGCCACAGAGTGCCACGCGTCCCCTGATCATTGGACCGTTCCGGCTACCCCGACGGCCGTGATGGCTTCCGCCCGACTTGGAACACGTTCTAGTCTGAGATTCATGAGCCGGGACCTTCTGCGCCACCCCTTGCACGCCGGGCACCTGACCGTCGGCGCGCTCAAGCGCCATCGGGACAAGCCGGTGCTCTTCCTCGGCGACACCACCTTGACCGGCCGCCAGCTCGCCGAGCGGATCAGCCAGTACATCCAGGCGTTCGAGGCACTCGGCGCCGGCACCGGGGCGATGGTGGGTCTGCTGTCGCTGAACCGGCCCGAGGTCCTCATGATCATCGGTGCGGGCCAAACCCAGGGCTACCGGCGCACCGCCCTGCATCCACTCGGCTCACTCGACGACCACGCCTATGTGTTGTCCGACGCCGGGGCCACCTCGCTGATCATCGACCCGAACCCGATGTTCGTCGAACGCGCGCAGGGACTGCTGGCCAAGGTGCCGTCCCTCAAGCAGGTGCTGACCCTGGGCCCGGTGCCCGCCGAACTTGCCGGCGTCGGGGTGGACCTGATCGCCGAGGCCGCGAAATACCCGCCGGTGCCGTTGGCGGCGGCCGATCTTCCGTCTGATCACGTCGGCGGCATGGCCTACACCGGCGGCACGACCGGCAAGCCCAAGGGCGTGATGGGCACGGTCGGCTCGATCCTGACCATGACGACCATCCAATTGGCCGAGTGGGAATGGCCGGAGAGCCCGCGCTTTCTGATGTGCACACCGTTGTCGCACGCCGGTGCCGCATTCTTCGTGCCGACCATCGTCAAAGGCGGCGAGATGATCGTCCTGCCCAAGTTCGATCCGGCCGAGGTGCTGGCCACCATCGAGGAACGCAGGATCACCGCGACCATGCTGGTGCCGTCGATGATCTATGCGCTGATGGATCATCCGGATTCCCACACCCGCGATCTGTCCTCGCTGGAGACCGTCTACTACGGCGCCTCTGCGATGAACCCCGTGCGACTGGCTGAGGCCATCCGCCGGTTCGGCCCCATCTTCGCCCAGTACTACGGACAGTCCGAGGCTCCGATGGCCATCACCTATTTAGCCAAGGGCGACCACGACGAGAAGCGACTCACATCCTGCGGCCGGCCGACCCTGTTCGCCCGGGTCGCGTTGCTCGACGCCGAGGGCAACCCCGTCCCCCAGGGCGAGGTCGGCGAGATCTGCGTGTCCGGGCCACTGCTGAGCGCCGGCTACTGGAATCTGCCCGAGGCCACCGCCGAGACGTTCCGGGACGGCTGGATGCACACCGGGGATATGGCACGAGAGGACGAGGACGGCTTCTACTTCATCGTCGACCGGGTCAAGGACATGATCGTCACCGGCGGGTTCAACGTCTTCCCGCGCGAGGTCGAGGACGTCGTCGCCGAACATCCGGCCGTGGCCCAGGTGTGCGTAATCGGTACGCCCGACGAGAAATGGGGTGAGGCGGTCACCGCGGTGATCGTGCTGCGTCCCGACCATGCCTCCGATGATGAGACGATCGACCGCGTGACCACAGAGATCCAGGACGCCGTGAAGGAACGCAAGGGTTCAGTGCAATCGCCCAAGCAGGTGATCGTGGTGGATTCGGTCCCGGTCACCGCGTTGGGCAAGCCTGACAAGAAGGCGGTCCGTGCGACGTTCTGGGAAGGTTCGGCGCGTGCCATCGGATGACGTGCGCGCAGTCCTTTTCGACTTCTCCGGCACGCTGGCAAGTCTTGAGGAGCGCGACAGCTGGTTCGCCGGCATGGGTCTGGACGCCGCACAGCGCGCCGTGGTGATGGACCGGATGACACACCCCACCGCAAGCGTGACCCATGAAGCATGGGAGCGCCGCGATCTGGATCCGGTGTTGCACCGGGAGGCCTACCTCCATGTGCTCCGCAGCTCCGGGTTGGGTGAAGAGCACGCCGAAGTCCTGTACCAGCGCGTGATCGATCCTGCCGAATGGCAGGTATACCCCGATACGGCCGAAGTGTTGAAATCCCTGCGGCAGAACGGGATCCGCACGGCTGTCGTATCCAATATCGCCTGGGACATCCGTCCGGTACTCCATGCCGCCGGTGCCGAAGCCGATGAGTACGTCTTGTCCTACGAAGTCGGCGCCGCCAAGCCGGACCGCCGGATCTTCGATGCGGCCCTGGACCGGGTCGGTGTCGATGCCGAGGCGGCGCTGATGGTCGGCGACAGTGTGGAGAACGACGGCGCGGCACGAAATCTGGGCTGCTCGTTTGCGCTGGTGGACCCGTTACCGATCGCGCAGCGCCCGACCGGACTGATCGAAGCACTTCGCGATCGCGGCCTCCCGCTGTGAACCCGCTGGAACGAGGTCGCCGGAAACTCGCCGAGGCCATCGCCCTGACCGGGATGCGGCCGCCGATGGCGATGTCGGGACGAACCCGGATTCCACTGCGCGGCAAGCGGGTGCTCATCACCGGGGCGTCCTCGGGCATCGGCGAGGCCGGCGCCGACGCGTTCGCCGCCGAGGGTGCCGAAGTGATCCTCGTCGCCCGGCGCGCCGATCTGCTCGACGAGGTGAGTGCCAGGATCGCCGAACGCGGCGGCACCGCGACCGCCCTGCCTTGCGATCTGTCCGACCTCGACGCGGTCGACGCCCTCGCGGAGACCGCAGTGCACCGCTTCGGCGGGGTGGACATCCTGGTGAATAACGCGGGCCGGTCGATCCGACGGCCGCTGGCCGACTCGCTGGACCGCTGGCACGACGTCGAACGCACCATGGGGCTCAACTACTACTCCCCACTGCGCCTGATCCGCGGACTGGCGCCGGGAATGATCGAGCGCGGCGACGGACACATCATCAATGTCGCAACCTGGGGTGTGCTCAGTGAGGCGTCTCCGTTGTTCAGCGTCTACAACGCATCGAAAGCCGCGTTGAGCGCGGTGAGCCGAGTGATCGAGACCGAATGGTCGCGTTACGGAGTGCACTCCACGACGCTCTACTACCCACTGGTGGCCACCCCGATGATCGCCCCCACGAAGGAATACACCGGAATGCCCGCATTGAGTTCCACCGAGGCCGCCGGGTGGATGATCGACGCCGCCCGGCACCGGCCGGTTCGCATAGCACCGCGCTTCGGCGTCACCGCCCGAGCCATCGACGTGCTCGCCCCCAGCGTCCTCAACGGTCTGCTGAAACGTCAACGGGTACAGCCGAACTGACGATGGAGATCCTATCCAGCCGGGTGTTGCTGCGGCCCGCCGATTACGAGCGCTCCCTGTGTTTCTACCGGGATGCGCTTGGCTTGGCGATCGCCCGCGAATATCCCGGCGGCACAGTCTTCTTCGCGGGCCAGTCACTCATCGAACTGGCCGGCCACGGTGGGCCGGCGTCCTTCTCGGGTGCGCTGTGGCTACAGGTCCGCGATCTCGAACAGACCCAGGACGAGTTGCGCGGACGGGGTGTCGAGATCGCCCGCGAGGCGCGACGTGAGCCTTGGGGACTCCACGAGATGCATGTGATCGATCCGGATGGGATAACGCTGATCTTCGTGCAGGTGCCCGACGATCACCCGCTGCGCAGGGACAACCGGGGTTAGATCGGGTGCCCGTCAGCTGTGATCGGAGAGCGGCCAGCCGACCATGGCAAGCCGCGCAGCCACCTGATTGATCTCCTGGACCGTAGGTTCCTTCTCGGTGGTATCCCGGATGGCCCCACGAATCTGATCGGCGGTCACCGGATCGTCCGGGCCGCTGTCCTTGAGCACCGAGAAGGCCGCCTGGACCACCTCATCCTCGGTGAGGGAACGCTTCAGCAGTGCCAGCAGTGGGTAGTAGTCGGTGCGCGGGATGCCGTCCGGATACACGTTGTGCAGCCAGCCCAGAACGGACTGGAAGAAGTTCGGTGTCGGCGTCGGTTCGGTCGTCATCACACCCTCACTTCTTCTTGATGAACGGGAACAGGTCCACCCCGAAGTGGTGGTGGATCGTGTTGCGGGTGATCCAGAGGATCGCCACGATGATCACGACCGCCACGAAGGCGATCAGCAGCAGGCCGATCGCCCGCAACGCCGGGTTGGGTCCGCGCAGTTCACCGCCGCCGCCGGCGGAGTAGGTGCGCACACCGATCGCGAACAGTGCCGGCAGGCCCGCGCCGAGAACCAGACCGACCAGCAATACGCGCAGCGAGGCTTCCAGGTAGTGCATCATCGCCTCGCTCTCACGCCGTCTTCCGGCGCTGCCGCGCCGCTTCCCGAACGTCGGCGGGCACCACCGAGTTGGTGGAGGCGTCCCACTCCGCGGTGACGTTTGAGTGGTCGACCTTGTGCTGCTGGGCTCGCCACCACATGTAGCCCGATGTCGCGACCAGGATCGCGAAGATCACCACGCTGCCGGTCAGATCTGAGCTGACCTGGCCGATCCCGTGCCCGACCCAGAAGGTCAGCGCGCCGGCCAGACCGGCGAGCGGCAGGGTGATCAGCCAGGCCACCGCCATCCGGCCTGCCACCGACCAGCGCACCTCGGCGCCCGGCTTGCCCACGCCGCTGCCGAGGATCGAGCCGGTCGCCACATGTGTCGTCGACAACGCCATGCCCGCCACACTGGAGGTCAGGATGATCGCCACCGACGAGGAGTCGGCCGAGAGCCCCTGCGGGGCTTCGATCTCGACCAGACCCTTGCCCAGGGTCCGGATAACCCGCCAGCCACCGATGTAGGTGCCCAGGCCGATCGCCAGCGCACAGGAGGCGATGATCCACAGCGGCAGGCCGTCCTTCTTGACGTCGCCGGTGAGGTGGCCGGTGGTCAGCAGTGCCAGCGCGATCACACCCATCGTCTTCTGGGCGTCGTTGGTGCCGTGGGCCAGGGCGACCAGTGATGCAGTCGCCACCTGCCCGCGGCGGAATCCGCGGTCGCGGCGGTCGTGCTGCATACCGCGGGTGATCCGGAACACCAGCCAGGTACCGCAGGCGGCGACCAGGCAGGCGATCACCGGCGATGCGACCGCCGGAATGAGGATCTTCTGGGTCAGCCCACTCCAGTTCACCCCGGCCGCACCGAGCGCAGCCAGGCCGGCACCCACCAGACCGCCAAACAAGGCGTGGGACGAACTGGACGGGATGCCGAACAGCCAGGTCAGCAGGTTCCACAGGATGCCGCCGACCAGTCCGGCGAAGATGATCAGAAGGCCCAGGGACGGATCGATATTGGGCAGCAGGACACCGGTCTTGGCGTCCTGGATCTTCAGGACGTCCTTGGTCACGGTGGCCGCCACCTCGACGGAGAGGAAGGCGCCGACCAGATTGAGGATGCCGGCCAGGGTGACCGCCGTCTTCGGCTTGAGCGCCCCGGTGGCGATCGAGGTGGCCATCGCATTTCCGGTGTCGTGGAAACCGTTGGTGAAGTCGAAGGCCAGTGCTGTCACGATCAACAGCACGAGAATGACCAACTCCGAAGTCATGTGGCTCATTCTGGGGCCAGAGGTCCGGATTTGACCAATCAACGTTCCGCAATAGGGTCCAACGTCCCGACTCGCGGATAGCGTGGATCCGGAGATCGGTGAGAGGAGCCAGGATCGCCACGCTGCGCGCACTCGCAATTCCCCCCGGGCCGTCGGCGTTATCGCTGCTAGCAGCCCTCGAAGGCGTTCTTGACGGTCGGGAGGGTCCGGTGGTCCCGATCCCGGCGGGAGATCTGCGGGAGAGCGATCTGCTCACCCGTGGCCTGCGGGTCGGTGAGCAGATCGACGACGACGTCGCCCTGGTCATTCCGACATCCGGAACCACCGGACCGCCCAAGGGCGCGATGCTGACCTCGGCGGCCCTGATCGCCAGCGCGTCGGCCACCCACGACCGGTTGGGCGGCCCCGGCACCTGGCTGCTGGCCCTCCCGGCACATCACATCGCCGGGATGCAGGTGCTGGTCCGGAGTTCGTTGGCCGGGACGGTTCCAGTCGAAATCGACGTGTCGGGCGGTTTTGACGCCGGCGCGCTGCCCGCGGCCGTCACGCAGATGGGTTCGGGACGCCGCTACGCCGCGTTGGTGGCCAACCAACTCGCCAAGGCACTGGACGATCCGGCCGCCGGCGCGGCACTGGCCGAACTCGACGCGGTGCTCATAGGCGGCGGCCCGGCGCCCGCGCCGGTGCTGGCCGCGGCCGTCGACGCCGGGATCTCGGTGGTGCGGACATACGGCTCAAGCGAGACCGCCGGCGGGTGTGTCTACGACGGACTGCCACTGGACGGCGTCGAGGTCCGCATAGACCCGGTGGGCCGTATCGCGATCGGCGGCGCCACCCTGGCCATGGGATACCGGAATCCGGCAGACCCGGACCCATTCGCCGAACCCGGCTGGTTCCTAACCGATGACATTGGTGCCGTTGATGATTCGGGATGTCTGTCAGTGCTGGGCCGGACCGACGATGCGATCAGCACCGGCGGCCTGACCGTACTGCCCGCAGTGGTGGAGGCGGCGCTGGCGCGGCACCCCGCGGTCGTCGAGTGCGTGGTGTTCGGGGTGGACGACGAGCGACTGGGACAACGGGTGGTGGCCGCGGTGGTGCCCGCAGGCCCGATGCCGTCGCTGGAGGAACTTCGGGACTTCGTCGCCGGATCGCTGGACCGCACCGCGGCGCCCCGGGAGGTTCATCTCGTCGAGGAATTGCCCCGCCGCGGGATCGGAAAATTGGACCGCCGGGCGCTACGTGAGCGTTTCGGATCGGCTGGCTAGGCTCGGATTCATGACGCCGCGGGTTCTGATCGCCGACGACGATGTCGTCGTGCGCGACGTCGTCCGGCGCTACCTGGAGCGCGACGGCCTCGAAGTGCGCGTGGCCGGCGACGGCAACGAGGCGTTGCAGGTGCTGGGAACCGAGCGGATCGACCTGGCCGTGCTGGACGTGATGATGCCCGGGCCCAACGGCTTGTCACTGTGCCGGACACTGCGCCAGAGCGGGGACTACAGCATTCCGGTGATCCTGCTCACCGCCCTGGGCGAGGAGGACGACCGCATCGCCGGATTGGAAGCCGGCGCCGACGACTATCTCACCAAACCTTTCAGCCCTCGGGAACTGGCACTGCGGGTCCGTTCCGTGTTGCGCCGGGTTCCCTCCACACCGTCGGCGGTGCCGCTTGAGATCTCCGTCGGAGAGTTGTCGGTGTCGACCGCGGCCCGCTCGGTCACCGTCGCCGGCAAACCGGTCGGTCTGACCAACCGGGAGTTCGACCTGCTGCTGTTCTTCCTCACCCACACCGACGCGGTTTTCTCCCGCGAGGAGTTGCTGCAACGGGTGTGGAACTGGGACTTCGGCGACCTGTCGACAGTGACCGTGCATGTGAAGCGGTTGCGGTCGAAACTCGGCGATCACCACCGCGTACAGACTGTATGGGGACGCGGCTACCTGTGGCAGGGCGACGCTGACACCGCATGAGTTGATGGACCTGGGACTGCTGGCACTGGGCGGTTGCCTGCCGGTGGTGCTGATCGGCGCACTGGCGATCCGACTGGCGCGATCCTGGTCGCTGACCTTCAGCATGGTGACGCTGGTGCTGATCCCCACCCTGGCAACGCTGGCGGGAGTGTTCTTCGCCAGTCGCCTCATGACCGAAGGCACCTTCCACGCGGTAGCCCTGGTACTTGTGATCGTGGCGATCGTGACTCTTCCCGCCGCGGTGATGCTGGCCAGGTATCAGGCCCGAAGAACGGTGTGGGAGCAGGAGATTCAGGACGTCGAGCGAACCGCCGAACAGTCCCGCCGGCAACTGGTCGCGTTCGTCAGCCACGATCTGCGCACACCCCTGGCGGCCATCCGGGCGTTGTCGGAGGCGATCGCCGACGGTGTCGTCACCGCGGACGAGGCGCAGTCACAGGCGAAAAGGATCGAGCAGGAGTCCATCCGGCTGTCCGAGATGGTCGATGACCTCTTCGAGATCTCGAAGATCAACGCCGGCGCGGTGACCGCCCCTTATGAACGGGTCCCTCTCGACGAGGTGGTCGATGATGTGGTGAACATTCACCACATCTCCGCCGAGCGCTCAGGGGTGACTCTGACCGTCGACCTTCCGCCCAGCCCGGTCCGGGTGATCGGCAGCGACCGCGCTCTGGTCCGGGTGCTGTCGAACCTGGTCGCCAATGCGATCGCGCACACCCCGGCCGGCGGAAGGGTGTCGCTGTCGATGGGCGCCGATGATCGGGGCGCGTGGGTCCGGGTCGACGACACCGGGGTGGGCATCGCCGATGCGGACCTGCCGCGGGTGTTCGATGTGGCCTACCGGGGGTCGAATGACCGTGTCCCACGATCTGATTCCTCGCTGCCGAGTGGGTCCGGTCTAGGCCTGGCCATCGCCTCCGGTCTGGTGCGGGCGCACCGCGGCACGTTGTCGGCACGCAATCTTTCGACCGGCGCCCGATTCGAGGTCCGGTTGCCCCTGGCCGCCGACTATTCTTCCCAGAAGTCAGGGACTTGACGTGAGACCATAGTCGATTCCGGTTAATCACCAAGCTGGACAATGCTTTTCACGCGCGAAAAAGGTCATCCCGAAGGCCGTTCCGTCACGTGCGTGCGACATCGGGACGGCGGTGGCATCCACCTAACCGGTCGTTACCGGGCAACGCCGTTTGCGCTGTTGGACACAACCGTGTCGATGTTGGACACGACCGTCGACGTGGTCGGCTGCGCCAGTGAGCGCGGCCGGTCATGGCCGCCGGCGCCGACCGCATGGGCCGGGGTGGCGAGGGTCAGCGCGGCGCTCAGGACTGCGCCGCCGATCGATGCGATGAAGGAGATCCTCTTGGCGGTGATGGCGTTCTTGGACATGCCACCACTATCGGCGCGGGCCGACTGGCCTGCTGTCCACCCGCAGACCCCTGAACGGAAGGAACCCGCTGTCCACCGATCGGTGGACCTGCCCGACCAGAACGGCCCGACCCGGCGAGGCCGGGCCGGGCCGCATCGGCTGATGGACTACTTGGCCTTCAGCTGTGGCGCCGCCTGCGATGACGGGGTGATGCACGCGACCTTCGTGGTCGATGAATCCGTGCATTGATCGGAACTGGCGATGGTGCCCTGCGTTGCGCTGGCGATGGTGCCCTGGGTGCCGGTCGTGCGGATCTGTTCACCTTCAGAAGTCGACAGTTCCATCGAGGGCGGCGTGGTGCTCACCTTCACGTCGGCATTGGATTCGTGGCCGCTGCTAGCGCTCGCGACCGCGCTGCCGAAAAGACTCAGCGCGACGGCCACACCCGCCGCCATGGCGGCCGATTTCACAATATTCTGCATGCCGACCATGATCCCAGGAGCGGTCAAAAATGTCTAATCCCGCTGAATAGGACCGTCAAATCCACGCAATCCGTGGATTCGCGCTGATTTTGCTACGGATTCCGCAGTTTGGCCTTAGCCGGCAAATCAGTCTTCGAGCGTCCCCGACAGACGCTCGGCTGCGGCCACGTAGTCCTCGATGAACTCCAGGACCACCTCGCGGGCGGGCTTGATCTTGTTCATCAATCCGACGCCCTGACCGACGAAATAGGTCGCCAGAGCCTGCGCGCCCGGGTGGCCGTTGCCCGCCAGCCGGTCAATCCGGCGTAGCGCGGGCTCGGCGATCATCGCCTGCAACGGAAGCCCCAGCGGCTGACGGCCGCCCGGATTCGGCGCCCAGGCGTCGGTCCAGTCCGACCGCAGCTGCCGCGACGGCTTGCCGGTGCGGCCCGCTGAACGAACGGTGTCCCGCGACGTGGCAGCCAGCATCTTCTGCTTGGTGTGCGGCTCGGTCTCGGCCTCCTCGGTGGTCAGCCACACCGACCCGGTCCAGGCTCCGGCCGCACCCATCGCCACGCACGCCGCCATCTGCCGGCCGGTCACGATGCCGCCGGCTGCCAGCACCGGCACGTCACGTCCGCCCGGGACATCGGCAATCGCCTCCAGCACCTCGGGAATGAGGACCAGGGTGCTCACCTCCCCGCAGTGACCGCCTGCCTCGGTGCCCTGCGCCACGATCAGATCGACACCCGCCCTGACCTGCTTGATGGCGTGCTCTTTGGCGCCGACGAGCGCGGCCACCGGAATACCTCGTTCCTTGCCGGCCGCGATCATGTAGTCCGGCGGTACCCCCAGAGCGTTGGCCATCAGCTTGATCGGGTGATTGAGCGAGACTTCGAGCAGGCTCTGCCCGGTGTCGCCGGACAGCGCCGAGGAGGCGACTCGCAGTTCCTCCACCTCGATTCCGTGGTCGACGAGCAACTGGTTGATGAACTCACGATGCTCGGCCGGGATGCGTTCGGCCAGTTGCTCTCTGGACAGGTTCTCGCCCTTGCCCTCGAACTTGGCCGGAACGATGATGTCGACACCGTAGGGCTTGCCGTTCACGTGATCGTCGATCCAGGACAACTCCTGCTCAAGCTGATCCGGCCGGAACGCGACGCCGCCCAGGACGCCGAATCCGCCGGCGTTGGTCACCGCCGCCACCACGTCGCGGCAGTGGCTGAAGGCGAAGAGTGGGAACTCGATGCCGAACTGATCGCAGATCTGTGTCTTCATCAGCCCAGTATTACGCTCTGGTGGATGCGGCGGATAAGTGTGGCTCTGGCTTTCGGCGTCGCGACCGCCGTGTTGGTCGGAATGACGCGCCAGGAATGGCATTACGCACCCGCGGTGGGCTGGATCGTGGCGGCCGTCATCTATCTGGTGTGGACCTGGTCGGTCCTGCGGCCGATGGATGCCGGGGAGACCCAGGACCACGTGCGCAAGCGCCATGAGGACGGAAACCCCACGATGTCGCACGCCATCGTGCTGGCCGGGAGTCTGGCCGCTCTGGCCGGGGTGGGTTATCTCCTGATGGCCAACAGGCCCGGCTCCGAACCCCATCGCGTCGAGGCGCTGATCGGGGTGCTCAGCGTGATCGGATCCTGGTTTGCCATCCACACCGCGTTCACCATGCGCTACGCACTGCTCTACTACACCGACCCGCATGCCACGCCGATCAGCTATCACCAGGAGGGCGAGCGTTATCAGCCCTGCTACAAGGACTTCGCCTATCTGGCGTTCACCGTCGGGATGACCTATCAGGTCTCCGACACCGATCTTGCCAGTCCGCGGATACGCGGATCGGTACTCGGTCAGGCCCTGGTCTCATTCCTGTTGGGAACCGTCATCCTGGCCAGCACCATCAACCTCGTCCTCGAACTGGCGAACCACTGATGGCCACTGTCGCCGAGTGGATCGAAGGCGCCCGCCCGCGCACCCTTCCCAACGCGGTTGCGCCGGTGATCGCCGGAACCGGCGCTGCCGCCTGGCTGCACGGGGCCGTGTGGTGGAAAGCCCTGCTGGCGCTGGCCGTTTCGCTCGCCTTGATCATCGGCGTCAACTACGCCAACGACTACTCCGACGGGATACGGGGCACCGACGACGAGCGGGCCGGGCCATTGCGGCTGGTCGGTTCGAAGCTCGCCGCGCCGCGCGCGGTCCTCACCGCGGCGATCATCTGCCTCGCCGTGGCCGGGGTGTCCGGTCTCGTGTTGGCGCTCCTGAGCGCACCGTGGCTGATCGCCGTAGGCGCGCTGTGCATCGCCGGCGCGTGGCTGTACACCGGCGGCTCCCGCCCGTACGGATACGCGGGACTGGGCGAGGTCGCGGTGTTCCTCTTCTTCGGTCTGGTGGCGGTGCTCGGCACCCAGTACACCCAGGCGCAGCGGATCGACTGGGTCGGCCTCGCCCTCGCGGTGGCCACCGGCGCGCTGTCCTCAGCGGTGCTGGTGGCCAACAACCTTCGCGATATCCCCACCGACACCGAGTCCGGCAAGCTGACACTGGCGGTCCGCCTGGGCGACGCACGGACCCGGTTGTTCTATCAGTCGCTGCTGGGCGTGGCCGGGCTGCTCACACTGGTGCTGATGGCCGCGACGCCGTGGTGTGCCGCAGGCCTGCTGGCGACCCCGTTGGCCCTGCGGGCCGCCGGTCCGGTACGAGGCGGCAAAAGGGGCCGCGATCTGATCCCCGTGCTGCGGGACACCGGCCTGACCATGCTGGTGTGGTCGATCGCGGTGTCGACCGCACTGGCGCTTCACTGAGACCGCGACGAATAAGGAGACAACGATGGCAGCGGACCGACTGATCTCAAGCGGCAGCCCGTGGGAGGCCACTATCGGCTACTCCCGGGCGACGGTCGCCGGCGATTACGTCCACGTTTCGGGCTCCACGGCGAGCATCGGCGGCGAGGTGAAACACCCCGGTGACGCCTACGGTCAGACGCTGGTAGCGCTCAACGAGGTCATCGCGCCCGCACTGGCACAGGTCGGCTATTCACTGGTGGACGTGGTGCGTTCCCGGGTTTTTCTGGTCAACGCGTCGGACATCGACGCCGTCGCCAAAGCCCACGGCGAGGTGTTCGGCGACATCCGCCCAGCCGCGACGATGGTCGCGGGCGTGACGATGGTCGATCCGACGATGCTGGTGGAGATCGAAGTCGACGCCTGGAAGCGCAGCTAGTCGTTCGCGCTAGTCCTTCTCGCCGCGCAGCCGGGCTTCGAGCTGCTCGCGGTCCCGGCGACGACGTGCGTCGACCTCCGCGATTCCGGCGGTGGCGCGGCGGCGCAGCGGGCCGAGCAGCCAGATGCCCAACGGCAGCGACAGAATCAGCGCAAACAGCAGAGCGACGATGAAGGGCATATCGCTGACGCCGATCAGGCGGGCTGAATAGAAGATCACCGCCGTGAGCACGAGGACCAGAACCAGCCGCGCCAATGTGTAGACGGCAACGTCCCGCACCATCCGCCCGGTGCCGGCGGTCGCGTTGTTCTCGGTCACGGCGCCGAGCCTACCGACGCGCGTATATTCGTTCAAAGGAGGTATGGGAGTGATCTACCTGCTGCTCATCGTGGTGATCGCGGCACTGGCCTACGTCGGCCTGCGAGCCGTTCGTGCTCAATCCCACAAGCCCACCACGCGGGTCATCGGACCCGATGACGATCCGGATTTTCTCCGTCGGATCAGTTAGGCCGGATCAGTTCACGCCGGCGTAGGAGTGCAAGCCGACGGTCACCAGGTTGATGAAGAACAGATTGAAGACCATCGCCACGAATCCGACGACGTTGATCCATGCCGCCTTCTTGTCCCGCCAGCCGGCCGTCGACCGGGCGTGCAAGTAGGCCGCATAGATCACCCAGGTGATGAAGGACACGGTTTCCTTGGGGTCCCAGCCCCAGTAACGCCCCCAGGCCTCCTCAGCCCAGATGGCGCCGAAGATCACTCCGAATCCGAAGACCGGGAACGCGAAAATTGCGGTCCGATAGGCGATCCGGTCGAGGGTCTGCGCATCGGGTAGCCGGGAGACCACCCGCGCCAGCGCGCCCTGCGCACCGGGTTCGGAGAACTTCGACAGCTTCAGCAGGAACAGGATGCTGGCCACGCCGGAGACCAGGAACACCCCGGAACCTAGGCTGACCACTGAGACGTGGATCGGCAACCAGTAGGACTGCAGGGCCGGCATCACCGGAGCGGCGTTGGCGTAGAGCCACTTGCCCGACACCGCCAGCAAGATCAGCACCGGCACCAGGACGAAAACCCACAACGCGCGATACTGCGGCTTGCGCAGCACCACCGCGGCGGCGATCAGCCCGCAGAAACTCGTCAGGTTGATGAACTCGTACATGTTGCCCCACGGCACCCGCGAGGTGGCCAGGCCGCGAAGCACGATGCAGGCGAGCAGCAGGGCGATACCGACGTAGACCAGCGCCAGTCCGGATCCGCCGACCCGCTCGGCAAGCGGCCGCGCACCGGCGGCCATCACCACTCCGGGACGGTCGGCGTCGGCGGCCACTCCCCCGGCGGCGACCAGTTCGCGTTCTTCGACGCGACGGCCGCGACTGGACGCCAGTTCGACCGCGAGCAGCATGAGCGCCAGAACCAGCACGACAACGGATCCGGTGAATGCCCAATCCGAGTACCTGGACAAGCCGATATCTATGTGAGTGTTCACGCCTTCTCCTGCAGGACCTCGGTGAGCTTCTCGAATTCCCCGCCCCAGCCCGAGTTATCGGTGCGGGCCAGACCGCCCAGCTCGACGTTCACCGTACCCGCTGCCGAGTTGATCCCCGAGTCGCTGTGCTCCAGCCCGCCGGCGGGCGTGATACGAGCCCAGACCCGGCGACGGCGCACCACCAGCGACACCAGCAGACCCGCCATCATCGATAGCGCGGAGACCAGAACCCAGACCTGTCCGGGATCGTGGGAGACCTGAAGGTTGACGAACGGGGTGGCGCCGTCGAAGCGCACCACGGTGCCGTCGTCTAGCCGCACGTCCTTGCCCAGGCCGAGGTTGACCCGCTTGAGCTTCGTCAGCCTCTTCTGGTCGATCAGACGGGCGTCGATACTGAAGAGCGACTGCGGTTTGCCGGTGTCGAGTCCGGCATCGCCACGGTAGACATCGATGGCGACCGCCGGGTCGCGCATATCAGGAAAACTCGACGACAGCAGCTTGCCGTCCATCTGCTGAGTCGGCGCGAACAGACCGGTTATGGCGAGCTGATGCTTGCGACGCTCATCCGCCGTATAGAGGCCGGCCGGCGGATCCACCCGAACCGTGCCTGACGACAACAAAGTCATCGGATTGTCCGGACGGAACTGCACGGTCTGAGTTCGCTTCTCGCCGTTCGGGAAGATCACCGTGAAGGTCGGAGCATAACCGTGGCCCTGCAGGTACACCCGGTCTCCACCGACCCGCAACGGGTGGTTGACCTCCAGCAGATACGGCCGCCAGGTGCCAGAGGCGAGATCCGCGCCGGCCTGGTAGTCGATATGCGCGGCGAACGAGGTCGCCTGGCCGGAGTTCAGGTACTTGGCCTGAAAGTCGTTGACGCGTATGCACATCGGATACAGCGATGTGCCGTCCACTTTGTTGCCGGCCCGGAACGAATCGAAGGCGGCCGGTGACGCCGAGCAGAAACCGGGGCCGCCGTTGGCGATGACGACGACGTTGCCCTCGTAGCCGAACAGCTTGCCGACGGCGATGGCGGCCAGAAGTCCGAGCAGCGAGAAGTGGAAGACGATATTGCCGAACTCGCGCAGATAGCCCTTCTCGGCCGACACCTCGGTGATATCACCGTCGCAGCGAACGGTGCGCCGCCAGCCGCGCAACTGCCCGGTGATGGCGGCGACCGCTTCATCGACCGTTCCGGCCACGGTCACGTCAGCGTGCTTGGGCAGCCGATTGAAGTTCCTCGGCGCCGCAACGGGCGTGGAACGCAGGGTCCGGAAATGCTCGATCATCCGGGGCGTCAGACAGCCCACCAGCGAGACGAACAGCAGCACATAGATCGCGGTGAACCAGAAACTGGAGAACACGTCGAACAGTTGCAGGCGATCCAGCCATCGTCCGATCACCGGGTGGGCGACCAGGTACTGCTCAACTTTGGACTCGTTGAGGCTGCGCTGCGGAAGCAGGGCGCCGGGAACTGCGCCGAGGGCGAGCAGGAATAGCAGCACCAGTGCGGTTCCCATGGACGTGAGCGCCCGCCACAGATTCCGAAGCACGGTCATCAGATCGGCAGCCTCGTATCGCTGACGAGGGAATCACGAACCCAGGAGATGAAGTCGTTCCAGACACCGGTCAGCAGCGCCAGTCCGACGGCGATCAGCAGCAGGCCGCCGAACACCTGGATTGCCCGGGTATGCCGGCGCAGCCAGCCGAAACCGTTGACGGCCCAACCCGATCCGAGCGCGAGCAGGATGAACGGGATACCCAGTCCCAGGCAGTAGGCCAGCACCAGGACAATCCCGCGGGCGACGTCGGCCCCGTCGGTGGCCGACGCGACGGCGATCACCCCTGTCAGCGTCGGACCCAGGCACGGCGTCCATCCAAGTGCGAACACCGCACCCAGCAAGGGCGCACCGGCCAGGCCGGCCCACCGTCGCGGCGCGAACCGGGCCTGGCGTTGCAGAGCGGGGAAGAAACCGATGAACACCAGACCCATCACGATGGTGACGGCACCACCGATTCGTTGCAGAACAAGCTGATTGGTGATGAGAGCACTTGTCATGCCCAGTACGGCGACGGTGCCGAGGACGAACACCGCGGTGAAACCGGCGACGAACAGCAGTGCCGATCCCGCCACCCGCCAGCGCCGCCTGGATGATCCGTCGACGCCGACCACCGCCGCCAGATAGGACAGGTAACCCGGAACCAGTGGCACAACGCACGGAGAGGCGAACGACACCAGTCCGGCCAGTACACACAGTCCCAAGGCGACCAGAAGTGGGCCCGCCGCGGCGGTTTGGGCGAATCCGCTCACTTCTCGGCCGCCAGCCGCTGAACCACAGGGAGCAGATCCTCGGCAAGCAGTTCACGCAGGAACACCGCGGCCACCCTGTGCTCGCGGTCGAGGACCACCGTCGAAGGGATCACCGTGGTCGGGTACTTGCCGCCGAAAGCGATCATGGTTCGCATCGCCGGGTCGTAGATGGAGGGGAACGTGACGTGCCGGTCCTTGACGAAATCGCGGGGTGCGTCGATGTCGTTGTCGCGCACGTCGATTCCGAGGAATGCCACCCCGAGATCGCGGGTCTGGTCGTAGACCTTCTGCAACTGAGTGATCTCGGCGCGGCAGGGTCCGCACCACTGCCCCCAGACGTTGATCACCACCACCTTGCCGGCGAAGTCGGTCAGTGAGATGGTCCTGTTCGTATCCAGCAGGTCCGGTCCTGACAGCGGTCCGGGCTTGCCGCGGCCGGCCGGCGGGTCGTAACCGATGTCGGTCTTGCCGCCGGGCGCGACGAACTCGAACGTGCCACCCTGGGCGACGGCGTCGTCGCCGGTGGAGCAGCCGGACACCAGCGACGCCGCGATCATCAGCACCATCAGCAACCGCTTCACCGGCCGCCCAGCTCCGCGTATGCCCAACCGACGTATTCGTCGCCGTCGAAATGGAACGATGTCAGCGACGCCAGATTGCACATCCGCCGAGTCGGGAAGTGATGCAGCGGATCGCTGTTCATCGCCCGGCGCAGGGTCTCCACCGGAAGCTGATGGCTCACGCAGACCGCCTCGTGACCAGCTGCCTTTATCCGCGCCCGCTCGACGGCCGCTCGCATCCGTACGGCGATCTCGGCGTACGGCTCGCCCCAGGACGGCGAACGGGGGTTACGCAGGTGCCACCAATTACGGGGATCGCGCAGTGCGCCATCGCCTGGCGAGACCCGCTGGCCCTGAAAGACGTTGTGCGACTCGATGAGTGAATCGTCGACGTCGACGGTCAGACCGTGATGGGCGGCGATTGGCGCGGCGGTCTCCTGAGCACGCTCCAATGGGGAGGCCACCACATAGGTGATATCGCGCCGGGCCAGCCAGTCGGCGACCGATTGTGCCTGGGCGCGTCCTCGTTCGGACAGGTGGTAGTCGGGCAACCGGCCGTAGAGGATGCCCTCCGGGTTGTGCACCTCGCCATGTCGCATCACGTGGACGATCGTCCGGTCACCCGCGACCGGACCTCTAGCCTGCGTCCGGTCGCTCATGGCCGCTTGGCCTCAGCGGCCGCCCGGGCAGCGGCCGGCAATGCCGCCTCGATCCGTTCGAAGGCCGAATCATCGAGAGCCGCTGAGACGAACCAGGTTTCGAACGCGCTCGGCGGTGCGTAAACCCCGCCGTCGAGCAGTGCATGGAAGAACGGCGGAAAGCGGAAGGTCTCACTGGCCTTCGCCGAGGCGAAATCGGTGACCGGATTCTCGGCGAAGAACACCGACAGGAAGTTGCCCGCCCGAGCGACCTGGTGCGGAAGTCCGGTCGGCGCCAGCGCCTCAGCGAGCAGACCGGCCAACCGGTCGGCGTTCGCGTTCAACCTCGCATAGACCGCGTCGTCGGCGTGACGCAGCGTGGCCAGACCGGCAGCCACCGCGACAGGGTTCCCGGACAGGGTTCCCGCCTGATACACCGGCCCCAGCGGAGCAAGCCGTTCCATCACGTCGGCACGTCCGCCGAAGGCCGCGGCGGGCAGCCCGCCGCTCATCACCTTGCCGAAGGTGAACAGGTCGGCGTCAACGGGATCGGTTCCGTACCAACCGGATCGGCTGATCCGGAAGCCGGTCATCACTTCGTCACTGATGAGCAGAGCGCCGTGCTCGGCGGTGACGCGGCGAAGTGCCGCATTGAAGCCGGGCAGCGGCGCGACCGCACCCATGTTGCCCGGGCAGGCCTCGGTGATCACCGCGGCGATGCTGTCGCCGAACGTGGCGAAGGACTCCTCGATCGCGGCGACATCGTTGTAGGGCAGCACGATGGTGTCGGCCGCGGTGGCACCGGTGACACCCGGCGAGGAAGGCAGTCCCAGGGTGGCGACCCCGGAGCCGGCGTCGGCCAGCAGCGCGTCGACATGGCCGTGATAGCAGCCGGAGAACTTGATCACCTTGGCGCGGCCGGTGAAACCGCGTGCCAGCCGCACCGCGCTCATCGTGGCCTCGGTGCCGGAATTCACCAGCCGCACCCGCTCGACGGGTTTCATCCGGGCGATGATCTCGGCTGCCAGATCGGTCTCCCGGGCCGTGGGCGCTCCGAATGACAGCCCGTCCGCGGCGGCCCGCTGGACCGCCTCGACGACTGCCGGATGAGCATGACCGAGGATCATCGGACCCCACGAGCAGACCAGGTCGACGTAGCGGTTGCCGTCGGCATCGGTCAGCCAGCATCCCGTGGCCGAGCTGATGTAGCGGGGGGTTCCGCCGACCGAGTTGAAGGCCCGGACCGGGGAGTTCACCCCTCCGGGGATGACGGCGCAGGCCTCGGCGAACAGCTTCGCCGAGACGTTCGAGGGCGCGCTCATGGGCATCAGTGTCCCAGCCTGCGGAGCCTGACCGGCGGCAGGGTGTGGTTCCGCTCTGTGGAACCTCGCAGGCCGGGCCGGGTTGGTTAAGCTAGCCTAACTTCATGTCTTCGGTGTCCGACCTGATGCGCCAGCGACGGCTGTCGGCCGGCGTCCGGACCGATGCCGGCCGGACACTGGCCGATCTGGGCCGCGGGCAGCGCGCCACCGTGGTCGGCTACGGCGACGGAGTGGAACCCAGCACAGCCCGCCGGCTGTTCGATCTGGGCCTGGTCCCCGGGATCGAGGTCGAGATGGTCCGCCGGGCCCCACTGCGCGACCCGGTGATCTTCCGGGTCGGCGACTACGAGATCGCCCTGCGCGCCGCCCAGAGCCGATGCATCCACGTGGAACCCGTCCGGTGAGCCGCTCATGAGCGTTGAAGGCCACTGCGGAACCGGCGGCGGCTCCATCGCGGCGGATCCCAGCCTGACCCGGTTCGCGGTCGTCGGCAGCCCCAACTCCGGTAAGACCACCCTCTTCAATGCGCTTACCGGACTGCACGCCAAGACCGGTAATTACCCCGGCGTCACCGTCTCGCGCTATGAGGGGCGGGTGAAGCTGGGCGAGAGCCAGACCGTCGTCGTCGAGGACCTGCCGGGCACCTACAGTCTGGATCCGATCAGTCCAGACGAGCAGATCGTGGTCGACGTCCTCGACACCGGCCACCACAACGTTCGGGTGGACATCCCGGATGCGATCCTGGTGACGCTGAACGCGACCACCCTGCGCCGCTCGCTGGGACTGTTCGCCCAACTCCAGCAGACCGGATTGCCCACCTGTGTGGTGCTGACCTTCACCGACGATCTGGCCCGGCGACACGGCAAACTCGACGTCGCCGCGCTCACCCGCGCACTCGGCGTGCCGGTGGTGACGGTGGTCGCCGGCCACCGCGACGCGCTGGCCGATCTGCGGCATGTGATGGCGCGCTCGGACTCGTGGACGACGCCGGTGGTGGCTCCGCCCACCGATCCGGTCGAGGTGACCGCATGGGTCGATTCGGTGCTGGATTCCGCGGGATACCAACTGCCCAAGGTGGATCGGCGCACCGACGTCATCGACTCGGTGCTTCTGCACCCGGTTCTGGGCACGATCGTCTTCCTGCTGACCATGTTCGGCTTCTACGAGACGATCTTCACCGTCGCCGCCCCGTTGCAGGATGCCGTGGGGGCGTTCTTCGGCTGGCTCGGTGGCCTGGTCGCCGACCGAGTCCACGTCGGTTGGCTCTCGGCGTTCCTGTCCCAGGCGGTGATCGGCGGCGTGGGCAGCGTACTTACCTTCGTCCCGCAGATCGTGCTGTTATTCGTCTTGATCGCCCTGCTCGAGGGCACCGGTTATCTGGCCCGGGCGGCGTTCCTGATGGACCGCGTCATGGGCAAGGCGGGACTGGAGGGCCGTGCGTTCGTCGCACTGCTGTCCTCGGTGGCCTGCGCCATCCCCGGCATCATGGCGACTCGGTCACTGCCGTCGGCACGTGACCGGCTGGCCACCATGATGGGCGCCCCGTTGATGACGTGTTCGGCCCGGCTGCCCGTCTACATCCTGCTGGTGAGCCTGCTGCTGCCTGCCGAGGCGCGGGTGGGCCCGTTCAGCACTCGCGCCGTGGTGATGTTCTTCCTGTACATCTTCGGTGCGGTGTCGGCGATGCTGGTGGCCGCGGTCTTCAAGAAGCTCACCTCGCGCGGCGGACCGATCCTGCCGTTCTACATGGAGATGCCGCCGTATCAGTTGCCGCGGCTGAATACCGTTGTGGCCGAGGTATGGACGGCTGCGTCGGCGTTCCTGCGCAAGGTGACCTCCATCATCCTCGTGACGACTGTCGCCCTGTGGGTGCTGCTCAATCTGCCGGTCCGCAACGAGACCGAGTTGTCAGCGGCCGGGGTGAACAGCGGCGACGGCGCCGCGGTCGCCTCCTATGTTCTCGATCACTCCTACGCCGCCTCGGTGGGCCGGGCGATGGAAGCGGTGTTCGCGCCACTGGGCTTCGACTGGCGGATCAACATCGGCATCCTGTCCTCGCTGGCCGCACGGGAGACGTTCGTGGCCACTATGGGTCAGGTCGGGGCCTCGGCAGATCCGGAGGACCCGACCGAGGCACTTCGGCAGATGAAGGTGCAGGACGGCCCGCAGACCGGCCGAGTGCTCTTCGACGCCCCAACCATCGCCGCACTGCTGGTGTTCTTCATGTACGCACTGCAATGCATGTCGACCGTCGGCATCCTGCGCCGGGAGAGCGGTTCATGGAAGTGGCCCGCCATCGCCTTCAGTTACATGTTCGTTCTGGCCTGGGGTCTCGCCCTGGCCGCTCGGACCGTCGTCGCCGCCCTGATCTGACGAGGGAGCCGTGACGATCCCCCTGCACGCCGAACGGGTTTCCGACGATCCGCACGCCGTGCGCTGGGTGGTGCCGGCGGGCCGACTGCCCGCCGGACGGATCCATTCCGCCCCCGGGCGGCTCGGCGAACTGCTTGCCGACGGCACCCTCAGCGCCGGACTGACCGAGAACACCGCGGTGTGGCTCTGGCTGCGGAACGGCCTGTCGTGGTCGAACCTCGGCACGGAAGTCCGTGTGGCACTGCAGGATGCGCTCGTCGACCCGGCGGCCTGGATCGTCGATCCGGCCCCCGGCGAGGTACTGGAGCGCGTGACCGCGGATCTGCTCGACGGGTCGGTCGGAGATTTCGTGCGCTCGCACGGCGGCACGGTTACCGCCCAGCGGTGCGGTGACACCGTGACACTGCGTCTCGGCGGAGCCTGCGAGCACTGCCCGGCGGCCGGACTGACACTGCGCCAGCGACTGGTCGGCGAACTGCGCGACCGCTGTCCGAATCTCCTCGAGATCGACCGCGAGGGCCGTCAGCTCACGGTCACACTGGCGTAGCGGTCGAAACCCTCACGTGCGTACGGCGTGTAGCGCCACCTCATCGGGAGCCGGTCCCACAGTCGATTGACCACACCGGAACGGCAGATCGCGGCGAACCGCTGATACCGGCGTTCACTACGATCACTCCACGGCAGTCCCAGGAGCTCGCGGGTGCGCGGCGGCATACCGCCGGTGGTGAGGAACGCCGCCAGTGGATTGAACAGCGGTGCAACGATTTTCCACGTCAAACCGGAGACATTCTTGGGCCGCGGGAAGCCCTTGGTGACATACCCGACCCCGTACCTGGCAGTCGGGTGGGCCACCAGAACCTCGTTGATCATGTGGTCCCAGTACTTCTCGAACTCCGCATAGTCGGCCGGCATCGGCCGGTCGCTCACGCCGTAGCGGCGGTACCAGGTCTTGGACTCCAGATACATCTGCTCCTTCTCGGCGGAGGTGAGCCTGCGAACGAAGGTGTCGGTGAAATAGAGAACCTGATCGAAGAAGGTGGCGTGCGCCCAGAAGTAGGTTTCAGGATCCAGTGCGTGATAGCGGCCACCGCCGAAATCCTTCGGCAGTTCGCCCTTGATGTTGGTGTGGAAGTCGCGGACGTTCGGCCCGGCATTGCCTTCCTCACTGCCGTAGACGGTCCGGTAGATCGGCGGCAGCGAGCGCTTGATGCGCGCGGCGGTGTCGGCGAAGAACACCGAGTGGTCCTGCACACCCTGCCCGAGTGCGACGAGCATGTTCTGCAGCACTGCCGGCCGGGGCCCGATGAGCGCGATGCGGCGGTCACCGAAGTACTTCCACACCAGCGAATCGGGCCCCAGTGGCAGGGCGTCGGTCATCAGCGGAACCGCTTGAGCCGCAGACTGTTCATGACAACCAGCACCGACGAGGCCGCCATCGCCGCTCCGGCGATCATCGGGTTGAGCAGTCCCAGGGCGGCCAGCGGTATTGCCGCGGTGTTGTAGCCGAATGCCCAGAACAGGTTCTGCTTGATGATCCGGAGGGTTTTCGACGAGAGACGCAGCGCAGTCGGTACCGTCCGCAGATCGCCGCGCACCAGGGTGATGTCACCGGCCTCGATCGCGGCGTCAGTGCCGGTGCCCATCGCCATCCCGATGTCGGCGGTGGCAAGGGCGACCGAATCGTTCACACCGTCACCCACCATGGCGACCCGCTTGCCCTCGGCCTGCAGTCCCTTGACCGCATCGGCCTTCTGCGACGGCAGCACCCCGGCGATCACGTCCGTGGGTGCGATGCCGACCTCGGCGGCCACCCGGGTTGCGACCGCCGCGTTGTCACCGGTCAACAGAACCGGGGTGATGCCCATGCCCTTCAGTTCCGCGATCGCCTCCGCACTGGTGGGTTTCACTCCGTCGGCAAGCCGGATCACGCCCCGCTCAGCACCATCCCAACTGACCGCGACACTGGTGCGTCCACCGGAATCGGGGCCGTCCTGGGCTCGGGCCACCCGTACCCGAATCCCATCGACTACGCCGCTGACACCGCTGCCCGGATCGTTGGCGAACTCGGTCACCGCAGCGACGGCCAGACCGCCGTCGCGCGCGGCGGCGACGATGGCCGCGGCGATCGGATGCTCAGAGGCCGCCTCTACCGCGGCGGCACGGGCGAGCACCTGATCGGCATTCTCGCCGGCGGCCGGTTCGACCGTCTCGACGCTCATCTGTCCGGTCGTGACGGTCCCGGTCTTATCCAGGACGACGGTGTCGATACTGCCGACCGTCTCCAGCACCTGAGGCGACTTGATCAGCACACCGAGTTGGGCGCCCCGGCCGGTGCCGACCAGGATCGCTGTCGGTGTTGCCAAACCGAGCGCGCACGGACAGGCGATGATCAGCACCGCGACCGCAGCTGTGAACGCCGCCGCCACCGAGTGCCCGGTGAGGAGCCAGCCCGCCAGGGTGAGCGCGGCCACGATCAGGACCGCGGGTACGAAAACCGCCGACACCCGGTCGGCGAGTCGCTGGATCGAGGCCTTGCCACCCTGGGCGTCAGCCACCATCTTGGCCATCCGGGCCAGTTGGGTGTCCGCCCCGACCTTGTTGGCGCGCACCAGTATCCGGCCGTAGGTGTTGACCGCACCACCGAGAACGGAGTCGCCGGCACGCACGTCGACCGGTACCGACTCCCCCGTCATCGCCGAGGCGTCCAGCGCCGAGGCGCCGTCGATGACGACACCGTCGGTGGCCACTCGCTCACCGGGGCGCACCACGATCACGTCGCCGACCGCCAATTCGCCCGCTGAGATCCGGACCTCCTCGTCACCGCGCAGCACGATGGCGTCCTTGGCGCCCAGGGAGAGCAGCGCGCGCAGTGCCGCACCGGCCGACCTCTTTGCTTTTGCCTCCGAGTAACGGCCGGCCAGGAGGAACACAGTGACCGCGGCCGCGGTTTCGAAGTAGACGTGGCCGTGACCGTGGCCGTGTCCCCCGCCACCGCCGATGACGATGATCGCCGACCAGATGTAGGCCGAGAGGGTTCCGATCGACACCAGGGTGTCCATCGTGGAGGTCCGGTGCCGGGCCGCATTCAGCGCAGCCTTGTGGAACGGGTAGCCGCCCCAGAACACGATCGGGGTGGTCAGCGCCAGCACCACCCACTGCCACCCGGGGAACTGCAACGGCATCACCATCGAAATGGCCACCACCGGGATGGCCAGCGCGGCCGAACCGATCAGTCGCGGACGCAACTTCTCCTCCGGCAGGTCGTGGTCCATATGGTCCTCGCCGCCCGAATGGCCGTCGTGTCCGGCGTGCCCCGCATGGCCGGTGTGGTCGATCACCGAGGCGTGATAGCCGGCGGACTCCACCGCGCGGATGAGATCGGCGGTGGTGACCTGGTCGGCGTGCTCGATATGCGCCTGTTCGACGGCGAAGTTCACCGAGGCGTTGACGCCGTCTAGTCCGTTCAGGCCCTTCTCGATCCGGGTCGCGCACGAGGCGCAGCTCATCCCGGTCAGGCGCAGATCTGTTGTCGTCATGACCGACACTATACCCCTAGGGGGTATAGGTATCAAGGGGTGGCCGGGTCCGGCGCAGGCCGGCGATGCCCAGGACGGACAACACCCCGGCGGTCGTCGCGAGCAGCCAGGCGAGCATCATCAGTGGCGGGTTGTAGACCACCGAGACGGTGGCCGGTTGCCCTTCGGCGACGGGCGCCACATCGACCATGCTCGTGACGGCCGGCCAGGACAACACGGCGCCGGCCACGCACAGGGCCGCGAACACCAGTTGCACGATGTGCCGGGCGCGCATCACCGGGCCTCCACCAACTGTGTCAGCTTCTCGCGGAGCGCATCGTCATCGCGGGCCCAGGCCTGTGCGGTCCGGCCACCGGTGAGCTTGAGGCCGATTCCTCTGCGCCCCTTGGGAACTCCGTTGAGCTCACCGATTGTCCGAGCGTCCTGCCAGGGATAGGGATCCTTGCCGGACTTCGGCGCATTGGGAGTCTCGGGATAGACCAGGACGATTTCCGACAGCGGCAGCACCTCGGTGCCCTCCCGAAGGGTTTCCGCGGTGAGTTCGACGCTGGTGTGAATCCGCGCCGCGTGCACCTGAAGGTAGAGGATGCCCGTCAGCAGCACGAGGAAGAAGCCTGGTACGAGAAACCGGATACCCATCCCGGCGCCGTGCTGGATGTAGAGCATCGCCAGCGCGGCCAGTGGTCCCATCAGCAACCAACGCCAACTGGCGCCGACCTCGTGGAACAACACCTCACCGGAATCCACCTGGTCCGGCGTCACGTCATCAGACATCTGCGTCACTCCGTCCGTTGAACCACTCCGCAGCCGCCGGACGCCCCAGAAGCAGCGTCCCGACGATGATCGGCACGAGGCTGAACAGCGACAATATGTGCAGGCCTGCGATCTGAAGACCCGCGACGATCGAGACAAGCACCACGATCACCAGACCCACCGCGATCGCAGCACGTCTGGACCGGGCATCGCGGCGGCGGGCCCGGATGGCGAACACCAGCAAGATCAACGCGGCCAGGCAGAACAGGGTCCCGGAACCGCGATACTGCCACAGCAGATCCCGCACCGACTGATCCGAAACCGCCGGCGGCTGCATCTGCCGCAAGTAGTCGAAACCGACCGTGGCGGCCAGCAAGCCACCGGTCATCAGCAGCACCGCGCCGGCGACGAGCAGCCAGCAGGCGGCGGTCACCACACCGGGGCGGGAGTCGGGTGCCGTCATGACGTACCAGCCTATTCAGCGGGTGAAGAACGCCTGCGAATCGGGCCTGTGCAGCAGCACGACGCCGCCGCCGATGAGCACCGAACCGACGATGCCGGTGACTGCGTAGATCACCGCTGGGATGGGATCACGACCCACCCCGAACAGCGTGATGGCGGTGTAGATGATGGTGGCGACGCCGCCGGCGGTGAGCACCGTCCGGGTCCACTTGTGGCCCGAGCGCAGCAACAGCAGGAAGGTCACCACGACGGCGCCGAGGCCCGCGATGAAGACGGCCGTCGCGACGGCGATCGTGGTCCGGTCACCAGGTACCTGGGCGATTAACCCGTCTGAGATCTGCCCGGTCATCAGCAGGAGCAACGCGACTAGCCAGAGCCAGAATCCGGTGTCGACGTCCGCCGGGCGGCTCAGCTCAGCCAACGAGCCGCCTCGGCCGCCCAGTAGGTCAGCACGATGTCGGCGCCGGCCCGGCGGATACCGATCAGCGATTCCAGAGCAGCGGCCCGGCCGTCGACCCAGCCGTTGGCGGCGGCGGCGCTGATCATCGCGTACTCGCCCGAGACCTGATAGGCGGCGATAGGTACCGGGGATATTTCGGCGGCCGCCCGTACGACGTCGAGATAGGCCATCGCCGGCTTGACCATCACGATGTCGGCCCCCTCATCGATATCGAGGGCGATCTCACGCAACGCCTCGCGACCGTTGCCGCTGTCCTGTTGATACGTGCGGCGGTCACCGGTCAGGCTGGAGGCCACCGCCTCCCGGAACGGACCGTAGAACGCCGATGCGAACTTGGCGGCGTAGGCCAGGATCACGACATCAGCGAATCCGGCGGCGTCGAGTCCGCCACGGATGGCGGCAACCTGACCGTCCATCATCCCGCTCGGCCCGACGACATGTGCGCCCGATTCCGCCTGCGCCACAGCGAGTTTGACGTACCGGGCATTCGTTGCGTCGTTGTCCACCCGGCCGCGATCATCGACGATGCCGCAGTGGCCGTGGTCGGTGAACTCATCGAGGCAGGTGTCGGCCATCAAGACGGTGGCATCACCGACATCCTTGGCGAGATCGCGCAGGGCGACGTTGAGGATTCCATCGGGATCGGCGCCGCAACTGCCGGCGGCATCCTTGTCCTCATCGCGTGGCACACCGAAGAGCATCAATCCGCCCACCCCCGCATCGACGGCCTCGGCGGCCGCCCGGCGCAGCGAGCCACGGGTGTGCTGGACCACACCGGGCATCGAGGAGATCGGACGCGGTTCGTCGATACCGTCGGCGACGAACATCGGCAACACCAGATGCCTTGGCTCCAGGGATGTTTCAGCCACCAACCGTCTCAGGGCCGGTGTGGTCCGGAGCCGACGGGGACGCTGCCTCGGGAAGGACATCGACGTTTAGCGGGGTCTGGGCCGTTACCGGCGCCGGCTCTTCTTGCGCGGCGGAGGCAGGGCGCCCTCGGCACGCAGCCGGGCCGCGTGCTCGGCCAGGGCATCGACCAGTGGTCCCACGGCGGCGGTCTCCGGCTGAACGTCGACGCGCAGGCCGAACTCAGCGGCGGTCTCGGCAGTCTTCGGGCCGATGCACGCGACGATCGTGCGGGCGTGCGGCTTGCCGGCGATACCGACCAGGTTGCGCACCGTGGAACTCGAGGTGAAGCAGACGGCGTCGAACCCGCCGGTCTTGATCATCTCCCGGGTCTCGGCCGGCGGCGGCGCGGCACGCACCGTGCGGTAGGCGGTGACGTCCTCGATCTCCCAGCCGCGCTCACGAAGGCCTTCGGCCAGTGTCTCGGTGGCGATATCGGCGCGCGGCAGCAGCACCCGGTTCACCGGGTCGAAGATCTCGTCGTACTCAGGGAATTCGTCGAGGAGACCCAACGAGGACTGCTCGCCGGAGGGCACCAGTTCAGGGCTGATGCCGAAGGCACGCACACGATCGGCGGTGGACTCCCCGACGCAGGCGATCTTGACACCGGAGAACGCCCGGGCGTCCAGACCGAACTCGCCGAACTTCTCCCACACCGCGCGCACCGCGTTGGTGGAGGTGAACACCACCCACTGGAAACGGCCGTCGACCAGACCCTTGACCGCCCGCTCCATCTGGGCCGGGCTGCGCGGCGGCTCGACCGCGATGGTGGGCACCTCGATCGGGGTGGCGCCGTGGGCGATGAGCCGGTCGCTCATCTCGCCGGCCTGCTCCTTGGTACGCGGCACCAGGACGGTCCAGCCGTACAGCGCACGACTCTCCCACCAGTTCAGCTTGGCGCGGCTGGTGACCGTCTTTCCGATGGTCACCACGACGGCACCGGCCAGCGGGCCGCCACTGTCCAATGCGCTCAACGCATTCCGGTCGGTCAGACCCGCGAGGGTGGACTCGACCGAACGCTGCGAACACGTGGTGCCCTGCGCGGTGACGACGCACGGGGTGGAGTCGGCCAGGCCGAACTCGATCAGCGAACGGGCGGCCTCGCCCAGATGCGAGGCGGTGGCGGTGAGGATCAGCGGGCCGGGCGCGGCGGCCAATGCCGCCCAGTCCACCTCGCCGCGCACATCGGCGACGGTGTGGGTGGACCCCAGCGGCAGGCCGGCGTAGCTCGGCACCGCGACGGTGGCCGGAAGGCCGGGAACGATCTCGAAGGTCAGATGGCTGCGAGTGACGACGTTGACCTCAGCGGTGACGGCGTCGATCGACAGCGGGTCGCCGGCGACCAGGCGGACCACATCGGCCCCGGCCTTGGCCTCGGCGACGAGGGTCTTGGCCACCTCGGCCGGCTCGCCGAGCGCCGGCCGGATGTCTGCTCCGACGGTGACGACGGGCGGTTCGATCGCATCCGCTGCATCGGTAGCCGCGCCCTGCGGTGCGGGGGCCGGACCGACCGCAGGCGGCAGATCCGAGCCCACCAGCTTCAGAACGGCTTCCGGGACGTCGGGGTCGGTGAACACCAGCGCGGCGTTGGCCAGAACGGTCCTGGCGCGGGTCGTCAGCAGACCGGGATCACCGGGACCCGACCCGACGAACGTGATGCGTCCCGGCTTCGCCTTGCGCCCCCGCGCACCCGCGTGACCCGTCATCTCTCTCCCGCTCTAACGTCCTGCCGCCATGACCTCGCGTGCTCCGAGTTCGAACAACTCCGCCGCGACCGAGAGCCCCAGCTCCGCAGCCCGGTCGGGAGTGCCGATACCCGACGCACGGATCACGTCGGATCCGTCCGCCGCCGCCACGCACGCGCGTAGCGACAGCTCCTCGAAGACGTCGCCGTCGTCATCGATGGACTCGACCACTTCGGCGATCGCTCCCACCGGTGCGGAACAGCCCGCCTCCAGTTCGGCTAGCAGGACACGCTCGGCGGTGACCGCGGCGCGGGTGTCGGCGTCATCCAACTCCGACAACAGCGCCGCCAGTCCGATGTCGCCCGCCCGGCATTCCACCGCGAGCGCCCCTTGAGCCGGCGCCGGCAGCATCTGCACCGGCTCCAGCGTCTCGGTGACGTCGCCGAGACGACCGAGGCGGGCCAGACCCGCCCGGGCCACCACGACGGCGTCGAAATCACCGCTGCTTACCCTGTTCAACCTGGTGTCTAGGTTGCCTCGTAGGGGGCGGATTTCCAAACCGAGACCCAGTGCTCTAAGCTGCGCGGCCCGCCGCACGGACGACGTGCCGATCACCGAACCGGCCGGCAGTTCGCCCAGCACCATCCCGTCGCGGGCCACCAGTGCGTCCCGCGGGTCCTGCCGGGGCGGGATCGCGGCGATGACGAACCGCTCGTCGGGCGCGGTGGGCAGATCCTTGTAGGAGTGCACCGCCATATCGACCCGGCCGTCGGCGATCGCCTCGCGCAGTGCCGCGGTGAAAACCCCCACCCCGATCTCGACGACCGGCTTGGCCGAGCGGTCCCCCTCGGTGCTGATGATCACCAGTTCAGCGGCGTGGCCACGCGCGATGAGTTCGTCCCGGATGGTGCCTGCCTGCGTGGTGGCCAGCAGGCTGCCCCGGGTGCCGATCCGGATCAAACGCCGGATTCCGTTGCCGACTCGGCGATTTCATCACCATTTGGCGGAAGCGTGATTTCGCCGGCGGCCACCGCGTCGACTGCGTGCGGATCGAGTTCGAAGAGTTCGCGGAGCGCCTCTGCGTAGGTGTCGCCGCCGGGGGCGCCGGCCAACTGTTTGATCCGGACGGTGGGCGCGTGCAGCAGCTTGTCAACCACCCGGCGGACGGTGCGGGCGACCTCGTCGCGCTGAGCCGGGTCCAGCCCGGGCATCCGGTTCTCCAACCGGAGCAGTTCAGCCTCCACCACGTCCGAGGCGCGTTGCCGCAGTGCGGTCACCGTCGGGGTGACTTCGGCCATCCGCTGGCTGAGCAGATACTCGGTGACTTCCGCGGCGACGATGCGACGTGCCGCGTCGGCGTCGGAGGCGGCCGCCCGGGCCGAGGGCTCACGCTGCACCCGCTCCATGTCGACCACCCAGACACCCGGCAGGCCGGCTACGGCCGGATCGATGTCACGAGGCATACCCAGATCGCAGAACACCACCGGTTCGGCGACCTCGTCGCGCTGCCCGGTGGCCAGGGCGTGATGGACGTCGGCCAGCGAGACGACCGGCCGGACCGCACCGGTGCAGCTGACCACCAGGTCGGCGCCAGTCAGTGCGACGGGCAGATCCTCCAGGGTCAAGGCGCGCGCGCCCACGCCCTGCTCGGCCAGGATCTCGGCCAATCGCTGCGCCCGGGGCAGTGACCGGTTGACGACGTTGACGTGACCGACCCCGGCACGGACCAGGTGTGCGGCCGCCAGGCTGCCCATCGAGCCGGCCCCGATCACGGTGGCGGTCCGTCCCGCGAGCGCGGTGTAGGTGGGTCCCATCTCCGGACGGTAGAGCCGCTCGGCGGCCACATGCAGGGCGACGGAAACCACGCTGGCGCCGGCGGCGTCTATCGAGGTCTCGGTGTGCACCCTCTTGCCGACTGCCAGTGCCCGCTGGGCCAGGTCGTGCAGCACCCGTCCGACGGTGCGGTTGGTCTCGGCGGTCGCGTAAGCCCGGCGAACCTGCCCGAGCACCTGGGCCTCACCGACCACGGCGCTGTCCAGGCCGCTGGCGACGGCGAACAGATGCTCCACGGCGGCTTCGCTGTAGCGGACGTAGGCGTGCTTGGTGAGGTCGCCCATCGACATGCCGGAATGCTCGGCCAGCACCTGACCGATCGCCTGGAGGCCACCGTGGAAGGCGTCGACCACCGCGTAGACCTCGACCCGGTTGCAGGTCGACAGGATCATCGCCTCAGTCACCAGTGGGGACTGCAGCACCTGCTGGATGATCTTGATCTGATCGGGCTCATCGGTGGACAGCTGCTCCAGAACCGAAACCGGAGCACTGCGGTGAGAGACCCCGAACAACAGGACGCTCACAGCACGATCACCTGGCCTGCTCCCTAACGGATGTGAACAAAGTTCAGGAAGTGGAACTTACTACCAACGGTAGGTGCTCCGCAGGTCCGGAACCAAATTCACCGCTGTGAGAGATCGGCTCGCAACCGGTCCTCATCGAGGTCCCAGTAGCTGTGTTCGCGACCGTCCAGCAGGACGACTGGCAAACGGTCACCGAACTCGGCACGCAATGCGGAATCCCCGGCGGCGGCAGCCTCGTCGACATCGGTGCTGGCGAGCTCGAAGTCCAGCTCAGCGGCCAATTCGGCCAGCCGTTGGTGCACCTGCTTGCAGATCCCGCAACCCGCGCGGGTCAGCAGTCGGACTTGGGGGCGGCTCGTCACCGGTGAAGTGTCCCATCCCCCGATAGGCTGTGCTCATGGCCTCCGATGACCATGAGTTGCAGGCCGGGGAGGCCAGTGCGCAGCGTGCGGTCGAAGGCCTGGCCAGCGCCGCCCGGCTGGAGCCCGAATCCGCTGCCCCATCCCCGGCCGGCAACGAGAGGGTCCCGCCGCTGGACCTCACTGCAGCGGCGTTCTTCGACGTCGACAACACCCTGGTGCAGGGGTCCTCGCTGGTGCACTTCGGCCGCGGTCTGGCCGCCCGCAAGTACTTCCGCTACAGCGACGTCTGGAAGTTCATCTACGCCCAGGCAAAATTCCAGCTCACCGGCCGGGAGAACAGCGACGACGTCGCCGAGGGCCGGCGCAAGGCCCTGGCCTTCGCCGAGGGACGGCCGGTGAGCGAGCTGACCGCTCTCGGCGAGGAGATCTACGACGAGTACCTCGCCGGCAAGGTCTGGCCGGCCACCCGCGCGCTGGCCCAGATGCACCTGGACGCCGGCCAGCAGGTGTGGCTGGTCACCGCCACCCCCTACGAACTGGCCGCGGTGATCGCACGCCGGCTCGGTCTGACCGGGGCGCTGGGCACCGTCGCAGAATCGGTGGACGGGGTGTTCACCGGCCGGCTGGTCGGCGACATCCTGCACGGCCTGGGCAAGGCGCACGCCGTGCGCGCCCTGGCGGTTCGGGAGGGCCTTAACCTCAAGCGCTGCACCGCGTATTCCGACAGCGTCAACGACGTTCCCATGCTGTCGCTGGTCGGAACGGCGGTCGCGATCAACCCCGATTCCGAGCTGCGCGATGTCGCCCGCGAACGGGGTTGGGAGATCAGGGATTTCCGCACCGCGCGCAAGGCCGCCAAGATCGGCGTGCCGTCGGCCCTGGCGCTGGGCGCTGTCGGCGGGGCGCTGGCTGCGGCAGCCTCGCGCCGTCACGAGCACGATTAAGCCACTATCGCGCTGATAAAGTCAGCTTCCATGTCATTCGCCGCCGACATCATCGGAACGCACTTCCGCTACCCCGACTACTACCTCGTCGGCCGGGAGAAGATCCGCGAGTACGCGACGGCGATCAAGTCGACCGACCCGTTGCACTTCGACGAGGAAGCCGCCAAGGCGGCCGGTTATCCCAATGTCGTCGCGCCGCTGACCTTCATCGCCATCCCGGGCCGACAGGTGCAGCTGGAGATCTTCCGTAACTTCGACGTCGGCGTGAATCTGGCGCGGGTGATCCACCGCGATCAGAAGATCACCTATCACCGGCCGATCTGTGCCGGGGACAAGCTGTACTTCGACTCCTGGCTGGAGTCTGTGGTCGAGTCCTTCGGTGCGGTCATCAGCACACTGCGCACCGAGATCACCGACGAGCAGGGCAAGCCGGTGATCACCACCCTGGTCACGATGCTGGGCGAATCGGCCGGCGCCGAGGAGGACAACGCCCAGGTGGCCGCGATCGCCGCCGCCGCCCTGGGACGAAAGGGTTAAGTTCCGGAAGGACTGAGTGCCGAAAGCCCTAGCCCAGGAACGTATTCCGGCGCTTGCCGAGCAATTGGTAGAGGGTCTGCTGAATGGTCTCGCGCACGTTGTCGGTCACCTCGAACGTGACCATCGGGTCATCAGCGGCGTGTTCGTCGAAAGCGGCGGTCTCTATCGGGGTGCCGAAGGCGATGTGCCACTTGGAAGGCAATGGCACCATTCCCAGCGGACCGGCCAGCGGAAACAGCGGGGTGACCGGGAAATACGGCACACCGAGAACCCTGGCGAGCAGCTTGACGTCGGCGAGCATCGGGTAGATCTCCTCGGAGCCGACGATCGAACACGGGATGATCGGCGCCTTGGCGCGCAAGGCCGCCGAGACGAAGCCGCCGCGGCCGAACCGCTGCAATTTGTAGCGGTCCCGGAAGTTCTTGCCCAGCCCCTTGTAGCCCTCGGGGAAAACCGCGGTCAATTCACCTCCGGTCAGTAGCCGGTTGGCGTCGGTGTTGCAGGCCATGGTGTGTCCGGCCTTGCGGGCGATCGGCCCGAACACCGGCATGTCGAAGACCATGTCTGCGGCCAGCAGGCGCACATCGCGATGGGCCGGGTGGTGATCGTGCACGGCCACCGAGAGCATCGGACCGTCGAACGGCAGGGTGCCGGCGTGGTTCGCGACGATCAGCGCCGCACCGTCGGCGGGCACGTTCTCGATGCCGCTGACATCGACCCGGAACCACTTCTCGAAGAAGAACCGCAGCACCGGCAGTACAAGCGCATCGTTGTACTGCGGATCAAAACCGAATTCGTCAACGGTGTAATCACCGGCAAGCCGCTTGCGCAGGAAGTCAGCGGCCGCTGAGATGCGGGAGACCAGTTCGCCGGCGGCAGGCTCGGCTGTCTCCCCCCGGCGCTGCTCGAACTCCCGGATCACAGCCTCGATCTGCTCGGCGGAATCCGGAGCCGAGTCCGAGGTCGCCGCGGAGGGATGGCGGCGTGGAGCGGCGGCGCGCTGGGCCGAACGCGACTTGGCGCGCGAATCACCGTGTAGTGGAATGACTTTCGCCTTGGAATCGCCTGCCACGATCACCTCCCTCCCCAACGCTCAGCTTGCCGGGCGACCGCGAGGGCACGCCTTTCGACCGAGAGTACCCACTTGGGGTCGATGATCGGCGTCAGGCCGCGCCCCCGGACGAAGTCGTCGAAGGCCTCCAATGTCGTCCACTTCGGCTCGAACCCCAGCTCAGCACGCATCCGGGTGGTGTTCATCACCCGTCCGTAGCTGAGATAGGCCAGTTGCTCGGCATTGAGCTCGCTGCTGGCCGTCGCCCTGCGCAGCGAGTCCACGGCGCGCATGCCGAATGTGGGCACCGGCATGGCCAGCCGCCCGGCCCGGCGGATGGCCTGCGACATCATGATGATGCCGTCTGCGCCGACGTTGAACGTGCCGGCCCGGCCTGCCATGGTGGCGCGTTCCAGGGCGCCCAGCGCATCCTGCTCATGCAGCAGTTGCAGCCGGGCGTCGTGCCCGAACACCGTCGGTACCAGCGGTCCGGCCAGATAGCGGGCCAGTGTGGTGTCCATGGCCGGCCCGATCATGTTGGCCAGGCGCAGGATGGTGACGGCGATATCGGGACGCCGGCGCCCGAGGCCGCGGGCGTAACCCTCGATATCGATGCTGTCTCGGGCGAATCCCTCCCCCGGGGGGCGGCGGCTGCTGCTGTCCTCGGTGAACATCACCGGATCATGCGGATTGGATCCGTAGACCTCGGAGGTGGACTTCAGGATCACCCTGCGCACCGAAGGCGCCTTCTGACAGGCTGCGAACAGCTGCATCGCGCCCATCACGTTGAGCTCTTTGAGGGTGGCCCGGCCACCCGAGCGAGGCGCGTAGGACGCGGCGGCGGCGTGCACGACGGTGTCGACGTCGCTGTTGCGTATGACCTTGGCGATGAAGGGGTTCCGGATATCGGCGCGAACGAACTCCGCCCGCCCCATCCGGCGCTGAAGGTCCTTGCTCGGCGCGATGGCGTCGACGGCGATGACCTGGTTGATCAGCGGATTCTGCGCGAGCCGCGCCGTCAGATACCCGCCGAGGAAACGACACGCACCGGTGACCAGCACAACCTTCGGGTGGTGCGGCGCCTCGGTGCCCTGGCCGCCGAAGTCCATGCGGCCAGAGTATCGGCTACTTGCCGAGTTTTCTGCGCTGGACCCGGGTACGACGCAGCAGCTTGCGGTGCTTCTTCTTGGACATCCGCTTGCGCCGCTTCTTGATGACTGAACCCATGAACTCCGCTACCTAGCTCTGATCGCCCTGATTTCCGGGGGCCACCTTACCCAAGCGGGAGGGTGGAACGGAAAACGGCTACCGACTCCGGCCGTTAACCGGCGTCGAAGTAGGAGGTCTCGAGCAGATCGTGGACGGCCTTGGCATGCACGCGGAACGACCGGCCGACACGAACGGCGGGCAGCTCTCCGTTGTGAACCAGGCGATACACCGTCATCTTGCTGACCCGCATCAGCGCGGCCACCTCGGCGACGGTGAGAAACTGCGTTCTCGGCTGGCTCTCGGCAGCACCGGTCTCCCGTGCCGACTTGCCGGCGGAGTCCCGCCCGTTCATAGACGTCATCGCAACCCATTCCCGTCAGGCGCGGGCAGTTCCAGCGGCTTCCCCACCGCTGGAACCCTCCCGCGCATACACGAGGAGAATAGCGTGGCCAATGGGGTTGTTGCGACGGGTGTTTGTTAATCCCTTAGGAAATTGCAGAACTACTCTGATGTAATTCCGAGCTGCTCAGAGCGTGTTTTTGCGGCGTCGACGGCAGCTTGAACGGCCGCTCGCAGGCCGCCCCTCTCCAGTTCGCGCAGGCCAGCGGCGGTGGTCCCGCCCGGGGAGGTGACCAGCGCCCGCAACTGAGTGGCAGTGGTGTCCGGCCGCCCGGCGGACTGACCGGCATCGGCCTCGAGACGGTCCAGAAGCATCGCCGCCGAGCCCGCCATGGTCTGGACGGCCAGATCGGTGCTGACCTGACGGGTCAGACCGATGGCCACGCCGGCATCGATCAGCGCCTCGAGGAACAGGAAGAAGTACGCCGGGCCGGAGCCCGAGATAGCGGTGACCGCGTCGATCTGCGGTTCGGAGACCGTCAGCGCACCGCCCACGCTCTCGAAGAGCTCGGCTGCCGCCGCTACCTGTTCGGCGGTCGCGAACCGGCCGCCGGCCAATGCACTGACCCCCGAACCAACCAGAGCCGGAGCGTTGGGCATCACCCGGACCACGGGGGAACCGGCAGGCAGCCGCGACTCGTAGAAGCCGGTCGTGACACCGGCGACCACGCTGACCACGACCTGCTCAACGGTATTGCCTATGGCGCGGGTGGCGGCCGCGGCGATGGCCTCCACGGCTGACTCGACATCACTCGGCTTAACCGCGACGATCACGAAGGCTGCGTTCTCCACCGCGTCATCGATCGCCGGAACGACCTGCACCCCGTAGTTCCCGGCCAGGAACTCGGCCCGCGCGGGGACCCGTTCGGCGACCACCATGTCCTTGGCCGAGCGGCCTGCCCGAAGCAAACCCGACAGGAGTGCCTCACCCATATTGCCGCCGCCGATGAACGCGATTCTGGCCATGGTCGACAACACTACCCAGCAGGGACCATTGCGAGTTGCCGCGTTTGCACGATGATTCGTCCGGTGGAGTCGACGACGGTGTGGTCCTCGTCGAACCAGTCCTGGCCGATCTGGGTGGCGGTGCACAGAACTCGGATCCAGCCGTCGGCCGGCAGGCCGCGCAGATAGGCGGTCATCTGCACGGTCGGGGCCCACCCGCGCCGTCCCACCGCGTAGGGCACCGGAAGTGAGATGTCTCCGCACATCAGCGCGAACAGTTCATCGACCTCGCCGTCGCGGGGCCGCGCCCAGATCTGGAAGGCCGGGGCCTGTCCGTCGAGCAGTGTCTCGGCCACCCTCGGGCGGATGTCACAGCCGCGGGCGAGGTGATTTATCTCTGCGGCGGGATGACCTGGACCGATCGGCAGTACGTCGGCCGGCGGTTCCAGATCCATCAGCGGAGTCACCGGGTTGCCGGCGAACAGCGGGATCACGTCATGTTCGGGATCGCCGAGAGTCACCACTGCGTGCACACAGGACCGCTCCCCCTGGACCAACTCGACGTCGACCAGACCGATGCGACGGCCCTTCTTGCGGATCGTGGTCAGAAGCCGCACCGGCCCGGGGTCGGGTGCGGACAGGAAGTTGGCCGAAACCGCGACCGGATGCGCTCCGGGCGTTGCATAGGCCTCGCGGGCGGCCTTGGCGCACAGCGCCACCATCACACCGCCGTGGATCTTCGGTCCGATGGCCCAGTCGTCGCTGAGATCACCGGCGAACTCACCTGGCTGACCGTCGACGATCAGGAGATTCATCGCGTCGGCAAAACGCGGGATGCTGCCCGCTGTCATGGCAATCCTCTTCTCGCTCAGCGCAACAGGTGCGTGCGGGCGAACTGTAGCGACTCTGTCAGCAGATCATCGCGCTCGGCCTTGGAGCGCGCTTCGGAGGTGGTGACTTCGAGGACGACATGACCGGCGAAGCCGCTACCGGCCAGCATCTGGCACACCTCGGCGGTGGGCTGGGTTCCGCGGCCGGGCACCAGATGCTCATCGGTGGCGGCGCCGTTGCCGTCGCACAGATGCAGGTGCACCAGACCGGAACCCATCCTGCGCGCCATGTCGAGTGCGTCGGTTCCGGCGGTCGCGGTGTGCGACAGATCCAGCGTGTAGTGCGCATGGTCACCGTCGAGCGGGTCGTAGGACGGCGCGAAGGCGGATATGCCTGCACCCGGATGTCCGCCGCGACGGCGCATCCGTTCGATGGACGGCTGCCCGGAACCGAAGATGCGGTCGGCGCGGAACGGGAACATGTTCTCCACCGCGACCATGACATCGCTGCGTTCTTCGAGCCAGGCGACCTGATCGCTGAAGCCTTCGGCGTAGCGGCGCTGCCAGCGGAACGGCGGATGGACGACGACCGTCTGGGCCCCGAGCCGCTCGGCGGCCTGCACGCTGCGGTTGAGTTTGTCGATCGGGTCCGAGCCCCACACCCGCTGGGAGATCAGTAGACACGGTGCGTGGACGGACAGCACCGGCATGTCGTAGCGCCGCGACATCTGGGAGATGGCGCCGATGTCCTGGCTGACCGTCTCTCCCCACACCATCAGTTCGACGCCGTCGTAACCCAGTTCGGCTGCATATTCGAAGGCCGCCTCAGTCCGCAGCGGGTATACCGATGCCGTTGAGAGGCCGACTTTGATAGCGGGGCGCACAGCCGCGTCAGGTGGACTGCAGCAGGGCCAGCGGCCCCAGGGTGACCAGGGCTCCCACCGCGACCGCGATGAGAGTGCTGGCGATGTCCTCGGTCTTGCGAACCACCCGCACCGTGATCACGAGACCGAGGATCACCAGCACCGAAAGCACAAGAGCCACAATGGTGTTCCAGCGCCACAGCTGGTCGAAACCAAGGAAGAGCCCGGCCCCGAACAGGACCGCCAGCACCGACTGGAACACTGCCGCGGCCGCGTACCGGAATCCGCCGGAGCGAACGTGCTCGACCGTTGCGACGGGCGCGTCCGGGATGGATTCACTGATGGCCTCCGTCACCGGACCGCGGCGGGCGATGTCGTCGGCGATCGTCTCACCGCTGAACAGCGCACCCGATGAGGCCTGCATGTATGACCGCAACTCCTCGTCGTCCTCGTTCTGGGCGGCCAGCAGCGCGTCGAGGTCAACCGATTCGTCCATCGGATCCGGAGCCATCTGTTCGGCACCCGACATGGCGCGCACCGGCCGGGGAGCTTCACTCGGCGCGGGGCCGGACTCGCGACTCGGAAGCGGTTCCTCTGACAGCGGCGGCTCGGCGAAGGGCTCCGGTTCGGCTTCTTCGGCCTCTGATTCAGCTTCCGTGGATTCAGCTGCCGGGATTTCAGCTTCCGGGATTTCTGCTTCTTCGAGGACGGCTTCGGCTACGGCGGCTTCTGTTTCGCCGCTTTGAACCGCAGCTTCCTCGACGGCGACTTCTTCAAGGACTTCCTCGGCGGCGCCGTCCTCGTCGGCGACGTACTCGTCCTCGTCCACCTCGTCCACTGCTTCTTCGACAGCGACATCCCCGTCGGCGACGTCCTCGTCGGCAGCTTCCTCGTCGACGACCACCGTGGTCGCCGCATCGGGCTCGTCGGAGTA
>CAYFMA010000010.1:60560-62158 GCA_964344085.1 uncultured Mycobacterium sp.
CGGCAGCTTCCTCGTCGACGACCACCGTGGTCGCCGCATCGGGCTCGTCGGAGTAGATCACCACCGTCTCGGCAGAGGTCTCCTCGACTTCGACGACCTCCTCCACGACCGGTTCTGGTTCCTCAGCCACCACTTCGGGGGCGGACTCGGGCGCGGGCTCGTCGCGGATCACGGGGATCTCGCCGGTCAGTTCCGACACCGAGATGGCATCAGCGTTGCCACGACGGCGCCGACGACGGCCGCCGGCCGGGGGCGCGCCGATGGTCCCATTGCGGGCCAGCAGTTCGGCGACCGATATCGGCCGGGTGTTCTGGCTGTCGTCTGATTCGCTCATCGTCTGTCTTCCACCAGGGCGGTTCAGTCGGCTTCGCTGTCGAGCCGGCGAAGGATGATGCCCTCACGCAGTGCCCATGGGCAGATGTCGACCGATTCCAGCGACAGCGCGCGCATGCTCGCCTCCGCCACCAGTGCACCGGCAACGATCTGTGGTGCCCGCTCGGCGCTCACCCCTTCCAGTTCGGCACGGTCCGCCGTGGTCATCCTAGAGATGAAAGCTATGAGTTGGCGCAGACCATTGGCGGTCAGAGTTCGTTTGACCCGCGGCCCGGCCCCCGAGGGCGCGGCACCGGTTAGGCGGGCCAGCGATCGAAAAGTCTTCGAAGTCGCCACCGCGAGGTCAGGAGGGCCGGCTTCCAGAATCTGGGCGGCGGCCTCAGCCATCTCGGCCTCCAGGTAATCCCGGAGCATCGCCACCCGACGTCGCCCGGGCGGGTCCTTCGTCAGCCAAGTCCTGGTCAGCCTGCCCGCACCCAACGGCATCGACAGCGCCACATCGGGCTCCTCGTCCAGCCCGGTGGACAGCTCCAGCGAGCCGCCGCCGATGTCGAGGTTGGTGATCCGACCGGCGCTCCAGCCGTACCAGCGGCGCACCGCCAGGAAGGTCAGCCGGGACTCGTCCGATCCGGACAGCACCTTGAGGTCGACGCCGCTTTCGGCGCGCACCTCGGCGAGCACCTTGTCGGAGTTGGTGGCGTCACGCACGGCCGAGGTGGCGAACGCCATCAGTTCCTCGCAACCCGAACTGGCGGCAAGTTTGGCGAACTCGTCGACAGTGCTGATCAGCTTGTCAGCGCCGCGCCGGGTGAGCTTGCCCTCTTCGTCGATGGCCTCAGCAAGGCGCAGTGGCGCCTTGGTGGAACTCATCGGTGTGGGGTGACCGCCACGGTGAGCATCGACCACGAGGAGATGCACCGTGTTACTGCCGACATCGAGCACGCCCAATCGCACGCCCATCAACCTAGTGCGTCTACGGTTGTCACCGTGACAAGAAGGCATTCCGGCGAGGTCGAGTTGGATTTCCCGCGCGAGTGGGTGGAGTTCTACGACCCCGCCAACGACGAGCATCTGATCGCCGCAGACCTGACCTGGCTGATGTCCAATTGGACGTGCGTCTACGGCACGCCGGCCTGCCAGGGCACCGTGGCGGGCCGCCCGTACGACGGATGCTGCTCGCATGGCGCATTCCTGTGCGACGACGACGACAAGGCCAACCTCGACAAAGCGGTGAAGAAGCTGACCGACGAGGACTGGCAGTTCCG
>CAYFMA010000011.1:0-45381 GCA_964344085.1 uncultured Mycobacterium sp.
CCTCAGAACTCGGGCTACTACGGAGCGCCGACCGGCACGCCGATGACCGGACCGACCCAGCAGATGCCGCCGTACTGGCAGACGGCCGGGTATGCGCCGAATCAGGCGCCTCCTCCCCCGCCGCCGCCACCCAAGTCCAACCGCTGGTTGTGGATCGCGGCCGGGGCGGCCGTCCTGCTGGTTGCCGGTCTGGTGCTCGCACTGGTGATCGTGAGCAATTCGCCTCGCCAGTCGACGGTGGTGGCGCCACTCCCCACGACGACGGCACCGTCGGTCCCGCGGGCGACCACGACAGTTCCGCGGGTGCCGACGCCAACCGCCACCCGGCCCGTTCCGACGGCACCTCCGTCGACAGCGCCGATCACGCCGACTCTGCCGGGTGAGACCACCGTTGCACCGACGGGGACCGAGAGCGTCGTCTACAACGTCAGCGGCGAGGGACGGGCGATCAACATCACCTACGTCGACACCGGCGGTGTCATGCAGACGGAGTTCAACGTCGCTCTGCCGTGGAGTAAAGAAGTCAGCCTCGGCGCACCGGCTAAGAACTCCGCGAGCGTGGCGGTGGTGAACGTCGGGCGCGATGTCACCTGCAGTGTGAGCGTCAACGGCGCCCAGGTGCGCCAGCGCACCGGTCGCGGTCTCACCATCTGCACCGGCGTCGCGTGAGGCGACGCGACGGCAGAGCCGCCTGACGACTCAGCGCTGATGCGCCGGGACACGGACGGCGATCATGCCGAGCAGTCCTGCCACCAGAACGACGAGGATGCCGGCCAACCCGGCACGGTCGGCGTGGAAACGGTCGACGAAGACGAAGAAGAGCCACGGCGCCAGGAAGGCCACCGCCCGGCCGGTCATGGTGTAGAGACCGAACACCACCGCCTCCTTGCCTTCGCCGGTCATCCGTAACAGCAGGGTCCGCGCCGAGGATTGGATCGGCCCGACGAACAGGCACAGCAGCAGTCCGCATACCCAGAACGCCCTCGGGCCGGACAACGACATCAGGGCCACCCCGACGATGAGCATGGCGACCAGCGACCCGACGATGAGCGGCTTGGCCCCGATCAGATCATCCATTCGCCCGCCGAGCACGGCTCCGATCGCGGCCACCGTGGAGGCGATCACACCGAAGATCAGCACATCGGCCTGCGAGATTCCGTAGACGCTGACACCCAGCACCGCTCCGAACGCGAAGACCCCGGCCAGTCCGTCCCGGAACACCGCGCTGACCACCAGGTAGTAGACGAGGTTGCGGTCGCGCTGCCATTCCTCGCGCAGGTCCGACCACAGTTGGTGGTAGGCGCGCAGCGGTCCGGGGATCGGCGTGCCCGGGTGGTCACCGGTGAAGGAATGCGCGGTCACGAGCAATGGCATCGCGAAGACCAGCAGCCACACTGCTGCCATCAGCATCGCCGCGCGCACGTTCAGCCCGTCGTCAGCAGGGATTCCGAGCAGTCCGCGGCGCGGTCCGTCACCATGGATGAAGCCGGCATAGATGAGCAGCAACAGCAGCACGCTGCCGGAATACCCTGCGGCCCAACCCAATCCGGATACCCGGCCGGCGGTACGCGGGGTGCAGAGCTGACGCAGCATGGCGTTGTACGGGACGCTGGCGAGGTCACCGCACGCCGCGGTCAAGGCCAGCAAGACCAGACCCGGCGCCAGGTAACGCGGGTCCTCCCGGATTCCGAACATCGCGGCGGTGAACAGCGCGGCCAGCGCCGTCAACACGGTGAGCGCGATACGCCGTCGGCGCGGCGCCTGCACCAGGACGCCGACGAGTGGCGCGAACAGCGCGACGGCGATACCCGAGACCGTCAGCGTGCGGCCCAGCCAACTGGCCGGAGAGGTGTCACCGCCGAGGTCGCGTCCGACCGCGCTGGTCAGGTACACCGAGAATACGAAGGTGGCGACGATGGCGTTCATACCCGTGGAACCGAGATCCCAGAGCGCCCAGGCCAACACCCGGCGCCTGTCCATGCGGGTCACCCTATCGGTGACCCCTACGATTGCCGCATGCCTGTCCCCGCACCGTCACCGCACAGCAGCGCCGTCGTCACCGGCGCCTCCCAGGGCATCGGCGAGGCCCTGGCCACCGAACTCGCGGCGCGCGGCCACAACCTGATCGTCACCGCACGACGCGCCGAGGTGCTCGAAGGTCTGGCAGCCCGGCTTACCGAGCGCTACGGCGTCACGGTTGAGGTGAGGGCCGTCGACCTCGCCGATCCCGAACAGCGCACCGCACTGGCCGACGAGTTGGCGGGGCGGGACATCTCGATCCTGTGCGCCAATGCCGGTACCGCTACCTTCGGTCCGCTGGCCAGACTGGACCCGGACGGCGAGAAGGCTCAGGTACAACTCAACGTGCAGGGCGTCCACGATCTGGTGCTCGCGGTGCTGCCCGGCATGCTGGCGCGACGATCCGGGGGGATCCTGATCTCCGGGTCCGCGGCCGGCAACTCCCCCGTGCCGAACAACGCGACCTACGCGGCGTCCAAGGCGTTCGCCAACACCTTCAGCGAGTCGCTGCGCGGTGAACTGAAGGACTCCGGTATCCACGTCACCCTGCTGGCTCCCGGACCGGTGCGCGCCGAGATGCCCGAGGAGCCGTCACTGGTGGACAGGCTGATTCCGGATTTCCTCTGGATCTCGGTGCAGCACACCGCACAGCTTTCACTGGATGGCTTGGAGCGCAACAAGATGCGCGTCGTTCCCGGCATCACCTCCAAGGCGATGTCGGTGGCGTCGGGCTACACCCCGCGCGCGATCGTCACACCGATCGTGGGCGCGGTGTACCGCAAGCTCGGCGGGGACTAACTCGCCGCGTAGAGATTGCGCGCCGTCGGCGACGTGGGAACGTCCTGCGGATCCGGATAGGTGCCCAGCACCCGGTCGGCGGTTCCCGGGGTCGTGACGGCGAACCAGAAGTGCTCATTCTTGAAGTGGTGCAGTCGATGGTTACGCCAGATCGCCCGGTAGACAGCGTGTTTGGGCTTGTAATCGGTATGCACCAGGTAGTGCGTCCACTCGTAGAGGACTCCGATCGCGAAGGTGACCACCATGAAGGTCAGTCCCAGCGCCGTGCGCGGAATCACCAGCAGGCCGATGATGAGCGTGGAGGCCAGCGCACCGTAGAGCGATTGCAGTGGGATGAAGATCAGCGGGATCTCCCGCGGGTTTACGTGATGTTCGCGATGCTTGCGCGCCAGGATCGGGTCGACCACGACGCGCCCGATCCGGCGCGGCCGCCAGTGCAGCACGATGACATGCATCATCCATTCCAGGAACGGGAAGCCGGCCAGCATCAGCACCGGAACCAGAGCATCGCTGAACCGGAAGTCGCCGAACATGATTCGCGCGACGACCGAGGCGGCCAACGCGACGGCCAGCAGCACGGGAGACGGATGCCTCCAGAACTCCCGCGCCGCCGCGGTCAGCGTGACGCCCCGGCGCGGCACCTACCGCCTCCGGCGTCCGGTTCCGAAGATGCTGCGGGTGATCTCACGGCCGATCACCGTGCCGGCCGAGCGCATCGCGCTCTTGAAGGCCGGGTTGTCCATCATCTGTTCGAGCATGCTGGGCTCCGCTTTCTCGACAGGCTCCGGCATCGGCGGCAGGTCGAGTCCGGTCGGGATGGGCGGCAGATCCATCGCGTCACCGGCCGCCTCCTCAGCCGGTAGCGGCGCCATCTTGGCGATCAACATCTCGTAGGCAGACTCCCGGTCGACGGTCGTGCCGTACTTGAGGAACAGCGGGCTGGCCTGAGCGACGGCCTTGATGTAGTCCGGGCCGATGGTGTCCATCAGGGAACGCGGTGAACGCAACCGGGTCCACGCCACCGGGGTCGGCGCACCACGCTCGGAGAGCACCGTGACGATGGCCTCGCCGATACCGAGCGAGGTGAGATCGGTGGCCAGATCGTAGACATCGGTCTTGGGGTAGGTCCGCACCGTCTTGGACAGAGCCTGCTGATCATCCGGCGTGAACGCGCGCAGCGCGTGCTGGATCCGGGCGCCCAATTGGGAGAGCACGGTGTTGGGGATGTCGGTGGGCAATTGGGTGCAGAAGAACACGCCCACACCCTTGGACCGGATCAGCTTGACGGTCTGCTCGACCTGATCGAGGAACGCCTTGGAGGCGTCCTTGAACAACAGGTGCGCTTCGTCGAGGAAGAACACCAGCTTGGGCTTGTCGAGGTCACCGACCTCGGGCAGGTAGTTGAACAGGTCGGCCAGCACCCACATCAGGAAGGTGGAGAACATCACCGGGCGGGTGGCCTGATCGCCGAGTTCGAACAGCGTGATGATGCCTCGGCCCTGTCCATCGACACGCAACAGGTCGGCCGGATCCATCTCAGGTTCGCCGAAGAAGGTGTCACCACCCTCGGCCTCGAGGTTGATCAGTGCGCGCAGGATCACCCCGGCCGTCTGGCTGGACACCGCGCCGAGGTTCTTCAGCTGCGCCTTGCCCTCGTCGGTGTTGGTCAGGAAGGTGATCACCTGACGCAGGTCCTTCAGATCCAGCAGCGGCAGACCCTGCTGGTCGGCGTAGTGGAAGATCAGCCCGAGGCTCGACTCCTGAGTCTGGCTGAGGCCAAGCACCTTCGACAGCAGGATCGGCCCGAACGCGGAGATGGTGGCGCGCACCGGCACACCGATCCCGCCGGTGCCCAACGACAGGAACTCGACCGGGAAGGGCGTACCCACCCACTGATCGCCGGTGTCCTTGGCGCGTTCGGCGACGCGGTCGCCGGCCTCCCCCGGCCGGGACAGACCCGACAGGTCGCCCTTGAAGTCGGCCATCACCACCGGCACCCCGGCGGCCGACAGTTGCTCGGCGATCACCTGCAGCGTCTTGGTCTTGCCGGTGCCGGTGGCGCCGGCCACCAGTCCGTGCCGGTTCATCATCGCCAGCGGGATTCGGATCTGCGCGGCCGGATCGACTTCACCGCCCACTATGACCGAGCCGAGTTCGAGGGCCTGCCCCGTTGTGGTGTAGCCGGCAGCGATCTTCTGGGCCGGCGTCGCGGGGGCGGTCGGGGTCGGTTCAGTCATGGCATCAGAGATTACTTGGTCGCGAGGGCCTACTGTGGAGCGCTGTGCGGGACGAATTGGTGTGGATCGACTGCGAGATGACCGGCCTCGACCTCGGGTCCGACCGGCTCATCGAGATCGCCGCCCTGGTGACCGATGCCGACCTCAACGTCCTGGGCGACGGTGTCGACGTCGTCATTCACGCTGACGACGCGGCCCTGGACGGGATGGTCGAGGTGGTGGCCAAGATGCACAGCCGGTCCGGACTCACCGAGGAGGTCCGGGCCTCGACAATCGACCTGGCCACCGCCGAGGAGATGGTCCTCGACTACATCCGATCGCATGTCACCGCCGCGAAGACCGCTCCGCTGTGCGGCAACTCGATCGCCACCGACCGCGGCTTCATCGCCCGCGATATGCCCAAGCTGGACGACTACCTGCACTATCGGATGATCGACGTGAGCTCGATCAAGGAGCTGTGCCGACGCTGGTACCCGCGGATCTACTACGGGCAGCCGGAGAAGGGCCTGGCGCACCGGGCGCTGGCCGATATCGAGGAATCGATCAAAGAGCTGCGGTATTACCGCAGCACCGCGTTCGTGCCGCAGCCGGGGCCTTCTACCAGCGAGATCGCCGATGCCGTCGCGGTCTTGGACGACCTGGTGGAAACCGATTCGGCTGAGGACACCGAGACCGGCTAAGATCAAAACGCTGCTCAGCGAGTAGCGATGGTGGCTGTAGTTCAGTTGGTAGAGCACCAGGTTGTGATCCTGGCTGTCGCGGGTTCGAGTCCCGTCAGCCACCCGATAAGAGGAAACGCCCCCCGGTTGACCGGGGGGCGTTTCCTCTTGTTTTCGCTAGTGGGCCGAACGGGCGTGACGCGCCGCAGCGGGGCGGGGAGTCGACTCCGCCTTGGCTGCCGCCGCATGCGAACGCGGGGCCGCGGCCGCAGCGGACGGCGCGGCGGTCGAGGCGTGCCGCGAGGCGACGCGAGGAGCAGCCGCCGCGGAACGGGCAGCGGCCGGGGCCGCATCAACCGCGGCCACACCCGCGGCCACCGCGGCCGCAGCCGGCGCGACGGCGGCAGCACCCGGCACCAGACCAGACAGGAAGTTGGCCAGCGCGGTCTGCAGGGAGCCCAGCAGGGAGGCCCCGCTACCCGACAGCGCCACCTGAACGGCGTTGGCCAGGATTCCGGGAAGCGCACCGGCGATCGAGGTGATCTTGGTGGTGACGAAGCTCTGGAAGGACTGCACCGCGGTCGCGATGGCCTCACCGATGGCGGTGAACGGGGCCGCGAGCCCGGTGACGACGGCCTGCACGGCGGAGGACAGATTGCCGGTGCTCAGCGACTGGACGGCAGTGGCGAGGACGCCGGGGATATTGCCGACGGCCGCCACGATCCGGCCCAGAACGGAGTCGGGGCCGACGATGAGGCCGGTGACCGCGGTTCCGAGATAGGCGAACACATCGGTGGCCGCGCCGGTGATGACCGGGGTCACCTCGTTGACGAACTCGCTCACCGCCGCGTTCAGGACGTCGGAGGGCAGCAGGTTGGCCAGGCTGCTGAAGTCGGGCAGCGAGCTGCTGATGCCGAGGCTGTTCAGGACGCCCAGCACATCGCTGAACGACCATGCGGCGAGCTGAACATCGGCGACGGTCGGCACCGCGACGTTTGCGGACAGCACGGGATTGGCCGGAACGACGACGGGGGTCATCGCGATGGCACCGGCGCCGACGACGGCCACCATGCCGGCGGTGAGTTGGGAGCGAAGTGAAATCTGCATGTGAAGCTCTCCTTGTTCGCGCGGCGTCTCTTCCGCAGAGGCTGAGAATACCCTTAACGACGGATTAAAGCGAAGGGGCAAAGGTCCCAACACGCTCATCCGGAATGTTGCTGGACGGTATCGGCGCCCGTCGGCGCCGGAAAAGTCTGGCTAACGCGTCGCGGTGGCGTTACCGGCCTTCCACTGCGACCACGGAATATTCCAGTCACCGAGGCCCTCGGTGCCGGACAGCCACGGACCGACCGTCCCCTGGACCTCCACGACGTCACCGCGCTTGGTGTTGTCGTAGAACCACTCGGCGTTCGCCGGGCTGACGTTGAGGCAGCCGTGACTGGTGTTGCTGCTGCCCTGCGCGGCCACCGACCACGGTGCGGAATGGACGTAGATGCCGCTGTAGGACATCTGGGTGGCCCAGTCCACCTCGAGGCGGTAGCCCTTCGGCGAATCGTTGGGCACCCCGTAGGTCGCCGAGTCCATGATCAGGTGCTGATACCGGTCCCCGACGATGTAGATGCCGTTGTTGGTCGGCGTGCTGTCCTTGCCCATGGAGATCGGCATCGTCTTGACGATCTCGCCGTTCCGCCGGATCGTCAGCATCTTGGTGTCGTCATCGGCGGTGGCGACGACCCGGTCCCCGATCCGGAACTGGGCGGTGAGATTCCGCTGGCCGAACAGACCGCCGCCCAGGTCGACACCGAGGGTGTCCACCGCGACGTTAACGACGGTGCCGGGCGCCCAGAGGTTCTCCGGACGCCACCGGACCTCGCGGTTGCTCAGCCAGTAGAACGCCCCCTCGACCGGCGGGTCGGTGGTGATCTTGATGGCCTTCTCGGCTGCGACCCGATCCGGGATGCTCTCGTCGAAACGGATCGCGACCGGCTGGCCGACGCCGACAACCTCGCCGTCGTTCGGCATCAGGTACGGCATGGTCAGGTTTTCCGGGGCGTGGGTCTTGAACGCGATGGTCTGGTTGGTCACTCCGCCGAGGCCGAGGGATCGCACCGTGAGGGTGTAGTGACCGTTGTAGGCCAGCGGATCGGTCGTCGCCCAGGAGATGCCGTCCGGGCTCAACTGGCCGGCAACCTGCTGACCCTCGTCATCGGTGAGCGACACCGAACCCAGCACGCCGCCACGACTGACCACGGTGACGGGCTTGTCGATCGGCACACCGACTGCGCCGTCTGAAACCGAGGCCGTCACGGCCGGTACCAGCAGATCGCTGTAGGGAGTGCCCTTGTCCGAGAGCACCGTCGCCGGCGCGGACCCTCCGCAGCCGCTGAGGCTCAAAACCGCGGCGAGCAGCGCGATCAGCGCCACAACCCGCGACCCTCGCATCAGCCAATCCTAAGGGTGGCCAAACTTCGCACGCGAGTTAGCAGTTCAGAGCGGGTAGGGTTGATTTCATCTCACCGGTGAGCGCCTGTTATTGTCGATCTCACGCGCCGTTAGCTCAGTTGGTAGAGCAGCTGACTCTTAATCAGCGGGTCCGGGGTTCGAAACCCTGACGGCGCACCATTGAACGCCATGCCGGTTCCGGATTCTTCTGTTGTCTCGTCCCGTCAATCGTTGGGTGACGCCGCAACGGCGCCAGCGGGCTCGTTGGCGGGACTGATTTCGCCCTGGCCCGTCCTGGTTTTGTCGTCCTCTCGTCGCCAGGCCCGCTGCGCCAACGCCATCCCGACGACCGAGTAGATCGCAGCTTCGGCCCACATGAAGCCCACGCTCCATTTGCGGCCCAGGAACATCGGTTCGCTGATGATGCCCTTGGATGCCGCGACAGCGAAAGCGGCATGCGTATATGCCAGTGAGGCGACAAAACCAGCCAGAAACTTGTAAACGTCCCGCTTCACAGTCTGGTTTCCCGCGTCGGCGGACTCAACGATCGCCAGCCCCGATACCCCAGCCAGACGCTGATCGCGCTGTAAACAGCCGCACCGACCCAGCCCCAGCCCGCACCCCATTCCCTTCCGAACATATGCGGCTGACCCAGGGCCCCCTGGGCCATGTAGATGGCCGTTACGGCATGTTCGACAGCGAATCCAGCGAACAGACCGCACAAGAATTTGTACATATCGCGTTTCACGATTTAGTGATTACCCGCGAACGGGGCATACCAACCGCAGACCAGCAGGGCCGAAAGCGGGTTCGGCGTCCGGCTTCAGCACCACTTCCGTAACGTTTTCAACACGGGCAACGACTGTCCTGATATGCCCCGTAAGCGCCGAGGTGCTTTTCCCGCGATCACGGCCGCTGCGGTGATCCCGCCCGCGGTCCTGATCGCCGCCACCGCCCACGCCGGCACCGCACCGATGGCCCCGGTGACCGTCACCGGACCGACGGCCGTCGCCGCCCGGTACGTCGCCACACCGAGCCGACCCGAAAGCGAAACGGTCAGCGCAGAGGTGGCCGCCAGGCTACCCAGGACCCTGGCGGCCGGCGTCTGCGAGGAACGTGGCCTGCAGGTTCACACGATTCTGGCCGAGCGCGTGATCAGCGCCCATTTCCCGGAGATCCGCGAGATGGGCGGCGCCCGCCCCGATCCGCTGCCCTACCACCCCAAAGGCTTGGCGGTCGATGTGATCATCCCGGGGTGGGACACCCCGGCCGGCAAGGCTCTCGGCGATCGGATCGTCGCGTTCACCTTCGACAATGCCGCACGGTTCGGCCTGGTGAACGTGATCTGGCAACAGACCTATCGGCCCGTCGGCGGGCCGGCGCATGTGATGGCCAACCTGGGCTCCCCCGACGCCAACCACTACACGCATGTCCACATCACCACCGACGGCGGCGGGTTCCCGACCGGCAGCGAATCCTATTTCGGCTAGATTCCAATAGCTGTCATAACTTGAAAAGCCGCTAGGGCCGTGCTTATGGTACCCCTGATATTTGCTGAATCAGACAGTTGGCAACGGGGGCGAGATGGCAGCGGAAGGGCTTGGCGAGCACGATGCGCCGGCCGAACGCCGCGCCGGCGCCGATATCCCCGTCATCGTGCACAGTTGCAGCCGCCTGGGACTTCAGGCCAACCCTCCGGGCCGCAGGCTGATCGGCCGCTGGCGGCGCTGACCTGGGGTCAGCGGCGGAAGCTGCGGACGACCACCACCACCGTGATGACGCCGACGCCGGCCAGGGCCGCGGCCACTGCGGGCTGTTTGACGAAGCGCAGCACGGCCGACTTCAGGTCCTCGGCGACGCGCTGCGGATTGGCCCGCTCGGCAAGCGAGTCCACCGTCACCGCCAGGCGATCTCGCGCCTGAGCGATTTCAGCCTTGATGACCTCGGGATCCCGATCAGCCACTTCGTCCTCGCTTCTGCCCTTCAAGGTTGCCGCACGTTCGCACTACCCTAGTGGAGGCCGGCAGCAGGCCGTAAGAAAGGGACGCACATGACCGAAACCCCGCGACTCGAGGTCGGCGACAAGGCGCCGGCGTTCAGTCTGTCCGATGCCGACGGCAAGACCGTCAAGCTCTCGGATTTCAAGGGCCGCAAGGTGATTGTGTACTTCTACCCAGCGGCCTCCACGCCAGGATGCACCAAGCAGGCCTGCGATTTCCGGGACAGCCTGGCCGCGCTCAACGGTGCGGGCATCGACGTCGTCGGCATCTCGCCGGACAAGCCGGAGAAGCTGGCCAAGTTCCGGGACGCCGAGAAACTGACCTTCCCGCTGCTATCCGATCCAGACAAGAAGGTGCTGACCGCCTGGGGAACCTTCGGCGAGAAGAAGATGTACGGCAAGACGGTGCAGGGCGTGATCCGCTCGACGTTCCTGGTGGACGAGAAGGGCAAGATCGCCGTCGCGCAGTACAACGTGAAGGCCACCGGACATGTCGCCAAGCTGCGCGGAGAGCTTTCGGTCTGACGCGCTGAAGTCTCTTCAGGTTCGAACAGATTCCGCACCGGACCCGGAGCGGCGCAGACCGGCGCGGGTTCCGTTGGATTCGGGCATCCTCGGAGTGCCGCTTCCCTGGTCGCCGCCTTTCTGCGTCGGCGGCGTACACCCGTCGCACCCTCGCAGCGCCCTGGCCTGACTCCGCGTCCTGAGCGGTGACTCGTCACGGCCCGGATTCTTGGCCGCCGGAAACATTCCGTGCCGGGTATAGCCGCTATCGACCAGGGGGCGCAATGCGGCGTCGATGCCGTCGACAATCGATTCCGGTATTCCCATCAGGCGCAGCGGCATTGTCAGCGGAAGCTGTTGCGCTGGAACAAGATATGTCGTCGTGACACCACCGAGACCGTTCACCGTCGTGCTGATATTCGCTTGCGGTACCGCGGACAGATCGCTGTTCGCCACCCACGGATGGATATAGAACAAGCCCATGAGGGCGTTCAGAACGCTCAAGAGGTTGGCCGGATGAGCTATCGCGTCGGCAAAGCCGTCATATTGGCAGATGACCACGATGGTCTGGAATCGCGTCTCCGCCAGCGCCTGTGGTGCGTAATCCAACAGCGCAAGACTTCTGCCGTCGCTGCCGCTCATCAGGCCCAGGTTCGGGTCCGCGATGAGGATGAACGTGGTGTCCGAGGGGATGGCGGGGTCGTCGGCCAAGTCGGCTTGCGCACGTTGAACGACCATGGCGCCCTGGGATGTCCCGGCGATGACCAGCGGTCCGGGAGTCGAGTGGATCACCGTCTCAAGGCGGGCTGCGCCGATCGCGATCGAGTCACCCAGTGATGGGTCTGCCAATCCGGTGATGGGCCACAGCGATGCCGGATAGTCGATGCTCACGTGCGCTTGATCGCGATAAATCCCCCCCAGAAAGGTGTCCCAGGTACCGAACATACCGGCAGTGAGAACCCCCGTGCCTGTCAAGACTTCTGCGGCCGAGCCGCCGGTTCCACCGACCCACAACAATGTGGATTCATCTGCGGCCGATGAAGGGCTGCTTAGACCTGCGATCAGCGTTCCCACGCAGAGAGCAAACCCGAAAATCGTTGCGCGACAACCCCCCACATCTCAACACTGCGCCGCGGGCTGGATCGACCACAATGGGCCGGCGGAGCTATTTTGGAACGACGCGTGGCACTAGTCCGGCCGGTGCGGCTCCACTTCAGTGCGGGTTTGCCAATTTCTGCAACAGCAGCGCCTCCGCAGTCGCTGCGCGCTCCAGCACACCCAGATGCAGACTCTCGTTGATGCTGTGCGCCTGGGTTCCCGGATCCTCCACTCCGGTGACCAGGATTGTGGCCTTCGGAAATGCATCGGCGAACTGTGCGATGAACGGGATCGATCCGCCCATGCCCATGTCGACCGGTTCGACGCCCCAGGCCTGCCTGAACGCCTCGCGTGCGGCGTCATAGACGGGCCCGCTCGCATCGATCGCGTAGGGCTGGCCGACGTCACCGGGCGTGACGGTGACATGCGCACCCCACGGAACGTGACTCTCGAGATGCCGACGCAACGCGTCCAGGTGCACCGCGGCATCTCCACCGGGGGCCACCCGCAGGCTGACCTTGGCCCGCGCTCTCGGGATCAGCGTGTTGGACGCCTGCGCGATCGGAGTGGTGTCGATGCCGATGACGGTGATGGCGGGCTTGGCCCACATCCGCTGCGCCACAGAGCCTTCACCGATCTCCCCGACACCTTCGAGCAGTCCGGATTCGGCTCGAACCCAGCCGGGGTCGCGATCCACCGGCGCGGCGGATCCTTCATGCAAACCGGCGACGGCGACGTTGCCGTCGTCGTCATGCAGACTCGCCAGCAGACGAACCAGGACGGTCAGCGCATCTGGGACGACACCGCCCCACAATCCGGAGTGCAGACCGTGATCCAAGGTCGCCACCTCGACCACACAGTCGGCCAGACCGCGCAGCGACACCGTCAGCGCCGGGATGTCGGCGGTCCAGTTGTCCGAGTCGGCGATCACGATCACATCGGCGGCGAGTTTGTCCTTGTGCGCGGCCAGCAGTGCGCCCAGTGAGGGCGAGCCTGACTCCTCCTCACCCTCCACGAACACCGTGACGCCCACAGGAGGGCGCCCCCCGTGGGCACGGAACGCCGCCAGATGCGTGGCGATGCCGGCCTTGTCGTCAGCGGTGCCGCGGCCGTATAGCCGTCCAGCCCGTTCCGACGGTTCGAACGGCGCCGAATCCCATTGTGCTGGATCACCTTCGGGCTGCACATCGTGGTGGGCGTAGAGCAGCACCGTCGGGGCGCCGGGCGGAGCCGAATGGCGGGCGATCACCGCCGGGGCGCCACCCTCGCTGACGATCTCGACATCGGCGAAACCGGACGCGCGGAGAAGATCGGCGACTTTCGCCGCACTGCGGTGCACTTCCTCGCGCCGGGCCGGGTCAGCCCACACCGACTCGATACGCACCAGGTCCTCGAGGTCGCGGCGGGTTTCCGGCAGAATGTCGCGCACGCGCTGGATGAGATCGCTCACCCGGTCGAGGTTAGGCCAGAGTCAGTACTCGATGGTCTCCAGGACCGCCACCGCCGCGGCGGTGTCGCCCTCGTGGGTCAACGACACGTGGATCATCACGTCGGACAGATGTTCGGCGACGGCGCCGGTCAGTCGCACCTTGGGCCGTCCCCACATGTCGCTGATCACCTCGATATCGCGGTGGATGCCCTCCGGCAGCATCGGCCGGTGCGAGAACCGCGAACTCGACCAGGCCTTGATGACGGCCTCCTTGGCGGCCCACCGGGCAGCAAGGTGTCGGGCCGCGTCCGAACTCTTGTCGGCCGCGTGCCTGCGCTCACCCGGAGTGAAGGTCTCCGCGAACACCGTGCCCGGACGGTCCACCTGCTCGGCGAAGTCCGAGATGCAGACAAGGTCGATCCCCACACCGATAATTGCCACGGCGTGACCCTACCCGGCGTAGATGTCGTCGTTGCCCAGTCGCGAAGCCGGGTCGAGCAGCATCGCCGCTTCCTGGGGCTTCTCCGGGGCATCGTGGTCGAACCGGCGGTCGGCCGGCCGCTCGTAGAGCGGCCGTCCGCCGGCGATCGCCGAGGCCAGCCGGCGCTGACCGGCCAGCACCCGGGCGTCCGCGCGACGCAGGTAGTCCGCGCGCTCGTCGGCGCTCAGCGAGGTCAGGAACGCCTCCGGGTGGACCACCGCGACCAGACCGGACACGTGACCGAAGCCGAGGCTGGTCACCAGGCCCGCCTTCAGCGGCACCCGGCCACCGAGCCGCAGCGTCTCCCGCGCCCACACGAAGTGGCCAGAGACCGCCAGTTCCTCGTCGACGCAGTCCAGGCTGCGGTTCGGCGGGATGACGCCGTCGCGCAGCACCTGGCACAGGCCGATCGTCTGGAAGACCGCCGCGCCGCCCTTTGCATGGCCGGTGAGGCTCTTCTGCGAGATGACGAACAGCGGGGCGCCGGCTGAGCGTCCGAAGGCATCCGCCAGCCGCTCATGCAACTCGGTCTCGTTGGGATCATTGGCCAGCGTCGAGGTGTCGTGCTTGGAGATCACCGCGATGTCGTCGGCGCCGACGCCGAGCTTGGCCAGCGAGCGCGCCAGGACGGATTCCGTACCACCGCGGCCGGCACCCAGTGCCCCCAGTCCCGGAGCCGGGATCGAGGTGTGCACACCGTCGGCGAAGCTCTGCGCGTAGGCGACCACCCCGAGAACCGGCAGGCCCATCTTCAGCGCGAGATCGCCACGCGCCAGCAGGATGGTGCCGCCGCCCTCGGCCTCGAGGAAGCCGAGCCGGCGACGGTCGTTGGCGCGGGAGAACTTGGCGTCACTGATGCCCTTGGCGCGCATCACCTCGGTGTCGGCGGTGGCAGACATGTCGCCGAACCCGATGATGGCGTCCGACGTCATGTCGTCGAAACCGCCGGCCACCACGAGGTCGGCCTTGCCGAGCCGGATCTTGTCCACGCCCTCCTCTATGGAAACCGCGGCGGTCGCACACGCACCGACCGGATGCACCATCGCGCCGTAGCCACCGACATAGGACTGCATCACGTGGGCGGCAACGACATTCGGCAGAACCTCCTGCAGGATGTCGTTCGGCTTCGCGGTGCCCAGCAGATTGCCGTGGAACATCGTCTGCATGCTCGTCAGACCACCGATACCGGTGCCCTGCGTGCTGGCGACCATGCTCGGATGCACCCAGCGCATCAACTCGGCGGGGGTGAAGCCCGAGGACAGGAATGCATCGACGGTGGCGACCATGTTCCACAGGGCCACCCGGTCGACGGCGCTGACCATATCGGGGCTGATGCCCCATACCGTCGGATCGAAACCGGTCGGAAGCTGACCGCCAACGGTGCGGGACAGCTTCGACTTGCGTGGCACCCGGATCTCGGTGCCCGCCTTGCGGATCACCTCCCAGTCACTTCCCTCGCCGGCCGGGCGCACCACGGTGTGCTCGGGATCGGCCTCGGCGAACGCACGGGCCTCGGCTTCCGACGACACCACGAAGCTGAAATCACGATCGAGGAAGACGCTGACCAGAAGGTCGGTGCAATGGTCTGCCTTCAGCGAGCCGTCGGCGACGAACTCCCTGATGCCGCAACGCTCGATGACGGCATCGTGATAGCGCTCGACGAGTTCGGTCTCGTCGACCATGTCGCCGGAAGCGGTGTCGTACCAGCCCGGCTTGGGGTCGTCCTCCCACGTGACCAGCCCGGTGGTCCAGGCGAGTTCGAGCACACCGGCGGCGGAGAGTTCGTTCTCCACCTCCATCTCGTAGCGGGTGCGCGAGGACCCGTACGGACCGATCTCGGCGCCACCGACGATGACGACCATGTCGGCGGGGTCGACGTCGATGTCGGCCCAGTCCGGCACGGGCGCGGGACGCAGTCCGCGTGGCGGGGACGGCAGCGCGGCGATGGTGCCGGCCGCCGAGCCGTCGGAATCGTCATCATCCTCGGCTGCCGCGGACATCTCCTCGCGAGCCTTGGCGGCGAGTTCGGCCATATCGAGGTCGATCTCACCCAGCCCGCCGGTCAGGTCGACCTGCAACGGCGCCGAGGAACCGGCCACCCGGGCCTCCGGGGTGCACAGGTCGAGCAACATGCCGGCCATCTCATCGGTGGTGTAGGTCGTCACACCGGCTTCCTCGACAGCGCCGACGATGGCGTCGTTGTGACCCATCAAGCCGGTGCCCTTGGTCCAGCCGATCAGCGCGTGCGCGAGCGTAACCCGTTGCGCCCATGAGGATTCGGCATTCCAGCGACTGACCACAGCATCCAGTGCGGACTTCGACTCGCCGTACGCGCCGTCGCCGCCGAACATGCCGCGGTTGGGCGAGCCGGGCAGCACCACGTGCAACCGGGAGGCGATGTCGCGCTCGGCGCCGATGGCCGACAGGCCGCCGATCAGCCGCTCAACGGCCCAGAGCAGAACCTTCATCTCCATCTCGGAACGCGAGCCCGCCTCCGACATGTCGCCGGCCACACGCGGGGCCGCGAACGGGAAGAGCAAGGTCGGGTTCTGGGCATCCTTGATGTGGAGGGATTTCGGCCCGAGATTCTCCGACTGTTCCGAGCCGACCCACTCCACCAGGGCGTCGATATCGGCGTAGGAGGCCATGTTGGCGGGCAGCACCCACAGCGATGCACCGAAGCGGGCGTGATCCCGGTACAGCGACTTGTAGAAGCCCAGCCGGTCATCGTCCAGACGCGAGGTGGTGACGATGACAGTCGCACCGCCGCCCAGCAGACGGGCCACCACCGACGCGGCGATGGAACCCTTCGACGCACCGGTGACGACGGCGACCTCGTCGCTGTAACGACCCGGTTCGGGATTCTCCGCACCGGCGGCGATACGCGCGAACAGCGACGCGTGGACCAGTCGGCCCTGCGCCAGCGCACGGCCGCGCCACCAGTCGGCCTGAGTGGCGACCACATGCCCGGCGCCCTCGAAACGCTCGGCGAGCCGGGCCCAGTCCGCCTCGATCTCCTCTTCGTCGGCCAGCCAGAACCGAACGAGATCCTCACGGGCACTTGCCCACCGGTCGTCGAGCAGGACGGCCTTGCGGGAGTCGAAGGCGGGCGCCACCAGACGCGGCCAGTCCGAACCGAGTTCGGTCGTGACCAGATCGATCAGCGCGGCATCGGTCGACGCCGCTTCCACGCTGACCGGGGCATCCAGACCCAACCGGTCGAGCATGAGTCGGGCCGCCGAGGCCAGCACGCCGTCGGGTCCGGTGACCGTGGCGGCGAACTCGTCCAGCGCCGCGGAGTCGACCACACCACCACCGCCGCCGCCGCCGGCCGACGGCAGCGAGACCGCCACGCCGCGCCGCGCCGCAATCGCCATGACGGCGTCGTCGATGGCCTTGTCGACCGCGGCCGCATTGCTCAGCGGTCCCTCGTGCAGACCGCCCAGCGCGCCGCCGCGCACACTGCTGCCCTCACGGGTGCCGAGTGCGAGCTCCGCGGTGACGTGCTTGACCCAGCCCGGGCCGAGTTCCCATGTCTTGGTGACGCGTTCGGCGATCGCGGCCGGACGCTTGCCCGACGGGCCGAGCACGGTGCGGAGCTGATCGTTGATGGCATCACTGAGCACCGGACCGAACGCCTTGTAGGTACGAGCCAGCTTGGTGACCTGGCCGCGCAGTACCTTCAGATCGGACTCGGCGGCGCCGTCGATGGCGCCCAGGTTCAGTTCCGATCCGAGGTCCATCAGCAACTGGTTGCGCCGTGAGGACGCTCCGTCGGTGATCGACTCGATGGAGTCCGTCGGCACGATCTGGTCGAGCCGCATCTTGGCAGACAGTGCGATCAGCGCGACGGTGGCGTCGGCGGCGTCGAACGGGATGTCCTCGGGCCGCGGGCCGCCCGCCGGTGCGGCAGGAACAGCCGCCGGTGCCGCGGCAGCCGGTGCCGCCGGGGCGGCTTCCGCCGCAGCAGCGGGTGCCGCCGCCGCCTCAGTCTCGGGCTCGTCAGCCGCGGTGTCCTCATCGGTGGCGAACAGCACCGCCGCATCGCGTTCGATGTTGAGGATCTGAACGGTGCTGTGGGCATAGTCCGGCAGTTTGAGGGTGTTGCGGGCCAGGCCGGCCACCGTCGGCTGGGACTTCACGCCGATCTCGACGAAGCGCTCGACGCCGAGTCCGCCGGCGGCCTCCTCGGTGAAGAGCAGATCCTGCGTCTCGATCCAGCGAACCGGGCTGGCGAACTGCCACGCGAGCAGTTCGATGAGCACGCGACGGGCGGTTTCCTTGGGGCGCTGCGTGATCCATGTGTCGTAATCGGCCAGGATCTCGTCGAGCGGCTCGGCGGGAACCAGGTCGCGGATCTCCTGGATGTATTCGCGGCTCAGGTTGAACAGCCGCGGCACCAGGTTCGGGATGTAGTGATCGATCAGGATTCGGGCGTCGGTCTCCTCCGGGAGGATGCGCTGCAGCGAACGGCGGAATTCGTCGACCCCGCCCAACAGGATGTCGGAGTGGAACGGCACATCGATGCCCGGAACCTGGATGTAAGCCGACCGTCCGCCGGTGATCTCCAGTCGCCGCTTGATCTCGGCCTCGAGGGCGTCCAGGCCGCGCACCGTGCCGGCGATCGCGTACTGCGAACCACGGAGGTTGTAGTTCACGATCTGAAGGAACTCACCGCACTCCTCGGCGACACCGGCGACGAACGCCTTGACGTCGGCGTCGGCGACGTCGAACTGGGAGGGCCGGATTGCGGCCAGTCGGTAGTTCGACCGCCCCAACTCGTCGCGGGGCACCAGTTCATGCATCTTGCTGCCCCGCTGGAAGACCACCTCCAGCAGTGCCTCGAGTTCGAAGACACCGGTCACGCAGGTGACCGCGGTGTACTCGCCCACCGAGTGACCGCAGGCGATGGCGCTTTCGACGAAGGCGCCCTGTTCACGCATCTCGGCGACCTGTGCCGAGGCCACGGTGGCCATCGCGACCTGAGTGAACTGCGTCAGGTACAGCACGCCCTCGGGGTGGTGGTAGTGCACGCCACGGGCGATCAGGCTGGTCGGGTTGTCCCGCACCACATGCAGCACCGAGAAGCCCAGTGCATCGCGGGTGAACTTGTCGGCGCGGTCCCAGATCTTGCGGGCGGCCTTCGAGCGGGACCGGACCTCCATGCCCATGCCCTTGTGCTGGATGCCCTGACCGGGGAACGCATACGCGGTCTTCGGGCCGGCCAGCCGTGCGGTGGCAGCCATCACCATCTCACCGCCGACCTTGGCCGAAACCTCGAGAACCTCTGCGCCCAAATCGATTCCGACCCGATCGACCCGGATGTCGATACTGTCGCCCGGCTTGACCATGCCCAGGAACCGGGCTGTCCAGCCGATCAGCTTGCTCGGCGGCATCGGCTTGCCGTCGGTCGCGGTGACCGCATGCTGAGCGGCTGCCGAGAGCCACATGCCGTGCACGATCGGCCCTTCCAGGCCGGCCAGCAGTGCGGCGGTCCGGTCGGTGTGAATCGGGTTGTGATCACCGGAGACCACCGCGAACGGACGCATGTCCACCGGGGCGGTGATGGTGACGTCACGACGACGACGGCGAGGGGTGTCGGTGGCGTTCTCCGACACCGCTCCCCCTGCCCGGACCGGATCGGCGAGTTCGCCTTCACCGGTGCGGCCGCGGATCGCGAAGCGCTCCTCGAGCACCGCCAGGACGTGGCCGCCGGCATCGCTGATGTTGACGGTGACCGGGACGACGCGACCGACCTCGGTGTCCTCCGCGGCCGAAGACGTTGCGGTGATCACCAATTCAGTCGGCTTCGTCGGCAACGGCTTGAGCAGACGCGCGGCGTGGTCGAGGTGCACCAGACTCAGCAGACCCTCGACCACCGGGAAGCCGGTCTCGGTGACCGCTCCGCCGATGGCCGCGAAGACCGCGGGCCAGCATCGGCCGACGAGGGCGTCGGGGACCGTCGTCAGCGTCGGGGCCAAAGGAGCGCCGAATGTCGCGGTGACGCCGGTGTGATCGGCCACCCGCTCGGGATCCCAACCCATGCGAACGGTTGCCGAACCGTTGACCAGTTCGGGCAGCGCGTCGGGACCGTCGACACCGGCGGCGATGGCCAGCACGCCGCGCATGGCCGCTGCGGCGTCCGGGGTGAGGATCAGCGGGGCACCCCCATCGGCCACGGTCGGCGGCAGGGTGAACGCGATGTCGATCCAGGTGCCCGACAGCGGCACACTGAGGACCACCCGGTCGCTGGCAACCACTTCAAGGCGCGCACCGGTGGAATGATTTGTGGCGGATCGGTTGTCGTGCACCTGCCACTCAGCGGGCGGAGCCAGCCGGTGCACCGGGTTGATCGCGGTGCGGCCGGCCCACAGCACGTCGGGAGAGTCGAGGACGACACCCAACGGCCCACCGAGGCCCTTGCGCACGGCAAGGCGTGAGACCACCGGTGTCACCGGCGCTCCGGCGTCGCGGACGCGGTCGACTGCGGCCTTCTCGAAGCGGTCCAGCAGTTCTCCGACCGGCTCGTCGACCCGGGTGATACCGGCGACCGCGGAGGTGCCGGGAATGACGCACACCTCATCGGCGGTGTAGCGGGCGTCATGCGCCTGCCACAGCGAGTCGCTGCGCCACCACCGGCGGACGTCCTTGTCGATGACGGGCACGAAGTTGACGGGCTTGCCGAGGGTCTTGCACAACTCGACGAAGAACGGCCCGTCGGCCGGATGCAGCAGGACGGTCTCGGCGTCCGGGTAGCGCGCCACCAGGGCGCTGATCGCCGACTGCGGATTCTCAAGCAGTGCGACGCCTTCGGCGGTGCCCGCGTCGAACAGAGTCGCGATCGGACCGGTGTCGGTGGCGTCGAGTCTCGCCTCGGCGCGCTGCAACATCGACGCGAAGCGATCCCGCCAGGTGCCGTCCAGCCACGGGGAATCGGGGGTCTTGGTGTCGGCGGTGCTGTCGCCGGCACCGATCGCCAGCTCGATGTAGCGCTGCAGCCACTGCAGGTAGGTCATCTCGGTGACGTCGCCGAAGTACGGCTTGGCGGTGACGGCCATCGCGGCGATGATCTCGTCACGGCGGGCCTGCACTGCATCGGCGTCACCTGCAACGTCGTCGAGCAACCGGCCGCATCGCGATGCCGAGTTGTCGATCTCGTGGATGTCGGCGCCGAGCTGGCTGCGGCCGGATGCCATGCCGTTCAGCGCTTTTCCGGCGCCGACCCACACCTCGGTGCCGGCCGTGTCGACGAGCAACTGCTTGACCGCCGGAGAGGTGGTCGCTTCGAGGCAGGCCATCGCCGCGGTGCCGACCAGGATGCCGTCGACCGGCATCAGCGGATACCCGTGAACCTCCGACCAGTGGCCGGTCAGGTAATCCGCCGAACGCTCCGGAGTGCCGATGCCGCCGCCCACGCAGATGGTGATGTTGGGCTGGGACCGCAGTTCGGAGTAGGTGGTCAGCAGCAGGTCGTCGAGGTCCTCCCAGGAGTGGTGGCCACCGGCACGGCCGCCCTCGATGTGGACGATGACGGCCCGGTTCGGGGACTCGGCGGCGATCCGGATCACCGAACGGATCTGCTCGACGGTGCCGGGTTTGAAGCACACGTGCGCGATGCCGGCGGTGTTGAGTTCCTCGATCAGCTCCACGGCCTCTTCGAGGTCGGGGATGCCGGCGCTGACGACGAGTCCGTCGAACGGCGCGCCGGACTGACGGGACTTCTGCACCAACCGCTTCCCGCCGACCTGCAGCTTCCACAGATACGGATCGAGGAACAGCGCGTTGAACTGGACGGCGCGGCCAGGCTCGAGCAGATCGATCAGCTCGGTGACGCGGCGCTCGAAGATCTCCTCGGTGACCTGACCGCCGCCGGCGAGCTCGGCCCAGTGGCCGGCGTTGGCGGCTGCGGCGACGATCTTGGCATCGACGGTCGTCGGCGTCATACCGGCCAGCAGGATGGGCGAGCGGCCGGTGAGGCGGGTGAACTTGGTGGACAACTTGACCGAACCGTCGGGCAGGCTGATGAGTTGCGGCGCGAAGCTCGACCACGGCTTGGCCACCTCGGGCGCGGCGCCGACGGTGAACAGATTTCGCTGTCCCCCGCGAGTGGCCGCCGGGATGATGCCCACGCCGAGTCCACGGACCACCGGGGAGGTCAACCGGGTCAGCAGATCACCGGGGCCGAGGTCCAGGATCCACTTGGCGCCGGCCTCGGAGATCTCGTGGATGGCCTCCACCCAGTCCACCTGCTGGACGAGGATCGAGTCCGCCATGGCACGCGCCAGGTCCGCGTCGAGGCCGGCGGCCTCGGCCCAGCTGCCGACGATCTCGACGCTGTCGCTCAGTCGCGGGGTGTGGAATCCGACCTCGACGTCGACCGGGTCGAAGAGCGGGTTGAAGACGGCGCCGCCGCGCAGTTTGTTCTTGCGCTCGGCGGACTCGGAATCGGCGATCTGCTTGCAGTACAGCTCGAACCGGGACAGTTGCTCGGGGGTGCCGGTGATGACGACCGAACGGTGACCGTTGCGGATGGACAGCACCGGGGGCAGCACGGTTCGTACGTCGTTGGCGAAATCCTCGAGCAGCGCCGCGATGCGCTCGGGCTCGGCGTTGGTCACCGACACCATCGGCGGCTTGTCACCGAGGGCGGTGATACCGCGGCGGCGTGCGACCAGGGTGCCGGCCGCCCCGAGTAGCTGGGCCAGCGCGAGCATCTCGACGTCCTTGGCGCCCCCGGCCTTGAAGGCCTCGACGGCGAGGACGCCCTGCGAGTGACCGGCGAGCGCGACGGGCGGGGCGCCCGCGAAATCGAGACCCTGATGTCCGAGCGCCCGGATGGCAGCGATCTGGCTCAGCAGCACGCCGGGAAGCGACACCGCCGACGAGGTCAGCTGCCTGCGTGTGGGGCCCTGCTCGTCGGCCGCGAGCTGACGGACCCAGCTCAGCGGCTCGAATCCGATCGGCCGGACGACCACGAGTTCGTCGGCGACCGGCTCGAGCAGCAGCTCGGCCTCGCTGACGATCCGGGACAGCTCCGACTCGATACCGGCTGTGGTGATGATCTCTTCGAGGCTGACCAGCCAGCTGCTGTTGCCCTGACCGCCGAAGGCGACGGCATAGGGCTCGCCGGCGTTGAGCCGGTCCACGAGCGCGTAGGCGTTGACCTCATCGATGTGGTCGCTGACCCGGTCGTGCTCGTGAATCGTCACTGTGTCTCCTCGCAGTCGCTCAACTCCCCGGTCGGCAGTGCTGCCAGACGCGGGCGCGCTATAAGAGTCCCATGAGAATGGCGCGCTTTCGTCACGCCATATTGGTTACTGACGAGTTCTACGCGCGGGTAATAAGAACCCGGGCAACACCGGACCGAAGCCGCCTGAACCAAAGGTGCTGCGTGCAGGTGGTTACGCTTCAGTAGGTAGAACATCGCAGATCACAGCATGATTGTTATCAAATCGTTATCCCGTTTTCGGCGGCCCTCAGCGTCGTCCTACGGCGTCCCCTCGGCCCTGACGGTGCGCAATTGTTCAGCGCAATTCCGGCTGAGAGTTTGCTGGCAATAACTTACTATTCAGTAGGTTATTGCCGGCGCAATCCCACGGATCTAAACGGCAGGGTCGTAGCGGAACGAATCGACCAGCAGGGTGGCCGGCCAGACGGTCGTGGCATCGGGAGGGCCGGGCCAGGGGCCGCCGACCGCGACGTTGAGGATCGCGAACATCGGTTCGTTGAACACCCACTCCCCGCCCGCCGGCAGCGACGCCGGGGTGAAGGTGCCCAGCACGGTGTCGTCGATACCGACGACGATCATGTCGGGCCCCCGGGTGACCCAGTAGTCGTGGAAGCCGGCACTGAGATCGGCGATGACTCCGCTACTCCCCACCGTCCGCCAGTAGGCGCTGCCGTAGAAGTCGCCGCCGGCGACGTTCGGCCCGTGCAGTGCCACGTGATAGGTGGTCGCGGAACTGGCCAACTCCATGACGTCGATCTCGCCGCAGCCGGGCCAACCCCGCTCATCTGTGGCATTCCAAGTCGCCCGGGAGAAGCTCGAACCCAGCATCCAGAAGGCCGGCCAGATCCCTTGCCCGGCAGGAAATTTGATCCGCGCAGTCACGGTGCCGAACGTCATGTCCAGCTTGCCCTTGGTGGTGAGCAGACCGGAGGTGTAGCCACCGTCGACGGGACTCGCCTGGATGACCAGATGACCCTCGCCATCGAGACGGACGTTGTCGACGGAATCGGTATAGGTCTGCAGGCCGTCGCCGACACCGTTGCCGACTTCGTAGTTCCACAACCCGTCGTATGGTCGTGCGCCGGCCGCACCGTTGAATTCGTCGACCACGACGTGGGATTCGGTGAGACTGGATCGCACCGTCACGGCGACCTGGCTGTGCCGGTTTCCGAACAGATCGAACAGATTGATGTGCAGGCCGGTGTCCTCGACACCGATGACAAAGGTGTCGGCGCCGCTGAATTCGGCCCCCGGTGTGTACGTATAGGCACCGGCATCATTCACGACCACGGTGCCGTACTGCGCAGCCTGATCGAGGGTGTACCGCAACACGTCGCCTTCCGGATCGGAACCATGCAGGTAATCCCATACGGCGCCATTGGGCAGGCGGTATCCCGATCCCTGCGCGGAGATGCTCGGCGCCTGGTTGAACAGCAGGCGCCGCACGGCGAGCATGACCGAGTTCACGAAGTCCGAGACCGGGCCCACCGGCAACGCGCTGTTGGCGGACTTGGCCACGACACGATGTGGCGCAACGTGATTGACCGCACTTCTGGCGATCGGAGCGTGCGCGGCGGGCCTGGCGCCGACTTTCACGTGAGCGCTCGCCCGCGGCGAGGCCGGGTCACCGGCGCCGCCGCGCTCGTCCGCCGACGCGACGCCCGGTGCCGCAAGGGTAAGACCCAAACCCAGCGCGATCGCGCCCAGCACAGTCGGCCAACCTGGCTTCGGCATAGCGGCACCCCCCGTCAGCCCTAGTCACGGCACCGTAGCACCACATCATGACTTTGCTAGATGGCCTCCGTGGCTAAATCGTGCGGCGCGACGTCCGATCCGGTGCTCACGGCCGCGCGTTCGGTACGGCGCCCCGGCGGTCCGGATCGGCTCGGCGTAGAACACCACTTTGGTGATCTCGACCAGCAACAGGTACACGACGACGAACGCCGCGAGCGCACCGAAGAACTGCCACGGCAGCGGGGCGAACCCGAGCGTGGCCGCCAGCGGCGAGACGGTCAGACCGATCCCGATGGCGATAACCGTGAAGGTGGTCAGGGAGAGCAGACCGCCGGGCCGGCTGCGCAGGAAGGGCACCCGCCGGGTACGGATGGCGAAGATGATCAAGGTCTGCGTGGCCAGCGACTCGACGAACCAGCCGGTGCGGAATTCGACCGGTCCAGCGTGCAGGACGCCCAGCATCAACCCGAAGGTCAGGAAGTCGAACAGGGAACTGATCGGCCCGAAGGTGAGCATGAACCGCCGGATGAACGCGATGTTCCAGTGCGACGGGGCGTGAAGTTGTTCGTCGTCCACCCGGTCAGTCGGGATGGCCAGTTGTGAGGTGTCGTAGAGCAGGTTGTTGAGCAGTATCTGGCTCGGCAGCATCGGCAGGAAGGTCAGCACCGCCGACGCCGCGGCCGCCGAGAACATGTTTCCGAAGTTGCTCGACGTACCCATCAGCACGTACTTGATGGTGTTGGCGAAGATCCGCCGGCCTTCGGCCACCCCGGCGGCGAGCACGCCGAGATCCTTTTCCAGCAGCACTACGTCGGCGGCGTCCTTGGCGACGTCGGTCGCGGTGTCGACCGAGATGCCGACATCCGCGGAATGCAATGCCAGAGCGTCGTTGACACCGTCGCCGAGGAAACCCACCGAACGCCCGCCGCGGCGCAGCACGCTGATGAGCCTGGCCTTCTGCTCCGGCGAGATGCGGGCGAACACGCTGAAGTTCTGCGCGGCGTCCTCGAATGCGGCCTCATCCAGATCGGCCAGCTCGTCGCCGGTGACGATGCCCTTCGACGCCAATTCCAAATCAGCGCAGACTTTTTCAGCGACCTGCGCGTTGTCGCCGGTGGCCACCTTGACTTCGATTCCCAACTCGGCGAGCTGTGCCAGCGATTCCCGGGCTGCCTGCTTGGGCGGGTCGGCGAACACCAGGAAACCGTCGAGATGCAGGCCGCTCTCATCGGCGGCGGTGATGGCGGTCAGTTCAGGGGCCGGCCTGCTGGCGACCGCGACGACTCTGCGGCCTTCGGCGAACAACCGGTCGAGCACCGTGGTGTCGGGGAGTCCGGTGCAATGCGCGAGGACCTGTTCCGGGGCGCCCTTGACGACGAGCCTCCGTCCCCCGGTTTCCTCGATGAGAGCCGAGGTGGCCCGGCGGGTGTGGTCGAAGGGAAGTTCGGCGATGCGGCGATCATCCGCGGTGACCAGACCGCGTCCGGCCTCGGATTCCCACAGCGCGGCGTCCATCGGATTGGCGCTGGTGCCGCCCGTCGCAGGATCGACATCGGTGGCCAGCAGGCCTGCGCGCAGCACCGAATCGGACGCCCCGCCACTCGGGTCGATGGCCTCGATCAGGGTTATCCGACCCTCGGTGAGCGTGCCGGTCTTGTCGGTGACGAGGATGTCGATATCGCCGAGGTCCTCGATGCACACCAGGCGTTTGACCAGAACCTTGCGGCGGGCCAGTTGGCGCGAACCGGTGGCCAGGCTGGTGCTCACCACGGCCGGCAGAAGTTGCGGGGTGATGCCCACGGCGATCGCCAGGGCGAACAGCACCGAGTCGATCACCGGACGGCGCAGCAGCAGATTGGTCACCAGGATCAGCACAGTCAGGGTGATCGCCACCTGCAGCAGCAGATAGGAGAACCGGCGCAGCCCGATCTGGAAGTCCGTCTCCGGCTGACGCTCTCCCAGACCGGCGGCGATCCGGCCGAACTGGGCGTCCAGACCGGTGGCGGACACCACCGCGGTCGCCTCACCGGCACTGACCACCGTGCCCATGAACGCCGGATCACCGTCGTTCTTCTCCACGGCCGCGGACTCGCCGGTCAGGATGCTCTCGTTGCACTCAAGTCCATTCACCCCGATCAGCCGGACATCGGCCGGAACCAACTCGCCGAGCGTCAGCCGGATCACGTCGCCGACGACCAATTGGTTGACGTCGATCTTGACGAACTGACCGTCGCGGCGCACCAGTGCGCTGTGGTGGACGCGGGAGTGCAGTGCGGCGGTGGCTCTCTCGGCGCGGTACTCGTTGACGAAACCCAGCCCGATACTGACCGCCAGGATGATCCCGATGATGACGGCCTGTGTGCTGTCGCCGAGGAAGAACGACACCACCGCGGTGATCGCGAGCAGTGCCAGCACGGCGTTGTTCAGCTGACGGCGCAGCACCGCCCATGCACTGACCCGATGCGTGCGAAGCGAATTCGGGCCATCACGGGCCAGCCGAGCCGCCGCTTCGGCGGATGACAGTCCCTCGGCGGTCAGCTCGAGATCATGTCCCGCGACCGTCACGGGCTGCCTCCAGCAGCAGACGGCGCTCGGCGGCGGCGACGTTGTGCCGGGTCTTGTGCGCCACATCCGGGGTGACGGAGATCGAGGTGATCCCCATCCGGACGAGATGTTCGGCGAAGTCCGGCCGGCTCGAGGGAGCCTGTCCACACAATGACGCGGTGATACCCAACCGGCGGGCGGTGCCGATGATCTGACCTATGGCGTCCAGAACCGCGGCGTCGGACTCGTCGTACAACTCGGCGCACAGATCCGAGTCGCGGTCCACTCCGAGCATCAACTGGGTGAGATCGTTGCTGCCGATGGACACGCCGTCGATGCCCATGCCGACGTACTCCGGTAACCAGTGCACCACCGACGGCACCTCGGCCATCACCCAGCGATGCAGGCCGCGCTGCCGGCCCAGCGGGCTTGCATCCACCAGTTCCAGGCACTTCTCCAGTTCCCACTTGGTCCGGACGAAAGGAATCATCAAGTGCAGGTTGGGATTCCGTTCCCGAACCCGTGCCAGCGCCTGTAGTTCGAGGCCGAACAGATCCGGGTTGCTGACGTACCGGTAACAGCCGCGGTAACCGATCATCGGGTTGTGCTCTTCAGGCTCGAACTTGTCGCCGCCCTTGAGGTTGCGGAACTCGTTGGTGCGGAAGTCCGACGCCCGGTAAACCACCGGACGCGGCGCGAACGCCGCAGCCACCCGGCCGACGGCGTTGGCCAGTGAGTCGACGAGGCTCTCCTGCTCGCCGTGTTCGATGAGGTCACGCGGATGACGGTTGTGCAGTGCGTCTTCCAGGATGAGTTCAGCGCGCAGCAGTCCCACGCCGTCGACGTCGAGTTGCGCGGCCTGCTCGGCCTTGTCCGGCATGGCGACGTTGACGTAGATCTTCGTGCCGGTCACCTCAGAGGCCACGGCGGCCACTGCCGCGACCGGTGTAGTCGTGGCACCGCCGGTGGTGTTGCTCGCCACGCGGCCGGCCAGCACCCGGCCGCGGGTGCCGTCGACGGTGACCACTGCCCCGTCCTTGAGGTCCTTGGTCGCCGTGCGGGCACCCACGATGCAGGGCACACCGAGTTCGCGAGCGACGATGGCGGCGTGACAGGTCATGCCGCCTGAATCAGTCACAAGGGCCGAGGCCCGGCGCATGGTGGGCAGCCAATCCGGATTGGTCATCTTGGCCACCAGGACCTCGCCGTCCTGGAGGCGACTGCCGTCGGCGACATCGGCCAGCACCCGCACGGTGCCGGACGCCTCGCCCGGAACGGCGGGCAGACCCTGGATGAGGACCTCGTGGGACTGCGGCGCCGGCTTGTCCGCACGGTGCAGGGTGGTGATCGGCCGGGTCTGCACGATGTAGGTCTTGCCGCCGGCGATCGCCCATTCGGTGTCCTGGGGGCAGCCGGCGTGCCGTTCGCTGCGAATGGCGATGTCGGCGATGGTGCGGACCTCCTCATCGTTGAGGACCTGGGCCAGCGCCTGAGCCTCGTCGAGATCGATGTTCAGATCGTTGCCGTCCTCGCCCCGCACGATTTTGAAGGACTTGTATCCGATACGGCGGGAGAGGATTTCGCCGGTCTCCTTCGAGACCACGTAGGTGTCCGGCTCGACCGATCCGGAGACCACAACCTCACCCTGACCGAACGCGCCCTCGACGACGACCCGGTCGGTGGCGTCGGTGGTCGGGTCGGCGGTGAAGGCCACGCCGGAACGTTCGGAGGCGATCATCTGCTGCACCACCACCGCCATCGCGGGGTCCGCGGTGAATCCGCGACTGGCCCGGTAGGTCACCACCCGTGGACCGAACAGCGAGGCCCAGCAGCGCTGCACCGCGTCGATCAACTGCTCCTCGCCGGAGATGTTGGTGAAGGTGGCGTTCATCCCGGCGAAGGATGCATCGGCGCCGTCCTCACCGGTGGCCGAGGACCGCACTGCCACATTGACGTTCTGTCCCATCGCCCGGTAGGAGGCCAGGATGAGATCGCGGACCTCCGCAGCCATCCCCGCCCGCAGCACCATGGCCTTCATCTGGTTGCACATCTCGGTCTGCTTGTCCTGGTCGCTGACACGCATCGCCTCGCGGTGTGCGGCGTTGAGCTCGTCGGAGACCCCGGCCGCCTTCATCGATTCCAGGTAGCTGTCCCGGAGCACGACGAATCCGGGTGGCACCGGCAGCCCGGCCGCCACCATCTCGCCCATGTTGGCGCCCTTGCCGCCGGCCTCCTCGGCATTGGCCATGCCCAGTTCGGAGATGTCGGCGACGTAGTGGGGGCTGGACATCGAGAATCTCCTCAAGTGGTGGGCTGACGGCACAAATCCTGCGCCGCAGCGACGGTTTCGGCCAGCGGTTTGGTGGTATCGAGGACCTTCGACTCTGCCCAGGTCCCGTCATCGCGGCGGGCCATCGCCGCGGCGATCTCGGGAGTCACCTGGGATGTCGTTGCGGCCGTGCGGGCGCGGATCCGTTCGATCGTGGCCTCCACCGGGGCGATGCAGGCCAGTTCCACGATTCCCGCAGACACCTCGCGGGCGATATCCCGGGCCCGCTGCCGGTGGCGGGGGTCATGCCAGGTGGCGTCCAGGATCACGGTGCGCCCACCGCACAACGCGAGCCGCGCCTGCCGAAGCAGATCGTCGTACACCGTCTCGACGTTCTCCGGGGTGTAGAGGCCTGCGCCGAGAACTCCCGGGGCGCCACTGAGCGCGCCGGAGCTCACCAGTCCGGCGCGGACATCGTCGGAGGAGATCGACAGCGCACCAAGGCGTTCGGCGAGGGACCGGGCCAGGGTGGTCTTGCCGGTGCCCGGTCCGCCGCCGACCAGGATGAGCCGAACGGCGGACCCGCGCAGATGCGCAAGCGATATGTCCAGATGCCGGCGGGCATCCTCGGCGGACTCCTGATGGCCCTGCAGATAGCGGACGCAGTCGACCTTGGCGCGCACACCGGCGCGGTAGGCGATGTAGAAGTGCAGCAAACCCTCCGGCGCGTCGTCGCCGGAGGACTCCCGGTAGCACCGGATGAAGACATCGGCCAGATCGGGCCGGCCGAGGAACTCCAGGTCCATCGCCAGGAAGGCCGCGTCGTCGATCACGTCGAGGTAGCGCAGCCGGTCGTCGAACTCCAGGCAGTCCAGCAGTGCGGGCCCGCCGGGCAGGCAGAAGATGTCGTCGGCGAGCAGATCGGCGTGACCGTCGACGATCCGGCTCGCGGCGATCCGGTCCGCGAAGAGCACCGCACGGCCCGCCACGAAATCGGTCACCAGGGTCGAGATCTCCGCCACCTGCGCGGGGTCGAGGCCGGGGACCGGGCCCCGCGCGTACCGGGCGAGCTCGCCGAGGTTGTCCCGCCATCGCGCCGAGACCGCATCCACACCCGCCTGCGCATCGATCTCCCGGCCGCGCCGGGCGTCGGCATGGAATCGGGCCAGAGTCTCTGCGATCGCGGCCAGGTCGCCGTCGACGGGCTCACCGCGGCGGACCTTGGTCGCCAACCGGGTGTCGTCGGAGTGTCGCCGCATCACGATGACGGGCTCGGGTTCGGAGTCCTGCGGCCGGGAGAAGTGTGCGACTCCGAGGTAACTGTCCGGAGCCAGCCGCCGGTTGAGCATGACCTCATGGGCACAGGCCCGTTCCCGGCTGGCCACGGCGGAGAAGTCCAGGAAGTCGGTGACCACGGGTTTCTTCACCTTGTAAGCCAGATCGCCGACCAGCACCACCAGGCCGGTGTGTGTTTCTGCGACCTGCGGGCGGTAGCCCGCGCCGGCGTCGGCCATCTGCCTCCTCTCCCCGGCCAGCACAGCCCTGCAATTCGATCCTTCCACGACCTATCGTGGAAGGAACGGGGAGCTATGGGGAGGGCCATGAGGGGTTCGCCGATCACACCCGATGCGCTGGCCGGCGTTGTGGCACTCGCCTGCCGGGCACCGTCGGTGCACAACAGCCAGCCGTGGCGCATGACCGCCCAGAACGGGGTTCTCCGGCTTTTCTCCGAACCGCACCGGGTACCGCACTCCACCGACCATTCCGGCCGTGAAGCGCTGATCAGTTGCGGCGCGTTGCTGGATCATCTGCGGGTCGCCTCGGCCGCCGCGGGATGGCATGCCGAGGCCGAGCGGTTCCCCAACCCGAATGATCTTGATCATCTGGCCACGATCGAGTTCCGGCGCAAGGAGTTCGTCACCGACGCCGATCGCTCCCGCGCCGGTGCGATCATGAGCCGGCGGACCGATCGGCTTCCGTTCGACGCGCCGACGAACTGGTCGGCTTTCGAGAAGGTGTTGCGCAACGCGGTCGACCCGGACGATGCAACCCTCGATGTCCTCGCCCCCTCGGCCCGCGCCCAATTGGCCGACGCCTCCCGGCTGACCGAGACCCTGCGCCGCGACGATGCGTCCTATCAGGCCGAATTGAGCTGGTGGACGGGTCTTCTCGAGGCGTCGGACGGTGTCCCCCACAGTGCCCTGGTCTCGTCCACCGATCGCGGCCGGGTGCCCATTGCACGCGAGTTCCCGGCCGGCGATCTCTCAGGTGATCGCCCGGCGGCCGACCATGCGGTCATCGTGGCGCTGTCCACCTTCGATGATTCACAGCGCGCAGCGCTGGGCTGCGGCGAGGCGCTGTCGGCGGTCCTGCTGGAGGCCACCATGGTCGGCCTGGCCACCTGCACCCTGACCCATCTCACCGAACTCGACGCAAGTCGCGACATCGTCCGGACGCTGATCGGCGACTCCGGCGAACCGCAGCTGCTCATCCGCATCGGCAGGGTGCCGACTCTCGGCGAGCATCCGCCGATGACGCCACGCCGGCCGTTGGCCGACGTGCTGCGTGTCACCGAGGGCACAACGAAGGGGGAAGAGAATGGTTGACAGGAGTACCAGGGGAACAGGTATCCGCCGGCACCAGCCCAGACGGATCTTCCGCGACCGGCGTGAGGCCGGACAGGTGCTGGCCGGACTGCTGGAGGGCTACCGGGGCCGACCCGGAGTCGTCGTACTCGGTCTGGCCAGGGGCGGCCTGCCGGTCGCCTATGAGGTGGCCTGCGCACTGCGCGCGCCACTGGACGCGTTCATCGTGCGCAAACTCGGCGCACCGGGGCACGAGGAATTCGCCGTCGGAGCACTGGCCAGCGGTGGGCGGGTGGTGGTCAACGATGACGTGCTGCGGGGGCTGAAGGTCACACCCGAACAACTCCGCGAGATCGCTGAACGGGAAGCGCGCGAACTGATTCGGCGCGAGGCGGCCTACCGGGAAGGCCGTCCGCCGCTCGATATCACCGGCAAGACCGTCATCCTGGTCGACGACGGGCTGGCCACCGGATCCTCGATGCTGGCCGCCGTACAGGCACTGCGCGAGTCCGAACCGGCGGAGATCGTCGTCGCCGTGCCCGCCGCACCGGAGTCCACCTGCCGGGAGTTCGCGGGGATCGTCGACGACATGGTGTGCGCCTCCATGCCGACACCGTTCCTGGCCGTCGGCGAGTCGTTCTGGGACTTCACCCAGGTGACCGACGAGGAGGTGCGGGCACTGCTCGCGAAGCCGACCACCGGCGCGGCGCCGGCGCCTGCCACCATGCGCGTCTCCGACCTGGTGGCCTCCGCTGCGATTGACGCGCCGGGCGGGGTTCCGCCACATGAGGTCCTCGATGAACTGATCGGTGACGCCCGGGTGGTGCTCATCGGCGAGAGTTCGCACGGAACTCACGAGTTCTATCAGGCGCGAGCCGAGATCACCAAGTGGCTGATCGAGCACAAGGGATTCAATGCCGTTGCAGCAGAGGCGGATTGGCCCGACGCCTACCGGGTCAACCGCTATGTGCAGGGCATCACGGATTCCGCGCCGTCGGACGGCGATCCGGAGGAGGCTCTTCGAGGCTTCCAGCGGTTCCCGGCATGGATGTGGCGCAACACCGTCGTGCGCGACTTCGTCGGCTGGCTGCGCTGGCACAACGGCCGGTGCACCGCCGAAGGACGGCGGCGCACCGGCTTCTACGGCTTGGACCTCTACAGCCTGCATCGTTCCATGCAGGAGGTGATCGGCTACCTCGACACGGTCGATCCCCCCGCCGCCGCCCGCGCGCGGGCCCGCTATGCCTGTTTCGATCACTCCGACGGTCACGACGGCCAGGCCTACGGCTACGCCGCCGCTTTCGGCGCCGGCCCCAGTTGCGAACGCCAAGCCGTCGAGCAACTGGTCGAGTTGCAGCGCAACGCTCCCGGCTATCTGGGCGAGGACGGCCTCATCGCCGAGGACGAACTGTTCGAAGCCCAGCAGAACGCCACCACGGTGCGCAACGCCGAGGCCTACTACCGCGGTATGTTCGCGGGTCGGGTCACCTCGTGGAATATGCGCGACAAGCACATGGCGCAAACACTCAACGCGTTGATGGCGCATCTGAACCGGCACGGCGATCCCGAGCCGGCCCGGATCGTGGTGTGGGCGCACAACTCTCACGTCGGGGATGCGCGTGCCACTGAGGTGTCCGCCGACGGGCAACTGACAATCGGACAGTTGGCACGGGAGCAGTACGGGGACGACTGCCGGCTGATCGGGTTCTCCACCTACTCGGGCACGGTCACCGCGGCAAGCGAATGGGGCGGGGTCGCCGAACGCAAGGTCGTGCGACCCGCACTGGCGGGCAGCATCGAAGAACTGCTGCACGACACCGGGAAAGAATCGTTCCTGGTCGCCATGCACGACGGCTCTCCGGCCGCCGCCGCACTGGAGAAAGTCCGCCTGGCCCGGGCGATCGGGGTGATCTACCTCCCGCAGACCGAACGGCAGAGTCATTACTTCCATGTCCGCCCGTCGGACCAGTTCGATGCGATGATCCATATCGATGTGACCCAGGCGTTGGAACCGCTGGAGCCGACCAGCATCTGGGTCGCCGGAGAGAACCCGGAGACCTATCCGACCGGGCTGTAGGAAGGGTTGTTCGAGTGGTCGTGACCGGGCACCGGATCGTCACGCTCTGCATGAACCCGGCGCTGGACATCACGACCAGTACCGACATCGTGCGCCCGACCGACAAGTTGCGGTGCGGTGCCGCGCGCTACGACCCGGGTGGCGGCGGTATCAACGTCGCACACGTCGCCGAGGTTCTGGGGGCGGATTCCGCGGCGGTTTTCCCGGCCGGCGGGCCCGCCGGTGAACTCGTGCACAATCTCCTGGCCGCTGAAGGGCTTGCGGTGCACCGGATTCCGATCGGCGGATCGACTCGGGAGAGCTTCACTGTCAACGAGACCAGCACCCAGCGCCAGTATCGGTTCGTGTTGCCCGGACCGCAGCTGACCGTTTCCGAACAGACCGAGTGTCTGCTGCAGCTGCGCCGTGCCGCCGCCTCGGCAGCCATCGTCGTGGCCAGCGGCAGCCTGCCGCCGGGCACCCCGGAGGACTTCTACCAGCAGGTCGCCAACGTGTGCGCCGAACTCGGCGCACTGTTCCTGCTCGACACCTCCGGCGGTGGCCTCACCGGGGTCAGCGCCGGCGTGTTCCTGCTCAAACCCAGCCTGCGCGAATTGCGGGACTGCCTGGGCAGGCCACTGACCACCGAGGCCGAACAACTGGCCGGGGCTCACGAACTGATCGAGCGCGGTACCGCCGCGCATGTGCTGGTCTCCCTCGGCGCGAAGGGAGCTCTTCTGGTCAGCCGCGACGGTGGCCTGCGTTTCGCCCCTGTGGAGGTTCCGCCCGGCAGTGGTGTCGGAGCCGGCGACGCCATGCTGGCCGCGGTCGCGGTCGGTCTGGTACGCGGCTGGCCGCTGGAGAAGGCCACCCGGCTCGGTGTGGCCGCCGGCGCGGCGATGCTGCTGACGCCCGGCACCGCCCCGTGCACCCGGGAGGACACCGAACGGCTTTTCGCCCAGACCACCTCGCCCGTGGCGGTCGACCCGATCACGTTGGACCGGTCGTAGGGAGTCGCATGTCCGATTCGTTCACCCCACCGTCGGTCGTGGTCGGCATCGACGGCTCCCCCGCTGGGGTCCACGCGGCGGTGTGGGCCGCCGAAGAAGCGCTGAGTCGCGGCATCGCTCTGCGCCTGATCGCCGTCGGGGATTCCGCAACCGGAATGACCGCGGCGTTCGACGCCGTGCGGGCGGCGCGCCCCGACGCGAAGACCGAGACCGCCGTGCTGGCCGGCAAGCCGGTCGAGGTGCTCCTGGCGGAATCCCGGGATGCATCGATGATCTGCGTCGGACCCGGCCCCATCGCGGCCGCGCTGGCCTCTTCCGCAAGCTGCCCGGTCGCGGTGATTCGTGGCGCCGAAAGGCCTGCGGACCGAGAGCCCGGGTGGGTCGCCGTGCAGGTGGATGAGACTCCAGAGAGCGCCACCGTCCTGCAGTGCGGCATCGAGGAGGCTCGGCTGCGACACGCGCCGCTACGGGTGCTGCGCGCCGGGAAGTCTCAGCGACTGATTCGCCCCCAACTCGACGAACGGCTCGCCGAGTGGAAGCAGCGGTACCCCGACCTCGACGTCCGCCCAGTCGCCGTGCAGGGCGGCATGCTGCCCTACATCGTCCGCAATGCCACCCGGATCCAGTTGTTCGTGCTGGGCGCGCACAACGCCGCCGGGGTGGCTGAACTCCTCGAGAACGGGGGCGAATGCTCGCTACTCGTCGTCGACCGGCAGCGGCTGGTGTGACAGACCCCCGGCGGGGATATCGTGACGTCCATGGTGAAGGTCTTCCTGGTCGATGACCACGAGGTTGTCCGGCGCGGGCTGATCGATCTGCTCAGCGCCGATCCCGATCTCGACGTGATCGGCGAGGCCGGATCGGTCGCCCAGGCGATGGCACAGATTCCCACCCTGGCACCCGACGTCGCGGTGCTCGACGTCCGGCTGCCCGACGGCAACGGCATCGAACTGTGTCGCGACCTGCTGTCCAAGATGCCCGACCTGCGCTGTCTGATGCTCACCTCATTCACCTCGGACGAGGCGATGCTCGACGCCATCCTGGCCGGCGCGAGCGGGTACGTCGTCAAAGACATCAAGGGCATGGAACTGGCCAGGGCGATCAAGGACGTCGGCGCCGGACGCTCGCTGCTCGACAACCGTGCCGCCGCCGCCCTGATGGCCAAACTGCGCGGGGCGGCCGAACGCGCCGATCCGCTGTCCGGGCTGACCGAGCAGGAACGGGTGCTGCTCGGTCTGCTCGGCGAGGGTCTGACCAACAAGCAGATCGCCGCGCGGATGTTCCTGGCTGAGAAGACCGTCAAGAACTACGTGTCACGGCTGCTGGCCAAGCTGGGCATGGAACGGCGCACCCAGGCGGCGGTGTTCGCCTCCAAACTGGACCATCAGCACCGGGGGGGCTGACGCCGTGCCCAAGGGCGGTGAGACGGCACCTCTGCGCGACGGTCTGATGGAGGCCATGCTCGCCGTCACGTCCGGACTCGAACTCGACGCGACGCTCAAGACGATCGTGCACACCGCAACGGAACTGGTGGCGGCCCGCTACGGCGCACTCGGAGTGCGAGGCGACGGCCACGAACTGGTCGAGTTCATCGCCGAGGGTATGGATACGCGGACCCACCAACGGATCGGGACACCACCTGAGGGCCGCGGCGTCCTGGGACTGCTCGTCGACGACCCCAAACCGATCCGGCTTGACGACATCAGGCTGCATCCGGCCTCGGTGGGGTTCCCGGCGAACCACCCGCCGATGCGGACCTTTCTCGGGGTGCCGATCCGGATCCGCGATGAGGTCTACGGCAATCTCTACCTGACCGAAAAAGCCGGCGGTGTGCCCTTCAGCGAGGACGACGAAGTGCTCGTCGAGGCGCTGGCGGCGGCGGCCGGTATCGCGATCGACAACGCACGACTCTACGAACAGTCCCGAGCACGCCAGTCCTGGATCGAAGCCACCCGGGATATCGCCACCCGGCTGCTCGCCGGTGACGAACCATCCCGGGTTTTCCGGCTGATCGCCGATGAGGCCGTCGAACTCACCGGAGCCGACGCCGCGGCGGTAGCGGTGCCGCTGGCACTGGCCGCCGACGCCGAGGCGTCACCAGGCGAGGTGGACGAACTGATGGTGGTCGAGACCGCGGGCGCAGCAGCGGTTCCGGCAGAATCGCAAACGATCGACGTAACGGGCACCGTCGTCGGATCGACGTTCACCGATTGGACACCGCGGCGGCTGCGCGAACTGGACTCCGGCCTGATGTCCGGCGCCGGGCCTGCCATGGTGGTCCCGCTGCGCACCACTGAGAAAGTCGCCGGGGTATTGGTAGTGTTGCGCCACAAAGGTTCTCAGGAATTCTCCGCTGAGCAGCTGGACATGATGGCCGCCTTCGCCGACCAGGCGACACTGGCCTGGCAGCTGGCCGGAGCCCAGCATCGGATGCGTGAACTAGACGTGATCGCCGACCGCGACCGGATCGCCCGCGATCTGCACGACCACGTCATCCAGCGTCTGTTCGCGGCGGGCCTGGCCCTGCAGGGCACCATCGTGCGAACCGACTCCCCCGAAGTCGCCGACCGTCTTGCCGACACCGTCGACGAGTTGCAGAGCGTGATCCAGGACATTCGCACCACGATCTTTGATCTGCACGGTGGCGCCTCCGGCACCACCCGGCTGCGACAGCGGATCACCGATGTGATCGCAGGTTTTGCCGGCACCGGCCCGCGGACCACGGTCACATTCGTCGGACCGTTGTCGGTGGTGAGCACCCCACTGGCCGACCACGCCGAAGCGGTGGTTCGCGAAGCGGTCAGCAATGCGATCCGGCACGCCGGGGCTTCGGGCGTCGCGGTGACCGTGCGGGTCGAGGATGATCTGACCGTCGAAGTCGCCGACGACGGCCGGGGCATGCCAGCCGATGTGACGGCGAGCGGACTGAACAACCTGCGAATCCGAGCCACTCAGGTGGGCGGCGAACTCGTCATCTCCGACGCATCCGATGGCGGGACCGTGCTGCGCTGGAGCGCACCGCTGGGCTGACGGTCACCGCGCGACGATCACGGGCATTTTCGCCGCGTGCACCACCGAGGTGCTCACCGAACCGAGCAGCATTCCGGAGAAACCGCCACGGCCATGGCTGCCGACGACGAGCAATTGGGCCGACTTGGCCTGCTCGAGCAACTGATGCGCCGGGCGGTCGGCCACCACGACCCGGCGGACCAGGACGTCGGGGTAGCGCTCCTGCCAGCCGGACAGCCGCTCGGACAGCACCTCCTCGGCCATACCCTGCTGGGTGGCCCAGTCCTCGCCGGGGAACTCGAAGACTCCGGTGTCACTCCAGGCATGCACGGCCACCAGGTCGACGCCACGGAACGAGGCCTCCTCGAAGGCGATCCCGAGCGCCTTCTCCGACGCCGGTGAGCCGTCGAGCCCGACCACCACCGGGGCGAGGGACGGGTGCGGTATCAACGGATCCGCGTCGTGGATGATCGCCACCGGGCAGAACGCATGGTGGACCAGTCCGATGCTGACCGAACCCAGCAGACCGCTGGCCAAGGCGCCGCGCCCGCGAGAGCCGACCACGATCAGCTGGGCGTTCTTGGACTCCTCGACCAGACTGGGCACCGACGGGCCCGACACCAGTTCGGTGCTGATCTCCACGTCCCCGGCGGCCTCGACGGCCGTCGCGGACGCCGCGTCGAGGGTCTTGCGTCCCTCCTCCTGCTGCCACTGCAGGTATCCCGCCGGCATCGGGACCTCTGGAAACGCCATCACCACCGGCGGGTTGAGGACGTTGACCAGTTTCAGCGGCACCCGGCGCCTCCCCGCACAGCGCGCCGCCCAGTCGACGGCGACCTTCGACTCAGGTGATCCGTCGACTCCGACGACGATTGGGCGAGTGCTTGGCGCAGTGGACATTTGGGCCCCCTCCTCGTGTACCTGTTCTCACTGTAGACCGGGCACCGAATACCCGTCATGAGGCATTTGGCCCCTACCCTGCGAACGGAAAGGCACCGGCACGGCCTATCGTCACTCCCATGGGAAGCGATCGGGCCGAGATCACCACGGTCACCATCGACCCCCGCTACCACGATGCGGTTCTTTTCGATCTCGACGGCGTCGTCACCGACACCGCCGCGGTCCACGCGGCCGCCTGGCAGGAGCTTTTCGACGGGTATCTGGGCGGGCGTCCGGCTGCGGGGGCGGAAAACCATGACCCGTTCACGCCCTCGGACTACCGGCACTTCATCGACGGCAAGCCGCGTTATGACGGGGTGCGGGATTTTCTGGCCTCCCGCGGCGTGACCCTGCCGCGGGGTTCGGACTCCGACGGCCCCGAGACCGAGACGATCTGCGGACTCGGCAATAGGAAGCAGGAGTTGTTCCTGGCCAGGGTCTCCGCAGGCGTACCGGTTTTCTCATCGACCGTCGCGCTGATCCGGCAACTGCGCGATGCCGGTGTGCGGGTGGGTGTCATCTCGGCTAGCCGCAATTGTGCGCTGGTGCTCGAATCCGCCGGTTTGACAAAACTTTTCGACGTTCGGGTCGACGGGGTGATCGCCGCCGAACTCGGACTGCCCGGCAAGCCCGACCCGGCTGTTCTTCTCGAGGCGGCCCACCGCCTGGGCGCGAGACCCGGCCGCAGTGTGGTGGTGGAGGACTCCGAGGCCGGTGTTGCCGCGGCCCGGACCGGGGGATTCGGTCTGGTCATCGGCGTCGATCGCGACGACCAATCGGACGACCGGTTGCGCGAGCACGGCGCCGACGTGGTGATCGGGGACCTCGCCGACGTCGCGGTCCGTTCCATCGACCGGCGGATGTCCGCCCTTCCGGACGCGTTGCTGTCCTTCGAGCAGATCGCCGGTGTGTGCGCGGCGCGGTGCCCCGCGTTCTTCTTCGACTTCGACGGCACGCTGTCCGACATCGTGGACGAACCGGGTGCTGCGACCTTGGTGCCCGGAGCCGATAAGGCATTGCAGTCACTGGCAGCCCTGTACCCGGTTGCGGTGCTGTCCGGCCGCGGACTAGACGACATCCGTGAGCGGATCGGGATACCCGGCCTCTGGTACGCGGGCAGTCACGGCTTCGAGATGATCGACCCGGCCGGGACCTACCACGCCAACGAGACCGCAGCGCAGGCCGTGCCGGCCCTGGCAGAGGCGGCCGAGGAGTTGACCGAACGGTTGTCCTCAATGCCCGGTGTCATGGTCGAACACAAGCGATACGCGGTGGCGGTGCACTACCGAAACGCCGCCGAGGGGTCAGCCGCCGCGGTCACGGCAGCCGTCCACGAGGTGGGCCGCCGCAAGGGGTTGCGGGTTACCTCCGGCCGGATGGTGGTCGAACTACGGCCGAACCTGGACTGGGACAAGGGAAGAACCCTGGACTGGATCGCCCGCAAGGTCGACGGCGAGGAGACTCTGCTGCCGATCTTCATCGGCGATGATCTGACCGACGAGGACGCGTTCGACGCGGTGCTGCACGACGGGATCGGCATCGTCGTCCAGCACACCGAGGACGGCGATCGCTCGACGGCCGCCCGGTTCTCGCTGACGGATCCCAACCATGTTCGCGAGTTCATCGAGCGGATGGTGGACCAGTCCGATATCGCCAACCAGACCCGCAGCAGCCCTTGGAGTTTCACCTTCGGCGGCTATCTCCCTCACCAGGAGAAGCTGCGCGAGACACTGTGCTCGGTGGGCAACGGCTACCGGGCCACCCGCGGATGCGCTCCGGAAGCCGACGCCGGGCCACTGCACTACCCGGGAACCTATGCCGCCGGGCTGTACAACCGGCTCACCGATGAGATCGCCGGCGTGGCGATCGAGAACGAGAGCCTGGTCAATCTGCCGAACTGGCTGTCACTGAAATTCCGCATCGACGGCAGCGACTGGTTCGACATCGACGTTGCCGACCTGCTCACCTACGAACAGACCATGGATCTGCGGCACGCCGAACTCACCCGGGAGTTCCGGTTCCGGGATCCGGGCGGTCGCATCACCCGGGTGGTGCAACGTCGCATCGCCGCCATGCACCAGCCACATGCCTGCGCGTTGGAGACAACGGTCTGGGCTGAGAACTGGTCGGGCACTGTGGAATTCCTGTCGATGATCGACGGGGACGTCCGCAACTCCGGCGTCGAGCGCTACAACGCACTGTCCAGCGACCACCTGGTTGCCACCTCGACACGCGAACTCTCCGAGGACTCCGCCCTGCTGGTGTGCGAGACGGTGCAATCCCGGATCCCGATCGCCGTCGCAGCCCGGACCACCGTCTGGCGTGATGACCAACCGATGCCCGCCGATCGGCGGTTCGTCGACGAACCGCGCCGCACCGGACACGACTGCATCGTGCGACTTGAACAGGGGCAGTCGGTGACAGTCGAGAAACTGGCCGCCATCTTCACCGGCCGCAATCACGCCATCTCCGAACCCGGTGACGCCGCGGCACGACTACTGGCACAACTCGACCGCTACGCCGGTCTGCGCGAGGGCCACGTCCGCGAGTGGGCCCATCTGTGGGAGCGGTTCGACATCGACTTCGACGCCGATCCCGACGCCATGCGGGTGGTGCGACTGCACCTGTTGCACCTGCTGGAGACGGTGCCCAACCGTGCCGAGGATCTAGACGCCGGGGTTCCGGCCCGCGGTCTCAACGGAGAGGCGTACCGCGGCCACATCTTCTGGGATGAACTGTTCGTCTTCCCGGTGCTCAACCTTCGTTCCCCCGCGATCACCCGGTCACTGTTGCGCTACCGGTACCGCCGGTTGCCCGAAGCCCGCCGGGCCGCACGCGAAGCTGGTTACGACGGCGCGATGTTCCCGTGGCAGTCCGGTAGCGACGGCCGGGAGGAGAGCCAGAAACTGCACCTCAACCCCAATTCGGGACGGTGGAATCCGGACGCCAGCGCCCGCGCGCACCACATCGGGATCGCGGTGGCCTACAACGTCTGGCAGTACTACCAGGTGACCGGCGATCTGGAGTATCTGACCGAGAACGGCGCGGAGATGCTTGCCGAGATCGCCCGGTTCTGGGTCAGCCGCGCCGAGTTCGACGAATCCCTGGGCCGCTACGTGATTCGCGGGGTGATCGGGCCCGACGAGTTCCATTCCGGCTACCCGGACCGCCCCTATGACGGGATCGACAACAACGCCTATACCAACGTGATGGCGGTGTGGGTGATCATCCGGGCATTGGACGCCCTCGACGCCCTGCCATTGCGCGACCGCCTGGACCTGATGGAGTCGCTCGGCATCCGCGGCAGCGAACTGGACCGATGGGACGAGGTCAGCCGCCGGATGTACGTCCCCTTCCATCCCAGTTCGACTGCCGGGCCCACACCCGGGGGCGATGTCATCAGCCAGTTCGAGGGCTACGGCGACCTGGAGGAACTCGACTGGCACGGACTGCGGGAGCGCTACGGCAACATTCAGCGGCTCGACCGGATTCTCGAAGCGGACAACGACAGCGTCAACCGCTACAAGGCGTCCAAGCAGGCCGATGTTCTGATGCTGTTCTATCTGCTCTCCGCCGACGAGTTGCGGGAGTTGTTCGCCCGGATGGGGTATCGCTTCACCCCCGAGCAGATTCCCCGGACGGTCGACTACTACCTGCATCGCACATCGCACGGATCGACGCTGTCCGGTGTGGTGCACGCCTGGGTGCTCGCCCGCGGCAACCGCGAACGGGCGATGCGCTATTTTCAGCAGACGCTGGCATCCGACGTCGCCGACATCCAGGGCGGTACCACCGCTGAGGGCATCCACATCGCCGCGATGGCGGGCAGCATCGACCTGCTGCAGCGCTGCCTGACCGGCATCGAGACCCGCGCCGACCGGTTGATCATCAACCCACTATGGCCGGAAAGCCTTGGCGCACTGCGGATGCCGATCTTCTACCGCGGCTACCGACTACATCTCACGATCCGGGGCCGCTGCACCGAAATCAGCGTGGACCCCTCCGAGCACCGGCCGATCCAGGTGGAATACCGCGGCGAGGTACAGACCCTGACACCAGGCTGCACGTTGCTCTTCGGCTAGCGGACCTGGCTGGCGACTTCCGGCAGCGGCCGGCGCGGGGTGGTCGGCAGCTGCTCGGCATCAGCCGCGGCCCACCCCACCCGGATCAGCATCTGCGGATGACCGCTGGCACCGAAGACGTCAGCACGAACGGCCTCGCGGGTCCGCGGAATCTCCAGCGGTTCGGTCACCGGACAGGTCGCCAGACCCATCGCGGTCGCCGACAACAACACCAGACTGGTGGCTTCCCCGGCCCGCAGTCGGGCCAGTTCGTCATCACCCTCGGTTCCGAGCACGATCACCACCGCGTTGTCCTCGCCGGATGGGGTCTGAGCCGGCCGACTCAGCGCTGAGCCGGCAAAGATCCGCGCCGGAATCGGGGACGACGGATCCGGATCGGGAGTATTGCAAGCCGGAACACCTGCAACCGAGCCATGTCGTCCACTCCAGGCGTTGAGCTCGGCGAGGTAATCGCCGTCCTGCCCGTGCTGCGAAACCGATTCTGCCACAATGGCGTTCAGTCGCGGTATGAGGTCGACTTGTCGCAGCATCACCCCGGCGCGCGCGGCGCGCGCCCCCATGAGCGCGATATCACCCCATGGCACCGGCCAGGAGCTGTAATTGCGACGGTCGGTGCGCCGCCTACTGATCGCCGCGGCCAGCATGATGTCCAGCTCATCGGGCGCTTGCGCGCTGAGTTCGATAGACGCCAGAAGATCGGGTTCGGCGGGATCGGGCAGTCGGTGCACGCGGGCGTGCCAGCCCATCGCCGCAAGCGCCACCGTGCAGTGATGCAACGCCGCTCCGCAGCTGAGCATCATGTCGCGCCGATCCGGGTCGGTCTTTGGTAGATGCCGGGTCTGGTCGGCGTACAGGTGCAGACTCCGATCACCGATCCGCCAGTGCCACGGCTGCGAGTTATGCACCGACGGCGCCCGGTTGGCCAGCGTCAGGGCGGCGCGAATCGTGTCAGGATCGGGAAAATCCACACTCATGCCCTTCCCGCTCTCGCATCAGACAACGGCAAAAACCACCGACGTTGACACTCTCGCCGGTGGCTACCGCAGGCTGACAGGGCCGGAAGTCCTCAGCAGCAGGTGACTTTGAGCCGGTTTAGACCGGCTTGAAATCCGAGATCAGCCAGTGACCGTCTTTATCGACCAGCGTCACGATGACGCTGCTGGTGGCCAGAGCGGGAGTGGGCCTGGCGCGACTGGTGGTGACCTGATTGACGAAAACCAGCACCTGTGCCCGCCCCGGTTGCATCTGAGAGATCGCCGCGCGGGTGACGGTTGCCTCGGTCTTGACGCCGGCGTTCTTCGCCGCGGGCACCACGGTCTGCGCGGTGAAGTCCTCGTACTGTTTCAGGAAGTCGCCGGTCAGCCGCGCTCTGGCGTCGGCCAGATCCTTGTCCACCGTCTCCGGGGAGTAGGTCAGCACCGCCACGGTGCCGTTCTTGGCCGCATCCAGCACCGCATCGCGGGCCTGCTCATCGGTCAGCCGGTCGGGCCGAAACACGAACCAGTAGACCGATCCGGCCAGCAGTGCGGACATCAGCAGCGCCGCAGCGGTGAACATCGTGAGTCTGTTGCGCCGAGGCCCGACTGGAGCCGCGGTGACGACGACCTCGTCGGCGATCGCATCGGGCGCAGACTCATCGACGACCTCGATGGCCTCGCTCTCGGTGATGCCTTCGTTCTTCGGCTCGTCGTCGGTCATGTCGTCACTCACGGTACGAACTCCACATCAGACATCTTCACCCGGTCCCCGTCCCGGGTCACTGTCACGCTCATCCGCCACGGCCGGGGGTCCTCTTTCGCTCCCCCGGCATTGGTCACCTGGGAACTGGCTGCGACGAGGACCACCGCCGTGTCCGCCTCGGAGGACTCCAGGGCCGCCGCGCTGATCGCACCCTTGGTGACGGCCTTGGATTTTTCCGCGGTCTGGATGAAGTCGTCCGCACGCCTGGCGAAGTCGTCCCGGAAGGTGCCGGTGGACAGGTCCAGGATGCGTGCGACATCGTCCTTGGCGTGCGTGTGGTCGATGGTCAGCAGTGCCACCACGCCGGTGCGGGCCGCCTCGACGAACCGGGCGTCGGCAGCCCGGTGGGCCGCGACGGCGCGGTGCTGCCAGAGCATGAGGGCGGTCAGGGTCAACGCCGCGCCGATGAGCACGGCGGCCACACCGATGAGCAGGGCCGGCGGCGGGCGCCGCAGGGACCTGCCGGCCCCGGCCACATCGGCTTCGGCCCCGGCCACATCGGCTTCGGCCCTGGCCTG
>CAYFMA010000011.1:45481-58397 GCA_964344085.1 uncultured Mycobacterium sp.
CGGCCCCGGCCACATCGGCTTCGGCCCCGGCCACATCGGCTTCGGCCCTGGCCTGCTCCGCCTCGGCTCGCGCCTGGGCTTCGGCCGCTTCGGCCTCGGCCAGTTCGGCCATCACCTGGGTCACCGACTCAGGTGATGGGGATTCAGCCGGCACCAGTCGATCGTAGACGGCCCAAACTCGCCGCCCGGCGGTAGGCGTCGTGCCACACTGCGACTATGCGGGCTGTCCGGATCTGCGCGGCGTTGTGCCTGACTGGCGCCTGTGCGATTGCCGGCGCCGCGTCGGCGGCGGCCGACGACGTCCCGGTTCTGCACGACGTCACCTACACCCTGAACACCGACAAGCCGTTCTTCGCCGACATCTATTACCGCGATACCGAACCACCGAACTACGCCGACTACAGCCACGATCCCTACGTCTTCAGCCCGAAGATCGAAGCCGATCTCGGCCCGGGCAAACCGTGGGTGATGACGGTCCGGCTGACCGATCCGCAGAACTGGGCGATGGTCCTGGGCACCAGCGGCCTGTCTCCCAATCCGCCGGGCTTCCACTGCACCCTGGCGGTCGACGGAAACGTGGTCGTGAGCAACTCCGGCGCCAAGGGCGCGTTGTGTTCAGTCCGGCACTGGTAAGAGTTCAGGCGTCCCCGCGGACCCACACCATGGCGTTTCCCTGCGGCGCGCAACTCAGAAAGAGTCCGTCCGGCGCCTGCGCGACGTAGTTCTCGTAACCGGTGCAGCTGGTGTTGAGTTCTTTGATTCCGACCATCGGCGGCGAGCGGAAATAGCGCGGGTCGTAGCGGCGCGGGGACCCGCAGAACACCAGCCGCCCCCATGACGTCGTGCCGAATACATAGAACGAGGTGTCCGCGCAGGGCGCACCGAGCACCACGCCGGGGGCGATACCCGGAGTGCAGAAGGCGTCATTGCACTCACCGGCCTGGGCCGGAGCCGGCACGCCGAGGCCCGCAGCCACCAGCAGCACCGCAGCAGCCACCTTCGAACGCGGGGTCCGTCCCACGGGTTTACTGTCGCATATCGCGGTCAGAACAGTCAGGAGAATTGATGACCCCCAGCGAATCGGCGGAAGCCCGGGCCGCCGAGGCCGAGGCACGTGCCGAAGCGGCCCGCACCCGGGCCGAGGAGTTGCGGCGCCAGCTTGAAGCGCTCGAGGCGTCGCACCCGGCGGCTCCGCCCTCGCCGACCCGGTCGCGCGCCCTCGTCGTCCCCCTTCTCGCCGCACTGGCCACCGCAGCGCTCATCGCCGTGACCGGATACATGCTCTGGCAACACCGAGGCGCCGAACAGCAGCGCCGGCAGCAGGCCGAGTACGCGGCCACCGCGCGTCAGGGTGTGATCAATCTGATGTCGGTGGACTTCGCCAACGCAAAGGAGACCGTCCAACGCGTCATCGACGGATCGACCGGCCGCTTCCGGAGCAATTTCGAAGAGACCGCAGACGATTTCGTCAAGGCGGTGCAGGAGGAGAAGGTCGTCACCAGGGCCACCGTCAACGATGCGGCAGTGGAATCGATCAGCGGCGACACCGCGGTGGTGCTCGTCTCGGCCACATCCCAACGTCAGGGCGCGCAGGCGCCGCAGGAACAGCAGCAGCCGCGGGTGTGGCGGGTGGTCGTCACGCTGCAGCGCGACGGTGATCAGATGAAGATGTCCGCGGTCGATTTCGTATGACACGCTGGCAGCGTTTCGCCGCGACAGCCGGCGCACCGTCCGGGGACTACGACAGTCTGTGGCAGTGGTCGGTCGACAACCCGGCCAAGTTCTGGCGCGCGGTGTGGGACTTCTTCGACATCCACGCCACCCAGGGACCGGGCGACGGTGATGCCTCGGTACTCGCCGATGCACGAATGCCGGGTGCGCGGTGGTTCCCCGGTGTCCGGTTGAACTACGTCGATCAGGTCCTGCGCCATGCCGATCGGACCGGCGCCGCCCTGATCGGTGTCGACGAAGCCGGTGACCGGACCGTCATCGACTGGTCCGAACTGCCCGGCCGGGTCGGTGCGGTGGCCGCAGAACTCCGACGCCTCGGTGTCGGTCTCGGAGACCGGGTCGGCGCCTACCTGCCCGATATCGCCGATGCCGCAATCGCCTTCCTGGCGTGCGCCTCGGTCGGAGCAGTGTGGTCGTCGTGCGGCCAGGACTATGCGCCGGCGGGTGCCGCTTCCCGGCTGGGCCAGCTGGAACCGAAGGTGTTGTTCAGCTGCTCGGGCTACCGCCTCAACGGTCACTGGGTCGACAAGCGCGCCGACACCGCAGAGCTGCTCGAAATGTTGCCGGGGACAACGGCATTGATCAATCTTGATGGCGATCACTATCGCCGACTGACCGCCGAGCCGGTCGCCCCCGAGGTGACTCCGGTCGCCTTTGACCATCCACTGTGGGTGCTGTTCACCTCCGGCACCACCGGACGGCCCAAGGGCATCGTTCACGGCCACGGCGGTGTTCTGCTCGAACACCTCAAAGCAGCCGGGTTGCATGCCGGCCTCGGACGCGACGATGTGTTCTTCTGGCAGACGGCGCTGAGCTGGATGATGTGGAACTTCCGGCTCGCTGGCCTGCTGTGCGGGTCGACGGTGCTGGGTTATTGCGGCCACCCGATGTATCCGGGCGCCGACCGGTTATGGCAACTGGTCGAGGACGAGCAGGTTACCTACTTCGGCACCAGTCCGGGCCATCTGCTTGCGTCCCGCAAGGCGGGTCTGCATCCGGGCGCAGAGCACGATCTGAGCCGTCTGCACACCCTGGGCAGCACCGGATCCCCGCTGCCCGCCGATCTGTTCGAGTGGGTCAAGGCAGAGGTGGGCACACACGTCGACGTCTCCTCGGTCAGCGGCGGCACCGATGTCGTCACGGCTTTCGCCGGCGGCACCACAGGTGTTGCAGCCATGGCGGGGGAACTCGCCACCCGTTACCTCGGCGTAGATCTGCACAGCTGGTCACCGCGGCGCGAGCCGCTGGTGGGCGAGGTCGGCGAGATGGTGATCACCGCGCCGATGCCGTCGATGCCGATCGGATTCTGGGACGATCCGAGCGGATCCCGATACCGCGCAGCTTATTTCGACCATGAGTGGGAGGACGGAACCGCGGCGGACGTGTGGCGCCACGGCGACTGGCTGACCCTCACCGATCGCGGGTCGCTGGTGATCCACGGCCGCAGCGACGCGACGCTGAACCGGCACGGCATCCGGATGGGATCAGCCGACATCTACGAAGTCGTGGAGGGCCTCGACGCGGTCAGCGAGGCGTTCGTTCTGGGGATCGACGGCCCCAACGGTGCCTACTGGATGCCGCTGTTCATCACCCTGGCCGAGGGGCACGAATGGAACGCGGAACTGACCGACGTAATCCGGACCGCGATCCGCACCACGCTCTCACCGCGACATGTACCCGACGACGTCATCGCCGCACCGGGGATACCGCACACCCGCACCGGCAAGAAGCTTGAGGTTCCGGTCACCGCGATCATGGCGGGCCACACAGACGTCTCGCTGGATCCCCGCGCCATCGACCGGCCCGATCTGATCGAGTGGTACCGCGAACAGGGTCTGCGGCACTGGGGCTAGATTCGGATTCATGACAACTCCCCCTGCCGCACCCACCGTCTTCATCTCCGGAGCGGCCGCCGGGATCGGCCGAGCGACCGCAGTGGAGTTCGCCCGCCACGGATACCGGGTCGGCGCCTATGACGTGGACCTGACCGGTCTGGCCGGCCTGCGCGACGAGATCACCGCCCGCGGTGGCGATATCGCGATCGGGCAACTCGACGTCACCGAGGCGCAGGACTGGCACGAGCAACTGGCCGCTTTCACCGGAGGCTCACGGCGGCTGGACATCCTGATCAACAACGCCGGCGTGCTCAGTTCCGGCCGCTTCGAAGAGATCCCACTTGCCGAACAGCGCCGGATGGTGGACATCAACTTCTACGGCACGATGGCCGGACTGCACACCGCGTTCCCGTATCTGCGCGACACCACAGGGGCCCAGGTGGTGAATCTGTGTTCTGCCTCGGCGATCTACGGACAACCCGAACTCGCGACCTACTCGGCCACCAAGTTCGGGGTTCGCGGACTGACCGAGGCGATCGAACTCGAGTGGCGGCGCTACGGCATCCGGGTGATCGCCATGTGGCCGCTGTTCGTCAAGACCGCGATGGTCGACGGGGTGGAGACCGGCAGCACGAAATCGCTCGGCATCCATCTGACCCCCGAGGACGTGGCGAAGGAGATCTTCGCCGCCACCCATCCGGGCCGGGCATGGCTGCCAAAGGTGCACTATCCGGTGGGCCTGCAGACCAAGCTGTTCGCCGGCGTCGCGCAGGTGTCGCCGAACTGGGTTCAACGGCTGATGAACAAGACGGTCACCCGCCAGTAGCCGGTCAGCCGATCGAGGAGACCGGCACCCGGCGAGGTTGCTGATTCTGCACGAACGAATTGCACAGTCCAAGGTTGCTGGGAACGCACGGCACACCGTTGATGGTCGCGGTGTTGACCGGTGCGAGGCATTGCGCGGCGTAGGGGTTGAGCACGAAGCCAGGCGCGCAAGCCGGAGCCGGCACCGCGGGACTCAAGGCGACACCGGCGACCACCAGCGCACCGGCTGCCATCAGTCCCACCATGTTTGCTGTCTTCATAGCCATCTCCACGGTCCAGGCTACGCGTAGCATCGTCGCCATGTCTGAGCCCACCGCCTACCAGCCCGGTCCCGCCGTTCCGACCGTCGGCTCTCCGGCTGGCGGGCAGCACCGGGGGCCCGCGACCTGGATCGCACCGCTGGCGCTGGTCATCTCGCTGCTGGCAGCGGGCGCAGCGGGGTGGGCATTGCTGAAGCCTGCACCCAAGCTCGGCAACCCGGCCGTCGCCGATCCCAAGGCTCAGATCTGCGAAGCCTTCTTTCTGGTGAGCAACGGCGTCGCTCTGCAATCCCGGCTCAACGCCGGCCCGGACCCGGTCGCCCAGCAGGCAATCGCCGCCAACGCCCGGCTGGCGATGTCAGGAGGCGCGGACTACCTGCGCACCAAGGTGGCGTCGAACACCCCTGCTGAACTCTCCGCGCCGATCATCGCATTCGCCGATCAGCTTCAGACGATCGCGCAGTACTACCTGGCCGGCCAGACCAATGAGAATCCCGAGCAGGCCGCGCGGCTGAAGGAAGCCGACACCTCCTCCAAGAACATCGCAGCACTCTGCAAGGGCTGACGATGACGACGCGGTGGACTTCGTGGATCGCGGCGACCGTGGTCGCCGGATCGGCGATGCTTCCAATCGCCTGGCCCGCGGCCGCCGACGACACCGTCCCGCCGCCGGCCCCCGAACCCCCGTCCGGCCAGACGATCATTCCGCCCGGCGGTCTCGCGTCGATCACCAGTGTCCTGGCGCAGAACGGTTCGGCCTCGACCGGGCCTCTCGGACTGCCCGATCTCTCGGCCTACGGCGCGAATCTTCTGCTCGGTCAGAACACTGCCCCGGCGGCACCGGCAGATGCCACGCTGGCGGGGATCTATCCGCTCAGCGCGTTCCAATCCAACTATCTGCTCCCGGAGAACCTGACCCCGTCGGCTCCCGGTAAGGGCACTCTGGCGCCCGGGATCGGTCCCGATGAGGACGACCCCGGCACCGGCCGGATCGCCTTCCTCAAACGACTCCATGACATGTATGCCGCCGGCGAACTCAAGGGCGCACTGCTCGGCCAGAAGCCGCTGGCCTCCTGGGACGAGGAAGTCCTCCCGCAGGACCCGACCGCACCGCCGACCGCTGTTAACATCCCCCACTGATGTCCCTGCCACCGCCTCGCCTGATCGTCGAACCCGATGACGGTCTGGAACCCGTGCGCGAATTCATCTCCTCGGCGCAGACTTCGCTGCTGATCAAGCAGTTCACCTTCACCGAACCAAGCCTCGTCGCCGCCACCATCGAACGGTTCCGGGCAGGCGTCAACGTGCGGGTAATGCTCAACGCTAAGCGCTCCGGTGGCGATCGGGCCAACGACGACACCTACGAGGAACTCCGTTCCGCTGGCATCGACGTTCAGTGGTCGAGCCCCAAATTCTATGTGACACACGAGAAGTCGATCGTTGTCGATCGTAAGGCCGCGATGGTCGCGACCTACAACCTGATGATCAAGTACTTCACCCTCACCCGCGACTACGGGATCATCACCTACGACCCCGACCACATCGCGCAGATCATCGATGTGTTCAACGCCGACTGGGAGCACCTCGACTTCACCCCAGCCGACGACGCAGGCCTGTTGTGGAGCAACTCCAACTCCCGATTTCAGATGGCACGCTTCATCGATCGCGCCACCGAGTCACTACTCGTCCAGCACCCCAAGTTCGTCGACGCGGTGATCCTGGACCGCCTCGTCGACGCCGCCGATCGCGGTGTCAAGGTGAAGGTGCTGTGCGGCGGTAAGCACGGCATCAGCGATTGGGACATCCTGGACACCTTCTCGTCGCTGCGGACCCTGCGCCGCTTCGGTGTGAAGGTCCGCAAGCAGAAGAACCTGCGGGTGCACGCCAAGCTTCTGGTCGTCGACCGGCGCGAGGCTCTGGTCGGGTCGATGAACATCGACCGCAGCGCGTTCGACCTTCGCCGCGAACTCGGCGTGATCGTCGACGAACCGGAGATCGTCGACCGGTTGCGCCGCGTCTTCAAGTCCGACTGGAAGAACTCACACCATTACGAGGCCCCGGATCCACTCGGACACCTCGAGCAACCCGAGAACGACTTCCCGCACGACGCCGATCTCGTCCATGAGTGAGGAGGCTGCGCCTCCCCCTGGGCCGAATTCCGGGTCCACGGCCCCTACTCGGGTGTCACTGGCCGAGATCGCGTTCACCTTCAACCACATCGCGCTGGCCTCCTTCGGCGGCGGTCTGTCGGCATGGTCACGCGAGATCGTCGTCGTCCGAAAGAAGTGGATGGGCGAGGAGGAGTTCCTCAGCGCGATGACGATGTGCCGCATCATGCCCGGCGCCAACCAGGTGAACCTCGCGGTCTTCGTGGGCAGTCATCTGCGGCGCGGATTGGGTGCGGCCGCCGCCGTCATCGGCCTGTGTCTGGTTCCGGTCGCGTTGATCTTGCTGATGGGCTTCATCTACTTCACCTTCAAAGAGGTGCCGTCGGTCAAGGGCGCCCTGCACGGCGCATCGGCGGCCGCCGTCGCACTGACGGTGACGATGGTGATCAAGACCGGCAAGAAATGTCTCACCAGTCCGGTGCCGATCGCACTGTTCGCCGGCGCGTTCGTCCTCAACGGCCTGCTCCGCCTGCCACTGCTTCTGACGCTGGGCATCCTGGCCCCGCTGAGCCTGATCTGGGCGTGGCCACGCGACCGGGAGCGTGAGCCGGCATGACGACGTACCTGTCGCTGATCGTCATGTTCGGCACGCTGTCTCTGCTGTCGATCGGTGGCGGCAACACCGTGCTGCCCGATATGCACCTGCAGGCGGTCAGCGGATATCACTGGCTCACGAACGGACAGTTCGCCGACATCTTCTCGATATCGCAGGCCGCCCCCGGCCCCAGCATCCTCATCGTGTCGCTGGTCGGTTACGCCGCGGGCCTGAAGGTCGCCGGTGTGCTGGGCGGCGTGCTCGGCGGGGTGATCGCCACTGTCGCGATGGTCCTGCCGGCCGCATTGCTGATGTATCTGGTGACACTGTCCTGGCGCAAGGCCGAGAAATCGAAGTGGCGGGTGGCCGTGGAGAAGGGCTTCGCGCCGCTGACCGTCGGCCTGATCATGGCCAGCGCACTGGTGATGAGCAAGGCCGCCGACCACGACTGGCGCGCCTATCTGATAACCGCCGTCGCGACGGTGATCTTCGTCAAGACCGAGACCAACCCGCTCATCGTTGTGGCCGCCGCGGCGGTGCTGGGCTACCTGGGCTTCGTCTGAGTCGCAAAGCCGAACCACTAGGTTCATAGGGGTGCGGGTCGACGGTCGGGAGATAGCTGTCTCCGGGAACCTGCTGCAACCGCTGACCCGGCGGACCACAGACATCTTCCGGCTGGCGCTGGCCGCGGTCTTCCTGGCCATCGTGATCACCAGTTCGCTGATCACACGCAGCGACTGGGTCGGGTTGGAGCGGTCGATCTCCCGGATCGTCGGAGTGCTCACCCCGTTCCAGTCGAACCTGGTCTACCTGGCCTACGGAATCGCCATCGTCGCGCTACCGTTCGTCATCCTGATCGGCCTCATCGCCGGACGCGAGTGGAAACTGCTCGGCGCCTACGCCGCCGCAGGTTTCATCGCCGTTCTGGCATTGTCGATCACCGGCGAGGGAATCGCCGCTCCCCGTTGGCATTTCGACATCAACGAGCGGCTGTCGACCGTGCTTTCGCAGTTCCTCGACGACCCACGCTGGATCGCCATGCTGGCGGCTGTGCTGACGGTGTCGGGCCCCTGGCTGCCGACCCGTTGGCGGCGCTGGTGGTGGGGACTTCTGCTGGCCTTCGTACCGATCCATCTGGTTGTCAGCGCCGTGGTGCCGGCCCGTTCACTGCTGGGCCTGGCCGTCGGCTGGTTCGTCGGCGCCCTGGTGGTGTGGGTGGTCGGCACCCCGGCACTGGAGGTACCCCTCGACGGCGCGGTCCGGGCGCTGGCGCGCCGTGGTTTCACAACTACCGCGCTTACCGTGGTGCGGCCGGCCGGGCAGGGCCCGATGGAACTCTCGGCCACCGACGCGGCCGGCCGGACGGTGGTCGTCGAGTTGTACGGGCCGAATCAGCGCAGCGGCGGCGCCCTGCGCCAGTTCTGGCGCTGGCTGGTGCTGCGCGACAGCGAGACCGCACCGCTGCAGACCTCGATGCATCGGGCCGTCGAGCACCGGGCTCTGATGGCCATCGCGGTCGGCGACCTCGGCGTGGCCAACACCACCACACTGACACTCTCCGGACTGGACCGCGGGTGGTCCATGTTCGCCCACACCCCGCGTCGCGGCGTCGCACTGGACCAGGTCACCGAACCCGGGGCCGTCGATGCCGTCTGGCAGGCACTGGGCTCGCTGCACCGCCATCAGATCGCCCACGGCGATTTGCGCGCCAGCGAGATCACCGTCGACTCCGGTGCCGCGCTGTTCGGCGGATTCGGCTCCTCGGAGTACGGAGCCTCGGTCGAACAGATGCAATCCGATGTCGCCCAACTCCTGGCGACCACGACCGAGAAGTTCGGGGCCGAACCGTCGGTGCGGGCGGCCATCGCGGAATTGGGCACCGACACCGTGCTCAGCGCCTCCCGGCGACTCACCCGCTCGGCGCTGCCGCCCCGGCTGCGCCGGTCGCTGAACGATCCGAAGGCCACGACGGCCGCTGCGCGCGACCAGGTCAAGCAGCAGACCGGCGCGCATGACATCGAGACCGAGACCATCACCCGGTTCACCCGCAAGCAGATCATCCAGTTGGTGCTGCTGGTCGCCTTGGTCTACGTCGCCTATCCGTTCATCAGCACCGTGCCGACCTTCTTCGCCGAACTGCGCACCGCCAACTGGTGGTGGGCGCTTCTCGGCCTCGGCATCTCGGCGATGACCTACGTCGCGGCCGCCGCGGGACTGTGGGCCTGTGCGTCGGAGATCGTGTCCTTCCGCAACGTGCTGATCATGCAGTTCGCCAACACATTCGCGGCCACCACCACGCCGGCCGGTGTGGGTGGTCTGGCGCTGTCCACCCGGTTCCTGCAGAAGGCGGGCCTCGGCACCGTCCGAGCCACCGCGGCAGTGGCCGTCCAGCAGGCCGTCCAGGTGATCACCCACGTCGCACTGCTGATCTTCTTCTCCGTCGCGGCCGGCGCATCGGCCGACCTGTCGCACTTCGTCCCGAAGCTGACCCTTCTCTACCTGATCGGCGGCGTCGCTCTCGGCGTCATCGGCACCTTCCTGTTCGTGCCGAAACTGCGGCACTGGCTGGAGACCGCGATCCGCCCCAAGATCAACGAGGTCGGCAGCGATCTGGTGGAATTGGTACGCGAGCCGAAGCGATTCGCGATCATCGTATTGGGTTGTGCGGGAACCACTCTCGGTGCTGCATTGGCGCTGTGGTCCAGTGTGATGGCCTTCGGCGGCGGCACCACGTTCGTCACCGTCACGGTCGTCACGATGGTCGGTGGCACCCTTGCCTCGGCTGCGCCCACCCCCGGGGGCGTCGGTGCCGTCGAAGCGGCACTCATCGGCGGCCTCGCCGCGTTCGGGGTCCCGACCGCGGTCGCCGTCCCGGCCGTACTGCTCTACCGAGTGCTCACGGTGTGGCTGCCGGTGTTCGCCGGATGGCCGATCATGCGGTGGCTGACCGCGCGGGACATGATCTAGAAAGGACTTCCGTGACCGAATGGCATGACTTGCGCGGACACGTCGCTTTGGTGACGGGCGCCAACAGCGGCATCGGACTCGGCATGGCCCGCGGCCTGGCCCGGGCCGGCGCCTCTGTCGTGGTCTGGGGCACCAACGCCGAGCGCAACGACTGCGCCGTCAACGAGTTGATCTCCGAGGGCGCCGACGCCGCCGCGTTCACCGTCGATGTCAGTGATGAGTCAGCCGTCGCGGCCGGTGTGGAGCAGACCGTGGCCCGCTTCGGTCGCATCGACTCCTGTTTCGCCAACGCCGGCGTACCCGGCCGGCCGGCGCCCGTCGACCAGATGAGCACCGCGGAGTGGCGGCGGGTCATGTCGGTCAACCTGGACGGCGTCTTCTTCACCGTGCGCGCCGTGGTCGGCCACATGAAGGCTCGGGGCGGAGGGGGATCGATCGCCTTGACCAGCAGTGTGTCGATGAGCGACGGGTTGGCGTTTGCCATTCACTACGCCGCCGCCAAGGCCGGTCTGGTGGCGATGGCCCGTGGCCTGGCGGTGGAGTTGGCCCGGGATGGGATCCGGGCAAATGCGATCGTTCCGGGGTGGACGGTGGCGGCGATGACGGAGGACCTGCTCGCCTCCCCCGCCGCCGAGGCCAAGATCCTGCCCCGCATTCCGTTGCGACGGTGGGGAACCCCGGATGATTTCAGCGCCCTGGCGGTATGGCTGGCGAGTCCCGGGTCGGGATATTTCACCGGGCAGACAGTGGTGATGGACGGCGGCTACACCGTCTTTTGATGCTTGTCCCGAGCCCGGTTTGACAACTCAGGCGTTTCTCAGGTTTGCTTGACGAGGCAGGACAGTGGCTCCACGCATTAGCAAGGGGATTGGAACCACTGCCCTGCTTGCATTGTTTGTAAACCCACCACTCACCGTGGTCAACCGTTTCGGCTAATAAGCCACGCCCCGTTTCGCAACCTCCACTTCGGCCGGTGCGGATTTTCACACCAGCGTCAACCTTTACTGGTGCCTTCCGGTCGAACCTCCCCAAATTTGCCAAATCTGCACGACAGCGTCGAAAAGACAATCTGCCGCCACTCGTTGCACTGCCCCTTTAATGCACATAATCGCTGCTCTTTCAAATACACCAGCGGCCGCGAGCGGATACCCGACACGAACGACTCTGGAAACAATCCGCGATTTGCCCATTGACCAGAGCGTCAGCTTTGCTAGCCTCCATAACGCTCTCAGGAGACGCGTGGCAGGGGTGCCTCGCGACACTTACGCAGGCAAAGGATCCCCCATGCGCTCATCGCACCGTGTAGTCCGTTCCATCTCGACTCGCCGCAACGGAGTGACCGCCCCCGATTCCGCTACGCCCGGTTACGCCCGCTACGTCGGCCGGGTGGGGGCATTGGCGGTCGCTCTCGGCGTGGGTTCTGCCGTTGCCTCGATGCCTGTCGCCTTCGCCGACACCACCGGTTCAGCCGGCAGCAGCACGGATGCCTCGAGTCCGGCCGGTACCTCAGTCAAGGCCACCTCGCCGGCCCGGCGGTCGGGTCGCGGCCCGGCCGGCACGTCGACCGACGCCAACTCCCCCTCGACTCCGCGCAGTGGCGCTTCAGCACCCACTGCGGCGCGGACTCCGCAGCGCAACAACGACGCTCCGGTTACCGCTCCCGGCGTGCCGACCGGCCGTGCCGGATCCCCGACGTCCGATACCCCTGCCTCGGTCGCCGTCGGTTCCCCCGTTGCCGTCGACCCGAGCGCACCGGCAGACGACAACAATGCCGCTCCGTCAACCTCCACCGTTGCCGCCGTTGCGACCGCTGCTGCGGCGCCTGCCGCCGCTGCGCCCGCGACGGCGTCGCGCTCGGTCAGCGCTCTGGGCGCAAACCTGTTGTCCTGGTTGGCAACCGGCGGCAACGGTGACGGCCCTGCGGTGGCCCCACTGATGTGGACCGCTCTTGCGGTGACCCGCCGCGAACTGGGAACCGCGTCCAAGACCGCGAAGGCCGCGGCAGCCGACACCACCAGCGCAACAGCTGACGAGTCGGCGCTCGGTGACGAGTCGGTACTCACCGATCCGACCGACGTATTCATCTCCGACACCGTCATGTACAGCACCAACGCCTCGCCGAATGCCGCCGCGGTCGCAGCCTGGTATCCGGGCGCCATTCTTCGGATCTTCTTCGGCGACGGCACCGCCGACAATCCGAATGCCGGCATCTTGTTCGGCAACGGCTACTCATGGACCGCGCAGACCTGCGATCAGGGCACAGCCTGCAAGGGCGGCAACGGCGGCCTGATCGGCAACGGCGGCAACGGCTACAACGGTGGCAACGGCGGTTCTGCCGGCTGGTTCGGCAACGGCGGCAACGGCGGCATCGGTATCAACGGCGGTGCGGGCGGCAACGGCGGCCAGGGCGGCCTGCTGATCGGCAACGGCGGCACCGGCGGCGCGGGCGGCGCGGCGACCAGTTCCACAGGCAATGGCGGTGCGGGCGGCAACGGCGGCCACACCGGTCTGCTGGCCATCTACGGCGTCGGCGGCACCGGCGGCACCGGCGGCGTCAGCGGCACCACCTCCGGCACCGGCGGCACAGGTGGTACC
>CAYFMA010000011.1:58407-61117 GCA_964344085.1 uncultured Mycobacterium sp.
CCTTTCGCTGTACGCGCGCGGCGGTGTCGGTGGAGTCGGCGGCGCCGGTATCGATGGCGGCAACGGCGGCAACGGCGGCTTGGGCGGCTTCTGGCTCGGCAGCGGCGGCAACGGCGGGACCGGTGGCACCGCCACCAGCCTGTCCGGCGTCGGCGGAAACGGCGGCAACGGCGGCGACACCGGCCTGTTCTCCGTCTTCGGCGGCGGCGGCCGCGGCGGCGCCGGCGGACAGGGTCTCGACGGCACCGACGGCATCGACGGTTCGGCGCTGACCCCCGACGGCACCGACGGCACCGACGGCGGTAGCGGCGGCAACGGCGGCAACGGCGGCGAAGGCTCCTGGATCCTCGGATGGGGTGGCCGCGGCGGCGCCGGCGGCAACGGCGGCCGCGGCGGAAACGGCGGAAACGGTTTGGCCGGTGTGGATTCCACCGATCCGACCGTCGACGGAACCGATGGCGGATCCGGCGGCAACGGCGGCAGCGCCGGTAACGGCGGCACCGGCGGTCAGGGCGGCGAGGGCCGATTCCTGTTCCTCATCGAGCACGACTACCGGTCGGGTAACGGCGGCAACGGCGGCAACGGCGGCAACGCCGGCACCCCGGGTGAGGGCGGCAACGGCGCCGACGGCACGGCGGCCAACCCGAACGGCAGCAACGGCGGCAACGGCGGCAACGCCGGTAACGCCGGGAGCGCGGGCACCGGCGGCCAGGCCGGCGCCGGCGAGAACAACCGGGGCACAGACGGAACCGACGGAACCGCCGGCAAGGCGATCACCGCACCGGCCGGCAGTGGCGGCCGAGGCGGCGACGGGTACGACGCAGCCTCTGATCCCAACGCCGCCGCCGGCACCTCGGGCGGCAACGGTGGTATCGGCGGCAACGCAGGATCGCTGGGTTACGGCGGCCGTGGCGGAAACGGCGGCAGCGGTAAGGACGGCACCAACGGCGACAACGGCAGCTTCCCCAGCGGCAACGGCGGCAACGGCACCGCCGGCGGTAACGGCGGCAACGGCGGAGTCGGCGGTCAGGCCGGATCGATCACCGGCGTGGGCGGCGTAGGCGGCAACGGCGGCAACGCAGGCACCGGCGGCAACGGCGGCAACGGTGCGGACGGCAGCGCGAGTTCGCCCAACGGCGGGACCGGCGGTAAGGGCGGTAAGGGCGGTGCCATCGGGCTCGGCGCGGCGGGTGGATCCGGCGCGGCCTGGGGCGCCGACGGAACATCGGCAGACGGTGGTGACGGCGGAAACGGCGGCAACGGCTTCTCCTTCCTCGATGGCACCACCGGCGGCAACGGCGGAGCCGGCGGGGCCGGTGGCGACGCGCAGACCGGCGGCAACGGCGGCAACGGCGGCAATGCCGGCAACGGTGGTAATTCCGCGACCGGCAAGGGCGGTAACGGCGGCGACGCCGGTAAGGGCGGCGCGGGCGGCACCGGCGTGAACGACGGCGAGCCCGGTACCGCCGGCAGCGGCGGCGGCAACGGCGGCAACGGCGGCAGCGGTGGCAATGGCGGCAGCGGCACCGGTGGTGGCGGTAACGGCGGCAACGGCGGTGCGTCCGGTGTAGGCGCGGACGGAGCGGCCGGCACCGACGGCACCGAGGACAACCCCGACGGTGGCGCGGGCGGCGATGGCGGTTCGGCCGGCGGCGCCGGTTCGGGTGGTAACGCGGGCGGCACCGGCGGCACCGGCGGCAGCAGTGGCACGCTGCTCGACGGCGGCAAGGGCGGCAAGGGCGGCAAGGGCTGGACCTCCACTGTGGAAGGTAAGGCCGGCGGCAACGGCGGCAACGGCGGCGCCGCCGGAGGTGGCGTCGGTGCCGGAGCCGCCGGCAGTGGATCCGTTGGTGCCGTTCACAGCTGCGCCGCCGGCGCCGCCGTTGCCGCCGTTGCCGCCTGACGCGGCCTTGCCGCCGTTGCCGTTCGTGCCCGAAGCAGCGCTGCCGCCACCGGCTCCGGCGACACCACCCTTGCCGCCGTTGCCGCCCGCGGCCGCATTGCCGCCGTTGCCGCCGGCCTGGCTCGCAGCGCCGACCGCGCCGTTGCCGCCGTTGCCGCCGGCGCCACCGGCTCCGCCGTTACCGGCGTTGCCGCCCTTGGCATCAGCGCCCGCCAGTGCACCTGCGCCGCCGGCCGCGCCGCCGACGCCACCGGCGCCGGCGTTACCGCCGCGACCGCCGTTTCCGCCCTTGCCGCCGTCGGTTCCAGACGCGCCCGGCGTGGCGCCATTGGGTCCGTTGAGGCCGGCGCCGCCGGCCCCGCCGTCGCCGGCGTTGCCGCCGAGTCCGGCCGCACCGCCATCGCCATAGCTGCCATCGGTACCGGTGATCGAACTTCCGGCCGCGCCGCCCTGGCCGCCGTTGCCGCCCGCCGCACCGTCGCCGCCGTCGCCACCGTCGGTGCCGTCCGGGTCCGAGAGGGTGCCTGCGGCGCCGGGCGTGCCGCTGCCGCCGATACCGCCTGCGCCGCCCTTGCCGCCGGTGCCGCCATTGCCGGCGGTACCCGAGGTGGCCGATCCGCCTGCGCCACCGGTACCGCCGTTACCGCCGGCGGTACCGCTGACACCGGAGCCGGCCGGACCGTTATAGCCGCCGCCGCCTTCGCCGCCTTCGCCGCCGTCGCCGGCCTTGCCGATGGTGACGTCGCCGCCCTTGCCGCCGGCAACGGCGGCACCGGCGGCAAGGGCGGCGCAGGCGGTATCGGCGGC
>CAYFMA010000012.1:0-51930 GCA_964344085.1 uncultured Mycobacterium sp.
GGCCGCTGCTGTCCGAGCCTCCGAAGGCGACCATTCACACCGAGACCGCCGCGCAGGACGAGACGGCCACGGTGATCAAGTACGCGTCGTCAGCGCCGGCGGACACCACCATTCAGGTGACCTATGAGAACAACGCCGTCGGCGACGACCAGGAGAGCCGGGCCGACAAAAGCGACACGGTCCCCGACTCGCGACAGCTCTGAGCCAACAACCCGTCTGAAATTCAGACACTCAACAAGGAGATGAACACATGGAATGGTTACTGGGTGCGCTCGGCGGACTCCTCGGCGGTAACGCGGCGGGTGCGAAGAACGGCCTCGGCGCGGGCGGCAACAGCATTGCCGGCGCGCTCGGCGGTCTACTGGGCGGTGGCCTGGGCGGACCGGAGATCGGCAATCTCCTGGGCGGCAGCAATATCGCCAACATCGTCGGCCAACTCGGTGGCGGCGGTGTGGCCGGCGCCATCCTGACCGCAGTGGTCGGCATGGTGATGAAGGGCAAGGCCGCCAAGTAACCCGTGGGACAACGTTTTCGGCGCGGGTGACGTTTTCGGCGCGGGTGACGTGTTCGCCCGCGCCGAATTCGTTCGAGATTGTCAGACGGTGGGGACGGCGAGGGTTTCGTCGTCCATGATCGCCTTCGCTTCAGCCATCGTCGGCCAGGATTCCGGAACCGGACGCTGACGGACCGCCTGGGGCCACCAGAACCATCGACCCAGCAGAGCAGCGATCGACGGCGTCATGAACGACCGGATGATCAGGGTGTCGAAGAGCAGACCCAATCCGATGGTGGTGCCGACCTGGGCGAGGATCTTCAGTTCACTGAAGGCCATGGTGGCCATCGTCACCGCGAACACCAGACCGGCGGAGGTCACAACCGAGCCGGTTCCGCCCATCGAACGGATGATGCCGGTGTTGAGTCCGGCATGAATCTCCTCCTTGAACCGGGACACCAGCAGCAGGTTGTAATCCGAACCCACCGCCAGCAGGATGATCACCGACATCGCCAGCACCATCCAGTGCAGCGGATGACCCAGGATGTCCTGCCAGATCAGCACCGATAGTCCGAATGAGGTTCCCAGCGACAGCGCGACGGTGCCGACGATCACCGCGGCGGCGACGACCGCGCGGGTGATGATCAGCATGATGATGAAGATCAGTGACAGAGCGGCGATCCCGGCGATCATCAGGTCGTAGTTCGCACCTGTCTGCATGTCCTTGTAAGCGGTGGCGGTGCCGGCGAGATAGAGCTTGGAACCCTCCAGCGGGGTGCCCTTGATGGCCTCGAAGGCCGCGTTCTTGATCGTGTCGACGTGGGTCAGGCCCTCCGGCGACATCGGATCACCCTCGTGGGAGATGATGAACCGCACCGCTTTTCCGTCCGGGGACAGGAACATCTTCATACCGCGTTTGAAGTCGGCGTTCTCGAAGACCTCCGGCGGAAGGTAGAACGAGTCGTCGTTCTTGGCGTCATCGAAGGCCTTGCCCATCGCCGTCTGGTTCTCCTGCATGGCCTGCATCTGGTCGTACATACCGGACTGTGTGCTCTGCATGGTCAGCTGCATCTGCTGCATGGAGCGCATGGTGTCGATCATCGGCGGTAGCAGCGTGCGCATCTGGGCAGTGAGTACGTCGAGCTGGTGGATGCTGGGCAGCAGGGTCTGGAAGTCGTCGGTCATCGTGTCGATGCCGTCGAGGGTGTCGAAGATCGATCGGGTCGACCAGCACAGCGGAATGTCGAAGCAGTGCGGTTCCCAGTAGAGGTAGTTGCGGATCGGCCGGAAGAAGTCGTCGAAATTGGCGATGTTGTCGCGCAACTCGGCGATGTCGGCGTAGGTGATGTCCATCTTGCCGGTCATGTCATGGGTGACGGCGTTGAGCTGGCCCATCATGTCGTACATCTGGGTCATGGTGTCGATGTTGATCTGCATGTCATCGCCCATTTTGAGCATGTCCTTCATGCGATCCTGCAGATACGACATGTTCATGGTCTGCAGGGTGCCCTGCATACCGAGCATGAACGGGATCGAGCTGTGTTCGACGGGTGTGCCCAGCGGGCGGGTGATGGTCTGAACCCGCCCGATTCCGGGCTGATGGAACATGGCCTTGGCGACCCGGTCGATCACCAGGAAGTCCGCTGAGTTGCGCAGGTCGTGATCGGACTCGAGCATCAGCAGTTCCGGGCTGAGGCGCGCCGACGGGAAGTGCCGCTCGGCGGCTGCGAATCCTTCGTTGGCCGGGATGTCCTGCGGCATGTAGTGGCGGTCGTTGTAGTCGGTGCGATAGCCGGGCAGCGCAAGCAGACCGACCAGGCACAGCGCCGTCGTTCCGACCAGGATCGGGCCGGGCCAGCGAACGACCGCCGCGCCGAGGCGGCGCCAGAACCGAACCCGCATGGCGCGCTTGGGTTCCAGGCCCCGCAGCGTGCTGGCCACCGTTACCACCGCCGGCCCCAGAGTCAGCGCCGCGGCCACGACGACGAGCATGCCGATGAAGATCGGCACTCCGAGGGTCTGGAAGTTGGGCAACCGGGTGAAGTGCAGGCACAACATCGCCCCCGCGATCGTCAGGCCGGAGCCCAGGATCACGTGCGCGGTGCCGTGGAACATCTCGTAGTAGGACGCCTCTTTGTCCTTGCCCTTACCGCGCGCCTCCTGATACCGGCCGAACAGGAAGATCACGTAGTCGGTTCCCGCGGCGATGGCCATCATCGTCAGCAGGTTGACCGAGAAGGTCGACAGGCCGATGAGGTGGTAATGACCGGCGAAGGCGACCACACCGCGCGCCACCGCCAGTCCGAGGAACACCATGGCCAGGGCGAGCACCACGGTGACGATGGAGCGATAGACGAACAGCAGCATGAGTGTGATCACGCCGAAGGTGAGCAGCGTGACCAGTTGCAGGCTTCGGTCGCCGGCGATGTGGGCGTCGGCGATCAGCGCCGACGGGCCGGTGACGTAGGTCTTGACCCCGGGCGGGGGCGGGACACTCTCGACGATCTTCTGGGCGGCCTCGACCGACTCGTTGGCAAGCCCTTCGCCCATGTTGCCGGCGAGGTAGGCCTGGACGTAGGCGGCCTTGCCGTCGGCGCTCTGCGAGCCGGCTGCGGTCAGCGGGTCGCTCCAGAAATCCTGAACGTGTTCGACGTGTTTGGTGTCGGCGTTGAGCTTGCGAACGATCTCGTTGTAGTACTGATGGGCTGCATCACCGAGCGGCTGATCGCCCTCGAGAACGATCATCACCGATGTGTTCGAGTTGAATTCGTTGAACGTCTTGCCGATCTTGTTCATCGCGATGGTCGACGGGGCGTCGGCCGCCGCCATCGGCGCGGACTGTTCCTTGCCGACGGCCTCGATCTGCGGGACGGCGGTGTTGGTGAGCACCGTCAACCCGATCCAGATCAGGATGATCGGCACCGACAACCGGCGGATCCACTGCGCGATATGCGGACGCGCCACGCGCTCCTCGTGCTGACCCCTCTTGGACAACGTGATCATCGGGTGCGGGCGTTATCCGGACTTGACGATGCAGAAGGTCTGGGCGCTGACGCCACTGCCCCAGTGCTCGGCCTTGACGACGCCGTCGACGGTGATACGGCAACCGATGGAGTCGCCGTCGCCCTGGGCGACGATATTCGCGGCGGCGGCCGGCGCGGTGGTGGTCAGGGTGAGCGTCCACGGCAGCGTGACGTCCCGGGCGATCTGCGGTTCGGCGTCGAGGTTGAGGTAGTTGACGGTCGCCACCGCACCCGGTGGTCCCATGATCTCGTAGACGACGGTCTTGGGGTTGAACGGCTTGGGGTCGTTGACCAGGCCACTGCCCTCGCGGGTCAGCTCAGTCTTGCCGAACACACCGTGCAGACGGTCGACGGCGAAGGCCGCGATGGCCACCACGGTCAGGATGAGCAGCAACATCCAGGTCTTGCGGAAGCCGCGCATCAGCCAGTAACCCAGCGAGCGGCGGGGCCGTTTCTTCCTGGTCGCCGTCCGCGTGGAGACTGCGGCGGCCGGGTCGATGGGAGCGGTCTGCGACGTAACGTCAGACGCAGCGCCTGCTGGGGTTTCGACGGTCATCCCCGCTGCCCCCATCGATCGATCGACACCGCTACATAGTAGAACTAACAGTTCTTTGGCGCGAAGCCGGTGTGACGCGCGTCATGGCATTCGTCAGGGATCGGTCATCACTCGATGACGCCGGAAAGCCCCATGTCGTCGAGGGTGCTGCGGGCCACCTCGGCCAGATCGTCACGGGTGGTGGTGCCCTCGGCGTTGCTGAATCCGATGGAGATCCACACCTTGTCGTGCACTCGGCCGGCCAGGACCGGATGGAATATCCCGTCCATCCGGGCCAGGTCGCCGTAGGTGACATGCTGCTCAAAGGGCAGGAACACCATGGCCGCCGCGTCTGTCCCGTCCGGCCGGAGGACGGCCGGGTCCAGATCGCCGAGGTAGGAACACCCGACCTCCTTCTCCCGCAGCACCAGCGACTCGAGCCGGCGAACCGCCCGCATCGGCACGAACGGTGTCAGCGGCAACGGCCCGAGAAGTTCGTTTCCCGACTCCTCGAGGCGTCGTGAGGCGGCTTTGAACTCGGCCCGGACACCCGACAGGTCGCTCGTGACGGCATCCGGATCGACGGGGAACGTCACATTGTTCAGGGCGTTTCCGCGGGTGTCCCCCGGCTTGCGGTCACTGAGGACGACCGAGAGGTTGATCCGCCCGTCCGAACCGCGCCATCCGAGGTGGTAGCCATATCGGGCGCCGAATCCCAGCAGCAGGGTGGGCCCCGAACCGCCGAGCGCCTTGGCGCGTTCGTCCCACTGCTTCGCATCGACGTGAATCGTGATCGAAGGAACGATTACTTCATCGGCGAAGTGGGCATCGGTCGCCACCGGCGATGCGGGCCTCTTGCCCTTCGGCGCGCCGCCCTCCTTCTTGGCAACCCGCGCCGCGGCCACCAGCGACTTTGCCACGGCGGGGAGATCATGCAGCACTGCGCGTGAATCCTGTTTGAGCGCTTGGAATCTGGTGCGCGAACCGGGACGGGGATAACTCAGGTCGCGAGTCAGACCCTGGGTCGCCTCGGCCACCGCGGTGATGCCGCCGACGCCGTCGGCGACGGTGTGGGAGGCGATCAGCATCACCGCCGCACCGCCCTCTGTCAGCGGCAGCACCGCCAGCCGCCAGGACGGTCCGATCTCCGGGTCGATCGGCTTGAGTGACTGCTCGATGGCCCACTCCCGGGCCTGCGCACGGGGACGGGCCGGCGCCACCTCGATATCGTCGAGACCAGGCCAGGTGACCCAACGGTGCCGGCCGAAGGGCAGCGGCGAGCATTCGATGCGCCGACCGATGAGACCCTGACCGAGCAGATGATGGAACCGGCGAAGCTGCTTGAGGTCGACGTCACGGTCGTAGAGCCAGAACAACTGGATCAACGGGTCACGACCGCGGGCCCGCAGTCCGAGGAATGAGGCCTGATCCATGTAGTCGAGCGTGTTGTCCACCACCGTCATGGTAGGGATTTCGTCTGATTCACTCGATTCGAGCATCCAGGCCGAAGTCCGCCAGGGTGGCCCGCACCTGCTCGGTGAGCTGCTCACGAGTGGTGGTGCCATCGGCGTTGGTGTAACCGATGCTGATGAAGATCTGGCCGTTCGTCCGGCCGGTGACCACCGGGAAGAACGAACCTCCGGTGCGGCGAATGTCAGCGCGGGTCAGCGCCTCACCCATTCGCACCGCGAAGTAGTCGGCGTCTGTGCCATCCGGACGATTCGCGGCGGGTTCGAATTCGCCGAGATTCGAACTGCCGATGATGCCGACTCTGATCACCACTCCTTCAAGGCGCCGTGCGACGGCTTTGGGGATCAGCGGCACCAGTGGCAACGGCGTGAGGAATTCGTGACGGGCGTCACCGAGAGTGGACAGCGCGGCCTTGAGATCTCCGCGCACCGTGCTCAGATCGGCGCAGACCTGCTCGGGGTCGACTGTCATGGACACCTGGGTCAGAGCGTTTCCGCGGGTGTCACCTTCGACGCGCTCATTGACCGGGACGGTGATCCCGACCCGGCCGTCGGCGTCGGTCCAGCCCAGCCTGCCACCCAGTCGGCAGGTCAAACCGATGAACAGCGACGTCGGGGTACCGCCGAGTTCGGCAGCCCGGCTGTCCCATTCCGGCGCGGGCGCGTAGACGGTGATCATCGCCAGGCGGACCGGCTCAGCGTCGGCCCGGCCGGCGGTCACGCGTGCCGCCTTGGTGGTGCGGGCCGAGCTCGCAAGCTGGTCCCGACGGCTGCGGGCCAGTCGAGCCAATGCAACGGCGGCTTTCACCATCGCGGGGATCTCGCGGATGATCTGACGCGAATCAGCCAGCAACGCTGGGATTTTCGCCGGCCGCGCCGCAGCCGGATAGCCCAGATCACGGTCGACCCCCTCGGCGGCGTCGACGACGGCGAGCGTCGCCCCCACCCCGTCGGCGATGGTGTGCGAGAGCACCAGCGACACCGCGGCGCCACCCTCGGCGATGGGCTGCACGGCCAGGCGCCAGGGCGGCCCGTATTCCGGGTCGATCGGGAGGGCGGACTGGTCATCGAACCAGCGGTACACCTGATCGCGCGGCACGGTGGTGGCGGCAATGGCGAGGTCCGCAGGCCCCGGCCAGGCGATCCAGCGGTGGCGCCCGAACGGCAGCGGTGAGCGTTCAATTCGTCTGCCGAGTAGTCCACGGCCGAGGTTGCGATGGAAGCGCCGAAGCGCGTCGAGGTCGACGCTGTGCCCGTAGATCCAGGTGAACTGAATCACCGGGCCGTGTCCCAGCGCGCGCAGACCGAGAAAGGACGCCTGATCGATGTGGTCGAGCGTGTTGTCCATCGCGGTCACCTGTCAGGAGGTCTTCTTCGGGTCTTCAGCCTTCTGGCCGGGCTTGTGGTCCATTCCGCTCTCCTTGCGCTGCTGCGCGGTGATCGGTGCCGGCGCATCGGTGAGCGGGTCGATGCCGCCGCCGGACTTCGGGAAGGCGATGACGTCGCGAATGGAATCCGCACCGAAAAGCAGAGCGGTGATCCGATCCCAGCCGAATGCCAGGCCGCCATGCGGCGGGGCGCCGAATGTGAAGGCCTCCAGAAGGAATCCGAATTTCTCGGCGGCCTCATCGCTGTCGATGCCCATCACCGAGAACACGCGCTCCTGGACGTCACGACGGTGGATGCGGACCGATCCGCCGCCGATCTCGTGACCGTTGCAGACGATGTCGTAGGCATCGGCGAGCACCGACCCCGGATCGGAGCCGATCCGTTCGGCGTGGCCGGGCTTCGGCGCGGTGAAGGCGTGGTGCACGGCCGTCCAGGCGCCCGAGCCGACCGCGACATCACCGGCGGCGGTCGCATCGCCGGCCGGTTCGAACAGCGGCGGGTCGACGATCCACACGAAGGCCCAGGCTCCGTCATCGATCATGTCGAGCCGGCGGGCGATCTCACCGCGGGCGGCGCCCAGCAGTGCCCGCGAGGGCTTGACCTGACCGGCGGCGAAGAAAACGCAGTCCCCCGGCTTCGCGCCGACGTGGGCGGCCAGACCGTCACGCTCGGCGTCGGACAGATTCTTGGCGACCGGACCCGACAGTTCGCCGTCATCGCCGATGAGAACGTAGGCGAGTCCCTTGGCGCCGCGCTGCTTGGCCCACTCCTGCCAGCCGTCGAGGGTGCGACGGGGCTGAGATGCGCCACCCGGCATCACCACGGCGCCGACGTAAGGTGCCTGGAACACTCGGAAAGGCGTGTCCTTGAAGTAGTCGGTGCACTCGACGAGTTCCAGACCGAAGCGCAGATCCGGTTTGTCCGAACCGAATCGGCTCATGGCGTCGGCGTAGGTCATCCGCGGGATCGGCCGCGGTAGCTCGTAGCCGATCAGCTTCCACAGCGCGGCCAGGATCTCCTCGGCGACACCCATGACCTCGTCGGCCTCGACGAAGCTCATCTCCACATCGAGCTGCGTGAACTCCGGTTGGCGGTCGGCCCGGAAATCCTCGTCGCGGTAGCAGCGGGCGATCTGGTAGTAGCGCTCCATGCCGGCCACCATCAGCAGCTGCTTGAACAGCTGCGGGCTCTGCGGCAGGGCGTAGAAGGATCCGGGCTGCAACCGGGCCGGCACGAGGAAGTCGCGCGCGCCCTCGGGAGTCGAGCGGGTCAGCGTCGGGGTCTCGATCTCGACGAAATCGTGCGTAGCCAGCACGCCGCGGGCCGCGGCGTTGACCTTCGAGCGCAACCGGATCGCGTCGCCCGGGCCGCCCTCCCGGCGCAGATCCAGGTAGCGGTACTTCAGCCGGGCCTCCTCACCGGCTTGCTCGTCGAGCTGGAACGGCAGCGGGGCGCTCTCCCCCAGCACCGTCAGCGAGCCGGCGTTGACCTCGATTTCTCCGGTGGCGATATCGGCGTTCGCGTTCCCCTCGGGACGGATCTCGACCACTCCGGTCACCGTGACGCAGAACTCCGCGCGCAGCCGGTGCGCCTGAGCCAGCACATCGGCGTCGCGGAACACCACCTGCGCGACGCCGGTCGAGTCGCGCAGGTCGATGAAGATCACCCCGCCGTGGTCACGACGGCGCGCCACCCAGCCGGCCAGCGTGACCGTCTGCCCGGCGTCGCTTGCCCGCAACGAACCAGCGCCATGACTGCGCAGCAATGTCACTCCTCGGGAGGGGAACCAACGGCTTCCGGCGGGTGTTCCGCCGGGTGAAGTCTATGGACTGTGCGGGTAACCGCGACCACCGACACCTCGACCTGCGATTGTGGCAAGCTTGACGCGGCGGCCCACCTGGGGCGGCAGCAAAATTTCGAGGAGCGCGGATGACCTTCAACGAAGGCATGCGGATCGACACCAGCACCACCAGCACCGGCGGTGGCGGCGGCCGCGGTATCGCGATCGGCGGCGGTATCGGCGGCTTGGCGATCGTGCTGCTTGCCCTGTTCCTCGGGGTGGATCCGGGCCCGGTGATCAGTCAGGTGCCGATGGGGCCCTCCCAGTCCTCCGGCCCGACTTATGACCTGAGCAAGTGCCGCACCGGCGCCGACGCCAACGCGCGCGTCGAGTGCCGCGTGGTGGCGACCGGAAACTCGGTCGACGGGGTGTGGCAGCAACTTCTGCGCGGCTATCGCCGGCCGAACATGAAGCTGTTCAAGGGCCAGGTGCAGACCGGGTGCGGCCCGGCCGACACCAGTGTGGGTCCGTTCTACTGCCCGGCCGACCAGACGGCGTACTTCGACACCGACTTCTTCAACGTCCTCAAGACCCAGTTCGGCTCCAGTGGCGGCCCACTCGCGCAGGAATACGTGGTCGCCCACGAGTACGGCCACCACGTGCAGAACCTCACCGGTGATCTGAACCGGGCACAGAAGGGTGTGCAAGGAGCGCAGGGCAATGGCGTGCGTTCGGAACTGCAGGCCGACTGCTACGCCGGGGTCTGGGCGCATTACGCATCGACCACCAAGCAGCCCGGGACCGACGTCACCTACCTGGAGCCGTTGAGCGACAAGGACATCGCCGACGCGCTGTCGGCCGCGTCATCGGTCGGCGACGACCGAATCCAGGCCCAGACCACCGGGCGGGTCAATCCCGAACGTTGGACACACGGCTCCTCCGAGCAGCGTCAGCGGTGGTTCACGGTCGGATACCAGAGCGGTGATCCCAACAAATGCGACACCTTCAGCGCGCAGAATCTGGGCTGATCTCGAGTCAGCCTGCGTCACGCAAGATCGGGGCGGCGGGCCCGCCGCCGATCTCGCCGATCAGCCCGAACAGTTCGACGGCGGCGCCGACTGTGCCGTCGATGAAGGCGCCGAGTCCGGTGGTGTCGGTTCCGCGGTAGCGGCTTCCGGCGGCGATGCCGACCAGATTGGGGTCGCTGGAGGACAGGAGCAGTGCTCCCACCTCACGGCAGTCGCAGTTCCATCGCTCGACGGCCTGATGCAGCAGATCGCCACGGCCGGCTGGGTAATAGTGGTCGGGGCTGATGCTGATCTGAACGGCGTCGCGGTCATCCCCGCACACCTCGAGGTGGACGTAGAGCCGGCCCGTGCCGGTGTGCACCACATGGAAGTACTCGTCATCGTGGTGGCCACGGAAATACCGCACACCGCGGGTGCGCAGATACTCCTCGATCAGCTCGTTCATGCCCGGACAACGGGCGGTGGGCGGGTGTGGTTCCCGCCGGGCACACCGAATCGGGTTAATTCACCGAATCGAGATCACCAGCGCGACAGGAAACACTGCGGGCTGTAAGGGGCATCCTGGGCGGCGGCGACCTGGCCGTCGACCTTGACCTCGCAGTGCGCGTTCGGCGCGGCCATGCCACCGCGGGTGGTGCTGCTCACCTGGAGGAACGCCCACTGCGGATCGGCCATCGTGGTGGTGAACGTCCACGGCGCATCCGGGGCGACGGTGATGTTCTCCCGCTTCATGAACGAGTACGAGTCGGCGTTGTAGGCCGCCTTGCTGGCCGGCTGGGCGGTCAGATAGGTCACGGTGAAGTCGTAGGGCCCCGCCGCCGTCAGGGTGTACGTCACCTGATGCTGGACGGCCGGATCTGCGCTGGAGACGGCGTGAGCAGCCACAACGCCGGCGGCGGCCACCACAATGGCCGCGCCGATCCTCGCACTCGTTGATCGCATGTCTGCCATATCGGCCACGGTACCCACATCGTTACCGCGACCGCCGGGTCAGCCGAGCCTGGCCAGCACCTCGGCCACCACCGCGACTGCCGGGACGTCGACCTGATCACCGGTTGAGAGGTCCTTGACCCCGATGGTGCCGGCCTCGATATCCCGGTCTCCCGCCACCAGTGCGAACCGCGCGCCTGACCGGTCGGCCGCGCGCATCGCGCCCTTGACCCCCCGGTCGCCGTAGGCCAGATCGACCCGCACTCCACTGCTGCGCAGGGTCGCCGCGATCTTGGCGAGTTCGATCTTGGCGCGGTCCCCCATCGGGACGCCGAATACATCGCATGCGGTGGCGTCGCCGACGGTCTTGCCCTCGGCGTGCAGTGCCAGCATCGTGCGATCCACGCCGAGGCCGAAACCGATACCGGAGAGGTTCTGACCACCCAGTTCGGCCATCAGCCCGTCGTAGCGGCCGCCGCCGCCGATGCCGGACTGCGCGCCGAGTCCGTCGTGAACGAATTCGAAGGTCGTCTTGGTGTAGTAATCCAGGCCGCGCACCATCCGCGGATTGATCACGTACGGGACACCGAGTGCGTCGAGGTGGGCCAGCACCGTGTCGAAGTGCTGCTTGGCCGGGGCCGAGAGGTGGTCGAGCATGACGGGTGCGTCGGCGGTCATCTCACGCACATGCGGACGCTTGTCGTCGAGCACCCGCAACGGGTTGAGTTCAGCGCGCTGACGCGTCGCCTCATCGAGGTCGAGACGGAACAGGAAGTCCTGCAACAACTTCCGGTACTGCGGCCGGCAGGTCTCGTCACCGAGCGAGGTGATCTCCAGCCGGAAGCCGTCGAGTCCCAGGGAACGGAAGCCGGAGTCGGCGACGGCGATCACCTCGGCGTCAAGCGCCGGATCGTCGACGCCGATCGCCTCGACTCCGACCTGCTGCAACTGGCGGTAACGGCCGGCCTGCGGCCGCTCGTAGCGGAAGAACGGGCCCGAGTAGCAGAGCTTGACCGGTAACGCGCCGCGGTCCAGACCGTGTTCGATCACGGCGCGCATCACGCCCGCGGTTCCCTCCGGGCGAAGAGTCACCGAACGCTCACCGCGGTCGGCGAAGGTGTACATCTCCTTGGACACCACGTCGGTGGACTCGCCGACCCCGCGGGCGAACAGTGCGGTGTCCTCGAAGATCGGCAGTTCGATGTCGCCGTAGCCTGCCCGCCGGGCGGCGCCGAGCAGTCCGTCGCGCACGGCTACGAACTCCGCGGACTGCGGCGGCAGATAGTCCGGGACGCCCTTGGGCGCCTGAAAGTCACTCACAGCGTGGTAATCCCTTGCAGGAACGGGTTCGAGCGCCGTTCGGCGCCGATCGTGGTGGCCTCGCCATGACCGGGCAGCACCCGGGTCTTGTCGTCGAGGACGAACAGTTTGGTGATGATCGAGTCCAGCAGATCACGGCCACTGCCGCCGGGCAGGTCGGTGCGTCCGACCGACTGGCGGAACAGTGTGTCGCCGGTGAACACCAGACCGTGGTCGCCCTCAGTGCCGTCAGGGCGCACCCGGAAGGAGACCGAACCGCGGGTGTGACCGGGGGTGTGGTCGACGGCGACGGCGAACTCCCCGAAGTCCAGTTCGGCGCCGTCGTGGTCGAGATCGACGACCTGCCGGGGCTCCCGGAACAGCGCGCTGAGGGCGATCTGCCCGATGCGCGGGCCGAAACCGCGGATCGGGTCGGCGAGCATGTGCCGGTCAGCCGGGTGGATGAACACCGGGCAGCCGTAGGTGTCGGCGACCTTCTGCGCCGACCAGATGTGATCGATGTGGCCATGGGTGAGCAGCACCGCCGCCGGGGTCAGCCGGTTCTCGTCCAGGATCCGGCGAAGCGGGCCGAACGCGCGCTGACCGGGGTCGACGACGACCGCGTCGGCGCCCTGATGAGGGGCCAGCACGTAGCAGTTGCAGGCCAACATGCCGGCCGGAAATCCGGTGAGCAACACGCTCACCAGTGTCCCACCCGGTGCCTCGGGTGGGCCGTTAGACCCCGCCCATCCTGCGGTTGTGGTGGGTCCTGAACCCCGCTCACATGTTCGGCTGGCAGACTCGACCGCGTTCGACGACCCAGACTCAAACCCGGAGGACCACCGCGGTGCCCACCAACGCACAACGACGCGAGACGGCCAAGCGCAAGCTCGAACGGCAACTGGAGCGCCGTGCCCAGCAGGAGAAGCAGCAGCGGCTGATGACCGTGATCGGCTCCGTCGTCGCGATCGCCCTGGCCGCCGGGCTGATCGCATGGTTCGTTCTGGGGAACAAGGACACCCAGACGACCACCGCATCCTCGCCGTCGTCGGTGCCCGGCGCGCCGACCACTCTGGTTCGCGGCGGCGACGGTCAGCTGCCGGCGTTCAAGGCCCCGGCGGATCTGGGCGCAAACTGCCAGTACCCGGCAGCCCAGCCGGCCAGCAAGAAGGTCGACGCTCCGAAGACCGGAAAGGTGCCCACCGATCCGGCGACGATCAGCGTCAGCATGTCGACCGACCAGGGCAATATCGGCCTGATCCTGAACAACGCCGAAGCTCCCTGCACCGTCAACAGCTTCGCCAGCCTGGCTCAGAAGGGTTTCTTCGACAACACCGTCTGCCACCGGCTGACCACGGCCGACAAGCTGGGCGTGCTGCAGTGCGGTGATCCAAGCGGCACCGGCTCGGGCGGCCCGGGCTACTCGTTCGCCAACGAGTACCCGACCAACCAGTACCCGAAGGGCGATCCGGCGCTGGGCAAGCCCGTGCTCTACCCGCGCGGTTCGCTGGCGATGGCCAACGCCGGACCGGATACCAACGGAAGCCAGTTCTTCCTGGTGTACAAGGACTCCCAGCTGCCGCCGAACTACACCGTGTTCGGAACCATCGACCCCACCGGATTGGCCACTCTGGACAAGATCGCCAAGGCCGGAGTTTCCGGCGGAGCCGACGACGGCAAGCCCTCCACCGAGGTCAAGGTCAAGTCCATCCTGCTGGACTAGTGCCATGTCCGAACTCCCGCCGGATCCGGCCTATCTGGAACACCCGACGCCGCCCTATGGGATGCGCCCGGCGGATGGAGCGCCGTACCCGGAGTACCCGCCGTACCCGCCCATGCCGTACCCGTACGTGCCCGGCCCGTATCAGCCGTACCAGCCGCCTCCGACCAATGCGCTGGCGATCGCTTCGCTGATCTGTGCGTTCCTGTTCGCCCCGCTGGGCATCGTGTTCGGCCATCTATCGCTGTCACAGATCAAGAAGTCCGGTGAGGACGGTCGCGGCCTGGCGGTGGCCGGTCTGGTGATCGGCTATCTGATCACCATCGGGACCATCGTGGCTCTGGTCGCCGGTGCGCTGTTGATCTCCTGGGCGGCCAAGGTCGTCAGGGAGAACACCTATCCGGACGGGACGGGCGTGCTGCGTCCGCATGCCTCGGGCCCGTTGAAACCGGGCGCCGACAAACTGCCCGAGTTCAGTCCACCGGCGGCTCCCGTGAACTGCTCCTACCCGCCGACCGCCACGCGGGGTGTGCGCCCGGCGGTGCCGCCGAAGCCCGGGCCGCCGGCCGACGGCCCGGCGACCGTCAACGCGATGATGGAGACCAATGCCGGGCCGGTCCGGCTGATCCTCGACCCGATCAAGGCGCCGTGCACGGTCCAGAGTTTCCTGACCCTGGCCGACGAGGGGTACTACGACAAGACCGACTGCCACCGGCTGACCGATTCACCCGCGCTGGCCGTGCTGCAGTGCGGTGACCCGACCGGCACCGGCATCGGCGGACCCGGCTACCGGTTCGCCAACGAGTACCCGACCAACCAGTACCGGCCTCTCGATCCCGCGCTCAAGCAACCCGTGACCTATCCGCGGGGGACGGTCGCGATGGCCAATTCCGGGCCCGACAGCAACGGAAGTCAGTTCTTCATCGTCTACCGCGACTCCAAGCTCCCGCCGACCTACACCGTCTTCGGTCAGGTCGCCGAGAAGAACCTGGAAATCGTGGATGCCCTGGTGTCTTCCGGGGTGGCCGACGGCAAGGACGACGGCAAGCCCAACGATCCCGTCACCATCACCTCGATTCGGCCCTGAGCAAACTTCTCGGCGACGACGTTATCCGGGCGTAATGTGATCGTTGCAGCAAACGATCTCTTCGTCCGCGAGGCCGCCATGAAACGCACCGAGAACGTCGTCCTGAGCGTCCTGATGGTCGCCGCCGGGTTCCTCTACGCCGCACTGGTGGCACCGGCCGCCCAGGCCGTGCCGGGCCAGTGCCAGGAGGTCTCCTTCCTGGGCTTCAGTGGCGGGTTCTGCGATGACGTCGCACTCAAGGACGGCAGTTTCAGCCACTGCGAGACCGGCGGGGCTTTCGGCATGAGCACCAAGAACTGCTACCAGGCCTGCCTTGATCCGGGCGGGCATCCGTATCCGACGGATCTGGACGAGAACACGCCCTGCTAGCGAGCCGGCGTCCTCTGCCTCGCTCCTCCTCCGCCGCATGCGCGGCGCATCGCCGGGTCGGCGGTCAAGCCGCTGACGTAACCCGGTACACGTCGTAGACGCCCTCGACGTTGCGCACCGCGTTGAGCACGTGGCCCAGGTGTTTGGGGTCGCCCATCTCGAAGGTGAAGCGACTGATGGCCACCCGGTCGTCGGACGTCGTCACCTGAGCCGACAGGATGTTCACCCGCTCGTCGGCGAGCACCCGGGTGACGTCTGACAGAAGCCGGTGCCGGTCGAGTGCCTCGACCTGGATGGCGACCAGGAACACCGACGTCGGCGACGGCGCCCACAGCACCTCGATGATCCGCTCGGCCTGCTGCTGGAGATCAGCGGCGTTGGTGCAGTCGGTGCGGTGCACGCTGACCCCGCCGCCGCGGGTGACGAAGCCCATGATGTTGTCGCCGGGCACCGGGGTGCAGCACTTGGCCAGCTTGGTCAGCGTCCCCGGGGCACCGGGCACCGCGACTCCGCTGTCCTCGGTGTCGCGCTGGCGCACCGGCATCGTGGACGGGGTGACCCGCTCGGCGAGTTCGTCCTCGACGTCGTCGGCACCTCCGATCAGCGCCACCAGACGTTGCACGACGTGGCGCGGCGAGACGTGCCCCTCTCCGACCGCGGTGTAGAGCGACGAGACGTCCCCGTAGCGCAATTCCTTGGCCAGTGCGGTCATCGCCTCGCCGTTGACCAGACGCTGCAACGGCAACCCGCCGCGGCGGACCTCCCGCGCGATCGCATCCTTGCCGGACTCGAGCGCCTCCTCGCGGCGCTCCTTGGCGAACCACTGCCGGATCTTGGCCTTGGCGCGTGGTGATACGACGAAACTCTGCCAGTCCCGCGACGGACCGGCGTTGGGCGCCTTGGAGGTGAAAACCTCGACCAGTTCGCCGTTTTCGAGTTTGCGTTCCAGGGCGACCAGCCGGCCATTGACCCGCGCGCCGATGCAGCGGTGGCCCACCTCGGTGTGCACCGCGTAGGCGAAGTCCACCGGTGTCGACCCGGCGGGCAGCATGATCACGTCACCCTTGGGGGTGAAGACGAAGATCTCCTGCACGGCCAGGTCGTAGCGCAGCGACTCGAGGAACTCGCCGGGGTCGGCGGCCTCCCGCTGCCAGTCGAGCAGCTGGCGCATCCAGGCCATGTCGTCGACCTCGTTGGCGGCATGCGGATGCGCGACGCCGTTACGCCCCTTGGTCTCCTTGTACCGCCAATGCGCCGCGATGCCGTACTCCGCGGTCCGGTGCATATCGCGGGTGCGGATCTGCACCTCCAGCGGCTTGCCCTCTGGACCGACGACCGTGGTGTGCAGCGACTGGTAGACCCCGAAGCGCGGTTGGGCGATGTAGTCCTTGAACCGGCCCGGCATCGGCTGCCACAGCGAATGCACGACGCCCACGGCGGCGTAGCAGTCGCGGATCTCGTCACACAGGATGCGCACGCCAACCAGGTCGTGGATGTCGTCGAAGTCGCGGCCCTTGACGATCATCTTCTGGTAGATCGACCAGTAGTGCTTGGGCCGGCCCTCGACGGTGGCGCTGATCTTCATCGCACCCAGCGCCGCGTTGATGTCAGCGCGGACCTTGGCCAGGTAGGTGTCCCGCGAGGGCGCCCGGTCGGCGACCAGACGGACGATCTCGTCGTACCGCTTGGGGTGCAGGATCGCGAAGGAGAGGTCCTCGAGTTCCCACTTGACGGTCGCCATACCGAGCCGATGAGCAAGGGGGGCAATGACTTCCAGCGTCTCGCGCGCCTTGCGGGCCTGCTTCTCCGGCGGCAGGAAGCGCATGGTGCGCATGTTGTGCAGCCGGTCGGCCACCTTGATCACCAGCACCCGGGGGTCGCGGGCCATCGCGATGATCATCTTGCGAATGGTCTCGCCCTCTGCGGCGGTACCCAGAACGACCTTGTCGAGTTTGGTCACCCCATCGACGAGATGTCCGACTTCTTCGCCGAATTCGGCGGTGAGCGCCTCCAGTGTGTAGCCGGTGTCCTCGACGGTGTCATGCAGCAGGGCGGCCACCAGCGTGATGGTGTCCATGCCGAGTTCGGCCAGGATGTTCGCGACCGCCAGTGGATGGGTGATGTAGGGATCCCCCGAGCGGCGCATCTGCGAGGCGTGCTTGACGTCGGCGACCTCGTAGGCGCGCTGCAGCATCGACAGGTCGGCTTTGGGGTAGAACTCGCGGTGCACCGCCACCAGCGGTTCGAGGACCGGGTTGATCGCGCCGCGCTGGGCGGTCATACGACGGGCCAGCCGGGCCCGAACCCGGCGGGAGGCGCTGCTGGGGGCGACCGACAGCGGCTGCGATGGACCGCCCGGTTGCTCCGCCATGCTCACCTCCGCTTCCTCCGCAGGATATCGCCTCTAGACCCGCTGGAGGCTGCGCACCGGCAGCGGCGCCAGCAACTCGCGACCGCCGAGCGCGGTCAGCTCCATGACCACCGCGGCCATCGTCACCTCCGCGCCGGCCGTGCTGACGAGATCGCGGGCGGCCGCCACCGTCCCTCCGGTGGCCAGCACATCGTCGACGATGGCGACTCTGCAGGCACTCAGGTCGATGGCGTCGACCGGGATCTCGAGGGTGGCGGTGCCGTACTCCAGCGCATAGCTGCGGCTGTGCACCGGCGGGGGCAGCTTGCCGCCTTTGCGGATCGCGAGCACCCCGACCCCGAGCCGGTGAGCCACCGCACCACCGAGCAGGAAGCCACGGGCATCGATACCGGCGATCAGATCCGCGCCCTCGACGGCGCGGGCCAGGGCGTCGGTCACCAGATGGAATCCTCGCTTGTCGGCCAGCACCGGCGTCAGATCGCGGAACAGGATGCCGGGCTTGGGGAAGTCAGGCACTTCCCGGGTCAGCTCGGCGATCACCGCCTCGACGTCGCGAGCGCTCACGGTTTGAGCATCCAGCGGTCCATGTTCCAGCCCGCGCCCCACTTGGTGGGGTTCGCCTGGACGCCGAACATCTTCTTCGACGACACGACGGTGCGCTCCTGCCGGTAGAGCGGCAGCGTCGGCACATCGGTCCACAGGATCGGCGAACCGTCGGAGAGCAACCGCACCTGTTCCTTCGGGTCGGTGATCACCGCCAGTGCCGAGATGATGCCGTCGATCTGCGGGTTGGAGTACGCCGGCAGGTTGTTGCCGTTGCCGGTGTGCAGCGCATAGGCGTCCAGCGCGGAGGAACCGGTGGAGCCACTGCCCGTCGCACCGCCGGTGCTCGCCAGCAGCGCATCGATCTGCCCGTCGCGCAGCGTCTGCGGTCCGACCGAACCGTTGGTGACATCCTCGACCGTGATCCCGGCTGTCGCACAGGACTTGGTGATCGCGGCGATGGTGGCGGCCAGCCTCGGGTTGGGCGCCTGGTATCCGATGCGGACGGTCAGCGGCACACCGTTGAGGGCGATCCGCGCCGCGTCCGGATTGGCCACACCGAACTGCCCGGCCTCGCCGGCGGATTCCGCTGCGCTGTAGGCATTGTCGCCCACCGGGTTGAGCCGCGAGTTCACGATCGGCATGTCGGCGTTCCGGGCGATCAGGTCGCGCGGTGTGCAGAGGGCCATGGCACGTCGGGCCGGCGCCGCCGACAGTGCGCCCTGCGACGCGAAGATGAGCTGTTCGATTCCGCCGGACGCGATCTCCGAACGCTGATAGTCATCCGGAGCGGTGAGCGTGCCCGCCGAACCGGTTGCCACATCGACGACGTGGAAGGTGCCACTGTTCACCCGGTCCTGCACGTCGACGCCATGCGGCCAGACGGTGACCCGCTTGGTGACTGGCTTGGCACCCCACCACTTGTCGTTGGCGGTGAGCACCACCGCCCCCTCGGGGAGCACCGACTCGATCTTGTAGGGACCCGACGACGGGAATCGTTTCAGATCCAGATCCGGCTTGAGATCCCAACCGGTGTTCCACGCGTCAGCGATGCGTGCGATGACGGCGGGATCCTGAGCGAGAAGCGCTGTGGTGACATCGATTCCGAGTTCGTCGCCGATGACGTGCGACGGCATCACCGATGTCGCGGTGAACAGATTGTCAAAGTCGGTGACGGCGCGACCCGGGAAGAAGTTGACTCGGGCCTTCTTCGAACCAGGCTGGCACTCGATCCCGGCGATGTCGAGATAGCCGGCCTGGCTGGCGGCGTCGAAGCCGGGATACCGGCCGGACTGCGCGGCCCAGGTGAGCACCAGGTCGTCACAGGTGACCGGCTTGCCGTCGGAGAAGACCGCCTTATCGGCGATCTGATAGTCCAGCACCAGGGGTTCGCGGCCGACGACCGAGACCGAACCGAAGTCGTGATCGGCCAGCGCCTGTCCGTCGGGGCCGTGGAAGCTGAAGCCGGTCAACACCCGGGCGAAGGCCTGCGGGCCCGATGAGGCAGCCCCGTTGACGGTGTTGGTGTTGTAGCTGCTGAGGGTTCCGTCGACGGCGAAGTTGATCTGATCGGCCGCGCCGCCGCCACATCCCGCAAGAGCCATCGGAGCAAGCAATACGGCAGCGGCCGTCACCGCTACGGCGACCCGGCGCCTGACAACCACGCGGGGCCTACTTGCGGGAGCGCTTGCCGGACGGGCGGTTGGGGCGCACCGGACGGGCCCCCGGAGCGGGCGTGGAGCCCACCACAGCGGCCGAGACCGTCTCCGACTCCCCCGCCCCGGCCGACTCGCCGCCGCTCGACCTCGCACGACGGTTCAGCACCCGACGAGTGTGGTTGCGCACCAGCGAAGTCCGCTCACGCAGCGTCACCAGTAGCGGGGTCGCCACGAAGATCGACGAGTAGGTGCCGACGATGACGCCGACCAGCTGCACCAGCGCCAGGTCCTTGAGAGTGCCGACGCCGAGCAGCCACACTGCGACCACCATCAGCGAGACGATCGGCATGATCGAGATCAGGCTGGTGTTGATCGACCGCATGAATGTCTGGTTGACCGCCAGGTTCGCCTGCTCGGCGAAGGTGCGACGGGTCGTGTGCTCGAAGCCCTTGGTGTTCTCCTCGACCTTGTCGAACACGATGACGGTGTCATAAAGCGAGAAGCCGAGGATGGTCAGCAGGCCGATCACCGTGGCAGGTGTGACCTCGAAGCCGACAAGGGAGTAGACGCCGGCGGTGGAGATCAGGTCGAAGCCGAGGGCCGCCAGGGCGGAGATCGCCATGAACTTCTCGTAGCGGATGGTGATGTAGATGGTGACGAGCACCAGGAACACCGCCAGCGCGATGAGCGCCTTCTTGGTGATCTGACCGCCCCAGGTCTCCGAGACCGCCGAGTCGCTGACGGCCTGCTTGCTCGGCTTGCCGTCCTCGCCCTTGGGCTGGAACTTGTCGAAAAGGGCGTTGCGGAGCTTCTCGGTCTGTTCGTTGTTGAGCGTCTCCGAGCGGATCTGCACCGTCGAGTTGGCCCCGGTGCCGACCACGACCACCGACTCCGGGGCCTTTCCGATGGTCTGGGTGAAGACTTCCTCGACCTGGTTGATGCTGGCATCGCCACGTGGGAAACCGACCTTGGTGCCGCCCTGGAAGTCGATGCCGAAGGTGAAGCCGCGCAGCACGATACTGGCGATCGCGATGCCGACCATGAGCAGGCTGACCGAGAACCACAGCTTGCGCTTGCCGATGACGTCGAAGGCGCCGGTGCCGGTGTAGAGCCGGTTGAGGAAGCTGTGCTTCGGCAACTGGGCGGCCGAGATCTCCTCGACCGCCTCCTCGGTGGCGTCGTCGACTTCGATCTCGTCGTTGATGTTCTCAGCCATGAGTTATCCCCGTCCCGCCGCGGCTGCGACCGCCCGGCGTTCGCGTGCGACCTCCTGAACGGCACCAAGACCGTTGAACGCGGGCTTGGCCAGCGTGGGCGACTTGGACGCCAGGTAGACCATCGGCCAGGTCACCAGGAACACGATGATCGTGTCCAGGATGGTGGTGAGGCCGAGGGTGAAGGCGAAGCCCTTCACCTGTCCGACGGCCAGGAAGTACAGCACCGCGGCAGCCAGGAAGCTCACCGCGTTGCCGGACAGGATGGTCTTGCGGGCACGTACCCAACCCCGCGGCACCGCCGAACGGAAGGACCGGCCCTCACGGATCTCGTCCTTGATGCGTTCGAAGAACACGACGAAGGAGTCGGCGGTGGTGCCGATACCGATGATCAGACCGGCGATGCCGGCCAGGTCGAGGGTGTAGTTGATGTATCTGCCGAGTAGCACCAGGATGCCGAACACCATGGCCCCGGATGCCACCAGCGACAGCGCGATCAGGAATCCGAGCACCCGGTAGTAGAGCAGCGAGTACAGCAGCACCAGGGCCAGACCGATCCCACCGGCGATGAGGCCGGCCTTGAGCGAGGTCAATCCCAGTGTCGCCGAGACGGTTTCGGCTTCGGAGGACTCGAAGGACAGCGGCAGTGAACCGTATTTGAGCACGTTGGCCAGACTTCGGGCGCTGTCGGCGGTGAACGGCGGATCGCCGCCGCTGATCTGGGTGCGGCCACCGGGGATGGCCTCGCGGATCTGAGGCGCGCTGACCACCTTCGAGTCGAGGGTGAACGCGGTCTGGGTGCCGATGTTGGCAGCGGTGAAGTCGGCCCACGTCTTGGCGGCCTCGTCCTTGAACTCCAGGTTCACCACATAGGCGCCGCTCTGCTGGTCGAAGCCGGAGTCCGCGGTCTTGATCTGGTCGCCGGCGATGATCGACTTGTCCAGGATGTAGACGTACTTCTTGTCCTGCGAGCAGGTCACCAGCGGCAGGTTGGGGTCGTCGTTACCGGCCAGCGGGTCTTCCTGGTCGCAGCGTCCGGCGACGTACTGGACGGCGAAGATCAGCAGTGTCTGGTTGTTGCTCTGACGCAGTTCCCTCTCGAACTTGATTCGTCCGGCGTGGTCGGTCTTGTTGTCCGGTGGACCCGGCGGTTGCGCAGGCTGGGCCGGGCCGCCCGGCGCGGGGGCCGCGGTCGGCGGAGCCGGCGACGGGGCCGGCGAGGTCGCAGGCGCCGGCGACGACGAAGGTGCCGGCGGAGCGGGCGAGGGCGCAGGCGTGGGCTCCAGCGGGAACGGGCGCGGCTGCGGAGCGGGGCTGGCCGGGGCCGGAGAGGACGGAGCCGGGCTGGCCGGAGCCGCGGAGGACGGTGCGGGCGGGGCTGACGGCGCGCCGGAAGCGGGCGGAGCGCCCGGGGCGGGCTGGCCGCCCGGACCGGGCGCGGTGGCCTTCTTGTTGATCGCCTCGACCGGGATCGGCTGGCCGATCACCGGACGGACGTAGAGCCGTGCGGTCTGGCCGAGGTTGCGGGCCTCACTGCTGTCATTGCCCGGGACCGTGATGACGAGGTTGTCGCCGTCGATCACCACCTCCGAGCCCGACACGCCGAGACCGTTGACGCGGGCGCTGATGATCTCCTCGGCCTGCATCAGGGCCTCACGGGTGGGCTTGGAGCCGTCCGGGGTCCGCGCGGTCAGCGTCACGCGGGTGCCGCCCTGCAGGTCGATACCGAGCTTGGGCCTGGCCTGCTTATTGCCGGTCAGGAATACCAGCAGGTACACGCCGATCAGCAGGACGAGGAACAGCGCCAGCCAGCGGTACGGACGCACCGGTGCCGAAGACGTTGCCACGAGTCGATTCTCCTAGTTGTATGCCGTACCCGGCCCAGCCCGAACGGTGGGGCCGACCACGCTCCCCGGAAAGAGTACGGGTCGGGACCCGCGATTCAGTCCCTCGGCAGCCGGTCAGCGTCGCTCTCGGTCAGTTCGGCGCCCCCGATGGCCTGCGCCTCGGGCTCGACCCGGTCCCGGATGGCGAGTTTCATCCAGCGGGTGACGACGCCCGGCGCGATCTCCAGGTCCACGGTGTCATCGGCCAGGCCGGTGATGGTGCCCTGCAGGCCGGAGGTGGTGTGCACCCGGTCGCCGACGCTCAACGACTCATGCAGGTCGATGGTGGCCTGCATGGCCTTCTTCTGACGGCGCGAGGCGAAGAACATGAACGCGCCCATGATGAGGATCAGGGGCAGGAAGCTGATGAGTTGTTCCATGGCGGCGCGTGTCTTCCGATCGTCTGGTCCGGGACCGTCGGTCACGGGCCCCACGTCCGACCAGTGTGCCATTGCCGGCCCAAAGCCATGTCCACACCCACGCCCACACCCGTTGCCCGGGACTGGCGCGCGCGGCGAAGATATGAGGAATGGACCTCATCGAGGCGCTGCGGACCACCGGCGCGATCCGTCAGTTCACCGACGCGCCGGTTCCCGACGAAACCGTGGCCAGGGTGCTCGACAACGCGCGGTTCGGCCCCAGCGGCAATGCCCAGGCCTGGCATGTCGTGCTGGTCAAGGATCCGGCAGTCCGCCGCGCGCTGCGTGACCTCTACCTGCCGGGATGGCATGACTACCTGGCGATGGGCGCCGCGGGACTGCGGCCGTGGGCGCCCGGGAACGATCCCGCCGCCGAAGCCGCCGCCGTCTCCGCTGCCACCCCCGAGTTGCGGGCGGCCGCCGCGTCGGGGTTCGCCGCCGGATTGGACCGCGTTCCGGTGCTGCTGGCGGTGTTCGTCAACCTGGGCGCCCTGGCCGCGGTCGACCGCGACGCCGACCGTTACAGCTTCGCCGGCGGGGCTTCGGTGTACCCGTTCGTCTGGAACGTGCTGCTCGCCGCCAGGGCCGAGGGATTGGGCGGGGTGATGACGACGATGCTGATCCGCGAGGAGGACGCGGTGCGGCGACTGCTGGGCGCCCCGCCGGGATGGGCGCTGGCCACCGTCGTCGTCCTCGGCCACCCGGTTCACCAGCCCGAACGGCTTCGGCGGCGGCCGGTTCCGGAATTCACCACCATCGACCGGATGGACGGTGAACCACTCCCTGGGCCACCGAAACCGTAGGCAACGCAGTCCAAGTCAACGCAATCCATCACTCTGGGTCGCTGCGCACCGTGTTTTCAGTTGCACAACGGTGTGACCGGACTACGCTCAGACCACCCCACCGAGCACCGATCTTGTCAGGAGTAGCGACGTGAGCACCGTCGAACAGAGCCGCAAACTGGTCACCGCGATCCCCGGACCCAAATCGCTCGAGATGACCAAGCGCCGGCAGGCTGCGGTGTCCCGCGCCGTCGGGGTCACCATGCCGGTGTCCTGCGCGCGGGCTTCCGGCGGGATCATCGAGGACGTCGACGGCAACCGGCTCATCGATCTGGGTTCGGGTATCGCCGTCACCACCATCGGCAACTCCTCGCCGCGGGTGGTCGACGCAGTCCGCGAGCAGGTGGCCGACTTCACCCACACCTGCTTCATGGTGACCCCCTACGAGGAGTACATCGCCGTTGCCGAGCATCTGAACCGGCTGACTCCCGGCTCGCACGAGAAGCGCAGCGCATTGTTCAACTCCGGCGCCGAGGCGGTGGAGAACGCCGTCAAGATCGCCCGTTCGTACACCAAGCGCGATGCCGTGGTGTGCTTCGACCACGCCTACCACGGCCGCACCAACCTCACGATGGCCCTGACCGCAAAGTCGATGCCCTACAAGAGCGGCTTCGGTCCGTTCGCCCCGGAGATCTACCGCGCGCCGATGTCCTACCCCTATCGCGACGGCCTGATCAACAAGGAGTGGGCCACCAATGGTGAACTCGCCGCCGAACGTGCGTTGACGGTTATCGACAAGCAGATCGGCGCCGCCAACCTCGCGGCGATCATCATCGAACCGGTCCAGGGCGAGGGCGGTTTCATCGTCCCCGCACCGGGATTCCTGCTCGCGTTGCGCGCCTGGTGCACCGATAACGACGTCGTCTTCATCGCCGACGAGGTGCAGAGCGGGTTCGGTCGCACCGGACAGATGTTCGCCTGTGAGGACGAGGGCATCGTGCCGGACCTGATCGTCACCGCCAAGGGCATCGCCGACGGCCTGCCGCTCTCGGCGGTCACCGGCCGCGCCGAGATCATGGACGCCCCGCACGTCAGCGGTCTAGGCGGCACCTACGGCGGCAATCCGGTGGCCTGCGCCGCGGCGCTGGCCACCATCGAGACCCTCGAGATGGACGGCATGCTCGATCGCGCCAAGCAGATCGAGCGGCTGATGAAGGACAGGCTGCACCGCATGCAGGCCGACGACGACCGGATCGGCGATGTGCGGGGCCGCGGGGCCATGATCGCCGTCGAATTGGTGAAATCCGGCACCGCAGAACCGGATCCGGAGCTGACCAAGGCCCTGTGCGCCAAGGCCCACAACCAGGGCGTGCTGGTGCTCAGCTGCGGCACGTTCGGGAACATCCTGCGTTTCCTGCCTCCGCTGTCGATCAGCGACGAACTGCTGACCGAAGGTCTCGACGTTCTCGCCGCCGCCCTGTCCGAACTCTGATCACCCTCTAACTTCGACCCGTCAACACCGACTCAGGAGCTGTCATGACCACGATCAAGAACTTCATCAACGGCGAGTCGGTCGATTCCGCCAGCGGCGAGACCATGGCGATCATCGATCCCTCGACCGGTGAGAAGTACGGCACGGCACCGGTTTCCAACGAGGCCGACATCGACAAGGCCTACGCGGCGGCCTCGGCTGCGTTCGCCGAGTGGAAGAAGACCACTCCGTCGCAGCGGCAGAAGGCGTTGCTCGCCTTCGCTGATGACGTGGAGAAGAACGCCGAGGCGCTCGTCAAGGCCGAGGGCCGCAACACCGGTAAGCCCAATCACGTCACCATGGCCGAAGAGGTTCCGCCGATGCTCGACCAGATCCGGTTCTTCGCAGGCGCAGCGCGGGTGCTGGAGGGCAAGTCGGCCGGCGAGTACATGGCCGACCACACATCCTGGATCCGTCGTGAGCCGGTCGGTGTGATCGGCCAGGTGGCACCGTGGAACTACCCGATGATGATGGCCATCTGGAAGTTCTGTCCGGCCATCGCAGCGGGAAACACCGTCGTGCTCAAGCCCTCTGACACCACCCCGGTCAGCTCGGTGATGCTGGCCGAAATCGCCGCCCGTCACTTCCCGGCCGGTGTACTCAACGTGGTGTGCGGTGACCGCGCCACCGGTGCGGCCGTCGTCTCGCATCCGACTCCGCAGATGGTTTCGATCACCGGTTCGGTGGGCGCCGGCCGTGCGGTGGCGGCGAGCGCAGGCGCGAATCTCAAGCGCACCCACCTCGAGCTGGGCGGCAAGGCCCCGGTGATCGTGTTCGACGATGCCGATGTCGCCGCAGCCGCCGAAGCGATCGCAGTCGCCGGCTACTTCAACGCCGGCCAGGACTGCACCGCCGCCACCCGGGTGCTGGCGCAAGCAAATGTCGTCGACGAACTGACGGCCGCATTGGCCGATCAGGCCAAGGGTGCGTTCACGACGTTCGGCCGCGCCGCCGACGACGAGGACGGCTGGATTCCGCCGGTGAACAACCCCAACCAACTGGAGCGGGTGCTCAGCTTCCTCGCCGACATCCCCAAACACGCGCTACTCGCCGCCGGCGGAAACCGCCAGGGCGACAAGGGTTTCTACATCGAGCCGACGGTGATCGGGAACCTCCGCCAGGAGGACCGGCACATCCAGGAGGAGATCTTCGGTCCGGTGATCACCGTTCAGTCCTTCACCGACGAGGAGGACGCGCTCGGAAAGGCCAATGGCGTCGAGTACGCTCTGGCCTCCTCGGTGTGGACCAAGGACATCAAGCGGGCACTGCGGGTGTCCGCCGCACTGGACTTCGGGTGCGTATGGATCAACACCCACATCCCACTGGTGGCCGAGATGCCGCATGGCGGATACAAATCCTCCGGCCACGGCAAGGATCTGTCGATGTACGGCCTCGAGGACTACACCCGGATCAAGCACGTGATGGCTTACACCGGCGAGTAGACCTCACTCCACGATCGCGGTCAGGTCGAAGTCGGCGATGACCTGCCGGACCGCGGACTCCAGTTCGCCGCGGGCGTTATCCGTACCGGCGTTCCAGGCCGTGATCGTCAGATAGACCGTGCCGTTCACCGTGCCCGAGGCGACGAACAGCAGGCCACCGTTGCGGTCGAGGATCTCGGCGGTGATGCCCGAGTCGATCTGTCTGGCGAAGATGTACGCCGCGTCGGTGCCATCCGGCCGGTTGGCCCACGGGTCGTACCGACCGCCGTTGGACGAACCGATCGGCGCGCCGGCACCCAGGGCCAGCGCCTCCACGCGCCCGGCCAGACGGGCGGGGATGAGCGGGGTGAGCGGCAGCGGCGCCAGCAGTGCGTTGTGACCGTCGGCCAGCGCGACCAGTTCGCTCTTCATGCCGGCTCGCAGCCCGCTGAGACTCTGGGTGACCGCCCCCGGGTCGACGTCGAGGTTGATGACGTTGAGTGCGTTACCCCGGGAGTCGTTCTCGACGCGCTCGCTGACCGGGATGGTCAGCTTGGCCATACCGCTCCCGTCGACCCGCCCGATGAGTGCGCCGAGCCGCGCCGCGATACCCGCGACAAGCGAATTGCTGCTTCCACCAAGTTTTTCCGCGCGTTCGTCCCAGGATGTCTCGTCAACGTAGACGACGACCATCGGCACCCGGAAGGGGCCTGAGACGCTGCGCCGCGCCGGCAGATTGGTCTTCGCGCGCGATTTCGGCGCCTGATCTTTGTTGCTCCTGGCCAACCGGATTCCGGCAACGATCGCCTTCCCGATCTTGGGAAGCTCACGGGTGAATCCACGCAGATCCTCACGGAGTGCCGGTCCGCGTGGCCTGGAGTTCGGCGGCGGATACCCCAGGTCACGGGTAACACCCTTGGCCGCATCGGCAATCGCCAGGACGATGCCGAGTCCGTCGCAGGTGGTGTGCGAGACCACGAGGGTGACCGCGGCGCCGCCATCGGTCAGCGGTTGCACCGCCATCCGCCAGGCCGGTCCGTGCTCCGGGTCCAGTGGGATCGCGATCTGATCGTCGATCCAGTCCATCACCTCGTCGCGACGCCGCTCACCGTGGGCGATCTCCATGGCCGGTCCCGGCCAGGCCACCCAGCGGTGCCGTCCGAACGGCAGCGGCGATCGTTCGATCCGTCGGCCCAGCAGTCCGCGTCCGAGGTTGTTCCGGAAGCGCTGTAGGCCTTCCAGGTCGACCGGACGGTCGTAGATCCAGGTGAACTGGATCTGCGGACCTCGACCCAGCGCCCGCAGTCCGAGAAAGGACGCCTGGTCCATGTAGTCGAGGGTGTTGTCCGGCACGCGCCGAATTTAGCGGCCGGACAGGTCAGTAAAGGTCGGTTCGGCGATCGGCGAAGAGATCGACGTGTTCGGTCAGGTGTTTGTCGCGGGTGGCGGACAGATCGATATCAGCCATTGCGGTTCCCGCCCCCGGGCCGGCGGCGGCCACCACCCATCCGTCCGGATCGATGATGGCGGTGGCCTCGGCCCACTGCGCGCCACGTTCGTCCCCTGCACGATCGCACACCGCCACGGCCACCTTGTTCGTGCGGGCTGTCGACATCGCAGTGATCACTTCGCCGGGATGTTCACCGGCGGGTTTCGGCAACCGGGGCCAGTTGACCGGTGCCGCTATCAGTTCTGTGCCCCGCAGTGCCACCTGGCGGGTCAGTTCGGCGAATTCCAGGTCGTAACAGACCATCACCGCGATCACGCCGTACCGGGTGGGCAACACCGGCGGCAGTTGCGATCCGGGGGTGAATATCAACTTCTCGCGGTCCCACAGATGGGTCTTGCGGTAGTGCGCCAGCACAGCGCCGCCCTCGATCACCAGCGCGCTGTTATAGATCGAACCGTCCTCACCGAGTTCGCAGAATCCGGCGATCACCACCGCGTCCCCCGCCGCCTCCATCCAGGGGCCGAACCGGGGATCCGTCACAGTCAGGGCGGCCGCGCGGGCCTCGGCAGCACCACTGAACAGATAGCCGGAGGTGACGAGTTCGGGCAGCACCACCACATCGGCACCTGCCGCGACCGACTCGGCGATCGAGGCGGCGGCTGCAGCGATGTTCGCCTCGAGTGCGCCGATCCGTGGAGCGAGTTGAGAGCACGCGATCCGGGTCATTCCGGTTCGATGTCCATCACCGGGGTGGGGCGCCGGAACCCGCGGGTGACCACGAGCAACCAGACGAATCCGGCTGCCAGCCAGGCCAATCCGACTTTCAGGGTGAGCCCGGACAGGCTGAACCACAGCCATACGGTGAGGACGAAGCCGATCAGCGGCAGGACAACGTTGCGCAGCACATCACGCTCACCCTGATCCATGAAGTAATGCTTGATCACCGAGAGGTTGACCGCCGAGAAGGCCACCAGTGCACCGAAACTCACGATGGAGGCCAGCGTCGCAAGGTCGATCACCACCGCCAGTAGCGAGACCAGGCTCACCAGCACGATGGCGTAGACCGGGGTGCTGTACTTCGGCGAGACGTGGCCGAAGAAGGGCCGGGGCAGGATCCTGTCGCGGCCCATCGCGAAGAGCACCCTGGCAACGGATGCCTGCGAGGTCAGGGCCGAACCCAGCGCGCCGGCGACGTACGCAGCGGTGAAGAATGTGCCCAGGAACTCTCCGCCCGCGGTGTGCATCACGTCCAGCGATCCGGCATCGACATCGCTGAAGTTGTTGGAGGGGAAGACCAACTGCGACAGGTACGACAGGACCACGAACACGAACCCGGATACGACGGTGGCCAGGATGATGGCCCGCGGCACATTGCGGGTCGGGTCCTTGGCTTCCTCGGAGAGGGTCGAGACGGCGTCGAATCCCAGGAAGGACAGGCACAGCACCGCGGCGCCGGCCAGGATCGGGGTCATACCGGGCGCGGTTCCGTCTCCCTGGAACGGTGCGGCGAGGCTGACATTGCCTGTGCCGGACAGTTTCGCGATCGTCATGGCCAGGAAGGTGACGATGAAGATGGTCTGCACCGCGATGATGAGGAAATTCGCGCGCGCCACCGACACGATGCCGATGATGTTGAGCACCGTCACGATCACGATCGAGGCGACGATGAACACCCAGGCCGGGACCGCCGGGAAGGCGGCTTCCAGATAGATGCCGATGACGAGGTAGTTGAGCATCGGTAGGAATAGGTAGTCGAGCAGCAGCGACCAACCGGTGAGGAATCCCAGTGGGGCACCGAAGGTCTTCTGGCTGTAGGTGTAGGCCGATCCGGCGACCGGGAACGCAACCGACATCCGCGCGTAGGACAGCGCGGTGAAGAACATCGCGACGAGCGTGACGACGTAGGCCACCGGCAGGCGGCCGCCGCTCATCTGGGTGACGATGCCGTAGGTGGTGAACACCGTGAGCGGGACGATGTAGACCATTCCGAACAGCACCAGCGACGGCAGGCCGAGTGCGCGCTTCAGATGTCCCTCGTGGCCGGCGACGACCGGACCTGGCGCAGAGGCGTTGGTGGGCACAGTCATTCGGGTTGCCTTTCAGTCGGTCGCCGTATAGGCCGGACGGCCCCGGAGGTAGGTGGCTCGGACTCCGACGCCGGGCAATTCCAGTGGCGGAGTCGATCGGGGATCACGGTCGAGCAGAACCAGATCCGCGCTGGCGCCCACTGTGATTCGGCCCCATGCGTCTTCGGCGAAGGCCTGACGTGCCACACCGGCGGTGTAGGCCGAGAGCGCACGTTCGATGGGCAGGATCTCATGCGGGGTCCAACCGCCCGGAGGCTCGCCGTCGGCGGTCTGCCGGGACACCCCCACCGCAATGCCTTCCAGTGGGTGACCGGAGGAGACCGGCCAGTCCGAGCCGAGGGCAAGTGGAGCGCCCGATCCGGCGAGGGTGGCCATCCGGTACTGCCGGTCGGCACGCGCCGGCCCGAGCCGTGGAATCGTCAGCACGGTCATCAAGTCGTCCATCTGCGCCCACAGTGGCTGCATGTTCGGGATGACGCCGAGTTCGGCGAAGCGGCCGATATCGGCGTCGTCGGCGAGCTGGACGTGGGCGATCACCGGCCGGCGGTCACGTTCGCCGTTGTGCCGCACCACGTATTCGATGGCGTCGAGCGCCTGGCGCACCGCAGCGTCACCGATCGCATGGATATGGATCTGCAGCCCGAGTTCGTCGACGCGCCGGGCGGCCTCTCCCAGCGAATCTCCCTCCCAGTTGCGCAGTCCGTGGCTGTGCAATCCGGAGCAGTAGGACTCCAGCAGCGCCCCGGTCTCGTTCTCCACCACCCCGTCTGCGAAGAACTTCACGGTCCGGGCCGTCAGCAGCGGGCTGCCCGCCTGCTGGACCTGCCGCCGCGATTCGGCGAACTGACGCAGTTGGGTGTCGAAATGGCGCGGGTCGGCATAGAGCGCGAGGTTGAACCGCATCCGCAGCGCATCCAGTCCGGCTGCGGCGGCGTAGGTCGCGACGTCAGCCGGTTCAACCCAGGCGTCCTGCACCCAGGTGACCCCGCGGGCCAGCAGGTAATCCGCGGCTGTCCCCAGCGCCGCGATGCGCACGTCTTCGCCTTGGGGCGGCATCACGTTCATGACGAGATCGACCGCACCCCACTCGCGCAGCGTGCCCAGGACCGACCCATCGGCACGGTGCGGGATCTCACCCAGTGGCGGATCGGGGGTGACGGCGGTGATACCGGCCCGCTTCAGCGCCTCGGAGTTGCACCACACTGTGTGGTAGTCCCAGGCCCGCAGCACCACTGGCCGATCGGCGACCGCGGCGTCGAGCCAGCGCGCGTCGAACAGCCCGCCCGGAGCCAGGCTGCCGTCGTAGGAGGCGCCGGTGATCCATTCCTTCTCAGGATGCTCGTCGGCGTAGTTCCTCACCACCGCGACGATTTCGTCCACGGATCTGCACGGCCGGATCGCCGGACCCGCCGCCTCGAGTCCACCGTAGAGGGGGTGGGCATGACCGTCACCGAAGGACGGCATCAGGAATCCGCCGTGGAGGTCGACTGTCGCCGTGTCCGAACCCGCAGCCTGCCTTGCCTGCTCCCCCATTGCGCGGATGACACCGCCGGAAACGAGCACGGCGTCGGTGTCGGCGGATCCTGTCCAGACCGTGCCACCGGCGAACAGGGTCGAGGCCGGCTGTTCGATCATCAGAGCAGTCCGACGCCCAGCAGGGTCAGTGCGATGAACGGCAGCACACCCTGGGTGATTGCGGCACGCGACTTGTCAGGTGAGGACAGCAGTAGAACCAATGCTGCGGCCAGCATCGATCCGGTGCCGGCGGCGATCAAAGCCGCACCGGCGCTTCGGTTTCCGATCAGCCACATGACGATGCCGGCCACGGCCACGATCGCCAGGAACAGGTTGTAGAAACCTTGGTTGAACGCCATTTCCTTGGTGATCTCGGCATCCGCGGCAGAAGTGCCGAAGACCGCGCGCGTTCGCGCCGAGGTCCAGGTGAGCGATTCCAAGCTGAAGATGTACACGTGCAGCACTGCGGCCAGTCCGGCGAAGATCAGTGCCACCGTCACCATCAGTCGAATAGTCCCGTCTGTCCGAGTCCGCCGGCCGATGGCGGCGGTGCCATTCCGAGGTGGGTCCAGGCTAGCGGGGTGGCGACCCTTCCACGTGGAGTGCGCGCAATCATGCCGGCCCGTACCAGGAAGGGCTCGCAGACCTCCTCCACGGTGGTCGATTCCTCCCCCACCGCCACCGCAAGTGTGGAGACCCCCACCGGCCCACCGCCGAAGCTTCGGGTGAGTGCCGAGAGCACGGCGCGGTCGAGGCGGTCCAGACCGAGTTCGTCGACGTCATAGACCGCCAGCGCGGATTTGGCGATATCGCGGGTGATCACGCCGTCGGCACGCACCTCGGCGTAATCGCGGACCCGGCGCAACAGGCGGTTGGCGATGCGGGGGGTGCCGCGCGAGCGACGGGCGATCTCCGCGCCGGCCTCACCGCCGAGGTCGATGCCGAGGATTCCGGCCGAACGGGCCAGCACCCGTTCCAATTCGGCCGGTTCGTAGAAGTCCATGTGCGCGGTGAATCCGAACCGGTCGCGCAACGGGCCGGTGAGCGCACCGGATCGGGTGGTGGCGCCGACCAATGTGAACGGTGCGACCTCGAGCGGGATCGAGGTGGCCCCGGGGCCCTTGCCCACGACGACGTCGACGCGGAAATCCTCCATCGCCAGGTACAGCATCTCCTCCGCGGGCCGCGCGATGCGATGGATCTCGTCGATGAAAAGGACGTCACCCTCGACGAGATTGGACAGCATTGCGGCCAGGTCGCCGGCCCGTTCCAGCGCAGGTCCCGAAGTGACCCGCAGCGATGTGCCCAACTCGCTGGCGATGATCATCGCCAGCGAGGTCTTGCCGAGGCCCGGCGGACCGGACAGCAGGATGTGGTCCGGTGTGCCGCCGCGGTTCTTGGCACCCTCGAGCACGAGTTGGAGTTGTTCGCGTACCCGTGGCTGGCCGATGAACTCGCCGAGTGAACGTGGCCGCAGGCTGGCGTCGATATCGCCCTCGCCGACGGTCAGCGCCGGCGAGACATCCCGTTCGTCCGGCTCGTCCCTGAAGTCCTCGTCGAAGCGGCCCATCACTTCTTCCCCAGCATCGACAGCGCAGCGCGCAGCGCGCTCGACGTCGTGGCCTCGGGGTCATTGGCGAGCACCTTGTCGCAGGCCTCCTCAGCCTGCTTGGCCGCAAAGCCAAGTCCGACAAGGGCTTCCACCACCGGACCGCGAATACCATGGCCGCCGGAAACTCCACCGCCGGCACCGCCGGGCAGTGCGCCGATCTTGTCGCGCAGTTCCAGCACCATGCGCTCGGCGCCGCGCTTGCCGATACCGGGCACCCGGGTCAGGGCGGTGATGTCTCCGTCGGCCAGCGCCTGCCGCAAGGCGGACGGGTCGTAGACCGCCAGGGTGGCCAACGCGATCTTTGGTCCCACACCGGACACTCCGAGCAGCATCTGGAACAGGTCGCGGGCCTCGCCGTCGGCGAAGCCGTAGAGGGTCATCGAGTCCTCCCGCACGATCATCGCGGTGATCAGCCGGGCCTCGTCACCACGGCGCAGGGTCGCCAGCGTCGACGGGGTGGCCATCACCTTGTAGCCGACCCCGGCGGCCTCGATGACGGCGTGGTCGAGGGCGACGTCGATGACTTCGCCACGAACGGCCGCGATCACTTCGCGCTCCGCGACATCCGGCCGGGCGCGGCCTTGAGCCGTGCCTGATACGCCCGCTTGTGTTCGGCGGCGATCGCCTCGGCCTTGGCCATCCGGTCGATCATCGGGGCGCGCCAGCAGTGGCAGATCGCCAGCGCCAAGGCGTCGGCGGCGTCGGCCGGGGTCGGCTTGGACTGTAGTTTGAGGATTCGCGTCACCATCTCGGTGACCTGAGCCTTGTCGGCGCGGCCGTTACCGGTTACGGCGGCCTTGACCTCACTGGGGGTGTGGAAGTGGACGTCGATCCCACGCCGTGCGGCCGACAGCGCAATGACGCCCGCGGCCTGCGCGGTACCCATGGCGGTGTTGGCGTTGGCATTCGAGAACACCCGCTCGATCGCGATCACGTCCGGCAGATGGGTCCCCATCCAGTGCTCCGCGGCGTCGCTGATCGCCATCAGCCGTTCGGCCAGCGGGTCGGTCGACGGGGTGCGCACCACATCGACGTCCAGCGCGATCACCTGGCGACCACCGCGGCTCTCGATCACCGAGAGACCACAGCGCGTCAGCCCGGGGTCGACTCCCATCACCCGCACGGCACGCCCTTCAGCTACGAACAATTGTTCGATAGCTTAACGGCCGAGACCTCCGGGACCGGGTAGCGACACCCCGGGGGCGATCAGTCCCACCTGATCGACCGACTCCTCCGCGCTGCTCGTGCCGCGCAGCGCATCGTCGTCAGTCTTCGTCGAGTTGGGCCGCGACGTCGTCCGGGATGTCGATGTTGGTGTAGACGTCCTGGACATCGTCGCTGTCCTCAAGCGCGTCGACCAGCTTGAGGACCTTGCGGGCGGTCTCCAGGTCGACCTCGACGGTCATCGACGGCTGGAAGCTGGATTCGGCCGAGTCGTACTCGATGCCGGCGTCCTTCAGCGCGCTGCGCACCGCAGGCAGATCGGTGGGCTCGCAGATGATCTCCCAGCTGTCGTCGAGGTCGTTTACCTCCTCGGCGCCGGCTTCGAGAACAGCCATCAGCAGATCGTCCTCGGACAGGCCGTTCTTCTCCAGGGTGATCATGCCTTTGCGGGAGAACAGGTATGCCACCGAACCCGGATCGGCCATGTTGCCCCCGTTGCGGGTCATCGCGACGCGGACCTCACCGGCCGCCCGGTTGCGGTTGTCGGTCAGGCACTCGATCAGGACGGCGACTCCGTTGGGCCCGTAGCCCTCGTAGGTGATGTTCTGCCAGTCGGCACCGCCGGCTTCCTCACCGGCGCCGCGCTTGCGGGCTCGCTCGATGTTGTCATTGGGGACCGAGGTCTTCTTGGCCTTCTGGATGGCATCCCAGAGCGTGGGGTTGCCGTTCGGGTCGCCGCCGCCGGTTCGGGCCGCGACCTCGATGTTCTTGATCAGCTTGGCGAACATCTTGCCGCGCTTGGCGTCGATGACGGCCTTCTTGTGCTTGGTGGTGGCCCATTTGGAATGGCCGCTCATGTCTACGTCCTCGTCCTTGCCGGTTATGCAGCGACGAGTCTACTGTGGCCCCGAATCTGGCCCCAACCAGCGTTGAGCGGGCGACCACGCAGGCCGAGTCCGCGAAGATGCCGTGCACGGATCCTCAGTCGACGACAAGTCACGCGTCGCCCAGGACCATGTCGACGAACAGTTTGTGCACCCGGCGATCGCCGGTGACCTCGGGATGGAAGGCGGTGGCCAACGTCCGGCCCTGCCGTACCGCGACGGCGTGCTCACCGGAGCGGGCCAGCACCTCGACCTCCGGCCCCACCCGCTCGACCCAGGGGGCCCGGATGAACACGGCGTGGATCGGAGAGTCGAGCCCGACGAACTGCAGGTCGTCCTCGAAGGAGTCCACCTGACGCCCGAATGCGTTGCGCCGGACCGCCATGTCGATGGCCCCCAACGGGGTCGCCTCGCGGCCGGGCGCGCCGGCGTCGAGGATCTCGTCTGCCAACAGGATCATTCCGGCGCAGGACCCATAGGCCGGCATCCCCGCACGCAACCTGTCCCGCAACGGCTGCAGCAGATCGAACTCGCGCAGCAACAGGCTCATGGTGGTGGACTCCCCGCCCGGGATCACCAGGGCGTCGACGGCGTCGAGTTCCTCGCGACGGCGCACGGTGGAGGCCTGCGCCCCTGCTTCGCGAAGCGCGGCGAGATGTTCGCGGGTGTCGCCCTGCAAGGCCAACACTCCGACGACAGGCGCACTCATCCGCGGCCTGGGGTGTAGCCGCGCACGTAGCGGGTCAGCCCTTCCTGCATCACCATGGCGACCATCTCACCGCGCTGATTGAAGATCTGCCCCTGTGTCAGTGCCCGGCCGCCACCGGCGGACGGCGAGGACTGGTCGTAGAGCAGCCACTCGTCGACCCGGAACGGGCGCATGAACCACATCGCGTGATCCAACGACGCGACCATCAGATGCGGGCGCTCGTCCTGATGGTTGATCTGAGCCGAACCCAGCAGCGTCATGTCGCTGATGTAGGTCAGGGCGCAGACATGCAGCACCGGGTCGTCGCTGAGGATTTCCTTGTGTTTGAACCACACCTGCTGCTGGGAGATCTTTCCCGGTAGCAGTTTCAACTCGTCCCGAGGCACCATCCGAAGATCCCACTCGGCGAACTGGGAATACCCGGCATCGTCGAAAAGCAACCGTGCCGAACGGAACCGGGGCGTGCTGTCCGCCGGCGGGGCTTTCGGCATCACATCCTGATGCTCGATTCCGATCTGCTCGGTCTGGAACGAGACTCCCATCGAGAAGATGACCTCGCCGTGCTGGACGGCGTTGACCCGACGGGTGCAGAACGAGCCGCCGTCCCGCGGACGCTCGACGAGATAGACGGCGGGCTTGGTGGCATCCCCTGGACGCAGGAAATACCCGTGCAGCGAGTGCACGTGAAACTTCGGATCGACCGTGCGGATCGATGCGGCCAGCGCCTGGCCGGCGATGTGACCGCCGAACGTTCGTTGGTCGTCGCCGGAGTCGGGACTGAAGACCGCTCCGCGGTAGATGTTTACCTCGAGCTGTTCCAGGTCGAGGATCTTCTCGATCGCCACCTATGCGTCGACGGCCGGCTTACCAGCCGCGTTCGGCGAGCCGATGCGGGACGGGGATGTCAGAGACGTTGATCCCGACCATGGCCTCACCCAGACCACGCGACACCTTGGCCAGCACGTCCGGATCGTCGTAGAAGGTGGTGGCCTTGACGATCGCCGCCGCGCGCTGCGCCGGATCGCCGGACTTGAAGATGCCGGAACCGACGAACACGCCTTCGGCGCCGAGCTGCATCATCATCGCCGCGTCCGCCGGGGTGGCGATCCCGCCCGCGGTGAACATGGTGACCGGCAGCTTGCCGGCCCGGGCCACCTCGACGACGAGGTCGTAAGGCGCCTGAAGTTCCTTGGCGGCGACGAAGAGTTCGTCCTCCGACAACGAGGTCAGCCGGCGGATCTCCCCGCCGATGGTCCGCATGTGGGTGGTGGCGTTGGAGACGTCACCGGTGCCGGCCTCGCCCTTGGAGCGGATCATGGCCGCGCCCTCGGTGATGCGACGCAGCGCCTCGCCCAGATTGGTGGCGCCGCAGACGAACGGAACGGTGAAGCGCCACTTGTCGATGTGGTTCGCGTAGTCGGCCGGAGTGAGCACCTCGGACTCGTCGATGTAGTCGACTCCGAGGCTCTGCAGGATCTGCGCCTCGACGAAGTGGCCGATGCGCGCCTTGGCCATCACCGGGATGGAGACCGCCTCGATGATCCCTTCGATCAGGTCCGGATCGCTCATCCGGGCCACGCCGCCCTGGGCACGGATGTCCGCGGGAACCCGCTCAAGGGCCATCACGGCGACAGCGCCCGCACCCTCGGCGATACGTGCCTGTTCGGGGGTGACCACGTCCATGATCACGCCACCCTTGAGCATCTCGGCCATGCCGCGCTTGACCCGCGCGGTTCCGGTCTGTGCGTGGTTGGCGGAGCCGTTGGCTCCAGCTGCGGTTTCCACTTAAGCGCTCCTCTGTTTTCTGCGGCATAAGTCTAAAGGTCGCCCCAAATCCCCGGATTCCGCCTGCTCAGCGGATGGTTTGCGGACCGCCCGGCGGATTGCCCGGCACATCGGCCAGCCGGCCGGCCTCCCCCAGTAACTCTCCGAGCAGACGCGGGTACACCCGCTGGCCGGCGCCCTCCAATTCGGCGATCATGGCGGTGTCGCACCACCGGTGGCCGTGGATGTATCGCAGTTCCAGCTCGGTGCGCCCGGCCCGCGATGGGTCGAAACGCCGGGTGCGGTGCACGAAGTAGAACTCCTCACTGGCCATCACCGAGCCGTTGAAGTCGATGAGCGACTCCCGTCGCCAGACCGGTCCGACGAGCTGGTCGGGGCGCAGCTGCAGCCCGGTCTCCTCACCGACCTCGCGAACGGCGGCTTCGGCCAGCGGCTCGCCCGGCATGATCCGGCCGCCGACGGTGAACCACCAGCGCGGCGCGGTGCCGTCGGTGACCGCGGGATCGGATCCGCAGAACAGCAGCACCGACCCGGACTCGTCGAGCAGAACCACTCTGGCCGAGGTGCGCCGCTGCGGTTCGCTCATCGCTGCGGGGGTTCGGCGATTTCGAAATAGGTTGGCAGCGGGGCCCTTCCGCCAAGTTTGAGCCACCGCACCGGCCGTCGTTCCCGCAGCGCGAGCGTGTCACGCACGGCGTCGTTGTGGAATCGCCGGGCCAACACCACCCGGGCTTCGGCGTCGGCGAGTTCGTCGATGAGTCCCAGCGGAACGCGAGCCGGATCGACGGTCTCCAAGATCGTCGACAACTCGTTCTCGCAGGCCTCCCGGGTGGGCCGCGGTGCGCGCTCCGCGGCATCGGCCAGTGACACCAGCCGACGGCCCTCCCGGCGTTCGCCATAGGCGTCCACGGCGATGGCCCGCGCAACCACTGAGCGGCGAGCCAATGCGGCGTCGAGTGCCTGCCAGGACAGGTCGTAGCGGACGTGCAGGCGATCGAGCCGGTTGGCGGTCTGCACCGCCCATACCGCGATCGCGATGAGGATCGCGACCAGGACCGCGGTCAGCGACCAGTACAGCGACGGATTCATGGGTTACCCGGCCACCGCGACTTTGACGCCGGCTCCGGCCACCGTCTCGTAGACGCGCATGATGTCGTCGGCGACCACAGACCAGTCGTAGCGCTGGACGGCCTCGGTCGCCGCACGGACGTAGCGCTGCCGCAACGTCGCGTCGCCGAGGACGGCGATGAGCGCATCTGCCAGTGCGGCGGAATCCTCAACTGGGACGAGGCGACCGGCCTCGCCGTCGCACAGCACGCGCCGGAAGGCGTCGAGGTCGCTGGCCACCACGGGGGTGCCGGCCGCCATCGCCTCGACGAGCACGATGCCGAAGCTCTCGCCGCCGGTGTTGGGCGCGCAGTAGACGTCTGCGCTGCGCAACGCCGATGCCTTCTCGTCATCGGAGACCTGCCCGAGGAATCGCAGGTGCCCGGCGTTCTCGCCCGCCTCCTCGCGCAACGCATCCTCATCGCCGCGACCGACGACCAAGATCTCCACGTCCGGGAAATTCGCGACCAGCGCGGGCAGCGCCCCGAGCAGAACCTCCATGCCCTTGCGGGGTTCGTCGAACCGACCGAGGAAGAGCACGGTCTTGCCCGGTCGCGGATAGCCGGACAGAGCCGGGGCCGAGGAGAACGATGCGACGTTGACACCATTGGGAATCTGTACGGCATCGGAGCCCAGAGCCTCCATCTGCCAGCGTCGCGCAAGATCGGAGACGGCGATACGGCCCACGATCTTCTCGTTGTAGGGCCGCAGCAGACTCTGGAACACGCCCAATGCCAACGATTTCGTCGTGGAAGTGTGGAAGGTCGCGACAATCGGTCCCTCGGCGATCATCAGTGCCAGCAGAGAAAGGCTGGGCGCATTGGGCTCGTGCAGATGCAACACGTCGAAATCGCCGGCCGCGATCCATTTCTTCACCAGCCGATGGGTGGCAGGCCCGAACCGCAGCCGGGCGACAGAACCGTTGTAGGGAATCGGCACGGCCTTGCCGCCGGAGACGACGTAGTCGGGCAGTTCGACGTGCGGCGAGGCGGGTGCCAGCACGCTCACCTCATGACCACGTTCGCGCATCACCTCGGCGAGTTGGAGAACGTGGGCCTGCACTCCGCCGTGGACGTCGAACGAATACGGGCACACCATGCCGATGCGCATCAGGCCGGATCTTCCTCGAGTCTGGCCCGACGTTCCTTGGGCAGATCGGCCAGCCACAGCGGCTGAAGCATGTGCCAGTCCTGCGGATGCGCGGCGATGTTCACAGCAAAACGGTCCGCCAGGGCTTGCGTGATGATGCCGACGTCCCCGGAACTGGTGTCGATGGCGTCGTCGATCTGCACGACGCAGTCCTCGCCCGCGTAGAACACGTGTGCCGGATGCAGCGGGGCCCCGGTTTCGATGGCCAGTCTCGCCGGACCGGCCGGCAGCCGGGTCGGCTCGCCGAAGAACTGGACCGGCACCCCGGAGCGGGACAGATCCCGATCGGCCAGCAGGCAGACGAATCGGTTGGCGTGCAGGCGGTCGGCCAGCACCTCCATCAGCGGGCGGTCACCGCCGGTTGTGGGCAGCACCTCGAAGCCGAGGCTCTCCCGGTACTCGATGAAGCGGTCGTAGAGCGATTCCGGCTTGAGCCGCTCGGCCACGGTGGTGAAGGTTCCGTAGTTCTGGGCGAGCCACACCCCGGCCATGTCCCAGTTGCCGCTGTGCGGCAAGGCCATCACCGCACCACCGCCGGCCGCATGGGCGGCGGCGAAATGCTCGGCCCCGATGAACACCTTGTCGAGCCGGGCGGCCAGCCGAGCGAGGTTCATCGACGGCAGGCGAAATGCCTCGCGCCAATACCGGGCGTAGGACGCCAGCGATGCCCGCATCAGCGAGCGGGGCACTCCGGCCGGCGTGGTGCCGAGCACCCGTGCCAGGTTCTTGCGTAACTGCTCAGGTCCGCCGCCGAGGGCGGCATAACGCGCACCGGTCCGGAACATGCTGCGCGCCAACGGTTCCGGCATCGTGCGCACCAGCCGCCAGCCCGCGGCATAACCGAGGTCGCTGAGGTTCTCGGAGAAGTCGCTCACCCGCCACTCCCCGGCGGGGGGAGCTTGTCGACCGCACCGGGCGAACTGCGCACCGAGTGCAGTCGCTGACCGACGGTCACCAGGCTGGCGGCAGCCAACACCCACATCGCCACGGGCAGTGCCATCGGGATCGGGAAGAACGGCAGGTCGGACACGCCCGCGCCGACCAGCACGATGATGAGGCGTTCCGGGCGTTCGATGAGGCCGCCGGCGCCGTCAAGCCCGCTGGCCTCAGCGCGCGCCTTGATGTACGAGATCACCTGAGAGGTCACCAGGCAGATCAGGGTTGCGACCGCCAGCGACGGACTGTCCAGGCCGAACACCGCCCACCACAGCAGTCCGCAGAACACCGCCCCGTCACTGATCCGGTCGCAGGTGGCGTCGAGCACCGCACCGAACCGGGTGCCGCCACCGCGTTCGCGGGCCATCGCACCGTCGAGCATGTCGGCGAGGACGAAGAACCACACCGCCAGCGCCCCCCACCACAGTTGCCCGATCGGAAACAGGGTGAGAGCGGCCAGGACCGAACCAGCCGTGCCGATGATCGTCACGGTGTCCGGCGTCAACCCGGCCCGCAGGGCCGCCTTGGCCAGTGGAGTGCTCAGCTTGACGTAGGCCGCGCGGGTCATCAGGTAGAAGTCGCTCACGGCTGGTTTGCCCATTCCCCGGCCAGCAGGGCGCGGGTGTCGCGCAGCAGTTGCGGAACGGTCTTGGTTCCGCCGATGACGGTGATGAAGTTGCCGTCGCCGGACCAGCGCGGCACCACATGCATGTGCAGATGTTCGGCCAGCGAGCCGCCGGCGGCCCTGCCGAGATTGAGGCCGACGTTGAAGGCGTCGGGCCTCGACACGGCCTTGATGACCCGGATCGCCTTCTGGGTGAAGGCCATCAGTTCGGCGCTCTCATCCGGCGTCAGGTCCTCGAGTTCGGAGACCTGACGGTAGGGCACCACCATCAGATGCCCCGGGTTGTACGGGTAGAGATTGAGCACGGCGTAGACCAGATCGCCGCGTGCGACGACGAGCCCCTCCTCGTCGGACATGGCCGGGATCTCGGTGAACGGCTTGCGCGGGCCTTGCGAGTCGCCGGCCGGCACAGCTTCGACGATGTAGTTCATCCGGTGCGGTGTCCACAGCCGCGCCAGCCGGTCAGGGTCCCCAACTCCACGGTCGATGAGCGACTCCGGCGTATCGCCGGGAAGCGAATGACCGTCGTCGCCTGACTCGATGATTTCGTCAGTCACCGCTGACCTTGACCGATTCTGCTGTGGGAGCGGTGTTCTCGCGGTCCGCAATCCACTCCCGGATCGCGGCGGCGGCCTTGGCCCGCGGCACACCGTTGATCTGGGTGCGGTCGCCGAACCGAAAGCTGACCGCACCGGCTTCGACGTCCTTGTCCCCCGCAAGCAGCATGAACGGAACCTTCTGGTTCGTCGCATTGACGATCTTCTTGGCCATCCGGTCGTCACTGGCGTCCACCTCGGCCCGCACACCGTGCGACTTCAACTCGGCGACGACGTCATCGAGGTAGGCCACGTGCCCCTCGGCGACGGGGATGCCGACCACCTGTACGGGAGCCAGCCAGGCCGGGAACGCCCCTGCGTAGTGTTCGGTGAGGATGCCGAAGAACCGCTCGATGGATCCGAAAAGCGCGCGGTGGATCAGCACCGGCCGCTGACGGCTGCCGTCGGAGGCGGTGTACTCGAGTTCGAACCGTTCGGGCATGTTGAAGTCCAGTTGGATGGTGGACATCTGCCAACTCCGGCCGAGCGCATCACGCACCTGCACGGAGATCTTCGGCCCGTAGAAAGCCGCACCGCCCGGGTCGGGCACCAGGTGCAAGCCGCTGGATTCCGCGACCTCGCGCAGCGTCTCGGTCGCCTCTTCCCACAGTTCGTCGGAGCCGACGTACTTGTTCGGGTCCTTGGTCGACAGCTCCAGATAGAAGTCGTTGAGGCCGTAATCGGCGAGCAGGTCGAGCACGAAACGCAGCAGCGAGGACAGTTCATCGCGCATCTGCTCGCGGGTGCAATAGATATGCGAGTCGTCCTGGGTCATACCGCGCACACGGGTCAGGCCGTGGATCACGCCGGACTTCTCGTAGCGGTACACCGTGCCGAACTCGAAGAGCCGCAACGGAAGTTCCCGATACGAACGACCCCGCGACCGGAAGATCAAATGGTGCATGGGGCAGTTCATCGGCTTCAGGTAGTAATCCTGCCCGGGCTTGCGCAGGGCGCCGTCCTCGTCGAATTCGGCGTCGATGTGCATCGGAGGGAACATGCCGTCGGCATACCACTCCAGATGACCTGAGGTGATGTAGAGCTGTTCCTTGGTGATGTGCGGCGTGTTGACGAATTCGTAGCCGGCCTCGATGTGCTTACGCCGCGAGTACTCCTCCAACTCCCGGCGCACGATGCCGCCCTTGGGGTGGAAAACCGGCAGGCCTGAACCCAATTCGTCCGGAAAGCTGAACAGGTCGAGTTCGACACCAAGCTTGCGGTGGTCGCGACGCTGCGCCTCCTCGATCAGTTCGAGGTGCCGGTCGAGGGCCTCCTGCGACTCCCAGGCCGTCCCGTAGATCCGCTGCAGACTCGCATTGGCCTGGTTACCGCGCCAGTACGCCGCCGAACTGCGGGTCAGTTTGAACGCCGGGATGTACTTGGTGGTCGGGCAGTGCGGACCGCGGCACAGATCGCCCCAAACCCGTTCACGGGTTCGGGGATTGAGGTTGTCGTAGGCGGTCAGTTCGTCGCCGCCGACCTCCATGATGTCCGCGTCGCCGGACTTGTCGTCGACCAGTTCGAGCTTGTACGGCTCATTGGCCAGTTCGGCGCGGGCCTGGTCCTTTGACTCGTAGACGCGGCGGGAGAACAGTTGGCCCTCTTTGACGATCGCCTTCATCCGCTTCTCGAGGGCCTCAAGGTCCTCCGGAGTGAACGCCTGCGGCACGTCGAAGTCGTAATAGAAGCCGTCGGTGATCGGCGGGCCGATACCGAGCTTCGCCGTCGGGAATCTCTCCTGCACGGCCTGCGCCAGCACGTGGGCCGCCGAGTGCCGGATGACACTGCGGCCCTCGTCGGTGTTGGCGGCGACCGGGGTCACCTCGACGTCGGCGTCGGGCACCCAACTGAGATCGCGCAACTTGCCCTCGGCGTCCTTGACCACGACGACCGCATCCGCCTCACCCCGGTTGGGCAGGCCGGCCTCGCGCACGGCGGCGCCGGCGCTGGTCCCGGCGGCAACCCGGATGACGGTTGCCGGTGCGGGGCTTGCGGGGGCGCTCATCTTGGTCTCTTTCGACTGTCGGACAGGTCGCGACAATGCTATCGGCAGGCCTGATCAGGGCCTCATCAGTGGCAGGCTGAAGGCATGGAACTCAGCGAGTTGGCCGCGCTGCCGTTGACGTACCGCGAGGTCGGCGCGACGGCCGGTGAGATGCCGCCCGGTTATAGGCATATCGCGGCCGGCAGACGGATCGGCAGCGGGCGGAAGCGGTTCGAGGACGCCGCCGAAGCGGTGCTGCGCTACGGAATGCTGCGCGGCGCCGGGGTTCGCGTGCGAGCCGACACCCCGGTCGCTCAGCCGGGCACGAACGTGCTCGGCCGGCTCGGCCCGTTCCTGGCGCCGTGCCGGGTGGTCTACGTACTCGATGAGCCGAACCGCCGGGGGTTCGCCTACGGGAGCCTCCCGGGCCATGCGGTGCGCGGCGAGGAACTGTTCGCCGTTCGCTACGACCCGGTCGACGACGGCGTCCACGCCGAGGTCGCCGCCTTCTCCCTGCCCGCGACCTGGTGGGCCAGGTTGGGCTTGCCAGTGCTGCGACTGGCACAGAAGGTTGTGACGCGCCGCTATCTCAGCGCGGTGAGCGCCTCATCCAACGTCTCGTAGAGTCCGATCACCTCAGCCAGTCCGACCAGTTTGAGAGGCCGACTGGTCGCCGGACCATCGGCGACGACGCCGAATTTGACCGTCGACGGCAACCGATCGCGCGCGGCCACCAGCACACTCATGCCTGCTGAGGCCAGGAAGTCCACATCGGTGAGGTCGACGATGATCGCCGGCGGTTTGCGCTGCAGTGATGACGCGATGCTCGCCTCGAGTTGTGAAGAGGTCAACATGTCCAAGACTCCGGAGATGCTGATGACCACCATGCGACCGATTCGCTGCTCAGTGATGAGGCATGCGGGGTCACATGCCGCGGAACTTTGCCTTTCCAAGATTCACCTCACTGGTTCGCGCCCGTGCGGAGCGCACGATGATGCCTGCGAGGCTTCTGTCTGAACCCGGCAAGGAGTTTCCGTCATGGGTGCCGCCCTGCTTGCGACGCGAAGGTGCGCTGTATTGATCGGCGCTACCAACTCACGTTAATGCATCTCGAGAGCACGTGTACTGGCCGTGACGTCGGCCGGCCCAACTCACCGGACCACTCTGCGGGCACGGGTACCGCGACGCGGTACGAACCCGGGTGCGATCTGCAACATTTCCTGACCTGGTGGTCCCGGCTGGGATCGAACCAGCGACCTTCCGCGTGTGAAGCGGACGCTCTCCCACTGAGCCACGGGACCGGATTGCTGCGAACGCCTTGAACGGCGCCCTTCCGAGGCGCAAAGACTAACACGGGCCCGGTCCGGGCCCATGAATGTGCTTGTGACGGTAGGCGAAGAACAGCAAAGAGCAGCGGGATTTGTGCCCCCTCGCAGGCGTGCACTATTGTCGTGGATCGCAGCGGGCAACCAGCCCGAAGCTTTGCGGATGTAGCGCAGTTGGTAGCGCATCACCTTGCCAAGGTGAGGGTCGCGGGTTCGAATCCCGTCATCCGCTCGGGGACGTCGTTAGACCCATTGGTGGAGTGGCCGAGTGGTGAGGCAACGGCCTGCAAAGCCGTGCACACGGGTTCGATTCCCGTCTCCACCTCTGAAAGTAATTTCCCGGCGCGATTAGCTCAGCGGGAGAGCGCTTCCCTGACACGGAAGAGGTCACTGGTTCAATCCCAGTATCGCGCACCACACAACTCCACTTCAGCGCTGTCATGAAGCGGAATTAGAAAAGGGTCGGCCCACCAGCGGCCTGGTCGTGCGGTGGGCCGACCCAATGGCGAAAACAGGCTCAAGCCGCGTTGAGCAAACCCCTCCGCGTCTCACCACCGACCACGCTATCGGCAAAACGGGTAAAAACTCTGTTTTGCGTCAAACTGTGATCGGTTTCATCGTGATTCACGACCCAGAGAAGCGAGACGGGATGTGCTCCCGAGAACCGCTTCTCCACGGGCGCGACAACTCAACGGCCCGGACCGATGGGGCGCAGATCCGAAGCCGGCGGTTCACCCGCAACCCTCAGCACCCAGCGCAACTCCCCGGTTCGTTTGTCGACCATTAGGTCGGGTTCATCGGCCGGGACCGGCTCATCCCCATAGTCGTAGGCCACGACGAACACATCGTCGTTCTCCCAGCCCCATGGAGCAGGGTCCCAGCCCTGCGCCGCCGCAACGACGGCGCGTGCCTCGTCGAAGGACAGCATGGCGTTATCAGTGGCCGGAGCAACTGGCCGGGGCCGAAGCAGCCGACGGCGCGGAGGCGGCGATCTGGCCGGCCCGCGTCATCATCGTCGGCGCACCCGCCTTGGGGGCGCCGACACCGGTGGACGTGGTGCAGGTCTGTGTCATGCCGGCCGAGGTGTTTGCCATCGCCTGCGGTGCGGCGAAGGCGAAGATCCCGGTCGCGCCGGCGAGCAGGCCGATGCCGACAGCGGGAGCGGCGAGCCGGGCGCTGATACGGGTGAAGGTGCGGTTCATGTCATTCTCCTTTAGCTGAGCGGATTGATGTCGTGACTTCATCCTGGGCGGGCGAAACCGTCGGATATGTCGGGTGAGCAGGCCGTTCAGGGGATGAATGCGCTGTCCACCGACTGGTGGACAGCCGTTGCCCGCAGCCACTGCGCCTATGCTGGGCTGCGGCCGCTCGACGGCCCCGATCTGGAGGAAAACTGATGATCTTTGGCCACACTCCGCGCTGGACGGCGGTGCTGTTCGGTGCCGCGGCGCTCGTCGGGATCGCGACCGCGACGTCGGCCTGCACGAACACCAAGACCGGAACGCCGGCCGAGGTGACGACGACTCCCTCGGTTTCGGTTACCGGCGGCAACGGCGGACAAGGTGGCCAAGGCGGGCAAGGCGGCGCCGGCGGTATCGGCGGTCAGGGTGGCGCCGGCGGTCAGGGCGGCGCCGGCGGTCAGGGCGGACAGGGCGGTAAAGGTGGCCAGGGCGGCAAGGGCGGCCAGGGTGGCATCTTCGGCCAGAACGGTGCCGACGGAGCCAACGGTGCGGACGGGGCACCCGGAGCCAACGGTGCTCCCGGAGCACCCACGACGACCGTTCCGGGCACACCCGGTTAGCCATGAGCGACGTCGTCGCCTGCAAGCAATGCGGCAAGCGCAATCGGGTTCCCTCGTCAGCGACCGGCAGGCCGCGCTGCGCACAATGCCAGTCCTGGCTGCCGTGGATTGTCGATGCCGGCGACGGCGACTATCCGACCGTCGTCGATCAGGCTTCAGTACCGGTGCTGGTGGACCTCTGGGCCCCCTGGTGCGGGCCGTGCCGCACGGTCTCCCCTGCTCTGGAGCAGTTGGCCGGTGAGTTCGCCGGGCGCCTCAAACTGGTGAAGGTCAACGTCGACAAGGCCCCGCAGACCTCCCAGCGTCTCGCTGTGCAGGCTGTTCCGACCCTGCTGATCACCAAGGGTGGCAAGATTCTTGCCCGGCGTGCCGGTGCCGCACCGGTGGCGGCACTACGGGGCTGGCTTGAGGAGAGCCTGGCCGCCGGACCCTGACGAGTCGTGAAGTGGAGACCATGCGCACCAAGTACCTCGCCCCCCTGGTCGCCGCGTTGATGACCATCGGCCTGGTCGACTCCAACCAGGCCGCCGCCGAGCCGGCCGATCCCCCGTCTCCCACCACGCAGGCCGTCGCCGCCGTGCCGAGCGGAGCACAGCCCCGCCTGGCATCGGATCCCGCCAAGATCGCCGACGACCTCATCGCCGATCAGCTGGCGCTGCGAGACCCGTCCACCCCGGAGGCGGCACTGGCCGCAGCCGCGCGACGCCAGCAGGCGGCCTACCGCGCCATCGGTCGGCACCCCGAGTGGGACGGCATCATCCGGCCGAAGATCCCACAGACCATGGCCGGGTTCTATGACCGCAACATCGATGCGCGTCGCCAGCTCAATGCCATGGCAATCGTGCGGAACACGTTGCCCGCGTGGACGATCACCTTCCCTGCGCCGGGCAATGAACTGATGGGCTACTACCGCGAATCCGAGGCCGCGTCCGGAGTCGGCTGGAACTACCTCGCGGCGATCAACCTCGTCGAGACCCGCCTGGGCAGCATCACCGGCGACAGCACGGCCGGTGCACAGGGGCCGATGCAGTTCCTCCCGTCGACCTGGGCCGCGTACGGCAAGGGCGGCGACGTGCGCTCACCCCACGACAGCATCATGGCGGCGGGGCGTCTGCTGGCGGCCAACGGGTTCAGTTCGAACCCGGACCGGGCGATCTTCGCGTACAACCACGCCGATGAGTACGTACGCGCAGTGAGCGACTATGCCGCGACGCTGGCCGCCGACCCGGCCGCCTTCGGCGACTACTACCGCTGGGACGTCTACTACTTCACCACCGCCGGCGACGTGCTGCTGCCGATCGGATTCTCCGAGTCGGCCCGCATCCCGGTCGAGGGATACCTGGCCACTCACCCGCAGTAGGTCAGGTCAGTTCTTCGACCAAAGACAGCGGCCACTGAGCTGCAGATAGAACAGCTTCGGCAGCATCGGCACCGCCATCGGCTGACCCTGTTGTCCCTGGAAGACCTGGGGGTCCGACAACACACCGGCCTCCACCACGGTCTGCTCCTCGGCCCGGCAGGTGGTGTCGTTGTCCAGCGGGGTCGCCGTCCAGTTGCCCGAGGTGACGTTGGGGTTGCGCATCCCCTGGCCGTGCAGGGTGATCGTCGGCCCATAGCTCAGCCAGGCGTTACTGGGTTCGAACGGGATCGGCGCCTCGGTCCAGCCGTAACCGCCCGGACGCTGCTGGCAGATGACGTAGGTCTGCCCGTCGGGCAGCAGCGTCATGGTGCCGTCCAGGTCGGCGATGCACGCCGAGCCGACCTGCGGTGCGGGCGGCGTCTCCGGGGCGGCCGGTTCGGCCTGCGCCAAGCCGGCCGGGAGCAGGGCGAGCGCTGCGACAACCGCTGCGGTGGCAGCGATCCGGTATCGAGTCACACTCAATTGTCGCCCCTCCGGTTGGAAATGTTTCAGCCGATGATCGGGAACCGGCGGCGACGGGCAAGACGGTCCAGGGCGGCCTGCATGACCCGGCGCACCCGTCCGTCCACCTTGACCGGATCAGGGTGCTCCCCCCACAGCCCGGTCACATCGATCGGCTCGAGTACCTCGTTGACGATCTTGGAGGGCAGCGGAATGTTCACCGGCACCAGCACGCTCAGCCCGAACGGGAACCCGAAGGACACCGGCAGGATGTCGGTCCGGAACATCCGTCGTTCCCACTTGCTCAGTCCCAGCGCCCGCGACAGCCTCCGGCCGCGGGCCAGGAAGAACTGCGTCTCCTGTCCCCCGATCGACACCACCGGAACGATCGGCGCGTGCGCCTCGGCCGCGGCGGTCACATATCCGGTATGGCCGCCGAAGTCGATGACGTTCTCGCGCAGGCTGGATCGGTAGACCTCGTAGTCACCACCCGGGAAAACGAGTACGGGGACATCCTCGGCGAGGGCGGCCGCGGCGTTCTCCTCGCAGGCTCGGATGATCCCCAGATGCGGCAGGATCTTCCCGGCCGGCCCGATCGTCAGGGTGTCGTGCGCCAAGACGTAAAGCGGATGGTCGTAGCCGAACTTGTCGTAGTAGTCGACGGCGAAGATCACGAAGTCCGGCGTCGTCAGACCACCGGAGTGATTGCCGACGAGTAGACAACGGCCGGGCGGGATGCGCTCGAGTCCACGCACCTCCGAGCGGTGGTAGACCTTGACCACCGGCCGAAGCCAATCGATGACGCGCTTGGTCAGGACGGGATCCCAGTGACCTACCTGGTGATCGGCGTCCATGATGTGACGCTCGCCGTGAGGTCTAGCCGTACAGTTCGTCGATCTTGTCGTGGAAGTTGTCCACGACGACCTTGCGCTTGAGCTTGAGGCTCGGTGTCAGATCGCCGTTCTCGACGGTCAGCTCGCGATCGATGATCGCGACCTTCTTGACCTGCTCCCACCGGTTGAGGTGCTTGTTGAGTTCCTCGACGTAGCCCTCGACCGCGGCCTGGGTCTTGGGGTCGCGGGCGATCTCGGTGAAGGACTTGTCGCCCAGACCGTTGGAGCGCGCCCAGTCCTTGAGTCCTTCGGCGTCCAGGCTCACCAGCGCGACGCAGTACGGCTTGCTCTCGCCGTAGACGATGATCTCGCTGGCGAACGGGCAGATGCCCTTGAACTGAGCCGAAATCGCCGACGGCGCAACGTATTTGCCCTGGGAGGTCTTGAACATGTCCTTCTTGCGGTCGGTGATCCGCAGGAAGCCCTCGGCGTCGAGTTCGCCGATGTCGCCGGTGTGGAACCAGCCGTCCGGCTCGAGCGCCTCCGCCGTTGCCTCGGGCAGGTCGTGGTAGCCGTTCATGATGCCGGGACCCTTGAGCAGGATCTCGCCGTCCTCGGCGATCTTGACCTCGGTCTGCGGCAGCGTCCAGCCCACGGTGCCGAAGCGGTAGGCCTGCGGGCGGTTGAGCGAGGATGCCGCCGAGGTCTCGGTCAGTCCGTAGCCTTCAAGCACGGCGATGCCGACGGCGTCGAACCACTGCGCGATCTCACGATCGAGTGCGGCCGAACCGCTGATGAAGAACCGCAGCCGGCCGCCGAAGCGGTCGCGGATGGTGGAGAGCACCAACCTGTCGGCGAGCTTGTACTGGATACCCAGCAACGGGGAGACGCTCTCACCGGCCTGTTTGGCCCGCGAGACCTGAGTCCCCACTCCGATGGCCCAGTCGAACAGGGACTTCTTGACCCCGCCTTCCTTGGCCATCATGTCGTTGATCCGGGCGTGCACCTTCTCGAAGATCCGCGGGACCGCGCCCATGATGGTCGGCTTGATGATCGCTAGGTTGTCGACGATCTTGTCCACCCGGCCGTCGACCACCGTGGGGAAGCCGATCGCCAGCGGCAGTGCCAGCATCACCTTGCCGAAGGCGTGTGCCAGCGGCAGCCACAGGTAGTTGAGGTCCTTGTCGGACAGCACGCCCATGCCGTCCATCGCCGTGGCGGTGTAGGTCCAGGAGTCCTGGGTCAGACGCACACCCTTGGGCTTGCCGGTGGTGCCGGAGGTGTAGATGAGGGTGGCCAGCTGGTCGGGCCGGATCGCCGCGACACGGTCGGAGACCGCGGTGGGCGATTCGGCAAGCTTCTTCTTGCCCAATTCCTTGAGCTCGTCGAGGCTGATGACCCAGTCCCCGTCGCCGACCCCGTCGATGAGCACGACCTTGCCCACCGCACCGAGCTGATCCCTGTTGGCGACGAGCTTGTCGACCTGCTTCTGGTCCTCGGCGATGACGATCTTGCTGCCGGAGTTGGCGACGATGAAGGCGACGTCCTCGGCGTTGGTGG
>CAYFMA010000012.1:51940-57859 GCA_964344085.1 uncultured Mycobacterium sp.
GTGGTGGGGTAGACCGTCGTGGTGGCCGCACCGGCAGCCAGGATGGCGAAGTCGGCGACGATCCACTCATAGCGCGTGCCGGAAGCCAGGGCGACGCGCTCCTCGGGTCCAATGCCCAGCGCGATCAGGCCCGCGGCCATCGTCTCGACCTGCTCACCGACCTGCTTCCAGGTCACGCTGGTCCACCCGCCCTTCTCCGGGTACCGGAACGCCTCGGCGCCCGGAGTGGCCGCGACGCGGTCGAAGAACATCTTCGGAACGGAAGGGGGACGGTTCTCGATCTTGCTGAGATCGACGCGTTCTTGGGACTTATGCAGGCCTGCCATGTGCGCGAGTCTATGGAACCGTCCCTACCCGTCGGTAGCGGAATGGCCAAACCGGGCAACGTCCCCGGTGAGGAACCTGCGGAAATCTCTCGGCACCCCGGTCGGACGGCCCCGCACCCGCAACGACAAGATGGTCGCCGGGAGGTCGGCATGGGCTTGGAGGTCACCGACGCGGTCCCGGCCGACGCCGTCGAGTTGGCCGAGGTCGCCGCCGCGACGTTTCCCCTTGCCTGTCCCCCCTGGGCATCCGAGGACGACGTCAGCGCCTTCATCGCCGCCAATCTCTCCGCGGCCCACTTCGCCGGCTACCTCACCGACGCCGGACGCACACTGCTCGCCCTTCGCGAGGACGGCAGGATCGCCGGGTACGCCATGCTGGTTCAGCAGGACGACGAACTCGAGGTCGAGTTGTCCAAGTTCTACGTTCTGCCCGACCGGCACGGTTCGGGAGCTGCAGCACTGCTCATGCGAGCGGTCCTGGACTCGGCGGCCGGGTCCGGTGCACGCGCCGTGAAGCTTGGCGTGAACCGCAGGAACGAGCGTGCGCAGACGTTCTACCGAAAGCACGGCTTCGAGATCACCGGCACCCGGACGTTCGATCTGGGCTGGAGCATCGAGCACGACTACGTCATGACCCGACCGCTGTCGGCTACATCTGGCTGAGCGCCAGCAGTCGCGACGTGGCCCGCAGATACTTCTTTCGGTAGCCGCCGGCGAGCATCTCCTCGGAGAAGATGGTGTCGAGCTTGGCCCCCGAGGCGACCACCGGAATACCCGCGTCATAGAGCCGGTCGGTCAGCGACACCAACCGCAGCGCGACGCTCTGATCGTCCAACGGGTGCACACCGGTGATGTGCACCGCCGCCACGCCCTCGATGAGAGTGAGATAGCGGGAGGGATGCATGGTCGCCAGGTGCGCGCACAGGGCGTCGAACTCGTCCAGGGTGGCACCGGGAGTCTCATCCGCGTGGGCGATCACGTCGGCGTCGGACAGCGGCGCCGGCGCCTCCGGCAGTGCGCGGTGCCGGTAGTCGGGGCCCTCGATTCGGACAGTCGTGAAAATGCTTGCCAGCGTGTTGATTTCACGCAGAAAGTCCTGGGCGGCGAATCGGCCCTCGCCGAGTTGTTCCGGCAGGGTGTTCGATGTGGCGGCGATCGACACACCCCGCTCGACCAACTGCGACAAAAGCCGGGAGATCAGCGTGGTGTTGCCCGGATCGTCGAGTTCGAACTCGTCGATGCAGACCACGGTGTACTGGCCCAGCAGATCCACACATTCGGTGAACCCGAAAACTCCGGCCAACTGGGTCAGCTCGCCGAAGGCCGCGAAGGCCTTCGGGTGCTCGGCGGAGACCGGCATCCGGTGGTAGGCCGATGCCAGCAGGTGGGTCTTGCCGACTCCGAATCCGCCGTCGAGGTAGATGCCGACCCCGGGCAGCGACTCCCGCCGGCCGAACATCTTCTTGCGCCCAGCTCGTCGTTGCACCGCCTCGTCGCTGAACTGCCGGCAGGCGGCGACCGCGGCGGTCTGTGTCGGCTCGGCCGGATCGGGACGGTAGGTGTCAAAACTCACGTCGGCGAATGTCGGCGGCGGGATGAGTTGGGCGATCAGACGCTCCGGCGACGCCGTGGGGTGACGATCAACCAGATGCTCGGGCATGGTGCAATCGTGGCATGCAGGACGCTGAGCCGACGCAGTTCGCACTGCTCGGCCCCAGTGATGCGATCGACGATGAGCACCTCGGGCGGCTGTATGCCTACCCCGACACATCGCAGCGATGCCTGGTGCGCGGCAACGCGATCGCCAGCCTCGACGGCGGGGCGACCACCGACGGCGCCTCCGGCGGCCTAGGCGGACCGGGCGACCGGCGGCGGTTCGCCCTGCTGCGCGAACTGTCCGACGTGGTCCTCGTCGGAGCCGGCACCGCCCGCGCCGAGAGCTACTCCGGTGCCCGGATGACGTCGGCCCAGCGGCGGCGGCGGCGGGACCGCGGCCAGGGTGAGGTGCCGCCCATCGCGCTGGTGACCCGCACCGGCGTGCTCGGGGCCGGCCTTCCGGTGCTGACCGATACCGAGGTGCCCCCGCTGGTGCTGACCTGCTCGCGCAACGCCACCGAGGCTCAGGACCGACTCGGGACGGCCGCAGAGGTGATCGACTGTTCCGGCACCGATCCGGCTTCGGTCGACCTCGGTGTGGCGCTGCGCGCACTGGCGGATCGTGGGCTACGACAGGTGCTCGCCGAGGGCGGCCCGAGCCTGCTGGGCGCGCTGATCGCCGCGGATCTGCTCGACGAACTGTGCCTGACCGCGGCCCCGGTACTGGTGGGCGGATCGGCGGTAAGAATCGCCGGGGACTCCGAGTCCATGCTGACCCGGATGCGATGTGCGCACGTCCTCGCCGACACCGAGGGCTACCTCTACCTGCGCTACGTCAGAACGGACTGAACCGGTCGCTACTGTGGTGCCCATGCGTCGCCAGGGTCGGGTCCGGGCTTCGGTGTGCCTGAGCGCCGTGGCCGCCCTGAGCATCACCGGTTGCGCCCCGTGGCTTGCCGCCAATCCGCAATTCGCGACCGACGGTGCCCGCAACCCCACCGGCGGCGGACCGGTCACCAGTTCCTCGGCTGCCGGGCCCGCCGAGATCGCCGCACCGAAGAACGATCTGACGTGGAAGGACTGCACCGCCAAGGCGGTGGGCGACGCCGGCGTGCCGCCGATGCCCGGTGTGCTGTTCGAGTGCGCCGGGTACGACGCCGACCTCGACCCCGTCGGCGGGGCCACCGGCACGTTGAACATCGGCGCCATGCGGGCCCGTTCGGTGCAGACGCCGCAGGGTGCGGGACCGCTGGTGTTCACGACCGGTTCGGACCTTCCGTCCTCGTTGCAGCTTCCGATCTGGCTGTCCCGTTCCGGCGCCGACGTTCTGAAGACCCGGCCCATCGTCGCGGTGGACCGGCGAGGCATGGGGATGTCCACACCTATCGAATGCCGTGACGAATTCGATCGCCGGCAGATGCGCGAACAGGCGCAGTTCCAGTCCGGCGACGATCAGGTGGCCAACCTCGGCGTGATCACCACCACGGCGACCACCGGTTGCACCGATGCGCTCGCGCCGGGCGACTCGTCGTACGACAACGCCCGCGCCGCCGAGGATCTCGAACGGTTGCGCAGCACCTGGGATGTGCCGACGCTGGCACTGATGGGAATCGGCAACGGCGCCCAGATCGCCGTCGCCTACGCCGGTTCGCATCCGGAGAAGGTGGCACGACTGGTGCTCGACTCCCCCATCGCGCCCGGTGTGGCCGCCGAGGCAGCCGCCGAGGATCAGGCCCGCGGGCAGCAGGCCGCACTGGACGCGTTCGCCGCGCAGTGCGTGGCGGCCAATTGTGCACTGGGCCCGGATCCGAAGGGTGCGGTCGACGCTCTGCTGGCCGCCGCCCGGGCCGGCAAGGGTCCCGGCGGGGTTTCGGTGGCGGCACTGGCCACCGCGATCAGCACCGCGCTGGGATTCCCCAACGGTGACCGCATCGGCAGCACCGTCAGGTTGGCCAACATCCTGGCCGCGGCCCGCGGTGGTGATGTCAACCAGTTGAACAACCTCATCAACGCCTCACAGGCGATGCGGGACAGCGACGGTCAGTTCGTCAACCGCTGCGGCGACGCCCTGAGCCGACCCACACCGGACCGTGTCCGCGAACTCGTCGTCGCCTGGGGCAAGCAGTATCCGCAGTTCGGTACGGTCGCGGCGCTGAACCTCGCCAAATGCCTCAGCTGGCCCAGCGGCGCCGCCCCCAAAGATCCGAAGAACCTCAAGGTCAACGCTCTGCTGCTGGGCGTGCAGAACGATCCCATCGTGGGCCCGCAGGGAGTGGCGGCCACCCAGGCCATCGTCATCAACGCCGGCGCCACCAGCCGACGGGTGATGTGGCAGGGCGTCGGCCACGGCGCGAGCGTCTACACGGCCTGCGCGCTGCCGCCTCTGCTGGGCTATCTCGACTCGGGCAATCTGCCGGGGACCGACACCTTCTGCCCTGCCTGACGGGCTGACGCGCGCCGCCGTAGTACGGTGCGGACGTGGCAGTATCCGACCTGATCCGCAACGCTTTTCGTCCCCGAACCAGCCCGCCGAGCACGCAGGCCGTACTGCGTTCGGCGCTGTGGCCGATTGCGATCATGTCGATCATCCACCGCAGCTATGTGCTGACCTCCAACGGCTACATCACCGACGACTGGGCGCCGGTCTACCGGGCCGTGCGCAACTTCCGGGCCGGCGTGGACATCTACAACGAGCACTTCGACCAGGTCGACCCGCACTATCTCTATCCCCCTGGCGGCACGCTGCTGATGGCCCCGTTCGGCTATATCGACAGCGAGTTCGCCGCGCGTAACTGGTTCATCGTCGTCAACACATTGGCCATCATCATCGCGGCCTGCCTACTGGTGCGGCTGTTCAAGTTCCCACTCACCTCCGTGGCTCTGCCGGCCCTGCTGGCGTCGATCTTCGTCACCGAATCGGTGACCAACACGCTCGTCTTCACCAATATCAACGGCTGCATCCTGCTGGCCGAGGTGCTGTTCTTCTGGTGGCTGCTGCCCGCCGACGGGCAGCGCCGGGTCAGCCGGGAGTGGTTGGCCGGCATCGTGATCGGCCTGTCGCTGGTGGTCAAACCGGTGCTCGGCGTGCTACTGCTGTTGCCGTTCCTCAACCGCCAGTGGCGCACGGTCTTCGCTGGTATCGCCGTGCCCGTGGCGGCCAACCTGGTGGCCTGGCCACTGGTGGCCGATCGCGGCAATTTCGTACATCGCACGCTGCCCTACATCTTCTCCACCCGGGACTATTTCAACTCCTCGGTGCTGGGCAACGGCATCTATTACGGACTGCCGGTATGGCTGATCACCCTGCTGCGTCTGGGATTCGTTGCACTGGCAGCGGGAAGCCTGTGGCTGCTCTACCGCTACTACCGCGAACGCGACACATTCTTCTGGATGCTGACTTCGTCGGGCGTGCTGCTGATCGCCTCTTGGCTGGTGCTCTCGCTGGCCCAGGGCTACTACTCGATGATGTTGTTCCCGTTCCTGATGACGGTGGTGCTGCCGAACTCGGTGCTGCGCAACTGGCCGGCCTGGCTGGCCACCTACGGCTTCCTGACTCTGGACCGCTGGCTGATGTGGCGCTGGCCGACAACCGGCCGTTTCCTGGAGTACATGAAGATCACCTACGGATGGTCGCTGATGCTCGTCGTGGTGTTCTGCGTGCTCTACTACCGCTACCTCGACGCCGAGGCCGACGGCCGGCTGGATCAGGGGATCGACCCGCCGTGGATGACGACCCCAGCGATCCGCGCTAGCGTCGGCGCATGAGTTCCGACCCTTCCCCCAAACTGCAACTCTCCGACTCCGAGTGGCGGCAGCGCCTCAACCCCGCCGAGTACCACGTTTTGCGCGAGGCTGGAACCGAACGGCCGTTCACCGGTGAATACACCGACACCAAGACCGAAGGCGTCTATCAGTGTCGCGCCTGCGGAGCCGAGTTGTTCCGCAGCACAGAGAAGTTCGAATCCCATTGCGGATGGCCGTCGTTCTTCGACCCGGC
>CAYFMA010000013.1:0-15003 GCA_964344085.1 uncultured Mycobacterium sp.
ACGCCGCCCCCGCCGCCGACCACGACCACCCCGGCCGGCCCGCGTCAGGTGACCTACAGCGTGACCGGCACCAAGGCGCCCGGTGACATCATCACCATCACCTATGTCGATGCCTCCGGACGCCGGCGCACTCAGCGCAACGTCTATATACCCTGGTCGCTGACCGTCACGCCGATCTCGCAGTCGGACGTCGGCTCGGTCCAGGCCTCGAGCTTGTTCCTGGTCAGCAGGCTCAACTGCTCCATCACCACGAGCGACGGGACGGTGCTCTCATCGAATCAGAACAACGCCGCGCAGACGAGTTGCTGATGGCGCACGCGGCTGAAGTGACAGAACCCCCCGGACGGACACCGGAGACCGTCGACCGGCTGATGGTCGGCGTGTGCGGCGCGATCTGGCTGGTGTTCCTGGCGGTCAGCTCGATCGCGACCGTGGCTCTGGTCCAACTCGGCCGGGGACACCGGAGCGGCGACGGGGGGTCGCACTCGTCCTGGTTGCTCTACACGATCATCGTGATCTCGGCGTTGGTGATCGTCGGCGCGATACCGCTGCTGATCCGTGCCCGGCGCGCCGCCATGGCGGCGACGGGCCCAGAGGCCGATTCGCGTGCTTCAGAGCTCGCTGAGAGCCTGCAGCAGGCGTCCGACCCACTACCCACCTCCCCGGCCGCCGAGGCGCCGACGGAGAAGCTCAGGGTGTTCGGGGCGGCCGTGGATCCCTATCGCCGCAAGCCGGCGGCTCCCCGGGTGGTTTCCCGCATCAGCGTCGTGCTCGAGCGCATCTTCCTTCGCGGTGCGACCTCGTTGCTCGGAGCGATGGGACTGGCCATGACCGCGGTGGCGGTTGCGGCCTACCTGCTGGCCGTGCACACCGATACCGCGGCCTGGGTGACGTTGGGCCTTGCAGCCGTGCTCACCGGCGGGATGGTCGCCATCCTGGTGAACTTCCTGCGCCGGTTGGCCAACGCGGCGGATGAGGCCGCCGATAACGCCCTCGCCTGATCCGGAGCGGGGGCGCGTCTTCGACGCCCACCTGCACATCATCGATCCGCGGTTCCCGCTACAGGAGAACAACGGCTACCTGCCGCCTGCCTTCACCGTGGCGGACTACCGCAGCCGGGTGGCCGCCCTGGGTATCACCGGAGGTGCGGTGGTCTCCGGTTCCTTCCAGGGGTTCGACCAGGGTTACCTCGGTGCGGCGCTGGCATCGCTGGGTCCGGGTTTCGTGGGCGTCACCCAGATACCGCCGGACACCCCTGACGAACAGATCCGGCGACTCGACGGCATCGGGGTCCGAGCCGTCCGGTTCAACGTCCGCCGGGGTGGGTCGGCGGATATCGGTGACCTCGACCGGCTCGCCCGACGCGCGCACGACGTCGCCGGCTGGCATGCCGAGTTGTACATCGACTCCCGGGAACTGGCGGCGCTTCATCCGGTCGTCTCCGCGCTTCCCGCCGTCAGCATCGACCACCTCGGCCTCAGCCGGGATGGGTTCAGCGACCTGCTGCGACTCGTGGAGGCCGGCGCCTACGTGAAAGCCACCGGTTTCGGACGTATCGACCTGGACCCGGGCGAGGCGATGAAACGCGTCATCAGTGTCAACCCGGGCGCTCTGGTGTTCGGCACCGATCTGCCGTCGACGCGGGCACCGCGGCCGTTCGCAGACACCGATCTGACCTCGATCGGTGATCTCATCGGGCCCGAGCACGTGGCGAACGTGTTGTGGCACAACGCCTCTGCGCTGTACCGGCTCTGATACCCGGGGGGGCGATGACGAAATGGGCCCCAGCCGGGTGGCTGGGGCCCATTTCGTCATCGGGGACTAGTGATGTCCGTTTCCGTTGGACTCACCGTTCTGGTAGTCCCGCAGGGCGGTGAGCGCCCGCTGCTCGGTGGCGTGTGCCGCCTCGTTGAGCGCGGCGTCCTGGTTGGCCGGGTCGGCCTTCAGGAAGCTGCCGTGGCCGGGGTGGCCGGCGGCACCGAGCTTGTTCATCCGCTTGGGAACCACCGCGCCGGCGTACTCCAGCGGGATCGCATGACCGTGGCCGTCGACCTCGCCGAGCGGCTGGTGCAACTCGATGTACTCCCCGTTCGGGAGCCGCTTGATGATGCCGGTCTCAACACCGTGCTCGAGGACGTCGCGGTCGCTGCGCTGCAGGCCCACGGCCCACCGGTAGGCGGCGAAGAACACGAACGGCGGCAGCACGAGCATGCCGATGCGGCCGATCCAGGTAGTCGCGTTCAGCGAGATGTTGAACTTCAGCGCGATGATGTCGTTCATCGCCGCCAGAGTCAGCATCATGTAGAACGCGATCGCCATGGATCCGATGCCGGTGCGAACCGGGACATCGCGCGGACGCTGCAGCAGGTTGTGATGTGCATCGTCGCCGGTGTACTTCTTCTCCAGGAACGGGTAGATCATCAGGAGCAGGAAGACGACGCCCATGATCACCGCGACCCAGAAGGCGGCCGGGATGGTGTGGTTGCCGATGTAGATGTCCCAGGCCGGGAACAGACGGATCAGGCCGTCGGTCCAGAGCATGTAGAAGTCGGGCTGCGAGCCGGCCGAGATCTGGGACGGCTTGTAGGGGCCGAGTTGCCAGATCGGGTTGATCTGCAACAGACCACCCATCAGGCCCAGGATGCCGACGATCATCGCGAAGAACGCGCCGGACTTGACCGCGAACACCGGCATGACCCGCACGCCCACGACGTTCGTCTCGGTGCGTCCCGGGCCGGGGAACTGGGTGTGCTTCTGGAACCACACCAGCGCCATGTGCATACCGATCAGGCCCAGCATGATGCCCGGGAAGATCAGGATGTGGATCGCGTACAGCCGGGGAATGATGATGTCGCCCGGGAAGTCGCCGCCGAAGAGCGCCCAGTGCATCCAGGTGCCGATGACCGGAATGCCCATCGTGATGCCGGAGAGGGCGGCGCGGATACCGGTGCCGGACAGCAGGTCGTCGGGCAGCGAGTAACCGAAGAAGCCCTCGAACATCGCCAGGATGAGCAGCAGGACGCCGACCACCCAGTTGGCCTCGCGCGGCCGGCGGAAGGCGCCGGTGAAGAAGATGCGGGCCAGGTGCACCATGATCGACGCGGCGAACAGCAGCGCCGCCCAGTGGTGGACCTGACGCACGAACAGGCCGCCGCGAACCTCGAAGGTGATGTTCAGGGCGGTCTCGTAGGCACGTGACATCTGGATGCCACGCAACGGCTGGTAGACGCCGTTGTAGGTGACCTCGGCCATCGACGGATCGAAGTACAGGGTCAACCAGACGCCGGTGAGTAGCAGCACGATGAAGCTGTACATGGCGATCTCACCCAGTAGGAACGACCAGTGGGTGGGGAAGACCTTGTTCAGCTGGCGACGCAGCGACGCCGACGGGTGATACCGCGAGTCGATGTTGTCACCGGCCATGGCTAGCCGGTCAGCGAGGTGTGAACTCATGACTTGCGCTCCCAGAATGCCGGTCCGACAGGTTCGATGAAATCGCCGTTGGCGACCAGGTACCCATCCTTGTCGATCGTGATGGGCAACTGCGCCAACGCACGCGCAGCGGGGCCGAAGATCGGGCGTGCGAAGTGCAACGCGTCGAACTGCGACTGGTGGCACGGGCAGAGGATCCGGTAGGTCTGCTGCTCGTACAGCGAGGAGGGGCAGCCCAGGTGCGAACAGACCTTCGTGTATGCGAAAAGCTCGCCGAAGTTGAAGTTCTCCTGGCCCTGACGCTTGATCACCCGCGGCATGTCGACCGGCTTGATGCGGATCAGCATGACCGGGTTACGCACGCCCATCCCGATGTGGGTGAGCTTCTCTGCGGACTCGACGGTGGTGCCGTCGCCGTCGGACTCACGCCACGGGAACACGGTCTCCATGCCGCCGGCGTCGATGTCCTCGGGACGCATCTTCACGAACGGGGTTTCGCCGGGGGTGCCGGTGGCCCGTCCGAGGTAGATGGTCTCGCCGTGGTAGCGAGGGGTCCAACCCGAGGTCCACAGCACCGCCTTGGGGCCGTCGGCCGTGGGGACGACGGGCTTCCACGGGTTCTTGATGATGCCGCCGAGAGCGGCGACCAGGGTGCCGACACCGAAGGCGCCGAGGCCCAGGCCCGCCGTCATGCCGATCACCTTGCGGCGGCCCAGGGTTGAACCGTCGAAGGCGTCGACCAGGGTCGCGGCAGCGGTCTTGCGATCAAGCTCCGAGGACGCGCCGTCGTGGCGGTCCTGGATCGAGATCTCCTCGGGGATGAAGCGCTTCTGGAAGAGCACGGCGCCGATGCCGATCGACAGGATCGACAACCCGAAGGTGATGCCGTACATCGGGGTGGCCCAGGAGTACAGCAGGTTGCCCTTGGTGTGGTACGGGACGTACTCCCACGGCCAGAACAGGAACACCAGCAGCAGCAGCAGGCCCATCAGGCCGCCGATCAGGAACCACAGCGCCACCAGGCGCTCGGAGCGCTTCTCGGCCTTGGTGCCCTTGACCGGCCAGCGATCCTCCTTGAGCACCGTGTCGACACCGTCGAGCGTGCCACCGAGAGCGGCCAGCTCGTCGGTCTTCATCCGCCCGAGTTCGGCGTCGGACGGACGATTCACAGAGTCGCTCATGCCCTCGCTCCGATCCACAGCGCCACCGCGATCGCGGCGACCATTCCAATGATGAAGACAGCCATGCCTTCCGGAGCCGGACCGAAGCCGCCGAGGCCGTAGCCGCCGGGGTTCATGGTCTGGGATGCCATCCGGACGTAGGCGACGATGTCCTTCTTCTCCTCCGGGGACAGCTGGTTGTCACCGAACTTCGGCATGTTCTGCGGGCCGGTCAGCATCGCGGTGTAGATCTGGGCCGGAGTGGCCGGATCCAGACCCGGTGCGTACTTGCCCGACGACAGCGCGCCGCCGCGGCCGGTGAAGTTATGGCACGAGGCGCAGTTGAGCCGGTACAGATCGCCACCGCGGGCCACGTCATTGCCGATCAGCGAGTGATCGGCGATCTGGCCGTTGGCGTCGCGGGGGACCAGCGGGCCGCCGCCCAGGCTTTGGACGTAGGCGCCGAGCGCGTCGGTCTGGGCGAGGTCGAAGATCGGCGCCTTACGCGGAGCCTGTGCTTCGCCACGAGCCGCCGGCATGCGGCCGGTGTTGACCTGGAAGAAGACCGCGGCCTCGCCGACGCCGACGAGGCTGGGTCCGCGGCCGTCGACACCCTGCAGATTGGCTCCGTGGCAGGTGATGCAGGCGGTTTCGTAGAGCTGCTCGCCGGTGCGGATCAGTGCGGACTGCGACTGGTCGGCGACGGCGACCTGGGGCGCCGGTGTCAGGGTCGCGGCCAGCACACCCGCCAAACCCAGCCCGAACACCAGCAGAATGGCGCCGGTCAGCCGCCGGTGCAACCGCCGGCGCGACTTCTCAGTCATCGAACCCCTTCTCATCAACGGATGAAGTAGATCGTCGCGAACAGCGCCACCCAGACGATGTCGACGAAGTGCCAGTAGTACGACACGACGATCGCGGCGGTGGCCTGGGCGGGCGTGAACTTGGCCATCTTGGTGCGCAGCAGCAGCAGCGTGAAGGCGATCAGGCCGCCCAGCACGTGCAGGCCGTGGAAGCCGGTGGCCAGGTAGAAGACCGTGCCGTACGCGCTGCTGGCGAGGGTGGTCCCGTGGGTGACCAGATGGAAGTACTCGTAGAGCTGTCCGAGGAGGAAGAACAGGCCCATCCCGAGGGTCAGGGTGTACCAGCGGCGCAGGCCGAAGACGTCACCGCGCTCGGCCGCGAACACACCCATCTGGCAGGTGAACGACGACGCGATCAGCACCAACGTCACCGGAACCGCCTGATAGAGGTTCAGTTCCGTGGGCGGAGGCGGCCACGCCCCGCCCGAGTGGGCGCGTGCGGTGAAATAGATCGCAAACAGTCCAGCAAAGAACATCAGTTCGCTGGAAAGCCACACGATCGTGCCGACACTGACCATGTTCGGTCGGTTCAGCGAATGCACACGCGAGGTGATCGCAGTTCCAGAGGTACCCACAGCACTCGTCACAGGGAGAAGTATGACGCTTTGTAGTTGTCGAGGTACAGCCAGGGGGCAATTTGGTCACAACTTGTTTGACGTGACCTTGGTGACACCCCTGCGTCGTGGGACGATCGGCCGGTGCTGACGCCTTCCGATGACCGGGTTTCCGAACCGCCGATTTCGTCATGGCCGCAGGTCCTGGGCCGGTTGACCGAGGGGGAGGAGCTCTTTCCCGGCCAGGCGGCCTGGGCGATGGACCAGATCATGTCCGGGGATGCGACACCGGCTCAGATCGCCGCCTTCGGCGTGTCGATGAAGATGAAGCATCCGACCGCGGCCGAGGTCCGGGAACTGGCCGACACCATGCTGCGTTACGCCCTCCGGGTGCCGACCGATGCGATCGGCACCGACACCGTGGACATCGTCGGCACCGGCGGCGACCGCGCGAACACCGTCAACCTGTCCACAATGGCCGCCATCGTGGTGGCCGCCGCGGGCGTGCCGGTGGTCAAGCACGGGAACCGGGCCGCCTCCTCCAAGAGCGGAGGAGCGGACATGCTCGAAGCCCTCGGCGTCCGGATCGATCTGGACCCCGAGGAGGTGGCGCGCTCGGTGGCAGAGGTGGGCATCGGCTTCTGTTTCGCCCCGGTGTTCCATCCGTCTTACAAGTACGCCGGCCCGCCACGTCGTGAGATCGGGGTGCCCACCGTCTTCAATCTTCTTGGGCCTCTTACGAATCCGGGCGGTACACGCTCCGGGCTCATCGGCTGCGCGTTCGGCGAACTGGCCGAGGTGATGGCAGGGGTGTTCGCCGCCCGCCAGGCCAGTGTTCTGGTTGTGCACGGCGAGGACGGCCTTGACGAACTGACCACCACGACCACCAGCACCATCTGGCGGGTGCAATCCGGCACCATCGACAAGCTGACCTTCGATCCGCTGGGCTTCGGTTTCCCGCGGGCCCGTCTCGCCGAACTCGTCGGTGGTGAGGCGCAGGCCAACGCCGACGAGGCGCACAACGTGTTCGCCGGGGCCAAGGGCGCGGTGCGCGATGCCGTCATCCTCAATGCGGCCGGCGCGATGGTGGCCCATGCCGGGCTATCCAGCCACGCCGAATGGCTGCCTTCCTGGGAGGACGGCCTGGGTCGTGCCGCCGAGGCGATCGACTCCGGCGCGGCGGCGCGACTGCTCGAACACTGGGTCCGGTTCACCAACGATCTCTGAGCCGGCGTATCTCGCCGCGCGTGCGGCCGACGACCATCGCAGCCATGGGCCTGCGGAGTGCAGTGGTGATACGAATCCCTCTGTGGCGCAAACGATCCGGATGCCGGGCTGCGAGAGCCAGCGGGCGATCAGTGAGGTCTCCTCGACCAGCGCACCGCCTAGCGGGGCGGGCTGGGGCAACACCACCTGGGCGCCGGTGATCAGCGCGTCGACGACCGGCATCGGCGGCACACCTCTGCGGGCGCTGCCCGCTGCAGCCAGTTGGCCGTGGCGGATGACCGCCAGTTGCCAGCCGCCCGCGCCGTCCGGGGCGGCGGCGACCAGTTCCCCCACCGCGGCCAGCGCCCGCAGCCGCTGACTGCGCCACAGCACTTCGATGGCCTCGGCGATCTGGTCGCGCAACCGGGCCGCGCTCTCGTAGCGGCCGCGGCCGGCGAGTTCGGTGACCCGCTCCACGGCGGCGTCGAGGGCGGCGTTGTCCAGCCCGTGGATCAGGGCGACGGCCCGTTCGGGCGCGGGGGCGTACTCGCCGGCTGATACCCCGCGGTGCGCCGGGCAGGGTGCGACCTCGCGCTCCGGGCAGGCCGGTCCGTGCTGGGCATCCCGGGCGATGCGCCCGGTGCAGGTCCGCACGCCGGTGAACCGGGCGATCAGATCGGCGGTGTCCAGCGCCTCGGCACGGACCCGGAACGGCCCGAGGGCACCGGTGTGCCGGGGTGAGCGCACCGCTGACAGCCGGGGGAATGCCTCATCGGTGAGCGTCAGCCACCACCACCGGTGCGGGAATCGGGACCGGCGGTTGTAGGGCGGCGCGTGCGCGGCCAGCAGTCTGAGCTCACGGACGCCCGCCTCCAGGGCGTGCGCGCATTCGACGTGGTCGACCGTGCTGGCCAGATTCACCATCTCGGTGATCCGGGTGCGCCGGTCGGATCCGTTGAAGTACTGGTGCACCCGCCGGCGCAGGTCGGTGGCGGTGCCGACGTAGAGCACCTCGGCAGTGGGACCGCGGAACAGATAGACCCCCGGCCGGCGGGGCAGCCCCTGAGCCAGCACCCGCTTACCGCGCTGGGCGTTGGACACCCCCGGCAGAAAGCCCCGCAGTTCCCGATATGTGGTGACGCCCTGATTGCCGACTCGTCCGATGAGCGCGTGAAGCACGTCGACGGTGGCCCGGGCGTCGTCGAGGGCACGGTGGGTGGGTTCGGTGGACGAGCCGAACAGCCGGGCCAATTCGGACAGCCGGACGCTGGGCGCCTCCTCCCGGCTGAGCACCCGGCGGGCCAGGCGCACCGTGCACAGCACCTGCGGCCGCGGCCAGGGGATATCGCACTGTTCGGCGGCGGCGCGCAGGAATCCCATGTCGAAACCGGCGTTGTGCGCGACAAGTACTGCGCCGCGGGCGAATTCGAGGAACATCGGCAGCACCGTCGAGATCGTCGGGGCGTCGCGGACCATCGCCGTGGTGATGCCGGTGAGTTCGACGATCTTGGGCGGTATGGACCGTTGTGGATCCACCAGGGTGGCGAATTCGCCGATCACCTCCCCGCCGCGCACCTTGACCGCGCCGATCTCGGTGATGGCGTCGAATGCGCCGTCGGGTCCGGCTTTCGCGCGGCCGCCGGTGGTCTCGAGGTCGACGATCACGAAGGTGGTCTCCCGCAGCGAGGACTCCGTCGCCTCGTCGAGGTCGGCGAAGCTCAGTTGCGGGTCGGTCCGGACTCCGGGCACGGGCATGACGCTAGGCAGGCCCACCGACAGTCCGCCGCCGCCACGCCGCGCGGCCGAACTTGTCGGAGGGTCTGGTTAGCGTTCGCACAACCGAATGGGCACGGACCCGATTTATCTGGAGGAGTCGAGATGGGACACGATGCGGTTCAGCCGGGCGAACCGGTGGTGATCGACTGCGACGAGTGCGCGGTGCGGGGCCCGGGCTGCCGAGACTGCGTGGTCAGTGTGCTGCTGGGAGTCCCCGAGACCCTGCTCCAAGATGAGCGGGCCGCGCTGGAGGTGCTGGCCGAGGCGGGTCTTGCCCCACGGTTGCGGCTGGTCCCGATCCACCGTCCGGAGGGTCCGGGACTGGCCGGTTAGGGTCCCGATCGGGCTGTGACCAGTGTGACGGATGTTTCCCTGAAATGTTCCTGAGTCCGTTGGACAAGGCCGTTGCCGTTTCGTAACCTATTCGAGACCTTAGGGGCGTTTAAACCCTGTTCGACCAGTTGAGTCGGGCGTAGTGACGTAGTCAAAGGATGTCTAATCTTGAGATTCGACCGCACGATGCTGACTGATTTCCTCTGTTCCAAGCCGTTGGCCGGTGCGATCGCAGGTGTCACGTTGTTCGCCGGTGTGTGCGGCGCGGCCGCCTCCGCCGATCCGGCCCAGGACGCCGTCGCCCAGCTCAACGAGCTTTCCCGGCAGGCCGAGCAGCTGACCGAGTCGATGCACACCGCCGAGTTGGATCTCGACAACAAGGTCACCGCCCAGCAGGCCGCCGAGAAGCAGCACTCCGACGACCTGGCCGCCCTCGACGTCGCCAAGACTCAGCTGGTCGGCTACCAGGGTTCGGTCGACAAACTGGCCGCGTCGGTCTACATGGGTGGCCGCACCGACGGTCTCAACGCCCTGCTCACCGCCGCGTCGCCGCAGGGCCTGATCGACAAGATGTCCGTCCAGCGTGTCATGGCCACCGAGATGTCGGCCCAGATGAAGAGCTTCCGGCACGCCAATGAGGAGGCCGCCCGGATCGAGGCCGCCTCGGCCAAGTCGGCCGTCGAGGCCAAGACCGCCGCCGACGAGGCCGCCGCCATCCGCGCCGAACTGCAGCACAAGCAGTCCGAGCTCCAGGTCCAGATCGCGTCGGTGAAGGCCAAGTACGGGATGCTCACCCCCATCCAGCGGGCCATCCTGGCCAACCCGGCCGCCCCGCCGGCCGCGGTGGCGGCCGTCGCCGCCCCGGATGCGACCCCGTCGACCGATATCGCCGCGCTGGCCGCCATGCCGTCCACCGGTGGCGGCGGCAGCAACGCCGGGGCCGTCGCGGTCCAGGCCGCGCTGAGCCGGATCGGCGATCCGTACGTGTGGGGCGGCTCCGCCCCGGGAGCCTTCGACTGCTCGGGCCTGGTGATGTGGTCCTTCCAGCAGGCCGGAGTGTTCCTGCCGCACTCGAGCTATGCGCAGGCCGCCGGCGGGCAGCCGGTGGCGGTCTCCGATATGCAGCCAGGTGACGTGGTCACCTACTACTCCGATGCCTCGCACGTCGGCCTCTACATCGGCGACGGGATGATGGTCCATGCGTCGACCTTCGGTGTTCCGGTCGCCGTGGCCCCGGTGAACAACGCGCCGATCTACGACGTTCGTCGTTACTGATCTGCGCAGGCGCGCCCTGCTGGCGGTCGTCCTGACCGCCGAACTGATCACCGCGGTGGTGCTGGTGTCGGCTACCGCCGCGCGGCCCGTGCCGGCGACGGTCCCGGCGGCCGGCGACAGGACCGTCGAGGTCCGCACTCTCGGCACGGTCCGCGCGGACACCCTGCAGGCCCGGGTGCGGTCCGTCATGGACTCGTCGGTGCGCGACGTCGAGCGATTCTGGGGTTCGGACTGGCCGCGCGAGATCGTTGTGGTGCTCACCGATTCCGATCACCGGTTCGTCGCCGAGGCGGGTCTCGACCCGCGGCGTACATGGACCGACATCGCCGCCGTCGCCGTCGCCGATTCGGTGGATCCCGATCAGCGCACGGCGGTGGGGCAGCGCATCGTCTTGGCCCCGGGTGCGGCGGCCATGTCGGAGGAAGCGCTGCGAATCGTGTTGACCCACGAGCTCTTTCATTTCGCCGCCCGCGCCGACACCGCTCTCGACGCTCCACGGTGGTTCGTCGAGGGCGTGGCCGACTTCGTCGCCCGCAAGCCCGAGCCGATCCCGCCCGGTGCGGCGTCCGACACCGCACTGCCCGTCGACGCCGAATTGGACAGCCCCGGACCGCGGCGTTCGACCGGATACGACCGGGCCTGGTGGTTCTCCCGCTTCATCGCCGGCGGGTTCGGAGCCGACGGACTGCGCCGGCTTTATCGGGCGGCCTGCGGGCCGGGGCACGGTGATTTCGCCGCCGCGGTCCGTCAGTCCCTCGGCATCGACATGGCCGAGCTTCAAGCGCGGTGGGTCCGGTGGCTGGCCGAGGCTGGTTAGGTAGACCCCGATGACACGGGTTCTTCTGGTCACCAACGACTTTCCGCCGCGCCGCGGCGGCATCCAGTCCTACCTCGAGCAGTTCGTCCGGCGCCTGGCCGAGGCCGGCGAGCACGAGCTCACGGTTTACGCGCCCAAATGGAAGGGCGCCGACGACTACGACCGCGCCGCGCCGTTCCGGGTGGTACGCCACCCCGGCACGCTGATGGTGCCCGAGCCGGGCGTCGACCGGCGGATGCGCAGCCTGATCAGAGAGGCCGGCATCGAGACGGTGTGGTTCGGCGCCGCGGCGCCACTGGCTCTGCTGGCACCGCGCGCCCGGTCGGCGGGAGCCCAACGGGTGCTCGCCAGCACACACGGTCACGAGGTCGGCTGGTCGATGGTGCCCGGCGCGCGAACGGCCCTGCGGCGCATCGGCGATCACACCGACGTCATCACCTACGTCAGCCGTTACACCCGAGGTCGCTTCGCCTCGGCCTTCGGGCCGCGGGCAAGTCTCGAGTATCTGCCGTCGGGGGTGGACACCGCCCGGTTCAAGCCCGACCCGGCGGCCCGGGCAGAGCTTCGTGAGCGCTATCGGCTGGGGGATCGGCCCACCGTCGTCTGCGTCTCGCGACTGGTGCCGCGCAAGGGGCAGGACATGCTGATCGCGGCCTGGCCACAGATCGTCCGGCGGATTCCCGGCGCGGCCTTGGTGATAGTCGGCAGCGGCCCCTATGAACAGACGCTGCACCGGATGGCAGACGACAGCGGTGTCCGGGCCGGAATCGTGTTCACCGGTGCTGTGCCGACCGCCGAACTCCCGGCGCACTACGCGATGGCCGATGTCTTCGCGATGCCCTGCCGCACCCGGGGTGCGGGTCTGGATGTCGAAGGCCTGGGCATCGTCTTCCTCGAGGCGTCGGCCACCGGGGTGCCGGTGGTGGCGGGCGACTCGGGCGGGGCACCGGAGACCGTCATCGACGGCAAGACCGGCCGGGTTGTCGACGGCCGCGACGCCGGTGAACTCGCCGAGGTGATCGGCGACCTACTCGCCGACCCGGATTCGGCGCGCCGGATGGGGCAGGCGGGCCGCGAGTGGGCAGGCCGCGATTGGAACTGGCACACCCTGACCACGCGGCTGTCCGGGCTGCTGGCGGTCCGCCCGGCTCAGCGGTTGGGCTGAGCGGTATGTGAAGCTATCCGGCGTGAATACGGTCCAGATCGCAGACGAGACGTTCGTCGCCGCTGATCCCGCCGACGTCGGCCGGGCGGTCGGTGACCGGACGTCCTGGCGCAGGTGGTTCCCCGACCTGATCCTGGAGGTGGTCGAGGACCGTGCCGAGAAGGGGGTGCGGTGGACCACCGCCGGCCCGCTCACCGGCACGATGGAGATCTGGCTGGAGCCCGTTCTCGACGGGGTCGTCCTGCACTACTTCCTGCACGCCGAGCCCACCGGTCCGTCGGCGGCCAAGATCGACGCCGCCAAGCTGAACCATCAGCGCCGGGTGGCAGGAAAGCGAATGGCGTTCGAGGTCAAGAATCGCCTGGAGGCCTCGCGGCCGGTGGGTGTCGCGCCGCGGCGCTGATTGAACGGTTACCCCGGGCGGAGCGGGGTACGGTTTGGTATCCGGTCACCAGGGGACGACCGGACACCGGTGATAGTGAAGTGAGAGCGACCACAGTGGCGGACAAGACGGCCCAGACCATCCACATCGATGCGGATCCCCGCACCGTGATGGATGTCATCGCCGACATCGCCTCCTACCCCGACTGGGTCTCGGAATACACCGAGGCCGAGATCCTCGAGGCCGACGCGGAGGGCTACCCGAAAGTCGCGCGGCTGGTACTGGATGCCGCGGTGCTCAGGGACACCATGGTGCTCAAGTACGAGTGGCCCAAAGACCGGAAGTCGGTGCGCTGGTCGCTGGTGTCGAGCGGGCTGCTCAAGGCACTCGACGGCGCATACACGTTGACCCCCAATGGATCCGGGACCGATGTCACCTACGAACTCTCGGTCGACCTGATGATCCCGATGATCGGACTGCTCAAGCGAAAGGCCGAGCGGCGGCTTACCGACACCGCGCTCAAGGACCTCAAGAAGCGGGTCGAGGGCTGAGTGGAAGACACCGACACCGCAATCGCTGATAAGGGCCGCACCGGGTCGGCCCGGATCGGCTTTTTCGTCGGCAAGGGCGGAGTGGGCAAGTCCACGCTGGCCTCGGCCACCGCGGTGCGGGCGGCACTCGACGGGCAGCGCGTGCTGGCGGTGTCCACCGACCAGGCGCATTCCCTCGGCGATGTGCTCGGCGTCCCGGTCACGCCCGGCACCGGTGCCGAGCCGGTCCGGATCATCACCGAGGAACGCGGCGGTGAGACCGGCGGCGGCCATCTCGATGCACTGGCGCTGGACACTCTGGCTCTGCTGGAGACCGCCTGGCGGGCCGCAGCCCCCGTTCTGGCGGCGCGCTTCCCGGAATCGGACCTCAATGACCTTGCGCCCGAAGAACTTTCGGCACTGCCCGGGGTTCAGGAGGTTCTCGGGTTGCGTGCCGTCGCCGATCTGGCGGCCTCCGGACGTTGGGACTATCTGGTGGTCGACTGCGCCTCCACCGCCGATGCCTTACGCATGCTGACCCTGCCCTCGACCTTCGCGGAGTATGTGGAGCGGTGCTGGCCGCGGCACCGCCGGCTCAGCGCGCCCCTCGAAGACGTCCGCACGACGGCGACCGTCGCCCTGGTCGAAGTGGTCACCTCGGGTGTCGAATCGCTGGCCGAACTACTGGCCGACGGCGAACGCGTCGGCGCCCACCTGGTCCTCACTCCCGAGCGGGTGGTGGCCGCCGAGGCCGGGCGAACCCTGGGATCGCTGGCGCTGATGGGTATCCCCGTCGCTGAGCTGATCGTCAATCAGGTTCTCTTCCAAGATGATTCGTTTGAATACCGCAACCTGCCGGAGCATCCGGCCTTCGACTGGTATGCGGCCCGGATCGCCGAACAGCAGGCGGTGCTCGACGAATTGGATGGCGCCATCGGTGATGTCCAGCTGGTGATGATCCCCCATCTGGCAGGGGAGCCGATCGGGCCCAAGGCGCTGGCCCAGCTCCTCGACGAGGCGCGACGTCGCGACGGCTCCCAGCCTCCCGCGCCGCTGCGACCGGTCGTCGACCGCGAGTCGGGCTCCGGACTCGACGCGGTCTACCGGCTGCGGCTGGAGCTGCCGCAAATCGATGCCGGCGCGCTCAGTCTGGGCCGGGCCGGAGACGACCTGATCATCGGGGTGGCGGGGCTTCGGCGCCGGGTCCGGCTGGCCTCGGTGCTGCGCCGATGCATCGTCACCGACGCCGCCTTGCGCGGCACCGAGCTGACCGTCCGGTTCCGTCCCAATCCCGACATCTGGCCGGCCACATGACGCCCGCCAATCACTCCGATATCGGGCCGGAACTACGTCAGCTGGCCCAGGCGGTCCTCGATCGCCTCGACCCGGCGGTCCGCAGCGCGGCCGCGATGGCCGCCGATTCGCTGCGCGGTCCCGGCCGCTGCCAGCGCGCACACCGGGCACCACACCGGCTGGCAGCGGCCGGGGCCGCGCAGCGAATCGGCGGCCA
>CAYFMA010000013.1:15013-54387 GCA_964344085.1 uncultured Mycobacterium sp.
GTCCCGGCCGCTGCCAGCAGGTGTGGTGCCCGGTGTGCGCGCTGGCCGCCCTGGTCAGCGGGGAACAGCACCCGATGCTGAACGTCATCTCCGAACACAGCGTCGCTCTGATGACGATGCTCAAGACGATGGCCGCCGACCCCCAGGGCCGCCCGGAGGCCGCTGAGACACCGGCCGCGCAGGACACCGGCGGCGAAACCGCAGACCGGACAGCGGCAGAGCAGGCCGAGGCTCCCCGGCAAAACGGCAACGGCCGTTATCAGAGCATTCCCATCGTGGTCGAACCCGGCACCGAAATCTGATCCGCGCTCTCTGTGGATTGACCCAGAACGTGCTTGTCGTGTGGTCGGCCCCACACCTGCTGGGTAGAGTTGCCCGTATTCACGCCCTCGCGTGGCGGCGGAAAGGAGGGGTCCATGTGGTACTGGCTCTTTAAGTACATCTTCATGGGACCCCTGCTCTCGTTGCTCGGCCGGCCGAAAACACAAGGCCTGGAACATGTTCCGGCCACCGGTCCGGTGATCCTGGCCAGCAACCATCTCGCGGTCGCCGACAGTTTCTTCCTGCCACTGGTGGTACACCGCCGGATCACCTTCCTGGCCAAGTCGGAGTACTTCACCGGCAAGGGGATCAAAGGCCGGTTGACCGCGTGGTTCTACACCGTTGCCGGCCAGGTGCCGATCGACCGCACCGACGCCGATTCGGCGCAGGCCGCGCTGGTCACCGCCGAGCGGATCCTCGAGCAGGGCAAGTTGCTGGGAATGTACCCGGAGGGAACGCGTTCGCCGGACGGGCGGCTCTACAAGGGCAAGACCGGCCTGGCCCGGCTGGCGCTGGAGACCGGCGTGCCGGTCATTCCGGTCGCCATGATCGGAACCGACGTCGTCAACCCGCCCGGATCGAAGATGTGGCGGTTCGGGAAGGTCGAGGTCCGCTTCGGCAGGCCGATGGACTTCTCCCGCTTCGAGGGTCTGGCCGGCAACCGTTTCATCGAGCGTGCCGTCATCGACGAGGTGATGTACGAACTGATGAAGCTCTCCGGTCAGGAGTACGTCGACATCTACGCGGCGAGCCTGAAGAAGGGCACGTCTCCCGAGACGCCTAAGCCGGAAGTGCCAAGTCCGCCACCGGCGCGGATCCCGGAGACCGCGGCGGGCTGACCGGCCGGCGCGTCACCGTCAGCCCGGCGACGGCGATCAGCGCCAGCGCCCACCACACATACGACATCCCGAACAGTTGCCTCCACCACGACGCGGCGGCCTCGTGGTGCTCGGGCAACAGATCGATCGGCGGCCACAGCATGAGCGCGGTCCCGGCCAGGGCTGCCGCCCCGAGCGGGGCATTGCGCCGGTGGTAGGCCAGCACTGCCGTCACGATCACCGTCGGCAGCGCCCACACCCAATGGTGCGACCACGACACCGGCGAGACCACCAGGCCGAACAACGCCACCAGCACGAGTGCCAGCGTTGGTTCGTCCGCGCCGAGCACCCGCCGGACCGCCCACACCGTCAGGCCGAGAGCGCCCAGGCAGGCCAACGTCCACAGCACGAAGTGCGCGGTCTGACCCAGATCGAGGCGGGCCAGCGCCCCGGCGGCATTCTGGTTGGTGTTGAACTTGGCGTTGCCGATCCGTTCGGTGTGCCCGACGGTGGCCGTCCAGTACTCGAGGGAGTCCCGCCACGCGAGGGTGAAGCCGAGGAGGGTCGACACCGCGAAACTCCCCACCGCGGTCAGGGTGGCGCGGGTGTCCCGCCGAAACGCGAAATACAGCAGGAAGACCGCCGGTGTGAGTTTGAGCGCGATGGCCACTCCGAGCAGCACGCCACGCGGCCACGGGGTGCGCCTCGGCACGCAGTCGGCGATCACCAGGGTCATCAGGACGACGTTGATCTGACCGAAGGAGAAGTTGGCCCGGATGGGTTCCAGCGTGGTGACCGAGACGGCGACGATCGCCGCCGCCAGCCACCAGGCGCGTCCGGGCCACACCTGCAGCCGGTTCAGCACGATCGCGGTCGAGACCACCAGAAGCAGCAGGGTGACCACCGTGATCGCCGCGCTGGCCACCGGCAGTGACACCAGGGCCAGGGGACTGAACACGATGGCGGCCAGCGGGGGATAGGTGAAGGGCAGGTCCAGTCCGCCCTGGGTGTGGAACATCGCGCCGCCGGCGTACAGCGGCTGCCCGTCGAGCCAGGCGCGCCCGCCCATCCGGTAGACGTCGACGTCGATGCGGTACGGCGGGTGCCCGAACAACTGCCAGCAGGCCCGGGCCATGGCGATGACGATGAGGAGCTGCACCACCCGCCAGGCGATGGTGCCACCCGGGAATGCGCCCTGCTCGGGCGACCGCCACCTGCTCATGTCCAGACCAGACTATCCGGACGAAACCACAGCACGGGGATGCGCGTAAGTTTTCCAATCGTGCATTTCCCCGAGGGTCTCGAGGTCCGCCTCGATATCGTGGCACCCGGTCGAGTGCCGTTGATGTGGTGTCTGATCGCCTTCATCCTGACTTTCTTCATCACCCGCACCATCACCCGCTATATCCGTGACACCGCCGGCGAGACCGGCGCGAACGGTGAACCCAAGCCGCATAGGTGGTGGCAGCCGCACAACATCTCCGGAGCCGGCGGCCTGCACATCCATCACGCCGTGTTCGGTGTGATCCTGAGTCTGGTCTCCGGGGTCGCGATGGTGACGATGGCGGCGTCGGGGACCAACAACCAGTTCACCGCGGCCGGCATCGTGTTCGGCGTCGGCGCCGCCCTGGTGCTCGACGAGTTCGCGCTGATCCTGCACCTCCAGGACGTCTACTGGACCGAGGACGGTCGCACCTCTGTCGACGCCGTCTTCGTCGCGGTCGCCGTGGCTGGTCTGCTGATGATGGGCTTCAACCCGCTGTCGCTGTTCAACGTCGGCATCTGGCGCGACGACACGTCCGTGCTGGCCCGCACCACGGTGATCCTGATGACGTTGTTCTCCCTGGCGATGGCGGTCATCGTGATCCTCAAAGGCAAGCTGTGGACCGGACTGCTCGGGATGTTCATGCCGCCACTGCTGTTCATCGGCGCCATCCGGCTGTCCCGCCCGCACGCGCCGTGGGCCCGTTGGCATTACCAGGACAAGCCCCGCAAGATGCATCGCGCGCTGCAGCGTGAACGTCATCTGCGCAGGCCGTTCGTCCAGGCCAACCTGTGGCTGCAACACGTGATCGCCGGCGAGCCCCGGTTCCCGGCGCCGTCTGAGGTGGAGGCCAAACTGGACCGCGTCGTGCACGCCGCGCCCGCACCGGTGAAGGCTCAGGGGTAGTGGAATGCGGTACTTCTACGACACCGAGTTCATCGACAACGGGCGCATCATCGATCTGATCTCGATCGGCGTCGTCGCCGAGGACGGCCGCGAGTTCTATGCCGTCTCCACCGAGTTCGACCCCGAGTCGGCCGGTCGCTGGGTGCGTACCAACGTCCTGCCCAAGCTGCCCTCGCCGGCCTCGAGGGTATGGCGGTCGCGACGGCAGATCCGCGAGGATCTGGAGGACTTCTTCGGTATCGACGGCGAGGAGCCGATCGAACTGTGGGCCTGGGTCGGCGCCTACGACCACGTCGCGCTGTGCCAGTTGTGGGGACCCATGACGAGCCTGCCGCCACAGATCCCGCGGTTCACCCGGGAATTGCGTCAGGTGTGGGAGGACCTGGGCTCCCCACGGATGCCTCCGCGGCCGCACGACACCCACGACGCTCTTGTCGACGCCCGGCACAACCTTCGCCGGTACCTCTTGATGACCGGCCGGCCCGACCCGGGCTGAGATCAAAGCGCAGGTCGGGACGTTTCCAAGGTGGTCAAACGGGCGTGAAAGCCCGGTTACCATGGACGGGTGAACTGGACCGTCGACGTACCGATCGAGCAGCTGCCGTCGTTGCCGCCGCTGCCGGCCGACCTCCGGGCACGGCTTGACGCCGCGCTCGCCAAGCCCGCCGTCCAGCAGCCGAGCTGGGACGCAGAGCAGGCCAAGGCCATGCGGACGGTCCTGGAGAGTGTGCCGCCGATCACCGTCCCCTCCGAGATCGAGCGGCTGTCGAGCCAGCTTGAGGCGGTGGCCCGTGGCGAGGCTTTCCTGCTGCAGGGCGGGGACTGTGCCGAGACGTTCGCCGACAACACCGAACCCCATATCCGCGGCAACATCCGCACACTGCTGCAGATGGCGGTGGTGCTCACCTACGGCGCCAGCATGCCGGTGGTCAAGGTCGCCCGCATCGCCGGCCAGTACGCCAAGCCGCGCTCCTCGGATACCGACGCACTCGGGCTGAAGTCCTACCGCGGCGACATGATCAACGGTTTCGCCCCGGACGCGGCGGTGCGCGAGCACGACCCGTCCCGTCTGGTGCGCGCTTACGCCAACGCCAGCGCGGCGATGAATCTGGTACGCGCGCTGACCGCCTCGGGCCTGGCTTCGCTGCACCTGGTGCACGACTGGAACCGGGAGTTCGTCCGCACCTCGCCGGCCGGCGCGCGGTATGAGGCACTGGCCGCCGAGATCGACCGCGGTATGCGCTTCATGCATGCCTGCGGGGTGGCCGACCGCAACCTCGACACCGCCGACATCTACGCCAGCCACGAGGCCCTGGTGCTCGACTACGAGCGCGCGATGCTGCGCCTGTCCGAGGAGTTCGGTGAGCCGCGGCTCTACGACCTGTCGGCGCACTACATCTGGATCGGGGAGCGCACCCGACAGCTCGACGGGGCGCACATCGCGTTCGCCGAGGTGGTCGCCAACCCGATCGGTGTCAAGATCGGCCCGACGACGACGCCGGAGACGGCCGTCGAGTACGTCGAACGGCTCGATCCGAACAACAAGCCGGGCCGGCTCACCCTGGTCAGCCGGATGGGCAATCACAAGGTCCGTGACCTGTTGCCGCCGATCATCGAGAAGGTTCAGGCCTCCGGCCACCAGGTGATCTGGCAGTGCGATCCGATGCACGGCAACACCCATGAATCCTCGACCGGATACAAGACCCGCCATTTCGACCGTGTGGTCGACGAGGTGCAGGGTTTCTTCGAGGTGCACCGCGCACTGGGAACCCATCCCGGCGGCATCCACGTCGAACTGACCGGCGAGAACGTCACCGAATGCCTCGGTGGTGCGCAGGACATCTCCGACACCGACCTGGCCGGCCGTTACGAGACGGCATGCGACCCGAGGCTGAATACCCAGCAGAGCCTCGAGTTGGCTTTCCTGGTCGCGGAGATGCTGCGCGACTAGCGGCCGATGATGCCCTGGAAGTTCAGTCCGACTTCCCAGGCCGCGACGGCGACCAGGCCCGTCAGCACGAGCACGGTCAGCACCCAGAACACCACCGCGCGGCGCGCACGCTGGCCGGCCAGGGTGAACTCGTCGATGTCTATACCGGCGAATTGCCTTGGCGCGATATCGGTTTCGCTGTCAAACTCGCTGTCTTGCCGCGGGTCGTAATGTTCGGCGCCGTCGTCCCCGGCATCGGGTTGGGCATCGACGACGGGAAATCCGGTGGCTGGAGTGAACTGACGGGTCGGGTACGGCCCCGGCTCCCTCCCCGGCTGGGGTACCCGCTCGGTGCGCTGCCTCAGGTTGACCGTCGCGGCGGCGTGCTGGGCGGAGTTGCGCGGTGCCGGAACCCGGAACGGCGGTAGCGAAAGCTCCTCGGCGATCTCCGCCAGCGCCGCGCCCATCTCCGACGCGTCGGCGAATCGCGCAGAGGCGTCACGGCGGGTCGCCTTGATGATGAACGCATCGAGTTGCGGCGGCACGCCCTCGATCAGCGAGCTGGGTGGCGGCACATCGCGATCCAGACGCTGGTGAGCCACCATCAGCGAGCTGTCGCCCTTGAAAGGAACTGTGCCGGTGAGTAATTCGAAGGCCATGATGCCCGCCGAGTAGACGTCGCTACGAGGCCCGGTCTCGGTGCCGGCGACCTGTTCGGGCGAGAGGTAAGCGGCGGTGCCCAGGATCACGCTGGTGGAGGTGATGCCGGCTTCGGCGATCGCGCGCACCAGACCGAAGTCCACGAGCTTCACCTCGCCGGCATCGGAGATCAGCACGTTCTCCGGTTTGATGTCTCGGTGCACCAGACCCGCCCGGTGCGCAACCCCGAGACCGCTGAGCACCGGTCGCAGCACCGCCACCATGGCGTGCGGCGGCATCGGTCCGCGCTCGCGCAACAACTCGCGCAGCGTGCCGCCCTCGACGAGCTCCATCACCAGGAACGGATGGGTGGCGTCATTGCCCTGGTCGTAGATCGCGACCAGGCCCGGGTCCTTCAGCCGCGCGATCGCGCGGGCCTCGCGCTGAAACCGGGCGAGGAACTGTTGGTCACCGGCATAGCGGGCGTCCATCACCTTCAGCGCGACCGGACGGTCCAGCCGGACGTCGAGTCCGCGGTACACCGTGGACATCCCGCCGGTGGCGATCGGGTTCTCCACCCGGTATCTGCCGTCGAGCAGGGCGCCGACCAGCCGATCCGACGTCACGGCCACATCCTATGCGGCGTGGGGGCCCGGACCGCGGTTCTACACTGGGCGCCGTGAGCAGCATCCCCGCCGGTGACGACGTCCTGAATCCCGACGAGCCCGTCTACGACCTGCCCACAGTGGCCGGACTCCTGCGGATACCGGTGACCAAGGTGCATCAGCAGTTGCGGGACGGCCAGTTGCTGGCGGTCCGGCGGGGCGGTGTGCCGATGATCCCGCAGATCTTCTTCACGCCCGCCTCCGCGGGCCGCGCCGAAGTGGTCAAACCACTGCCGGGCCTGCTGGCCGTGCTACGCGACGGCGGCTACCGCGACACCGAGATCCTGCGCTGGCTGTTCACCGCCGATCAGTCGTTGACACTGACCCGTGACGGAGTGCGCGAGCAGACGCCCAACGCCCGTCCGGCGGATGCGCTGCACACCCACCAGGCCCGTGAGGTTCTGCGCCGCGCACAGGCGATGGCGTACTGACAGGTCGTCTTAACCGGCGGCGCGCACCGCATCCTTGCGCAACGAATTCCACGCGGCGACCGCACACAGGGTGGCCAGGGTCACGTGCAGCCACGAATACATCCCGTGTGAGCCGTCGGGTTTGAAGATCACCATGATCCACGTCGAGAATCCGGCGATCAGCGCGATCGCCGCCTGCGACTGGGCCAGTGCGGAGATGATCGCCAGCGGCCAGGTGTAGTACCAGGGCAGCGCGGCCGGCACGAACAGCACGACCGCCGCCATCGCCCATGCGATTCCGGTCAGCGCCTCGCGGTCGGTGTGACGAAACCGCCACCACAGCAGGGGAAGCGCCACCAGGATCACCACTATCCCGGCGATGCGGGTGAACTCCAGCACGGCATAGAAGTTGACCGGCATGAACAGTCCGCCGATCGCATTGGCGATATTTGCCAACGCCGTCGGGACGGTCAGCCAGTTGATGATCTTCACCGAACCGGCCAGTGCTGTCAGCCAGCCCAGGCCGACCCCGGCGAGCAACGACAACGCCGCGAACACCGCGACGATGATCGCCAGCGATCCTGCTGCCGCGATCAGGAAGGCGCGCACCCTTCGGCCCGATAGATGACGCATCCAGACCCAGACCATGAAGGGCAGTGCGAGCACGGCTGTTGCCTTGACCGCCACCGCCACCGCGATCAACATCACGCCGAGAACGTGACGGCCGGAGAAGGTCAGGGCGATACCGGCCATCATCAGACCGACCATCAGCATCTCGTTGTGCACACCGCCCATCAGGTGGACGATCACCAACGGGTTGAGCACGCAGATCCACAGCGCCGTCGCGCCGTCGGCGCCGACGTGGCGGGCCACCCGCGGGGCCGCCCAGATCAGCAGGGCCAATCCCGGGAGCATGCACAACCGCAGCAGCATGGTGCCGGCGATCACATGGTCGCCCACGACCATCGTCACGAACTTGGCGACCAGGATGAAGGCCGGACCGTATGGCGCCGTCGTGGTGGTCCAGATCGGACTCACGTTGTCCAGCAAGGCATTCGGGTTCTCGATCGGGGCGACCACATACGGGTCGAATCCGTCCCGCAGCAGTGCGCCCTGGGCGAGATAGGAGTAGGTGTCCCGACTGAACAGCGGCACGCTCAACAGCAACGGCGCCAGCCAGAACGCGGTGGTCGCCAGCATCGTGTACTCGCTGACCTTCTGCGGGCCGACCACCCGGCGTCCCAGCCACAGCCATGCGAACACCATGAGTGCGACGCCGGTCCACAGCAGCAACGAGGACACCACCAGGCCGTGGCCGAACCGTAGCCAGGACAGCCGCAGTGACTCCAGCACGGGGTCGTGCTGCCGCGTGCTGCCCGCGCCGAGGCCGCCAAGTGCGATGAGCGCGGCGCCGGCGAAGCCCAAAAGCGCGGGACGGCCGTCATCACCGCGGGAGAACGCCACCAGTCGGGCCAGTCCGGTCTGCGGGGCGGTGATCGGTGTCGCGGCGGACATGGCGTTTCCGGCTAGGCCGACCGGTTGGCGGCCAGTCCGACCAGTTCGGTCAGCCCCGCCTTGGCCGGTGCGTTGATCGGAGCGTCCGCCAGTGCGGTCAACGCCCTTCGGCTCAATGCCTCGATATGGTCCTCGACCGCCGCCAGCGCACCGACCGACTCGATGGCCGAACACAATTCGCGCACCTGGGCTTCGCTGAGGTCGGTGCCGATAGACGAACGCAGCAGACTCGCGGCTGCCGGATCGGCGGCGTCGGCACGCTCGACGGCCTCGGCGAGCAACACGGTGCGCTTGCCGGACCGCAGATCGTCACCGGACGGCTTACCGGTCACCGCCGGGTCGCCGAACACACCGAGCACATCGTCGCGGAGTTGGAAGGCAACCCCGAGGTCGGTGCCGAGCTGATAGAAGACGTCCTGCACATCAGGACGGTCGGCCGCCGCCGCCGCGCCCAGCTGCAGTGGTCGCGACACGGTGTAGGACGCGGTCTTGTAGGTGTTGACGTTCATCGCCGAGGCGATCGAATGCTCGCCGCGTGATTCGGCGACGATGTCGAGGTACTGCCCGCCGAGGACCTCGGTGCGAATGTCCGACCAGACGCGCTGCACGCGCCGGCGTGCATCCTCGGGCAGAACCGCGGTCGCGACGATGTCGTCGGCCCATACCAGCGAGAGGTCGCCGAGCAGGATCGCCGCGGAGCGGCCGAACTGCTCGGCCGAGCCGTGCCAGTTGCGGTCGCGGTGCAGAGCGGAGAAGTGCACATGGGCGGTCGGCAGCCCGCGGCGGGTGGCCGAGTCGTCGATGACGTCGTCATGGACGAGGGCGCACGCGTGCAGCATCTCCAGCGACGCGAACAGCCGCAGCATCTCCTCGGTGACCGGCTCCTCCGGTGACGGTGTGACCGCGCGGTATCCCCAGTAGGCGAAAGCCGGCCGCATCCGTTTGCCGCCGCGCAGCACGAACTCCTCGAGCGCGGCGATCAGACCGTCGTAGTCCTCGCCGATATAGGCGAACTCGGCGCGCCGCGCCGCGAGATAGGTCCGCAGCTGTCCGGTGACGGCGCCGGCGAGCTGGGCCGCGGTGGGCGCCGTGGAGTCCTTACTCAGCACGGTGCCCCTCGTCGACGGCCGTCAGGCGCGGGGACGGGTCACGATCCCGCCAGGCCAGGTAACCGATCAGGCCTGCCACCAGGAATGCGGCCACGATCAGCCAGATGGCCGCGTTACGAAACGAACGGGTGCTCGGGTCGGTGTAGCGCGACTGCGCGCTCATCACGTTGACGGTGCCCGGCTTCAGTTTCCACTCGACGGTGTTCGTGTCGAGACGGTCACCGTTGGTCGACGTCACCTCACCCGGGAACGACGCGGTGAAGCTGACGTCGGCGTCGGGATCGCTGACGGTGGTCAGGTCGACCCGGCCCTCCAGGATCACCAGATTGCCGGCCCGGCGCAGAGAGATGTCGACACCGTTGGAGTCCCGGCTCAGGCCGGCGAGTTGGGGCACCTCGGCGAAGGTGAGCCCGGAGAACGACGCTTGCGAGCCGACGTAGCCGTCGGACTTGTACGACGAGACACTGACCTTCTGGCTGAACGGCATGTTCTCGTCGAACTGCGGGCCCTGATCCTTGTCGTCGCGAGGCTTGACGGCCGCGGTGATCTCGCCGGAGACCTTGTCGGCGTCGGAGACCGAGATCGTGGTGTGGACCTTGAGGCAGCCCGCCAGCATCGGCGCCACCAGCAGCATCAACAGTGCCGCCATCGGAAGGCGCGGGCGCTGCCGAAGAGATCGCACGGTGGTCATCGTGCCAGAACGCGGCTAGAGCGGGAGTCTTCGACCCAGGATGGCGAACGCCCGCGGGTCGCCGGCGAAGTGGTAGCCGCGGATGACGTCGGTGAAGCCCATCCGGCGATACAGCCGCCAGGCCCGGTTGGCCTCGTCGCTGATCTCAGGTGTCGACAGCAGCACGTTGGCCTCGGCGCGGCCGGCCAGCAGCCGGCGGGCCAGTGCCTCGCCGAGTCCGCGGCCCTGCGCGCTGGGATGGATATGCAGTTCGGTCAGTTCGAAGTAGTCGCTCATCAGGCGGCTGATCTCCTCGCGGGGGACGCCGATGCGCTGCAGTCCACGCACCACCTGCTGCTGCCACCACTGGTCGGGTGCGCCGCAGTACCCGTAGGCCACTCCCAGCAGGGGGCCGCCGGCGAGGGCGTCTGGACCGGCGTCATCGGATTCCACCGCGGCGACGGCCCGCCAGCCAGGCCGTTCGGCGTGCTCAAGCCACATCGACGCGCGTTGCTCCTCGGTTCCGCGCGGGTAACGCATCGCGTCGACGTAGACGGTGAGGGCCTCATCGAGGCGGCGGCGCATATCGGCGGGGGACAGGTCGATCAGGAATGTCGCCAACTGTCCCGTCGCCGCCTTCGCTAGATCGCTGCCATCGTGGGTACCCGCCATTATGGTGCCGCGCCGCGGACTGGCCGGTTCGGCACCCGGTTGGACAAATCAGGTGGTCGAAGCGGGTGGTAGAAGGCACGGTCACCTCGTATCATTTGGGATGTCCGTCCGGTAAGTCTCCGCCGGTCGGCCATTACGTGTTAGGGACCACCGGACCGGCAAGGAGGGAAGAATGCCACTCTCCGATCATGAGCAGCGGATGCTCGATCAGATTGAGAGCGCTCTCTACGCCGAGGACCCCAAGTTCGCCTCCAGCGTGCGCGGTGGCCATCTCCGTGCCCCGTCGGGGCGGCGGCGGTTGCAGGGTGCAGGGCTGTTCCTGCTGGGCCTGGCCATGCTGGTGGCCGGGGTGGCGATCAAGGCCACCATGATCGGCGGATTCCCGGCGTTGTCGGTGCTCGGCTTCGTGGTGATGTTCGCCGGCGTGGTGTTCGCGGTGTCGGGTCCGCCCGCTTCCGGTGCCCGGGATCGCGGCGAAGCCGGCCGCAAGAGTGTGCGCCGCAGCGGTTCGGGCGGCGGTTCGTTCACCAACCGCATGGAAGACCGCTTCCGGCGTCGTTTCGACGAATAGAACTTCGGACCGGACGAACGCGGGACAGCCAGGCGGCTGTCCCGTTTTTCATGCCCGGACCCAGGTCGGCGTAACCGCCCCACCGGGCCCCACCGCAGCAAGTGGACAGCGAACCGTGACCGTTCAGTGACTTCATCAGGCATTTCTCCTGATCGCCGGATCTCGGAGTGGGGGGCTCCTCGCTGTGATGGCCGAAAAAGTGGCGAAAACGCGCACTTTTCGGCCTCAAGGTGGAGCAAAGTGGGGGGTTGTGGGGTATCGTGGCGCCTGACGGAGCGACATCCGCTTCGCGGGGAATGGAGGTGCCGGAATGTTCCTCGGCACCTACACGCCCAAGTTGGACGACAAGGGGCGACTCACGTTGCCCGCGAAGTTCCGCGACGCACTGGCAGGGGGGTTGATGGTCACCAAAAGCCAGGACCACAGCCTCGCCGTCTATCCGAGGGCTGAGTTCGAGCAACTGGCCAGGCGCGCGTCGGCGACCTCGCGCAGCAATCCGGAGGCCCGAGCCTTCCTGCGCAACCTGGCCGCCGGCACCGACGAGCAGCACCCCGACTCGCAGGGCCGGATAACGCTTTCCGCCGACCACCGCCGCTACGCGAACCTGTCCAAGGAATGCGTGGTGATCGGGGCGATGGACTTCCTGGAGATCTGGGACGCGCAGGCCTGGCAGGACTATCAGCAGACCCACGAAGAGAACTTCTCCGCGGCCAGCGATGAAGCACTCAGCGACATCATCTGAGCTGGCGGTGAAACCGCGCTCCCGTGCAGCGTGGCCTCTGTCCGAACCGACCCTGGCGTACTTCCCCGACGCCAGGTTCGTATCGGGCAGGGACCTCGATGCAGGGGTGGCGACACCGCAGGTACCCGGAGGTTCGGTTGTGGACGCCCCAGGAAAACCCGAGAACCACGGCCACGTTCCGGTTCTACTCGAACGCTGTGTGGAACTGCTCGCCCCGGCGCTGACCCGGCACGCGGCGGACGGGTCCGGCGCGGTGCTCGTCGACGCGACCCTGGGGGCCGGCGGCCATGCGGAACGTTTCCTGACCCAGTTCCCCGGACTGCGGCTGATCGGGCTGGATCGCGACCCCGATGCGCTGGCCATCGCGGGACGCCGGCTCGAGCGCTTCGATGGCCGGGTCCAGCTGGTTCACACCCGCTACGACGGAATCGCTGACGCTCTGGCCGAATGCGGCCTTTCCGCAACGGGTTCCATCGACGGCGCCCTGTTCGATCTCGGCGTCTCCTCGATGCAACTGGACCGGCCCGAGCGTGGTTTCTCCTACTCCCAGGACGCTCCGCTGGACATGCGCATGGACTCCGAGGCGACATTGACTGCCTCGGAGATCCTCAACACCTGGGACCGCGGTGCGCTGACCGACATCCTGCGTCGGTTCGGTGAGGAGAAGTTCGCCTCCCGGATCGCCGGGTTCATCGTTGAGCGACGCGCACGCACACCGCTGGAGCGCACCTCGCAGCTGGTGGAGATCATTTACGACGCGATCCCGGCCCCGGCCCGGCGCACCGGTGGGCACCCCGCCAAGCGGACGTTCCAGGCGCTGCGGATCGCCGTGAACGCCGAACTGGACTCGCTGTCCGCCGCCATCCCGGCCGCACTGACCGCGCTGCGTCCGGGCGGGCGGATCGTCGTGATGGCCTATCAGTCGCTGGAGGACCGGATCGTCAAGACGGCCTTCACCGCGGCGACTGCCTCCCGCTCGCCGGAGGGGCTGCCAGTGGAGTTGCCGGGCTACGGGCCGGAATTCGTCGCGGTCACCCGCGGTGCGGAGCGGGCGGACGCCGAGGAGACCGATCGAAACCCCCGCAGCGCACCGGTTCGGTTGCGAGCCGTCGAACGGGCCGATGGAAAGGACAGCTGATGAAGGTCGGCCGCAAGCCAGCCACCGACACCGATGCTCCGGTGCGGACGCGTCGCGTATCAGACGGCGCGGCCCGCGGCGGCCGTTCCCGGGCGGGCACCCGCACCCGCCCGCAGGAGCCCCGCGGTGTTCGGCAGCGGCCGCAGAGTGCACCGACCGCGCGTCCGGCCGAACGTCCCGCCCGGCCGAAGACCACCACCCAGGCGAAGGCACGTGCCAAGGCGCGGAAAGCCAAGGCCCCCAAGTTTGTCCGTCTTCGGCGCGGGGTCGGCTTAGAGAACGGCTGATCGCCCGGCTCGACGGTCTGGATCTGCGTCCGCAGGCGCTGCTGGCGCGCGTGCCTTTCGTCGTACTGATCATCGGCGCGCTCGGACTCGGACTGGGTATCACGCTGTGGCTGTCGACCGATGCGGCGCAGCGGTCCTATCAACTCAGCAGTGAGCGCGCGCTCAACGATGCGCTGACTCAGCAGAAGGACGCCCTCGAGCGCGATGTTCTTGAGGCGCAGTCTGCGCCGGCTCTGGCCGATGCCGCGCGCAACCTGGGGATGATCCCGTCGCGGGACACCGCGCATCTGGTGCAGGATCCGGCCGGTAACTGGGTGGTGGTCGGCAAGCCCAAGCCGGCTGAGGGTGCTCCGCCGCCACCGCTGAACACCAAACTTCCCGACGAGAAGCCGGCACCCCCGGCTCCGGCGCCCCCGCCTCCGGCGGCGCCCAAGCCCGGAGCCGCCATCGAGGTGCCCAAGCGCGTCGGCGCCGTCCCGACGCTCCCGGGCGTGCCCGGTTCCGAGGTTCCCGTCCGCCTTCCGCCGGCCGCGGGCACACCCCACGCCGGTGGCGCGGTGATCCCGCCCGGCCTGCAGCTGGTTCCGCTGCCGGGGCCGGCCGCCCCCGCCGACACGCTGGCGACGGCGCCTCCCGCGCTGGTGGCGCCCACCGCACCTACAGTTGCTGCTGTGCCGAATGTGGCTGCTGGTACTTCTGTTAACGCGGCGAACCCCGTTGTCGTCGCGCCGGTGACGATTCTGCCCACCCCCGGGGTGCCGCAGCAGTGAGTCGCACCACCAGAGGAGGGTCGCGGCCGTCCGCCTCAAGGCGGAGCCGCGCTGCCGGATTCCAGTCGGCCCCTCAGCCGGTGACCGCCGGTGAGGGCCGGGCGGCTGATTCGCGCCGCACCCGAATGGCGACCGAAACCGATTCGGGCACATCCTCGTTCGTCTACCGATACCGGGTCGGCGGCATCGTCATGGTGCTCGCGCTGATCGTGGCCGCCGGTCAGTTGTTCAGCCTGCAGGTGCCGCGGGCCGCCGATCTGCGCGCCCAGGCCGCCGGTCAGCTGAAGGTGACCGACGTCGAGAAGGCGGTGCGGGGCAGCATCGTCGACCGCAATTTCGACAAGCTGGCCTACACCACCGAGGCGCGGGCGTTGACCTTCCAGCCGACCAAGATCCGCAAGCAACTCACCGAGGCCAAGCAGAAGTCCTCCGATGCCCCGGATCCGGACAAGCGACTCGAGGAGATCGCCAAGGCCGTCTCGGCCAAGCTCAACAACACCCCGGACGCCGCCACCCTGCTCAAAAAGCTGCGCAGTAACGAAACCTTCGTCTATCTGGCCCGCGCTGTCGACCCCGGCATCGCAACCGCCATCACCAAGAAGTTCCCGGAGGTCGGCGCCGAACGCCAGGACATCCGGGAATACCCGGGCGGCTCGCTGGCCGCCAACGTGGTCGGCGGAATCGACTGGGACGGCCACGGTCTGCTCGGCCTGGAGGATTCGATGGACGCCGTGCTGGCCGGCTCCGACGGGTCGATCACCTACGACCGCGGATCCGACGGGGTGGTGATCCCGGGCAGTTACCGCAACCAGCATGAGGCGGTCAACGGCTCGATGGTCCAGTTGACCATCGACGACGACATCCAGTTCTACGTTCAGCAGCAGGTGCAGCAGGCCAAGGACGTCTCTGGCGCCAAGAACGTCTCGGCGGTGGTGCTCGACGCCAAGACCGGCGAGGTCCTGGCGATGGCCAACGACAACACCTTCGACCCGAGCCAGGACATCGGCCGCCAGAGCGACAAGCAGATCGGCAACCTTCCGGTCTCCTCACCCTTCGAACCCGGATCGGTGAACAAGATCGTCACCGCCTCCTCGGCCATCGAGTTCGGCCTGTCCAACCCCGATGAGGTTCTTCAGGTTCCCGGTTCGATCAACATGGGCGGGGTCAACGTCCGTGACGCCTGGGGCCACGGCGTGGAGCCCTACACCACCACCGGCGTGTTCGGTAAGTCCTCCAACGTCGGCACCCTGATGCTCGCGCAGCGGGTGGGCCCGGAGCGGTACTACGACATGCTGGGCAAGTTCGGTCTGGGTCAGCGCACGGGTGTGGGCCTGCCGGGGGAGAGTGCGGGCATCGTCCCGCCGATCGACCAGTGGTCGGGCAGCACGTTCTCCAATCTTCCCATCGGACAGGGCCTTTCGATGACCCTGCTGCAGATGGCGGGCATGTATCAGGCGATCGCCAACGACGGTCTGCGGATTCCGCCGCGCATCGTCAAGGCCACCATCGCCGCTGACGGCACCACGACCGAGGAGAAGCACCCCAACGGCATCCGAGTTGTCACTCCGGAGACCGCCCGAACCGTACGCAACATGCTGCGCGCCGTCGTGCAGCGCGAGCCGATGGGGACCCAGCAGGGCACCGGTCCGGCCGCCGCCGTCGACGGCTACCAGATGGCCGGCAAGACCGGTACGGCCCAGCAGATCAACCCCGGCTGCGGCTGCTACTACGACGACGTCTACTGGATCACCTTCGCCGGCATGGCGCCGGTCGACGATCCCCGCTACGTCGTCGGGATCATGATGGACAACCCGCAGCGCAACGCGGACGGCACGCCCGGCCATTCGGCCGCGCCGCTGTTCCACAACATCGCCGGTTGGCTGTTGCAGCGGGAGAACGTGCCGCTGTCGCCCGAACTTCCGCCGCTGACGCTGCGGGCTGCCTGAGCGGCGGACGGACCTCCGCTCGGTAGGGTGACGGCGGTGACCAGTGTGCTGCGACCCCGCGCCACCCCTGGTCTGGCATTGGCCGCGCTGGCCTCCCGGATCGGGGCCGTTCCGGCCGACGGTGCCGGCGTTCCCGACGTCCGCATCTCCGGCGTCACCTTGCGGGCCCAGGACGCCGCGCCGGGGGATCTGTTCGCCGCCCTGCCGGGTTCGACGGCACACGGGGCGCAATTCGCCGCCGCGGCGATCGAGGCCGGTGCGGTGGCGGTGCTCACCGATGCCGACGGCGCGGCCGTGATACACCGAGAACTCTCCGATCCGGCGCCGCTTCCGGTTCTTATCCATCCGGCGCCGCGCTCGGTTCTCGGGGCGGTGGCCGCCGATGTCTACGGACACCCATCCGACCGTGTGGTGGTGCTCGGCGTGACCGGCACGTCGGGCAAGACCACCACCGCCCACCTGATCGAGGCCGGACTCAACGCAGCGGGCCGGACGCCGGGACTGATCGGAACCGTCGGTGTTCGGATCGCCGGATCCGATGTTCCCAGTGCGCTCACCACCCCGGAGGCGCCCGCACTGCAGGCGCTACTGGCGGTGATGGCCGAACGGGGTGTCGACACCGCGGTGATGGAGGTCTCCAGCCACGCGCTGGAACTCGGCCGGGTGGACGGAATCCGGTTCGCCGCAGGTGGTTTCACCAACCTCTCCCGTGACCACCTCGACTTCCATCCGACCATGGAGGCCTACTTCGAGGCCAAGGCCCGGCTGTTCGACCCGGCCTCGCCGCAGCACGCCCGGATCGCTGTGGTCTGCGTCGACGACGAGGCGGGCCGGGCGATGGCCGCCCGCCCGGAGCGGGTCGTGACCGTCAGCGCGGAGGGCAACCCGGCGGACTGGCGTGCCGAGGGCATCGTCGAAATGGACTCCGGACTGCAGGAGTTCACCGCCGTCGACCCGGCCGGGGTGCACCACCGGTTGCGTATCCCTCTGCCCGGCCGCTACAACGTGGCCAACGCACTGCTGGCGCTGGCCATGCTCGACGCGGTCGGCGTCTCGCCCGAGCAGGCCTCGCCCGGGTTGCGCGTCGCCGCGGTGCCCGGCCGGCTCGAGGTCGTCGACCGCGGGCAGGACTTCCTGGCGGTCGTCGACTACGCGCACAAGCCCGGCGCCCTGCGGGCGGTGTTGGAGACCCTGCGCCGTCCCGGGGGCAGGCTGGCCGTCGTGATCGGCGCCGGGGGCAACCGTGACACCGGTAAGCGCGGGCCGATGGGCGCCGCCGCCGCCGAACTGGCGGACCTGGTGGTGGTCACCGATGACAACCCGCGCGATGAGGATCCGGCTGCGATCCGGGCCGCCATCCTGGCCGGCGCGCGGCAGGCGGGCTCGCCGGCCGAACTGGTCGAGATCGGCGACCGCGCAGCGGCGATCACCCACGCGGTGCGCTGGGCGCGCCGCGGCGATGTGGTGGTGGTCGCCGGTAAGGGCCATGAGAGCGGGCAGACCGCCGCCGGACAGACCCGCCCATTCGACGACCGCGCCGAACTCGCTCGCGCCCTGGAGCGCCGGGAGGCCCGATGATCGACCTGACGGTGGCCCGGATCGCCCAGATCGTCGGCGGCGCCCTGTCCGACATCACCCCCGAACAGGCCGCCGGCCTGCACATCACCGGGACCGTCGAGTTCGACTCGCGGGCCGTCACCCCCGGCGGGCTGTTCCTGGCACTGCCCGGGGCGCGGGCCGACGGCCACGATTTCGCCGCGCAGGCCGTCGCCGCCGCGGCCGCCGCCGTGCTCGCCGCGCGACCGGTCGGGGTGCCGGCCGTCGTCGTGCCGCCGGCGGTCGCCGCCGATGCCCATTCCGGCGCCCTCGAACACGACGCCGACGGGTCCGGGGCCGCCGTGCTGTCCGCCCTGGGCAAGCTCGCCGCGGCGGTGGCGGCCGAACTCACCGCCGGCGGCATGCGGATCATCGGGATCACCGGTTCCTCGGGCAAGACCTCCACCAAGGATCTGATCGCCGCGGCGCTGCGGCCACTCGGTGAGGTGGTGGCTCCGCCCGGATCGTTCAACAACGAACTGGGCCATCCCTGGACCGTGCTGCGGGCCGATCGGGACACCGATTTCCTGGTGCTGGAGATGTCGGCGCGGCACCCCGGAAATATCGCCGCGCTGGCCCGCATCGCCACGCCGTCGATCGCGGCGGTGCTCAACGTCGGGACCGCACACCTGGGGGAGTTCGGTTCGCGCGAGGTGATCGCTGCGACCAAATCCGAACTGGTGCAAGCCGTTCCGGCCTCCGGTGTGGTGATCCTCAACGCCGACGATCCGGTGGTCGCCGCGATGGCGGGCAAGACCTCGGCCCGGGTGATCACCGTCGGTCGCGGTCCCTCGGCGCAGGTCCGCGCCGAGGATGTCACCCTCGACGATCTGGCCCGGCCGCGCTTCACCCTGGTGAGCGATGCCGGGCGGGTGCCGGTCAGCCTCGCCGTGCACGGCGAACATCAGGTGAGCAATGCGCTGTGTGCGGCGGCGGTCGCGCTGGAATGCGGCGCGACGCCCGAGCAGGTGGCCGAATCGCTGGCCGGCGCGGCAGCGGCATCCCGGCACCGGATGGAGGTGCGCACCACCGCCGCGGGGGTGACCGTCATCAACGACGCCTACAACGCCAACCCGGACTCGATGCGGGCCGGGCTGCAGGCCCTGGCCGTGATGGCCCGTCAGGGCGGTAAGCGCAGCTGGGCGGTGCTCGGGGAGATGGGTGAACTGGGCGAGGAGTCGATAACCGAACACGACCGCATCGGACGGCTCGCGGTGCGCTTAGATATCAGTCGGCTCGTCGTCGTCGGAACCGGGAGGCCTATGCGCGCCATGCACCAGGGGGCGGTCATGGAGGGATCCTGGGGTTCGGAGTCAGTGATGGTTCCCGACGCCGAATCGGCGCTGGAACTGCTACGCGCCGAACTTCAGCCCGGTGACGTCGTTCTGGTCAAGGCCTCCAACGCGGCCGGACTGGGCGCGCTGGCCGAGGAACTGGTGAACGGATGAGGCTCATTCTGATCGCCGTCGGTCTGTCGCTGGCGGTGTCGATCCTGCTGACTCCCACCCTCATCCGGCTGTTCACCCGGCAGGGCTTCGGTCAGGAGATCCGCGAGGACGGCCCGGCCAGCCATCAGGCCAAGCGCGGCACCCCGTCGATGGGAGGTGTCGCCATCCTGGCCGGCATCTGGGCCGGATACTTCGGCACCCATCTGCTCGGGCTGGTTCTGGGCGGGGACGGTCCGTCGGCCTCGGGTCTGCTGGTTCTGGGTCTTGCCACCGCACTCGGTGCGGTCGGCTTCCTCGACGATCTGATCAAGATCCGTCAGGCGCGCAACCTCGGGCTCAACAAGACCGCCAAGACCATCGGCCAGATCGCCGCGGCGGTGCTTTTCGGAATCCTGGTGCTGCAGTTCCGCAATGCCGACGGCCTGACCCCGGCCAGCCCGCAACTGTCCTACGTGCGTGAAATCGCCACTGTCGCATTGCCTCCCGTGTTCTTCATCCTCTTCGTCGTCGTCGTGGTGAACGCCTGGGGTAACGCCGTCAACTTCACCGACGGCCTCGACGGACTGGCGGCCGGCAGCATGGCCATGGTCAGCGCCGCCTACGTGCTGATCACCTTCTGGCAGTTCCGCAACGCCTGCGCCACGCACCCGGGGCTGGGTTGCTACAACGTCCGCGATCCACTGGATCTGGCCGTCATCGCCGCGGCCACCGCCGGAGCCTGCATCGGCTTCCTGTGGTGGAACGCCGCCCCGGCCAAGATCTTCATGGGCGACACCGGATCGCTGGCGCTGGGCGGCATCATCGCCGGGCTGTCGATCACCAGTCGCACCGAAGTCCTCGCCGTCGTGCTCGGTGCGCTGTTCGTCGCCGAGGTCACCTCGGTGGTGGTGCAGATCATCGCCTTCCGCTCCACCGGCCGCCGGGTCTTCCGGATGGCGCCGTTCCATCATCACTTCGAGCTGTCCGGGTGGGCTGAGACGACGGTGATCATCCGGTTCTGGTTGCTCACCGCGATCGCGTGTGGATTGGGCGTGGCGCTGTTCTACAGCGAGTGGCTGTCCGCCATCGGCGACTGAACATCTGACGAACAGCGATGAACCCCGACCTTTCGCCGCTGCATCCCGGCGCACGGATCCTGGTGACCGGGGCCGGTATCACCGGCCGGGCCGTCATCAACGCCCTGAAGTCCTGGGATCTCAGCCTGTGGCTGTGCGACGACCGGGCCGAGGCGCTGGCGGCGATGGCCGCGGACGGGGTCGCGCCCATCGCCCCGGAACAGGCCGCTGCCGAGGCGGACACCTTCGATCTGGTGGTCACCAGCCCCGGCTTCCCGCCGACCGCGCCGGTCCTGGCCGCTGCGGCCGCCGCCGGCGTGCCGATCTGGGGTGACGTCGAACTGGCCTGGCGGCTGGATCAGGCCGGCCGTTACGGGCCGCCCCGGCGGTGGCTGGTCGTCACCGGCACCAACGGCAAGACCACCACCACCTCGATGCTCTACGACATGCTCGTCGCCGGCGGGGCGCGGGCCGTGCTGTGCGGCAACATCGGCGACCCGGTGCTGGACGTGCTGGACCAGCCGTCGGACCTGCTGGCCGTCGAGGTGTCCAGCTTCCAGCTGTTCTGGGCGCCGTCGCTGCGCCCGGAGGGCGGCGTGGTGCTCAACGTCGCCGAGGACCACCTGGACTGGCATGGCGGTTTCGCCAACTACGCGGCGGCCAAGGCCCGGGTGCTCGAGGGCCGGGTGGCCGTGGTCGGCCTCGACGACCCTGCAGCGGCCGCGCTGCTGCCCGCGGCCGGTGCGCCGGTGAAGGCAGGATTCCGGCTCGGTGAGCCCGCGGTGGGCGAACTCGGGGTACGAGACGGAGCGCTGGTCGACCGCGCCTTCGCCGGCGACCTGGTGCTGGCCCCGGTCGATTCGATCCCGGTGGCGGGCCCGGTCGGGGTGCTCGATGCGCTGGCCGCCGCGGCGCTGGCCCGCGCGGTGGGGGTGCAGGCGGAGGCCATCGCATCGGCCCTGGCCGCCTTCCGGGTCGGCCGGCACCGCGCCGAGGCGGTGGGGGAGATCGACGGCGTGCGCTACATCGACGACTCCAAGGCGACCAACCCGCACGCCGCGCAGGCCTCGATCCTGGCCTATCCGCGGGTGGTGTGGGTGGCCGGTGGACTGCTCAAGGGCGCGGCGGTGGATGAGACGGTGGCGCGAGTGGCCGACCGGCTGGCCGGGGTGGTGCTGATCGGCAACGACCGGACCCCGTTTGCCAAGGCGTTATCGCGACACGCGCCCGATGTCCCGGTCATCGAGGTTGTGACGGGTGAGGATGCTGGGATGAATGAGACCGCCGAGGCAGGTGTTACAGCTGGGACTCTCGGACGCCGGGTGATGGCCCAGGCTGTCGCGGCGGCCCGCAGCCTCGCCGGCACCGGCGACACCGTGTTGCTGGCGCCGGCCGGAGCCTCATTCGACCAGTTCACCAGCTATGCCGACCGTGGCGATGCGTTCGCCGCCGCGGTCCGCGACGCGGGACGCTAGATGTCCGGGATGACGGCCCGTTTCCGCCAGTGGTGGGGGGCTCCCGCGAAGGTGCCCGCAGGTGCGGCTGACGATTCGCCGGCCGCACCCGCCGCCAAGACACCGAAGCTCCTCCCGCAGAACCGGTTCGGGGCCTGGCTGTCGCGCCCGATGACCTCGTTCCACCTGATCGTCTCGATCGCCGCCCTGCTCGTCACGCTGGGCCTGATCATGGTGCTCTCGGCCTCCGGCGTGCACTCCTACGACGAGGACGGCACCCCGTGGGCGATCTTCGCCCGGCAGGTGCTGTGGACGCTGGTCGGCCTGTTCGGGTTCTGGGTCGCGATCCGCATGCCGGTCCGCTTCATGCGCCGCACCGCGTTCATGGCCTTCGCTGCCACCATCGTGATGCTGGTGTTGGTGCTCATCCCGGGTATCGGTCACATCGCCAACGGCACCCGCGGCTGGTTCGTCATCGCCGGCCTGTCGATGCAGCCCTCCGAGCTGACCAAGATCGCCTTCGCGGTCTGGGGTGCGCACCTGCTGGCCGCCCGCCGGATGGAACGGGCCAGCCTGCGCGAGATGCTGGTTCCGCTGCTGCCCGCGGCGGTGCTGGCGCTGGGGCTCATCGTGGCCCAACCCGACCTGGGCCAGACCGTGTCGCTGGGCATCATCCTGCTGGCTCTGCTGTGGTTCGCCGGCCTGCCGCTGAAGGTGTTCGTCAGTTCGCTGGCGGCTGCGGTCGCCGCCGCCGCGGTGCTCGCGCTGTCCGCCGGGTACCGCTCCGACCGTGTGCAGTCCTGGCTCAACCCCGATGCCGACGCTCAGGGCTCCGGCTATCAGGCCCGTCAGGCCAAGTACGCGCTGGCCAATGGCGGGGTGTTCGGCGACGGCCTGGGTCAGGGGACGGCCAAGTGGAACTACCTGCCCAACGCCCACAACGACTTCATCTTCGCGATCGTCGGCGAGGAACTCGGCTTCGTCGGAGCGTTCGGGCTACTGGCACTGTTCGGCATGTTCGCCTACACCGGCATGCGGATCGCCCGGCGTTCGGATGACCCGTTCCTGCGACTGCTGACCGCCACCGCCACCACCTGGGTGGTTGGCCAGGTGTTCATCAATGTCGGCTATGTGATCGGCTTGCTGCCGGTCACCGGCATTCAGCTCCCGCTGATCTCGGCGGGCGGAACGTCAACGGCGACAACGCTGTTCATGGTCGGACTGATGGCCAACGCGGCGCGTCACGAACCTGACGCGGTGGCTGCGTTGCGGGCCGGGCGTGATGACAAGGTCAACCGGCTGATGCGTCTCCCGTTGCCCGAGCCGTACCTGCCGAGCAAGTCCGAGGCGGTGCGCGACCGGCTGCGCTCCCGGACCGAGACCGCCAGACCGGCCAAACCTGCCAGGAACACCACGGCCGCCCGGCCGGCCCGCAACCCTGAGAAGCGTCCGGCCCGCAAGACCGCCCCGGTCCGCGAACGGGTGGGCGCGGCGCCGGGGGCCGGTGTCAGAACCGGGGCCAAAGCCGGGACAGGACGCCGGAGCACCGAGCGCGCAGGGCATCATGGAGGCGCCTCCTCGCAGAGGCGTGCCGGCGCGGCGCAGGGCCACGCGCAGCACGGGAACGGCCACGGACGGCGCTCCCGCTCATTGGAAGGTCAGCGTTACGGGTGAGTTCTGGGGTCGGCGGCGGATCGGGGCGCGTCGATAGGGACAGCACACGGCAGGGGGCGCCGCGCCCGGACACGATCTCGGTCGTCCTCGCCGGCGGAGGCACCGCCGGCCACGTCGAGCCGGCGATGGCGGTGGCCGACGCCCTGACCGCGCTTCGGCCCGATATCCGCATCACCGCACTCGGCACCGCCCGCGGCCTGGAGACCAGTCTGGTGCCCGATCGCGGTTATCACCTCGAACTCGTCACCCCGGTGCCGCTGCCCCGCAGGCTCAACGGCGATCTGCTGCGACTGCCCTGGCGGGTGCGCCGGTCGATCAGGGAGACCGCCGCGGTCCTCGACAGGGTGGCTGCCGACGTGGTGGTCGGCTTCGGCGGCTACGTGGCGGTGCCCGCCTACCTGGCGGCGCGGCGCCGGGGAGTGCCGGTGGTGCTGCATGAGGCCAATGCCCGTGCGGGACTTGCCAACCGGCTCGGCGCGCGGATCGCGCGCCGGGTGCTGGCCGCGGTGCCGGACTCCGGACTCGATCGCGCCGAGGTGGTCGGGATGCCGTTGCGCGCCTCGATCACCGGACTGGACCGGGCGGCGCTGCGAGCCCAGGCCCGCGCCTACTTCGGCTTCGCCGACGATGCCCGGGTGCTGCTGGTGTTCGGCGGCTCCCAGGGGGCGGCCTCGATCAACCGCGCGGTCTCCGGCGCCGCAGGTGAACTCGCCGCCGCCGGGATCTCAGTACTGCACGCTCACGGACCGAAGAACGTCCTCGAACTTCCGCCGCCGGTTTCCGAGGCGCCGCCCTATGTCGCGGTGCCCTACCTGACCAGGATGGACCTGGCCTACGCCGCGGCCGATCTGGCGGTCTGCCGCTCCGGTGCGATGACGGTCGCGGAGGTGTCGGCGGTGGGCCTGCCCGCGGTGTACGTCCCACTGCCGATCGGCAACGGCGAGCAGCGCCTCAACGCCCTGCCGGTGGTGCGGGCCGGTGGCGGGTTGCTCGTCGACGACGCCGATCTGACACCGGGCTACGTGGCGGGCGAGGTGGTGCGGTTGCTCACCGATCAGCCCAGACTGGCCGCGATGACGGCCGCGGCCGCCGAGGTCGGCCACCGCGATGCGGCCCGCCGGGTCGCCGAAGTGGTCCTCGCCGTTGCTGACGGCACCGCCGCCGACCAGAGGGCACGCCGATGAGCAACGCCAAACCGCTCCCGCCGGAACTCGAGCGCGTGCACATGGTCGGCATCGGCGGCGCCGGCATGTCCGGCATCGCCCGCATCCTGCTCGACCGCGGGGGACAGGTCTCCGGTTCCGACGCCAAGGAATCCCGCGGCGTCGCCGCCCTGCGGGCCCGCGGCGCGGCCATCAGCATCGGCCACGACGCGGCCAACCTCGATCTGCTGCCCGGTGGTCCCACCGCGGTCATCACCACCCATGCCGCGATCCCGAAGACCAATCCCGAACTGGTCGAGGCCCGCCGGCGCGCGGTCCCGGTCGTCCTGCGGCCCGCGGTGCTGGCCAAGCTGATGGCGGGCCATCGCACGCTGATGGTGACGGGCACCCACGGCAAGACCACCACCACCTCGATGCTCATCGTGGCGTTGCAGCACAGCGGTTTCGACCCGTCCTTCGCCGTCGGAGGCGATCTCGGCGAGGCCGGCACGAACGCGCATCACGGCAGCGGGGACGTCTTCGTCGCCGAGGCCGACGAGAGCGACGGCTCACTATTGGAGTACACCCCGGACGTTGCGGTCGTGACCAATATCGAAGCCGACCATCTCGATTTCTTCGGCAGCCCGGAGGCCTACACCGCGGTGTTCGACAAGTTCGTCGAGCGGTTGACCCCCGGTGGGGCGCTGGTGGTGTGCGCCGACGACCCCGGTGCCGCCGCGCTCGCCGAACGCACTGCGGCACTGGGCATTCGGGTACTGCGGTACGGCAGCGCCCCCGCCGAGGGGCTGTCCGCCGCCCTGGTCAGCTGGGAGCAGCACGGTACCGGAGCGGTGGCCGATATCCACCTGGCCGGTGAGACGCAACCGCGGGCCATGCGGCTGTCGGTGCCGGGCCGGCATATGGCGCTCAACGCACTGGGTGCGGTGCTCGCGGCGCTGGAGGTGGGCGCGCCGATCGAAGCCGTGCTCGACAGCCTGGCCGGCTTCGAGGGTGTGCGAAGGCGCTTCGAACTCATCGGAACCGCCAACGGAGTCCGGGTGTTCGACGACTACGCCCACCACCCCACCGAGGTCCGGGCCGCGCTGACCGCGTTGCAGGCGGTCGCCGCCCAGGATCGCACCGGTCACCCGACGGTCACCGGCGCCCGCAGCATCGTCGTCTTTCAGCCGCACTTGTATTCGCGCACAAAGACTTTCGCACACGAGTTCGCCGAAGCACTGCAGACCGCCGACGAGGTCTTCGTGCTCGACGTCTACGCCGCCCGCGAGCAGCCGCTGGCCGGGGTGAGCGGAGCGCTGATCGCCGAGCGGATCAGCGGAGCGGTGCACTACGTCCCGGACTTCTCGGCGGTGGCGGCCAGGGTCGCCGCGGTGGCTCGTCCCGGCGATGTGGTGGTGACCATGGGCGCCGGCGATGTGACGATGCTCGGTCCGGAGATCATCTCGGCGATCGACTCGGCCGCCGGCGGGCCACGTGAGACCGGGAGTCCGCGATGAGCGGCGAACAATCCGAGGGCGAGGACGCTCCGATCATCGAGCGCGCTGCCGACACCACCGAGATTGATGAGGTGGATGTCACCGATGTCGACGCCGACGGCGAACTCGTCGAACTCGACTCCGTGCCCGCGCCGGCGGCCGGTCCTGTCGAGCCCGATCCCGGCGAGCCCGAAGAGTCCGAGGCTGACGAGTCCGAGGCTGACGAGTCCGGGGCTGACGAGTCCGGGGCCGACGCGGAAGCAGAGGCGGCCGAACCGGCCGAGGCCGAGGGTCCGCGGATGCGGGCCCGTCGCGAGCGGGCCGAGCGCCGTGAGGCCCAGCAGCGGGCGATCGCCATCGAGGAGGCCCGCCGCGAAGCCAAACGCCGGGTCCGCGGCGAGGTCGCCGACAAGCCGAAGTCGGCCGATCGCACCGTCAAGGGACTGAAGACGGTGGTCTGGGGCATCGTGCTGGCGGTGGTCAGCGTCGGGCTCGGTCTGGTGCTCTACTTCACCCCGGTGATGTCGGCGCGCTCCATAGTCGTCATCGGGACCGGCGCGGTGAGCCGCGACGAGGTCGTCGATGCCGCCAAGGTCAAACTCGGAACACCGTTGCTCCAGATCAACACCGATGCGGTCGCCGACCGGGTGGCCGGCATCCGGCGGGTGGCCACCGCGCGGGTTCAGCGCGAGTACCCCTCGAGCCTGCGGATCACCATTGCCGAGCGGATTCCGGTGGTGGTCAAGGACTTCCCGGACGGCCCGCACCTCTATGACCGCGACGGGGTCGACTTCGCCACCGCGCCCCCGCCACCCGGCCTGGCCTCCATCGACGTCGAGAACCCGGGCCCGAACGATCCGGCGACCAAGGCGGCACTGCAGGTGATGACGGCGCTACGCCCCGATGTGGTGGCCCAGGTCGGCCGGGTGGCCGCACCGTCGGTCGCGGCCATCACGCTGACGCTGGCCGACGGGCGCACGGTGGTGTGGGGGACCACCGACCGGACCGAGGAGAAGGCCGAGAAACTCTCGGCCCTGCTGACCCAACCGGGCCGTGTCTATGACGTGTCGAGTCCGGATCTGCCGACGGTCAAGTAAGAGCGCGGTAAGAGCCGGACAAATCCCGCGACACGCGGGCGCGCCTCCCCAATCCCGGCCGACCCGGGCCTACGTTGACGACCAAGCGAACAACTTGACATAACTCTAAGCCTCTGGTTGAGGTTGAGGGTTTTATCGGGTGAATCGCTCAAGTTCAGGCCCCACCACCGGAGGAATATCGCGATGACCCCACCGCACAACTACCTCGCCGTCATCAAGGTCGTTGGAATCGGCGGCGGCGGTGTGAATGCCGTCAACCGGATGATCGAGCAGGGACTCAAGGGCGTTGAGTTCATCGCCATCAACACCGACGCCCAGGCGCTGCTGATGAGCGACGCCGACGTCAAGCTCGACGTGGGCCGGGACTCAACCCGTGGTCTGGGTGCCGGCGCCGACCCCGAGGTCGGACGCAAGGCCGCCGAGGACGCCAAGGACGAGATCGAGGAACTGCTGCGCGGAGCCGACATGGTCTTCGTCACCGCCGGCGAGGGCGGCGGCACCGGCACCGGCGGCGCCCCGGTGGTGGCCAACATCGCGCGCAAGCTCGGCGCGCTGACCGTCGGCGTGGTGACCCGGCCGTTCTCCTTCGAGGGCAAGCGCCGCTCCGGCCAGGCCGAGAACGGCATCAGCGCGCTGCGGGAGAGCTGCGACACCCTGATCGTCATCCCCAACGATCGCCTGCTGCAGATGGGCGACGCCAACGTTTCGCTGATGGACGCCTTCCGCAGCGCCGACGAGGTACTGCTCAACGGTGTCCAGGGCATCACCGATCTCATCACCACCCCGGGTCTGATCAACGTCGACTTCGCCGATGTCAAGGGCGTGATGAGCGGCGCCGGCACCGCCCTGATGGGCATCGGCTCGGCGCGCGGTGAGGGCCGCGCGGTCAAGGCCGCCGAGACCGCCATCAACTCCCCGCTGCTGGAGGCCTCTATGGAGGGCGCCCAGGGCGTGCTGATGTCGATCGCCGGCGGAAGCGATCTGGGCCTGTTCGAGATCAACGAGGCCGCCTCGCTGGTTCAGGACGCCGCCCATCAGGAGGCGAACATCATCTTCGGCACGGTCATCGACGACTCGCTCGGCGACGAGGTACGCGTCACGGTCATCGCGGCGGGCTTCGATCCCAGCGGCGCCAACCGCAAGCCGATCGTCATCGACGCCAACGTGGGCAAGGCCGCCGCCGCTTCCACCGGATCGTCGATCGCATCGGGTTCGGCCGGCCAGCTGAGCTCCTCGTCGCTGTTCGAGCCGATCGAGTCGATGGAGCCGGTCAAGGTTCCGGCGCACACCAACGGCTCCACGCCCTTCGGTGACGACGACGACGACGTCGACGTCCCGCCCTTCATGCGGCACTGATCGCGCCAACCCGTGACCGTGCGAATCCGCCGAGTCACCACAACCCGGGCCGGCGGCGCATCCGCTCCGCCGTTCGACGCCTTCAATCTCGGCGACCACGTCGGTGACGATCCCGTTGCGGTGGCGGCCAACCGGGCCCGGCTGGCCGCCTCGATCGGACTGCCCCTCGATCATGTGGTGTGGATGAATCAAGTCCACGGTGACCACGTCGAAGTCGTCGAAGGCCCCCGTACCCCTGACGCGGGGGCCTTCGACGGCACAGACGCTCTGGTGACCACCACACCGCGCCTCGCTCTGGCGGTGGTCACCGCCGACTGTGTGCCCGTGTTGATGGCCGACGCCCGGGCCGGGGTGATCGGCGCCGCCCACGCCGGGCGGGTGGGCGCGGCCAAGGGCATCGCACTGCGCACTCTCGAGGCGATGGTGGCTGCCGGCGCCCGGGTCGAGGACATCTCGGTCCTGCTCGGCCCCGCGGTGAGCGGGCCCAACTATGAGGTGCCAGAGGAGATGGCGGCCGACGTCGAGGCCCGGTTGCCCGGCAGTCGCACCACGACCTCGCGCGGCACCCCGGCACTGGATCTGCGCGCCGGACTGGCCCGTCAACTCGCCGGGGCGGGGGTGGGCGCCATCGACATCGATCCCCGGTGCACGTTCGAGGACCCGGCGCTGTTCAGTCACCGCCGCCAGGCCAGGACCGGACGGCTCGCGTCGCTGGTGTGGATCGAATGAACGTATCCAGCGATCGGCTGGCTGAACTCACCGCCGCGCTGGCGGCCATGCGGGTGCGACTGGCCCGGGCCGCCGAGGCCGCCGGACGTCCCGTCGAGGACGTCAAGCTGCTGCCGGTGACCAAGTTCTTCCCGGCCACCGACGTGGCCATCCTGTGGCGACTCGGTTGCCGCGGTTTCGGCGAGTCCCGGTCGCAGGAGGCCGTCGCCAAGATCGCCGAGTTCAACTCCCTCATCGAACCGACACCCGAGGACCGGCCGGTGAGCTGGCACATGGTCGGGCGGCTGCAGCGCAACAAGGCGAAAAACGTTGCGGCATGGGCGGATACCGTGCACTCGGTCAGCACTGCCAAAGTGGTCAAGGCGCTTGACGGCGCGGTCGCGGAGGCGCTGGACCAGGGCAGTCGCAATCTGCGGATGCGGGTGTTCGTCCAGATCAGCCTCGACGGCGACACCGAACGAGGGGGAGTCGACATCGGCGATCCGGGCGAGGTGGACCGGATCTGCGATCTGGTCGCCGGCGCCGATGCGCTCGATCTGGTCGGGCTGATGGCCGTTGCGCCCCTGGGCGCGGATCCCGACGCGGCGTTCGCAGCGCTTGCCGAGGAGCGCTGCCGGGTCCTGCGAGACCATCCCGGTGCCGGGGAACTGTCGGCGGGGATGTCCGAGGACCTCGAAGCGGCGGTGCGACACGGATCGACGTGTGTGCGTGTCGGTACGGCGCTTATGGGCAAACGTCCTTTAACGTCTCCCTAAATCTTCACTTTAGTCACACTTCCATCACGAACACCAAGCATCACAGGCACCGAAGTCCAGCTCCAGGAGGGTCACGCGGATGAGCACTCTGCATAAGGTCAAGGCGTACTTCGGCATGGCGCCGATGGATGATTACGAGGACGAGTACTACGAGGACGACCGCGACGGCGGCCGCGGCCGCTTCGGGCGCCGGGGCGACCGCTTCGAGGAGGACTACGACCGGGGCGGCCGCTACGACGACGACCCGCGGATGGGCGACTACGACGACCGCGACGGCGACTACGCGCCGACGGGCGGCTTCCGCGCCGGCGGTTACGACGATTCGCGGTTCCGCCCGCAGTTCGAGCGCGAGATGCCGCGGTCCCGCTACGCCCCGCTGCGTGGCGCCACCCGCGGATCGCTGGCGATGGACCCGCGCCGGATGGCGATGCTCTTCGAGGAGGGCAGCCCGCTGTCGAAGATCACCACGTTGCGGCCCAAGGACTACAGCGAGGCCCGCACCATCGGTGAGCGGTTCCGCGACGGGCAGCCGGTGATCATGGACCTGGTGTCGATGGACAACGCCGACGCCAAGCGTCTCGTCGACTTCGCCGCCGGCCTGGCCTTCGCGTTGCGAGGCTCCTTCGACAAGGTCGCCACCAAGGTGTTCCTGCTCGCTCCGGCCGACGTCGACGTCAGCGCCGAGGAACGCCGCCGGATCGCCGAGGCCGGCTTCTACAGCTACCAGTAGGCTGATGGGGCGCCGCATCCGGCGGCGTTCCACCCCAGGCAAGGACCGGCTTTCGTTGGCGCTGTTCTACTCCATCGTCGGTTTCGCGCTGTTTCTGTTCTGGTTGCTCCTCATCGCGCGGATCGTCGTCGAATTCATCCGTTCGTTCAGCCGCGACTGGCATCCTCGCGGCATCACCGTGGTGATCCTGGAGACGATCATGACTCTGACCGACCCACCGGTGAAGCTGCTGCGACGGATAATCCCGCAGCTCACGATCGGTGCGGTGCGCCTCGACTTCTCCATCATGGTGCTGCTGCTGCTGGCATTCATCGGTATGCAGGTGGCCTTCAACGCGGCGGCCGGCGCAGCGCTCTGACATCGGATTCCGGTCCGGAAAACCGGCTTGGGTGCAACCGGCGGGTCTGGTGTGACAGGATGGACGCCAGTTGCAGTACGCACGGGTGAACGCCCGGAGCGTTCTACACTCACAACTCGGGTTTCCACCGCTTGAAGATCGGAAGGGGCACACGATGCCTTTGACACCGGCCGACGTGCACAATGTCGCCTTCAGCAAGCCGCCGATTGGCAAGCGCGGCTACAACGAGGACGAGGTCGACGCCTTCCTGGATCTCGTCGAGACCGAGCTGTCGCGCCTGATCGAGGAGAACGCGGACCTGCGTCAGCGGGTCAGCGAGCTGGATTCCGAGTTGGCCGCGGCCCGGTCGGGTCAGCCCTCCGGTCAGACCGAGGTCATCCCGTTCCGCGCTCCCGAGCCGCCCGCCGCTGCGGTTGTCGAGGAGCCCAACTCCGCCTTCAACGAGGAGCAGGCCGTCAAGGCCGCCCGTGTCCTCAGCCTGGCCCAGGACACCGCCGACCGGTTGACCTCCACGGCCCGCGCCGAGGCCGACAAGCTGGTCGCCGACGCGCATGCCAACGCCGAGCAGATCGTGGCCGATGCCCGCCAGTTCGCGGAGAACCACGTCAATGAGGCCCGGGAGCGGGCCGACGCCATGCTCGCCGACGCCCAGAGTCGCTCGGAGACCCAGCTGCGTCAGGCGCAGGAGCGCGCCGAGTTCCTGCAGACCGACGCCGAGCGCAAGCATTCCGAGGTGATGGGCGCGATCAACCAGCAGCGCACCGTCCTCGAGGGCAGGCTCGAGCAGTTGCGCACCTTCGAGCGCGAGTACCGCACCCGCTTGAAGACCTACCTGGAGTCCCAGCTCGAGGAACTCGGACAGCGCGGTTCGGCTGCCCCGGCCGACTCCGGTGACGGCGGCTACAACTAACACCTCGCGGCAGGAGGTCACCCGATGCTGATCGTCGCCCTGGTGCTCGCGGTGATCGGGCTTGTCGCCCTGGTGACCGCGGTGGTCACCAGCAATGAGCTGATCGCCTGGATCTGTATCGCGGCCAGTTCGCTCGGCGTGATCCTGCTGATCGTCGACGCCGTCCGGGAGCGGCAGGTCAAGCGGATCCGTCCGGTGGTCGCCGACGACGAGGGTGAGTTCGTCGACGACGTGGCTTATGACGACGAGGCACCCGACGAGGAGATCCGCGAAGAGGATCACCCGGAGGAAGTGGTCCACGACGAACCGGATTACGACACCTACAGCGATGACGAGCCGGAGTATCCGCAGGCCGCCGAGGAATCGGCGATGCACACCGTGCGTGACGTCGACGCCGAAGAGACCGAGAAGTCGCAGGAGCAGTCGGGCGGCTGAGGCGCCCACCCCTGGGGCACGATAGGGGTCATGGGCATTGAGTACGCCAGCATCGTCAACCATCCGCTCGACGAGGTCTTCGACTGGCACACCCGTCCGGGAGCGATGCGCCGCCTGGTCCCGCCCTGGCAGCCGATGCGCGTGGTCAAGGAAACCGAGTCGCTGGCAGACGGCACCGCCATCCTCGGCCTGCCGGGCGGGCTGCGCTGGATCGCGAAGCACGATCCGGCCGGCTACGACCCGCCGCACCAGTTCGTCGATGTGCTCTCCAGTTCCGGCGGCCTCGACGGGCTGATGACCCTGCCCCCGCGGGTGATCGGCTGGTGGCGGCACACCCACCGGTACGCAGACGCCGGTTCGGGCCGGACACGTGTTCACGACATCGTCGACACCACCGTACCGGGGATCGGACTGCGCTCGACCTTCGCCTATCGGCACCGCCAGCTGGCCGAGGACCTCGCCGCTCATGCCGACGCGGCAACGGCTCTGGGCGGTTCGCGGCTGACTGTCGCCGTCACCGGATCGACCGGTCTGGTCGGCACCGCGCTGTGCGCATTCCTGTCCACCGGCGGTCACCGGATCATCAGGCTGGTCCGGCGAGATCCGGTCAACGCCGACGAAAGGCGTTGGGACCCTGAGCATCCCGCGTTGAACCTGCTGGACGGCGTCGATGCCGTCGTCCATCTGGCGGGTGAGTCGATCGCCGGCCGGTTCACCGAAGCGCACCGGCGTGCGATTCGCGATTCCCGCATCGAACCGACACGACGGCTCGCCGAGCTGGCTGCGACGGCCGGCCCCGGCCTTCGCGTGTTCGTCAGCGCATCGGCGATCGGCTACTACGGCTACGACTGCGGCGACACCGTGCTTGACGAGGACAGCCCTCGCGGCGAGGGATTCCTCGCCGATGTGGTGGCCGGCTGGGAACAGGCGACCGCGCCCGCCGCTGCCGCCGGACTGCGGGTGGTGCCGGTGCGAACCGGAATCGTGCAGGCTGCCGCCGGCGGGACCCTGCGGCTGCTGCGGCCGCTGTTCGCAGCCGGACTGGGCGGCCGGCTGGGCAGCGGGAAACAGTGGCTGTCCTGGATCGGCATCGACGATCTGCTCGACGTCTACTACCGCGCCATCTATGACGAAAGGCTCACCGGGCCGGTGAACGCGGTCGCCCCCAACCCGGTCCGCAACACCGAGTACACCGCCGCACTGGCCGCCACCCTGCACCGGCCGGCGATGCTCCCCGTTCCGTCCTTCGGGCCACGGCTGTTGCTGGGCCGCCAGGGTGCGGTCGAACTCGCCGAGGCCAACCAGCGGGTGACCCCGGCCAGACTCGAAGCGCTCGGGCACCGCTTCCGTCAGCCGGGCATCGGCGATGCCCTTGGTCATCAACTCGGCCGGGATCCCGCATCCGGCGTGCTGTGACGACGGTGATGGGGGACGATAGGCCCATGCAGTCCAGCGATCCGGTGGTCCTCGAGGATCTCGACCACCTGATCGCGGAGTTGCGTGATCGCGGCTACCGGGTGGTCGGACCCACTCTCACGGACGACGCGATCGTGCTGGCCGAGATCGACCGGGCCGCGGAGCTTCCGATCGGCTGGGGTGTCGACGTCGCACCGGGCACCTACCGTTTGCGTGCCCGGACCGACCGTGCTGCCTTCGGCCACTCCGCCGGCCCGCAGTCCTGGAAACAGTTCCTCCATCCGCCCCGCCAGCGGGTGTGGTCATCCGACGGCCCCGGCGGCAGAGACGCAGTCGAATCCGCCGAAGCGCCCTACGCCTTCCTCGGTGTGCGCGGCTGCGATCTGGCCGCCATCGGAGTCCTCGACCGGGTCCTGGCCGGCGCCGCGCACCCCGACGGTTCCTACACCGCGAGGCGAGACGGTGCGTTCATCGTCGGGGTGAACTGCACCGAACCCGGCGGGCTGTGCTTCTGTTCGTCGATGGGAACCGGCCCGGCCTGTGGTCCCGGCTACGACATCGCGCTGACTGAAAATGCCGAGGGCGACACTGTCGGCTATCTCGCCGAGGCCGGCAGCAGGGCCGGTGCCGAGGTGCTCGCGGCGCTGCCGCACCGCGCGGCGCGGCCGGACGAACGCCGCGCCGCGGTGGCCGCCGTCGTGGACGCCGCGTCGGCGATGGGCCGCGCCATGCCGCGTGGCGACCTGCGCCAGTTGCTGATCGACTCCCGGCAGTCCCCGCACTGGAACGATGTCGCCGGCCGTTGCCTGACATGTGGCAACTGCACCATGGTGTGTCCGACGTGTTTCTGCACCAGCACCTCGGAGGTCACCGATCTCACCGGCGAGCACGCCGAACGCTGGATGGAGTGGGCTTCCTGTTTCGAACTGGACTTCACCTTCGTTCACGAGGGTCCGGTGCGGAAGTCCGGCCCGTCGCGCTACCGGCACTGGCTCACCCACAAACTCAGCACCTGGCACGACCAGTTCGGCAGCTCCGGTTGTGTCGGTTGCGGCCGATGTATCGCCTGGTGCCCCACCGGGATTGACATCACGGAGGAGATGGCGGCCTTCGATCGGGAGCGTTCGGGGGAGCGTGAGCATGACTGAGACGGTGATGGGGCGCGCGCAGGACTCCGCGATGGCGCCGGTGCCCTACCGGGTCCGCACCAGGGTGGTGGAGAACGCCGACTCGGTGACACTGACCCTCGACCCGGTCGACACGATGCTGCCGCCGGCACTGCCCGGCGAGTTCATGATGATGCACGCCTTCGGAGTCGGCGAGGTGGCGATCTCGACCAGTGGGATCTCACCGGACGGCACACTGATCCACACCATCCGTGCGGTGGGTGCGGTGAGCGCCGCGTTGTGCGCCACCGAACCCGGTTCGACGATCGGTATGCGTGGCCCGTTCGGCACCAGTTGGGGACTGGCCGAAGCGGCGGGCCGCGATCTCGTCATCGTCGCGGGCGGCGTCGGTCTGGCGCCCTTGCGCCCGGTACTGCTCGGTGCGCTGGCCGACAGACAGCGGTACGGACGAGTGGTCCTCATCGCCGGGGCACGCTCGCAGCGCGAATTCCTCTATTCCGCCGAAATCGCGCAGTGGCAGGCGGATTCAGGACTGGAGACCCATGTGACCGTCGACGTCCCGATCCAGGGCTGGACGGGGGAGACCGGGTTCGTCACCGAACCGCTACGCAAGCTGAACCTCGACCCGGCGAACACCACCGCGTTCCTGTGCGGCCCGGAGCCGATGATGCGGTTCGGGGCCCAGGCCCTGCTGGCCAAGGGGATGGAGGAGGCCGATATCCGGGTGTCCCTGGAGCGCAACATGCAGTGCGGCATCGGCTGGTGCGGACACTGTCAGCTCGGTCCGCTGCTGCTGTGCCGGGACGGTCCGGTGGTCGGCTACGACGTAGCGCGGCCCCTGCTGGAAGTCGAGGAACTCTGATGGGCCGGGCCACCCCACCGACCTTGGCGGTGTGGAAGTTCGCCTCCTGTGATGGCTGCCAGCTGACCGTGCTCGACTGCGAGGACGAACTTCTCACGCTGGCCGAGCAGGTCCGGATCGCGACCTTCGCCGAGGCCTCGAGTGCGATGGTCGGCGGCCCCTATGACGTGTCGCTGGTGGAGGGTTCGATCACCACGGCGCATGACGAGGAGCGGATCCGTGAGATCCGCGAGCAGTCCGGTGTTCTCGTGGCGACCGGGGCCTGCGCCACCGCCGGCGGCATCCAGGCGCTGCGCAACTTCGCCGACGTCGCCGAGTACACCTCGGTGGTCTACGCGCACCCGGAATACATCGACACCCTGGCCACCTCCACGCCGGCCTCGGCGCATGTGACCGTCGACTACGAACTTCGTGGTTGTCCGATCGACAGGGGACAGTTGCTTGAGACTCTGGCGGCGCTGCTGGCCGGCCGCAAGCCGCGGCTGCCGGCGGCAACCGTCTGCACCGAGTGCAAGCGGTCGGGTGTCACCTGCGTGACGGTGGCCGAGGGCATCGCCTGCCTGGGCCCGGTCACCCACGCCGGCTGCGGGGCGCTCTGCCCGAAGCATCACCGCGGCTGTTACGGCTGCTTCGGCCCGATGGCCACTCCGAACATGACAGCGATGATTCCGCTGCTGCACCGCGACGGCATGTCCGGCGAGGACGTCGGGCACGTCTTCGACACCTTCAACGTCACGCAATTCAAGGCAGCCCGATCCAAGACGGAGCGCCATGACTGAATCCGCACGTACCCTGCGGGTCAGCGCACTGACCCGGGTCGAGGGCGAGGGCGCGCTGAATGTCGAACTGCGCGACGGCGTTCCGGAGGTCGTCGAGCTCAACATCTATGAACCGCCCCGGTTCTTCGAGGCCTTCCTGCGCGGCCGCGCCTACACCGAGCCGCCGGACATCACCGCGCGTATCTGCGGTATCTGCCCGGTCGCGTATCAGACCAGCGCCTGCAATGCGATCGAGGACGCCTGCGGGGTGACCCTGCCGCCCGAACTCGTCGCGCTGCGCCGGCTGCTGTACTGCGGCGAGTGGATTCACAGTCACACGCTGCACATGTACATGCTGCACGCGCCGGACTTCCTCGGCGCACCTGACGTCATCGCCGTGGCGCGCGATCACCGCGCTGCCGTCGAACGGGGTCTGGCTCTCAAGAAGGCCGGCAACCGTCTGCAGGAGGTCGTCGGCGGACGCGCCATCCACCCGGTCAACGTGCGGGTCGGCGGCTTCTACTCCACACCCACCGTGGCCGACCTCACGCCGATGGCTGAGGAACTGCGCCGCGCATTGGACCACGCGCTGGCGACCGTCACCTGGTTCGCCGGGTTCGACTTCCCGGATCTGACCGTGGATCACGAAATGCTGGCGCTGACCGGGCAGCGTTACGCACTGGAGAACGGCCGCATCGCCCGCAGTGCCGGACCGGTCTTCGGCATCGAGGAGTTCAGCGAGCATGTCCGGGAGACGCACGTCGCGCACTCCACCGCACTGCACGCCACCCTCGACGGCCGGCCGCATCTGACCGGGCCGATGGCCCGGTACACCCTCAACCACGACAGGCTCTCCCCGCTGGCTCTCGAAGCCGCCGGTGCCGCCGGACTGGGGGCCGAATGCCGAAACCCGTTCCGCAGCATCCTTGTTCGCGCCGTGGAGACGGTGTACGTGGTGGAGGAAGCCTTGCGGATCATCGAGAACTACGAGCGGCCGGCGAAGCCTTTCGTCGAAGTCGAACCGCGGCCCGGAGTGGGGCACGGCTGGAGTGAGGCCCCGCGCGGTCTTCTCTACCACCGTTACGAGATCGATGGCGACGGCAAGATCGCGGCCTCGGTCATCGTTCCGCCGACGTCGCAGAACCAGGCCGCGATCGAGTCCGATCTGCACAAGGTGCTGCTGGCCGGGATCGACCTCGACGACGCCGCCCTGACCGGGATGTGCGAACGGGCCATCCGCAACTACGACCCGTGTATCTCCTGCTCCACCCATTTCCTGACCCTGAACGTCACCCGGCGGTGAGTTCCGGCGCCGTCGTGATCGGGGTGGGCAACGACCTCCGCCGCGACGACGGCATCGGCCCGGCCGTGGCCGCCGCGGTCGGCGCACTGCACCGGCCGGGCGTGCGGGTGCAGTCCTGTGCCGGCGAGATGACCCAGATCATGGACGCCTGGGCCGGTGCCGCACTGGCTGTCGTGGTGGACGCCGTGATAGGCGGCGCGCCCGGTGAGGTCCGGCGCTGCGGAATCGAGGAGTTCGTCGATGCCACACCGTTCAGTTCGCACGAACTGAGCCTGCTCAAGACATTCGAGTTGGCCTGCGCACTGGACCGTGCGCCCGGTGAGGTGGTGGTGGTGACCGTCGCGGCCTCCGACACCGGGCACGGCCAGGGGTTGACTCCGGCGGTGGGCGCGGCGCTACCGCACGCCGTGGCCGTCGTGCTGGGGATCCTTGTCGAGCATGGGCTTGTCGAGCAGGGCCAGGAAACCGCGGACCAGCAGCCGTAACCGCCGGGCGGCGTCGTCGAACTCGATAGCCGTTCGGGCCCGGATCTCGCCGGGGTCCAGGCCGAGCGCCGCGATACCGCTTCCGGTGCCCTCGTCGAGATCGTCGGTGATCCAGTCCTCGACCAGAGCGTGGTCGACCTCCGGATGGAACTGTAATCCGAGGGCGCGGCCCACCGTGAAAGCCTGTGTCGTGCCTAGGTTCCGGGCCACCTCGACCGCTCCGGGCGGCAGTGAGAACCGGTCGAAATGCCATTGGAACCACGGCCCGTGCGGCACCAGGGAGGGCTGGTCGCTGTGCACCTCGTACCAGCCGATCTCCGGGTGCGGCGATCGGGTCACCTCGCCACCGAGAGCGCGGGCCAGCAACTGGCCGCCGAAGCACACCCCGAGCACGCCGGCGCCGCCTGCCAGGGCGCCGCGCACCAGATCCATCTCATCGGCCACCCAGGAGTCGGCGAGGCGTTCGTCGTACACCGCCCATCGCGCGCCGAGGGGGACGATGGCGTCGTAGTCGCGGGCGTCCGGGAACGTCACATCGCACACCGGATCATCGGCGGGCACCACCGCGAACGTGTCGATGTCGAAACCGTTGTCGGCGAACGCATCACCGAGCAGAGCGGCCGGTGCCGTCGGGTCGTTGTAGAGGAAGAGGACTCTGCGGGGCACCCGATCACGCTACGTCAGCAGCGTTTTCGCGGCGGTAGGGTGGGGCTATGAGGCCGCTGTACACAGCCTTGGTCTGGCTGGCCGCCGCCGCCCATTTCGCCTTCCTGCTGTACCTGCCGGCCGGCGGATTCCTGGCATTGCGGTGGCGG
>CAYFMA010000014.1:0-24358 GCA_964344085.1 uncultured Mycobacterium sp.
CTGACCTGACGCGAAATCCGGTCGGCAGGATGGGTGCTATGACACGTCCCGCAGGTTCCTCGAGGCCATCGCCCGGGAGTACCTGGCTCGTGGCCGGGGCTACGCGGTGAGCCTCGCCGACGAGTACTTCGTCACGCCCCGGACCGTCATCAGCTGGGTGGAGAAGGCCCGCGCCCGCGGCATGCTCAGCGCCCCGCCCCGCCGGGGTGCCGTGGGCGGTCACCTGATCGATGCGCCCTCCCCGGGCAGGCCCAAGCACTAGAGTCTTGGCCGGATCGTCAATTAACAAGGAGCAGGACATGGCCGACCCCATGCAGACCAAGGTGGTTCTCGACGAGAGCGAGATGCCGACTCACTGGTACAACATCGTCGCCGACCTGCCGACCCCGCCGCCGCCGCATCTGCATCCGGCGACCAGCAACCCCCTCGTCCCCGATGATCTGGCTCCGCTGTTCCCGATGGGACTCATCGAGCAGGAGGCCTCGACCGAGCGGTGGATCGAGATTCCGGAGGAAGTGCGCGACATCTACCGGCTGTGGCGGCCGTCCCCGTTCTTCCGGGCTCGCCGTCTGGAGAAGGCACTCGGCACCACCGCCCGCATCTACTACAAGTACGAGGGCGCCTCCCCCGTCGGTAGCCACAAGACCAACTCGGCGGTTGCACAGGCTTATTACAACAAGATCGCCGGACGCACCCGGCTGACCACCGAGACCGGCGCCGGCCAGTGGGGATCCGCGCTGGCGTTCGCCTGCCAGGTGTTCGGGCTGCAATGCGACATCTGGCAGGTCCGGGCCAGCTACGAGGGCAAGCCGTACCGCCACTATCTGATGGAGACCTTCGGCGCCAGCGCGGTGCCCAGCCCGTCGGATCTCACCGAGGCCGGCCGTGCCCTTCAGGAGCGCTATCCCGGTACGACGGGTTCGCTGGGCATGGCGATCAGCGAGGCGGTCGAGGCCGCTGCGAAGGATCCGAATGCGAGCTACTCGCTCGGTTCCGTCCTGAATCACGTGGCACTGCACCAGACAGTGATCGGCCAGGAGGCGCTCAAGCAGCTGACGATGTTCGGCGAGGGCCCGGCCGATTATGTGTTCGGTTGCGCCGGAGGCGGTTCCAATCTCGCGGGCCTCAGCTTCCCGTTCTTGCGCGAGAACCTCGAGGGTCGCGCCCAGACCAAGATCGTCGCCTGCGAGCCGAAGGCCGCGCCGTCGCTCACCGAAGGTGAGTACAAGTACGACTTCGGCGACACCGCGAACCTCACCCCGCTGCTGAAGATGTACTCACTCGGCGCCGACTTCGTGCCCGACCCGGTGCACGCCGGTGGCCTGCGCTACCACGGCATGTCGCCACTGGTTAGCCACTGCTACGCCGAGGGTCTGATCGACGCGATCGCCATCAAGCAGCGCGAGGCCTTCGAAGCCGGTGTGATCTTCTCCCGTGCCGAGGGCATCGTCCCGGCCTCGGAGTCCAACCACGCCGTCGCCGGCGGCATCCGTCAGGCCCGTGAGGCCGCTAAGACCGGCGAGTCTCCCGTGATCGTCATCGGCGTCTCCGGCTCCGGTCAGCTCGACCTGCCGGCGTACGCGGAATACCTGACCGGAGACATGCCCGACAGCTGATCGTCGGCGCTTCGACGGCGCAGCGCGATCAGTAGGTGTGCTTGTAGTACGACACCGTCTTCGGCGCGACTTCATTGCCGCCGAACCAGCCGATGACGCGTGCACTCGTCCAGAAGTTCGGGATGAGGTCGGTCGGGTACGGCTTGTAGACGGTGACATCGCCATAGCGGACGGTGATTCCGCTGTAGTCGACGTAGTAGGAGAACGTCTTGCCGGCGGGCACCCGGATGATCTCGGCGTCGGTGGGGAAGACATAGGCGTAGTCGTCATTGAAGAACGGGCCGACTTCGAAGAACGGGTCCGTGACGTTGTTCAACCGCCACACCACCATGGCCGCGTTGTGGTTGGGCTCCAGCGGCGTGAAGGTCAGACCGGAGAGCTTGTTCCAGTCGTGCTGATCGGCGTCCTTGAGGTCATAGGCCGAATCGGCGGTGAAGGTGGCGTCGCCGGAGTCCGAGGTGACCCAGAGAGCGGGCGCACTGGGAATGACGAAATGCGTTCCCTGGTAGATGGTTTGGAGCTTTCCGCGCGGATCCCAGCCGAAGATGCCGGCGACCCGGGTCATCAGCGAGGTCCAGATGTCTGACGGTGTGGTCTGGGGCGTGGCAGCCGCGATCTTGGCCGGTGCGGTCCGTGCAGTGGCACGGCGATGCGGAGTGGCTGCCGCGACCTTGGTCGCGTACGGTCCGGGAACGGTGTGGCGGGCGTGTGTCCCGTCACCGCTGGAATCAGCGGATGCCGGTGCGGCTGAACCGACCGCGATCGCGGCGAGCGCGCCGGCGGTCCACAGCAGGGCCTTGATGCCCCGCATCAGTCGAGCTTCAGGTAGTACGACACCGTCCGTGGCGCCGCCCGGTTGCCGCCGAACCAGCCGCTGACGCGCGCCGCGGTCCAGACATTCGGGACCAGTCCCGTCGGGTACGGCTTGAACACCGTCCGGTCGCCGTAACTGATGGTGACGCCGGTGTAGTCGACGATGTAGGTGAAGGTCTGATCGGCCGGCACCGAGATCACCTCATAGTTCGGCGACAGCGGATTCTCGTTCGGCAGGATTCGCACCTTGTTCACGTTGTAGAACGGCGCGATCTCGAAACTCTGAGTCAGCAGGTTGTACCGCCACCCCACCATCGCCGAATCCCGATCCGGCTCCAGCGGGGTGAAGGCGATGCCGGTCAGCTTGTTCCAGTCCCACTGGTCGGAGTCGCCGAGGTCGTAGGTGGTGTTCGGGGTGAAGGTGGCGCTGCCGGAGACCTTCTGAACGAAGAAGCCGAAATTGTTGGGGATCGTGAAATGCGTCCCCAGATAGATGGTCTGCAATCGGCCGCGCGGATCCCAGCCGAATATGCCGGCGATTCGGGTCATCAGGGAGGTCCAGATGTCCGACGGGGTGGCCTGCGCGGCGGCGGTCGATGCGGAAGGCGTGGACGGGACCGCGACAGCGGTAGTGACGGTGGCCGCGCGGCGAACGGGCTCCGCTGCCGCCGCCGCGGGGGCGACCGCCGCCGAACGCCGGGTCGCGGCGGGGCCCGGTGAGCTATGACGTGAGATCGCAGACCTGACGGGGCCATGCGTGGACGCAGTCGCACCACGACCGTGTGCGGCGGCCGGCGAATCGTCCGGCGCGGCCGCCGCCTGGGCGGCCAGGCCGGTGACAACGGCACCGCCGATACCCAGGGCGACCGCCAGGCCCCCGATGCGCCCAATCAGCGAGGCTGTGGAAATCGCCATTCCGGCAGCATATCGGCAAACCCGGATTTGGTTCCGCTGCGCCACCGGTGGTGGTTCCGTCGCGCTATGGCGACCCGCTTTCACAACCGTGCAGCCTCCGCCGTCCCGCGCCGCGGAATCCGCGATCGGCTACATCTCGGTGTGGGTCCGGGACTGATCCCAGCTAATCCCCCCGGCTCACCGGGCGGTCCGGTTCCGCACTCCACTGCGACCATGAACCCGGGAACAGGGCACCGTCGATCCCCGCGGCGCTGAACGCGGCGAGCACCACCGCGGCCGTCACGCCGGACCCGCAGTAGACCCCGACATTCTCCGGCAGTCCGGACAGCCGTGACCGCAGTGCGGCGCCGGCGATGAACCTGCCCTCGGCGTCCAGCAGCGAGGTGCTCGGCAGATTGACGGCGCCGGGGATATGGCCTGCGACCGGATCCACCGGTTCGGTGTCCCCGCGGAACCGCTCCGGTGCGCGCGCGTCGACGATCGTGCCGACAGCCAAGCCAGCCACCTCATCGGCGGTCAGTGTCGCGAGGCCGCCGTCATACAGATCGGGGTGGAGAACGGTCACATCCCCGGGTCGCGGATGGGTGTCTCCCGAGGCCGGCTCTCCCCCCGCGGCGCGCCAGGCGGCCCAGCCTCCGTCGAGGATGCGGACGTTTGGCAGCCCTGCCGCGGTCAGCACCCACCACGCCCGCGCCGAACCCGCGCGATTCCAGTCGTCGTAGACGATCACCGGCTGACCTGAGCTCACACCCCAGCGCCGGGCGGCCTCCTGCAGTCGCGTGCCGGCCGGCAGCGGATGGCGCCCCCTTCCTCGCACCGAGTGGTCGCTTAGGTCATCGTCGAGCGAGACGTACACCGCCCCGGGAATGTGTCCGGCGGTAAAAGCCTCCCGGCCGTCGGGCTGATCGAGTCGCCAGCGCACATCGAGGATCGCCGGCCGCTCGCCGGCGGCGAGACGGTTCATCAGTTCGCCGGCGGTGATCAGCACCCGTTCACGCATCGTCATCACACGCTCAGCATCGGGATGCTGTCATCCTGGCCGAAGTCGATCTGGGCGGCCGGATTGGCGATCGCGGTCACCATTCCGGTACCGAACGGGCCCTCGCTATCGAACAGCGTCGCCGTTCCGGTCGCGATCCCGTCGGCACACCAGTGCGAATCAGCCTGCAAACCAACGTAATCGCCGATCGGCAGCCGCGACAGCGCGACGGTCAGATCTCCGTTGATGTATCCGATGCCCAGGGTCCCCATGTTGGTCACCAGGCTGGTCGCCTCGGCGGCTACGACGGTCCTCACGAACGGACTGGGCGCCGTCCCCTCGACGACGTCGATGCTGCGGTGATAGACGCGCTTGCGGGAGGCATTCTGATGGGCGGCGCCCGAGGAACCCCAGCCGACGTCGTCGCTGCCGATGAAGTAGGCCGCACCCTGTACGCCCTCCGGTGGGGTGAAGGATGCTTCGCCGACCCATTCGCGACCGGGCGGCGGTGCGGACCGGCGGTACTGGACCATCGTCGCCCGCGCCACGATTCCGCCGTTCTGGATGACGTCGCATTCGGACACCCGGACCCGGCGGCCGTCGCGGATCAATCGGGTGAGCACCTCGGTCGGCACTCTGTGCGCCGCCTTGAACAGATCAGTGGTCTGCCGGGTCGGCAGAAAGCCGTCGGCGCCGTACTCGCGCTCCAGACAGTGCGCTGCCAGACCGACCACCGCCGGGCCGTTGAGGGAATCGTTGCCCCAACGGCTCATCGCCGAGGCGGTCGGGTGAAACATGCCGTCGCGCTCGCTGAAGAAGTGACCGGCCTCCCTGAACACCCCGGCATCGTCGCACAGATTGTTAGCCGACATAATCGGTGCGGTGTCGAGTCCGCCGCGCAATCCCCAGCCTGGACTGCTGATCGGCACGCTCAGCATGGTCGCCCTCACCGTCGCGGTGCTGCAGACCGGTGTCGTGCCGATCCTGGGAGTCATGGCCCGCCAGCTCCACGTCTCGAGCGTCGACGTCAGCTGGGCGGTGACGGCCAATCTGCTGGCGGCGGCGGCCACCACTCCCCTCCTCGGCCGGCTGGCGGATCTGCACACCAAGAAACATGTGCTGCTGGTCGTGCTCGTCGTGGTGCTGGCCGGCTCGATCCTGGCGGCCACGACATCCACGCTGCCGCTGCTGATCCTGGCCCGGGTGCTACAGGGGGCATCGTTCTCGCTGTACCCGATCGGGGTGTCGATCCTGCGCGAGGAACTGCCGCCCCAACGGATGATGGGCGCGATGGCCGTGCTGTCCGGAGTGCTCGGATTCGGCGGCGGAATGGGTCTGGTGATCACCGGCCTGCTGATGCGCGGCGATGCCGGCTATCACCGGGTGTTCTGGTTCACCGCCGCCTTCTCGGTGGCCGTCCTGGTGCTGGCCGCACGCTTCGTGCCGGTTCGGCCGATGGCCGGTAACGGCACGGTCGACTGGGCGGGCGCGCTCGGTCTGGCGGTCGGCCTGTCCGGTGCGCTGCTCGCAGTCACCCAGGGAAAGACATGGGGATGGTCAGCGCCGGCCACGGTCCTCAGTGCCGCCGTGGGCGGCGTTGCACTGGCCCTGTGGTGGTGGTGGGAACTGCGCTGCGCCCAGCCACTGGTGTCGACGGCGATGCTGTCGCGGCGTCCGATCCTGCTGACCAATATCGCCACCGTCTCCGTCGGCATGGGTCTGTACTTCGGCTTCCTCGGCCTCACCGATATCGTCCAGTTGCCCAAGGCCAGCGGCTACGGGTTCGGGGCCACTGTGCTGGAGGCCAGCGTGGTGTTCCTGTTGCCCGGCGCCATCGCCGGGTTCGTGACGGCGACCGCCAGTGGCCGCTTCATCGATCGTTACGGGGCCCGGCCGCTGCTGATGGTGGGCGCGGCTACCGGTGTGCTCGGATTCGCACTGCTGGCTCTGGCGCACTCGCAGACCTGGCAGGTAGTGCTCGGCAGCATCGTGGTCAACGGTTACATCAGCCTGGCCTACGGAGCGCTGCCCGCACTGGTGATCGGAGAGGTCGAATCCGGCGAGACCGGCGTGGCCACATCGATGAACGCGATCGCCCGCACCGTCGGGGCCTCGCTGTCGGCGGCGATGGTCGCGGTCCTGCTCAGCCGCCGCGGCAACGGCGGGACGTTTCCACCGGAGAGCAGCTTCACGCTGATCTTCGTCCTCGGCGCGGTCTCCGCGCTCATCGCGATGGTGCTGATCGCGGCGAGTCATCCGCGGCTGCGGCGTATCGAATCGGTTCAGGAGTTGTCCGACTCGCGTGCGATGAACCACGAGTGGGGTTAGTCCGTCGACGATGCGGGCGGGTACGCCCGGGGAGGAGGCGGACGGTCTGGGTTAGTCCGTCGACGATGCGGGCGGGTACGCCCGGGGAGGAGGCGGACGGTCTGGGTTAGTCCGTCGACGATGCGGGCGGGTTAAGCCTCTTCCATCGCCCTTAGCACGGCGGCACGACGTTCGTCGATCGAGCGGCCGAACTCCTGCAGCAGCAGCGGGTTCTTTTGGACCACGCGCTCGATCGCGTCGCGGTCGACGCGGATCACCGTCAGTTCGTCGACCGCGTACGAGGATCCCGGCACCGGATGGCGGATCAGTGTGCTCTGGCCGAAGAACGACCCCGCGTCGATGGTGTTGACCTCGGCCCGGGTCCCGCCGCCGGTGTCGGCTGTCAGAAGCAGACTGCCGGAGATGATGAAGGAGACACCGTCGGGCACGGTGCCGATGACCTGAACCTGTTCGCCGGCTCCGTAACGCTCGATGGTCGCGTGCGGCATCATGTCCCGCTCCTGCTCGGCCGACAGTCGCAGCACCGGCGCTACGACCGTGTGCAGGGACTCGGCCACGAGTGCCGGGTCGTGGAAGGTGTCCTCGGCCTCGTCGAGGTGTAGGCCCTCGCGGCGGGCGGCGTACCAGATCCAGCGCAGGAATGTCGACTCCGCACTGCCGTCGTCCCCTGCTGACTTGAGTGGAATTTTGGTGCGGTACTTGAGGTCTCCCAGCGGCACCGCTTTCGGGGTGAGGTCCGGGTGGCACTCGGGAAGCTGAGAGGCGATTCGTTCCAGCATGGCGCAGACCTGGTCCGGCCGGTCCTCGAGGGAGAACACGCTCGTCACCCGGGTGGCATGCTGACCCGCGGGCCGGCTGAGGTTGTAGAACTGCTCACCGGCAAGCACTGAGTTGGGAATGATCCGCAGACCGCTACCGGTCTCCAGGTGCACAGCCCGCCAGTTGACCTCGACGACGCGGCCCTTGGCCTTGTCGGTGTCGATCCAGTCGCCGATTCTGAACGGCTGCTCGAAGAGCATCAGCAGCCCGGAGATGATCTGGCCGACCGAATTCTGCAGCGTCAGGCCGATCACGATGGAGCCGATGCCGAGTGCGGTGAAGATGCCTCCGATGTGTGCGCCCCAGATGTAGGAGAAGATCAGCGCGATTCCGATGGCGATGAGCGCGAAGCGCACCACATCGACGAAGATGCTGGGAACCCTTCTGCGCCAGCTGACTTCAGGAGCGTTCTGGAACAGCGAGGCCTTGATGCTCGACAGCATCAGCATCAGGACGACGACGGCCACCAGCGTCCCCACGATGCGCACCGGGGTCGCGCTCGCCGGAATCTGGCTGGCTCCGAGCAGTGCTGCCAGCAGCGCGGCCAGTGGAACCACAAGGTTGCGCAGCACACTGACTGGGCGCACCAGCGCGCTGTCGCGGCGGCGCAACGCATGCTGCCACTCGGTGAGGACGATCAGCAGTACGGGCAGGCCTACGGCGATGGCGACGGCCCACAGGAACCATGGCGCTGTCAGGACCGCGCCGATCACTGCGACTCCTCGAACTTCCAGACCGGTTCGGACGTACCGGCGATCTGAACGGTTCCGGCTGAGGTGAACCGCGTCGTCTCGGAGAGCGCATCGTGCACCCGGGCCGTGACGTAGATACCGGATTCGGTCGCACCATCCTTGATCCGGCTGGCCAGGGTGACCGCGGTTCCCCACATGTCGAAGATCGGCGCAGCTTCGCCGAGCAGACCGGAGCTCACCGTGCCGGCGTCGATACCGGCACGAAGACCGAGTCGCAGGCCGCTCTCACCGTTGAACCGTTCGATGATGCGCTGACACTCGACGGCGAAGTCGAGGGTAAGCCGGACGTTGTCGAGTCTGGGCGTTGTGAGTCCACAACTGCCGAGGAACCCGTTGCGCACCGGATGCACCCGCTCGACGTCGTGTTCGGCTGCGGCGGCGTCGAATTGACGTATCAGCTCGCTGATGAGCTCGAGGTACTCGCCCGACTCGAGTTCGGTCTGGATGCGGTCGAGTCCGGTGATGTCTGCGTAGACCACGGTGACGTTGGGATGATCGCGGGCGGTGATCGCCTCACCGTCGTAGACCTTGTCGGCGATCGCTCCGGGCATCAGGGATCGCAGCAGGTTCTTGATCTGGCCGCGCTGCTCGGTGAGCATGTCCTCCTTGATCGACAGGCTGCGGCTCATCTCGTTGAACATGCCGGTGAGTTCGCCGATCTCGTCGCGAGTCTCGACCGGGATCTCGACGTTGAAGTCGCCGGCCCCGATCCGCTGCACGCCGGCTTCGAGTCTGCGGATGGGGCGCAGGAACACCTGCGCCAGTAGCGCGGCGATCAGACATACCACGAAGATGATGCCGGTGGTCGCCAGCACCACGATCCGGGTGAACGTGGCCTCCCGGGCGAAGGCCTCCTTGGTGCCGATCTTGGCCACGATCGACCAGTGCAGGCCGGCCATCGCCCCGACCGGTGCGTACGCCTGCAGGGTCTCGTCACCGAGATAGTCCTTCGCTACCAGGGTGCCGGACAGACCCTTCTGGGCCTCCTTGTGGGCGTCCGCATTCACCGGTTGGATCAGCGTGGTCCCGCCCTGCCGGATCGCGATATCCGGAATATCCGGTGGGGAACCCGCATCGATCACGCGTCGCTTGTACTCCTCGGGGTTCTCCAGGAACAGCCGCGAATCCGAGCGCATCAGAAAGTCCGGGCCGGCCATGATCGTCTCGCCGGTCTCCCCCATGCCGACTTCGGTCCACTGCTTGTCGAACGTCATCACCTTATTGATCTTGGTGATCGGGAACTGCAGTGCCAGAACGCCGTCCGGCTTCCCGGTGGCCGGGATCGGGGCGACCATCCACGCTGTCGGAGCCATGTTGGCCGGCTCGTAGAACTCGAAGTCGGTGAACGCCACCCGATCTTCTTTGTTGCTCGAGATCGCCTGGATGTAGGCCTCGCGCAGTTTCGAGCCGCTGTAGGGGCCGTTGAGGATGTTGGTGCCCAGATCGGTGTTCTTGTAGGTGCTGTAGACGACATTCCCCTTGCCGTCGATCAGCAACGCGTCCTCGAAGGCGAATCGGGTGACGATCTCTGAGAAGAAGCGGTGGTACTTCGCATTCGCGGCTGACCAGGCACTGCCGTCGTGTTCATCGTCCATCGCGATGGCGAGGTCATTGGTCGGCAGTTTGGAGGTGTAGACGGCCTGCAGATAGCGTTCCGCGTTGGATGTCGGCAGCAGCGAGTTCACATCCAGGCGGGTTCCGCTGTCCTTGAAGGTCTCCTTGGCGAAGAAGTCGTAGTAGTCGGCGATCGACTTCTGCATGTCCGGGGTGATGGTGGCGTTCGACAACTGATCGAAACCGGTGGTGAATTCGCGCAAGGCACCCAGTGTCATGGTGCCGTGGGTGTACGTCACCAGTGCGTTCTTCAGGTCGCTCAATTGTGCGGTCATCGACCGCCTCTGTGACTCGCGGATCTCGGTCAGACGGCTGAAGGCCGCGGTACGCAGTGAGTTGCGGCCGGTCTGGAAGGCGATCCCGCCGACGACGACGGCGGCCAGCATGGTGCACAGCACCAGCATCAGCAGGAGCTTGGACTGGATGCTGATCCGATTCAGCATCTTGTTCCGCGGAGACCGGATGCGATGCCGGATGGGTGCCGGCGGCGATTCCGGGTCCGGAGCTTCCGGCTCCGCCATTGCGCTCCCTTCGGACGAAGATCCAGGGCAGATTACCAGCAAATGTGACGTTTGTGACAGTTGTGACCTCGCGCTTCATGCACCATGGACCCATGACGACCTGGGACGGAGAGTTCGACGAGACGGTCGACGTGCTGGTCGCCGGGTCCGGCGGCGGCATCACCGGCGCCTATACCGCCGCCCGGGAGGGCCTCACCGTGGCACTGCTGGAAGCCGGCGACAAGGTCGGCGGCACCACCGCCTACTCCGGTGGCGGAGGCATGTGGTTCCCCTGCAACGCGGTGCTGCGCCGGGCCGGCAGTGACGACACCGTCGAGAAGGCGCTCACCTATTTCCATGCCGTCGTCGGCGACCGGACGCCCCGGGACCTGCAGGAGACCTACGTGCGCGGCGGGGCGGCGCTGATCGACTACCTCGAGGCCGACGAGAACTTCGAGTTCACCGTGCTGCCCTGGCCGGACTACTTCGGAGCGGCACCCGAGGCCCGCGTCGACGGGTTGCGCCATATCGTCGCCGCCCCACTGCCCGGGGAAGTTCTGGGCGCCGACGCCGCACTGGTGCGTGGGCCACTGGACAACGACCGCCTCGGCACCCCGGCACCGGATCTGCTGATCGGTGGTCGAGCACTGATCGGGAGATTCCTGGCCGCACTGCGCCGCTTCCCCGGCTTCAAACTGCATCGCAACACCGGTCTCGTCGACCTCATCACCGACGAGACCGGAGCTGTGATCGGCGCCGTCGCCCACCGGGACGGACAGACGATGCGCATCCGGGCACATCGCGGAGTGCTGCTGGCGACCGGTGGTTTCGAACGCAATCAGGGATTGCGGGAGCAGTACGGGGTACCCGGCCGGGTCGAGGACAGCATGGGCGCACCCGACAACGACGGCGCTGCACACGAGGCGGCGATCCGGGCCGGCGCCGACACCGATCTCATGGACCAGGCCTGGTGGTCCCCGGGCCTCATCCATCCGGACGGCCGGGCCGCGTTCGCGCTGTGGTTCACCGGCGGCATCTTCGTCAGCCAGGTCGGCCGGCGGTTCGTCAACGAGTCGGCGCCCTATGACCGGATCGGCCGGGCCATCATCGCCGAGATGGACGCAGGCCGTCTGCGATGCCCGTTCTGGATGATCTACGACGACCGCTCCGGGGATGTGCCGCCGGTGAAGGCCACCAACGTCTCGATGGCCGATCCGGCCGAGTACCGCGCGGCGGGCCTGTGGCGCACCGCCGGAACACTGGAGGAACTCGCGGGGCTGATCGGTGTCCCGTCCGCAGTCCTCGTCGAGACCGTGACCCACTACAACCAGTTGGCCGCCGCCGGTGTGGACTCCGATTTCGGCCGCGGCGACGAAGCATACGACCGGGCCTTCTCCCGCGGCCGTTCGCCGATGGTGCCGATCGACACCCCGCCGTTTCACGCGGCGGCGTTCGGACTGTCCGATCTGGGCACCAAGGGCGGCCTGCGCACCGACACCCGGGCCAGGGTCCTCAACCGCTCCGGCCGGGTGATCCCCGGCCTGTACGCCGCGGGCAACACCATGGCGGCGGTCAGTGGGACCACCTATCCCGGCGGCGGCAACCCGATCGGCGCCTCCATGCTGTTCAGCCATCTGGCCGCGCTGGACATGGCCCAGCGCTAATAATGAGGACCATGCGCATCAGCGTGGCCGGCGTGCTGACATCAGCGGCGCTCGTCGTCGCCCTGCCGGCCTCGCCCGCCCAGGCCTCTGCGCAGTGGGCACTCAACGGCACCTACTCGGCCACTTCCAACGGCGAGTGGGCCCGCACCAACGATGTGTTCCACAACGAGCAGAGCGTGCGCGCGATCTGGACCATCACCTCACAGTGCAGCTATCCGGGGGAATGCACCGGAACCGTGACCAGTGACCAGGGCTGGAGCACGCCGATCTACCAGACCGGCGGACTGTGGTACGTCAAACACGTTGTGCCGCACTGGATCACCTGCCAGGACGGCACCACCTACGACGGGTATCAGGTCTACCACTTCAAGGCGATGACCCCCGGTGGCGACGAGGTCGACCCGACGTCGAACACACTGATCGGCGAGGACGGCACCACCGGGCCGAGTGGGGCCTGCGGACGCAGCTATCCCCTGTTCGTCCAATTGCCGTTCAAGCTGGTCAAGATCGGCTGAGCCGGCTCAACCGGTCGGCATCAGATCCGTCCAGGTCTGCCCGCCGTCACGGGCCACCACGCTGGTCTGGCGTGCCACGCTGCCGTCCGGTGTGGCGAACTGTCCGGTCTTCGGGTCGTAGGTGGCGATTGCCACCGATGGGCCCGGCGAACCTCCGGTGAACGCACTGGGTGCCACGACTGGGCCGGTGGGTGCCTGGGCCGGCGGCGCCGCGGCGGGTGCCGGGCCGGGTGGCATCGGTGTGCCCTCCAGCGGACCGTAGATGTGGTCGTTGAACGTCACCCGGTCATCCGGGGGGATGCCCTGGGCGATCAGGTTCGGGTCGATCGGGTAGGGACCGGTGACGTGCTGGCGCATCGACAACGGCATGTACGGCTGATCGCTCTCGCAGATCTCCACCGTGGGAGCGCGCTTGCCCGGCTGTCCCATGCAGGGATAGTTGCGCGCACCGCGCACCGCGATCGGCGAGTCCTGAGGCAGCTTGCAGTACAGCCCGTCCGGGGTGTCGATATCGCTCAGGTCGTTCGGGGAGCGCCACTGCGACGGCGGCAGGAAGCCCACCGAGCAGGCCGGCGGGTCGTTGATGGTCAGGGTGAAGTCGCCCTGAGTGAAACCCGTCGGGTTGTTGCGAGGCAGGCCCACGGCCTGGATGGAGGCGACGTACGGCGGCAGCAGCACCAGTAACTGCTCCAGCGACGCGTGGTAGGTGACGCCGACCTGGCCGATGGTGGCGAGGTTGGCCAGCAGCACCGGGAGCGTCGGCTTGACCTGACGCAGCAACTCGGAGGCCTCGTCGGCGGCAGCCGGACCGTTCTGCAACACACCACGCAACTGCTGATCGTCGGCGGCGATCTGACCGGTCACCCCGGCTAGACTGCGCGACCAGCTTCGCAAGGCCTCGGTGGAGATCACCTGACCGTCCAGCAGAGGCTTGCTGTCCTCGAGCAGGGTGCGGGTCCGGTCGGCGGTGGCGTCGAAATCCTTGGTCAGCGCCGACGACGCGTCGAACAGGGCTGCCAGTTCGTCACCGGAACCGTTGAGACCCTTGAAGGACTCGTCGAGAAGTTTGGACAGCTTCTCCTTCGGGATGGTGTTCAGCAGCGCACTGACCTGGTTGAGCATCGGGCCGACCTTCTGCGGCACGGTGGTGTTCGAGACGGCGATCACCGACCCGTCGTGCAGATACGGGCCGGAGTCGGTGCGCGGTTGCAGATCCAGATACTGCTCCCCCACCGCAGACACGCTGAGCACACTGGCCTGCAGGTCGGCCGGAACCTTCGGCGAGGTCGCCAGCGACATGGTCGCCACCACTCCGTCCCGGGTGGCTCGGACGTCGGTGACCCTGCCCATCTGCACGCCACGGTAGGTGACGTTAGAGAACCGGTACAGCCCACCGGTTCTGGGCAGTTCTACCTTCACCGTCATCCGGCCGATGCCGAGCAGCGTCGGCAACTGCATGTACACCAGCATCATCGCGGCGATGCCCAGCACCGACGCGACGGTGAAGATGATCAGTTGGTTGCGGACGAATCGGGTCAGCATCAGTTGCCCCCTGTTCCCGTGTTCGCAACGCCCGGCCCAGGCAGTGCGCCCGCCGGCAGGTGCGGCATACCGTCGACCTGAGTGTCCTGTGCAGGCTCGCCGAATCCTGACCCGGTCGCGAGCGGCGCTCCGATCACCGGAGGAGTCGCCACCCCGGCAGGCGGGCTGAACGGCGCGTGCAGTGGGTCGTAGGTGTATGTCGCATACCACGGATCACCCGGCGCAGGAACGAGTTTCGCGCCCTCCTGCCCCCAGCTGGTGCCCAGCATCAACGTCTTCTTCAGGCGCGGGATGGTGAAGTCGAAGATGATGAACTGATTCAGGTAATCGCCGCGGATACCGCGATCGATCGCCTCCTGCCCGTACGGGAACGCGGTGAAGTAGGAAATCGCATTGTTCAGCTTCGGTCCGACGTCGGCGAGTGCACGCAGTGTGGGTTCCAGGTTCGTCAGGTTGCGTACAAGATCGGCTTTGGTGTCGTTGATCAGGCCGCCCGCCACCGAACTGAAGGTGCCGAGCTTGTCCAGGGCCGTCGTCAGCCGGGGCCGTTCGGCGACCAGCACGTCGAGCGCCGGCGGAATCTGATCCAGTGCGCGGGTCAGCACCTCCCGCTGCCCGGCGAAAGTGCCGGCCAGCCGGTTCAGTGAGGTGATGGTGGCGTTGATGCTGTCGCGCTGGTTGGCCAGCAGGCCGACGAAGTCGTTGAGCCTGGTCAGCAGATCGCGGATCTGGCCCTCATTGCCGTTGAGGGCCTTGTTCAGCTCGGAGACGATATCGCCGATCTGACCGACTCCCCCTCCGTTGACGACGACCGACAACGCCGACAGCGTCTGCTCGGTGGACGGGTAGGTGGAGCTCTTGTTCAGCCCGAGCGTCGCGCCCGGCTGCAACCGGCCCTGCGGAGCCTGTCCCAGCGGGGGGTTGAGTCCCAGGTGCATCGACCCCAGCAGGCTGGTCTGCCCGACGGTTGCCACCGCGTTCTGCGGGATCACCACTTCGGGTTTGACCGATACCTCCACATCAGCGTGCCAGTCGCGGACCTTCATCGAATTCACACTGCCGACCACCACGTCACCGATCAGCACCGGGGAATTCGGTTCCAGCGTGCTGACATTGGCCAATTCGATGTGATACGTGGTGGCCCCCGGTCCGCGTCCCACCGCGCCTGGCAGCGGCAGCGAGTTGAGGCCGCCGAACGAACAGCCGGACACACCGACCGCGACGCCGGTCGCTGCGGCCAGTATCCGGGTCACACGCGAGATCCTCATGACGGCGAATTCCCCGCGGGCAGTGGTACCGGTGGCGGCATCGGCGGCGGCATCACCGGGGCTGACCCTGCCTCGGCCGGCATCAGCATGCCGTTCAGGGTCGACGGAGCCGAACCCGCCGCGGGCGCGGGCACTCCGGGCGGAATCGGCGCACCGGGGAACAGAGCGGGCTGCGGATCGGCCGGCAGTCCGTTCGGGGCGTAGCTACCCGGCCAGCCGGCTGGCGGCAGGCCCCAGGCCGCCGGCGGCGGCACATCTCCGTTGAGACCGGTGTACGCCGAGACCGCCGGAGGCGGTTCCGGTGCGGCGGGGCTGCCCTCACCACCGGGGGCGAGTTTGGGCTCGGAATAGATCAGGTTCCACGGGCTCGGGGACTTGCCCAGGTACGAGTTGAACGGGAACGGCAGGCTCTGGAAGTTGATCAGCCGCAGCGCCGGGCCGAGGTACTGCGAGCACAGCTTCCCCGTCTCCGGTCCGGTGGCGTTCTGGATAGCCCCGATCGCCGCGCACACCACCTGCAGCGGGTTGGCGAAGTTCGCCAATGCGAAACCGCCGAGCGCGCTCTGGATATCGGGGTCGTAGATGTTGTAGGCGTTGCCGATCGCATTGGGAGCGACGTGCAGAAGATTCTTGAGCACTATCTGATGCTCACCGAGGTTGCGCACCACGTCGCTGAGCCGATCGATCTGCTCGGCGGTCTGGTTGCGGCTGCCGGCCACGAACCGCTTCACATCGACGACGGCGCTGGACAGGTTCGTCAGGGCGCCGTCGAGATCCGAACGGCTGCCGTCGATCACGCCGGACACCGTCGCGAGCCGGTTCTGGAACTGGACGATCTGAGCATTGCTGTCGCGCAGCACTGTGACGAAGGTCTGCAGGTTCTTGATCGTATCGGCGATATTGCCGCTGCCCTCGCCGAGCACCCGGCTCAGTCCGGACAATTGCTTGATGGTCTCGCGCAGCTTGTCGCCGTTACCGTCCATCGCATCGGCGGTGGTCTCTATGAACCGTCCGACCGAAGTGGTCGACACATCGCTGGTGGGTCCCAGATCGGTCGCCAGTCGGGTCAGCTGTGCCTTGACCTCATCCCACTCGACGGGGACCGCGGTGCGGTCGAGGTCGATCACTGCGCCGTCGCGCATGGTGGGTCCGCTGGTCTCGTAGGCCGGAGCCAGCTGGACGTACCGGGCGCCGACCAGGTTCTGCGCGACGATGACAGCCTTGGCCTCGGCCGGAATCGGCACATCCCGGTCGACCGAGAGCACCATCTTGGCCTTGGTGCCTTGGGGCTCAATGCTTTTGATGGTGCCGACCTTGACCCCGGACACTCGCACCTCATCGCCCGGGTAGATGGCCGTGGCACTGGTGAAGAACGCGGTGAACGTGTTCGGCTTCAGCACGGTGTTGCGCACCAGGACGACGGCGCCCGCCGCCAGCACGAGCGCGAATAGACCGGCCAGTGCCATGGTCAACGGCTTTCGCGGCATCATGGCTGCTGCCCTCCGCCCGTCACTGCGCCGCCACCGGGCGGATCGAAATTGCGCGGCCACGGGAACTCCGCACGCGGGCCGGCGTTGTCGGGCGGTTGTCCGGCGTCGATGCCGCGGCGGAAGCCGAGGGCGTAGTCGAAGAACGGCTGCAAGGTCTGTGCCGGGTTCAGGTTCGCGACGAAGGCGTTGTAGTAGAAGCCGTTGTTGACCGCCTCGGCCTGGGTCAGCTGGAACTTCGCCAGACCGGCCATCGCCTTGGTGATGTTGTCGTTGTTGCGTTGCAACATCGCGGTCACTGCGTTCAGCTTCTCCAGCGCCGGGGTGAGGTCCTGCTCGTTGTCGGCGACGATTCCGCTCAGTTGCTGGGACAGCGCCGATGTGTTGGCCAGCAGATTGACGATCGCGTACCGGCGCTGCTCGAGGACGCCCAACAGTTCGTTGGCGTTGAGGATCAGGGTGTTCACCTGCTGGCTGCGGTCGGAGAGCACCTTGGTCACGTCAGCGGCGCTCTTGAGCAGGCCGGCCAGCGACTGGTTGCGTTCGTTCAGCGACTTCGAGATCCGGCTGATGCCCTCGAAGGTCGGACCCAGTTGCGGGGCGAGGCGGTCGATGGTCGTCGACAGGGTGTCGAGGGACTGGTTCAGCGCCGCGGTGTCGGTGCCCTTGGTGTTGGCGGTGAACTCGCTGAGGGCATCGGTCAGCGAGTACGGGGATCCCGTGCGCGACAATGGGATCACTTCGCCGGATGGCAATCGCCCCCTGCCGTCGGACTCCAGGGTGAGCACGCGCTGACCCAGCAAGGTCCCGGTACGGATGTGTGCGGTGGTATCGGACCCGAGCCGCACCCGGCCGTCGACGTTGAAGGTCACCAGGGCCTTGCCCTGCTGCAGTCGCACGTCGGAGACGGTGCCGACCGTGACTCCGGAGACCTTGACATCGTTGCCGGGCGCGATACCGCCGGCCTCGGTGAACAGAGCCTGATGTTTGACCGCGACCGCCAGCGACAGGAGTCGCTGCGGCTGCAGGCCGATGGTGATGATCAGCGCGATGAGAACCAGCCCGATGAAACCGGACCGGATCAGTTTGGAACCGCGGTACTTCAGCATCAGGGCTCACCACACCTTCCGGTGTGCTGCACGATCCATGGGAAGTAGGCGGTCCGGCCCTCGAGATCGGTGACGCGAACCGACATGCCGCACAGGTATTGGTTGATCCAGCTGCCGTAGGCGCCGAGTCGCACCAGTTTCCGGTAGTTCTTCGGGGCCTTCTGCAGCGCGATGTCGACACGTTCCTTATCGGAGTCGAGAATCGGCGCTAGCCGGGCCAGCTGATCCACCGTGCCGGCCAGCGGCGCCCTGGCCTGACCCAGCAGATCCGTCAGAGAGGCGGTGCCGCTGTCGAGTGCGGAGATCGCGGTGCCGATCGGATCCCGGTCGCCGGCGAGTCCGGTGACCAACTGCTGCAGTTTGTCCACCGTGGCGGAGAATTTGTCACCGTCCTTGGCGACGGTGGCCAGCACGGTGTTGAGGTTGTCGACGAGTTGCTGGACGGTCTGGCTGTTGTCGGCCAGTGCGCTCGAGAACGTCGAGGTCTTGGAGAACAGTGACTCGAGATTGCCGTCCTGTCCCTGCAGGACCTGGATCAGTGAATTGGTCAGTGAATTCACGGCCTGTGGATTAAGGCCCTTCACAAGGGGTTTCAGTCCACCGAGCAGGAGATCGAGATCCAGCGCCGCCATCGTGCGGTCCACCGGGATCTGTGAGCCGGGCGGGAATACCCGTGCCGAACCGGGGGTGTCCAGCAGTTCGAGATAGCGGTCGCCGACCAGGTTGAGATACCTCACGGCAGCCTTGGTGCCGGCGGTCAGCACGATATCGCGGTCGGCGCCGAAGCCGACGACCACTGAGTTGTCCGGTTGCAACGTGACACTGTTGACGGTGCCGATCCGCACCCCGGCGACTCGCACCGAGTCGCCGGACTTCAGATTGGAGACGTCGTCGAAGACCGCGGTGTAGCGGTTGTCGGGGCCGCCGCGGTACTGGGCGAAGATCGCGAACAGTGCGGCGGTCATCATCAGCATCACCGCGATGAAGATGCCCACCTTCAGCGAGGTCCGGGTCAGGCTCGTCATCCGGGCTGCCCGATCTGTGCGGTATTACGCGGCGGGCCGTCGAGTGGTCCGAACAGCGCCTGCTTGAGACCGTCGGAATTGAGGAGGATGCCCTGGTTGCCGTACTGCGCCTGATTGGCGCCGATATCGGTGACGACGTAGGGCGGCCGCTGTTCGTAACCCACGTTGGGCAGATCGGTGCACTGTGGACCGCCCTTGGCCGCGACCTTCGGAAGATTACCCGGATACCGGTAGCGCTCGCGGCCGAGGAAGAAGCCCTGCAGCAGCACGGCTCCCGGCAGTGGGATACCCGGACCGTCCGCCAGTGGCAGCAGGCCGCCGATGCCACAGGTGAGTGCGGCGTTGTACTGGTTGGTCAGATCGGTGGTGGGCGCCAGCAGACGCAGGACGTCGGACAGCGGACCCCGGTTGGTGGACAGCACGTCGGTGCCGATGTCGGCCAGGCCGATCGCGCTCACCAGGAGAGCGTCCAGGCTGTCCTGCTCGTCGACGACCGTGCCGCTGATCCGGGTGGCGTTGTCCACGGTGGCGACCAGGCCGGGAGATGCATCGGCGAAGGCGTTGAACACCGTCGGCGCAACGGCCAGTTCATGATTCAGGGTGTCCAGGCTCGGGTTGATCTTGCTCAGTGCGCTGTCCAGGGCCGTCAGCGTCTGGCCGAACTTCTCCCCCCGGCCGTTGAGCGATTTCGACAACGCGCCCAGGGTCTGGTTGAGCTTGGCGGGTTCCACCTTGGAGAGCACCGAGACCAGTTGCTGGAACACGGTGTTGAGTTCGACGGTGACCCTGTCGCCGCCCTGGATCACGGTCCCCGCGGTCAGCGGGTTCGGCGACGGCGCCGAGGGCGGCACCAGTTCGACGAACTTCGCGCCGAATACCGTCGAGGAGGTGATCTCTGCTCCGACGTTGGCCGGAATCGCATCCACCGATGCGGGGTCGATGGCCAGGTGCAGTGCTGCGCCGCCGTCGGGAAGGTGGTCGATGGTGGCCACCTTGCCGACCTGGGCTCCGTGCAGTTTGACCTTGGCCTCTGGGTTCATCACCAGACCGGCGCGGTCGGCGATCACCGTGACCGGGATCGTTTTGCGGAAGCTGTCCCGGAACAGCCCGACCGCCAGCACCACGATGACGGCGAGGGTCAGCACGGTCAGCAGGCCGGCCAGCGGCCGGGCGTAGGGCTTCTCGGTTCTGCGGGCGGCCATCGTCTATCCGGCCAGATTGAAGTTGCCGTTGGAACCGTAGATGGCCAGCGAGATCAGCAGCGTCACCGAGACGACCACGATCAGCGAGGTGCGCACCGCGTTGCCGACGGCCACGCCCACCCCGGACGGCCCGCCGCTGGCGAAGAATCCGAAGTAGGTGTGGATCAGCAGGATGGTGATCGCCATCAGTACGGCCTGAAGGAACGACCAGAGCAGGTCGATCGGATTCAGGAATGTGTAGAAGTAGTGGTTGTACAGACCGGCGGACTGGCCGAACAGGGTCACCGTGACGAACTGACTGGCCAGGAAGGACAGGATCACCGCGATCGAGTACAGCGGCGTGATCGCGATCATGCCGGCCACCAGGCGGGTGGACACCAGGTACTCGACCGGACGAATGCCCATCGACTCCAGTGCGTCGATCTCCTCGTTGATCCGCATCGCGCCCAACTGCGCGGTGACACCGGCGCCGAAGGTGGCGGCCAGACCGATGCCGGCGACCACAGGTGCTGAGATGCGGACGTTGATGAAGGCCGCCAGGAATCCGGTCAGCGCCTCGATACCGATATTGCCCAGTGACGAATAGCCCTGCACCGCAAGGGTTCCGCCTGCGGCCAGGGTGAGGAAACCCACGATCGCGACGGTGCCGCCGATCATCGCCAGCGTCCCGGCGCCCATGCTGATCTCGGCGATCAGCCGGATGACCTCCTTGCGGTACCGGGTGGCTGCCTGCGGCATGCCGGCGATCGCCCGCCCGTAGAACAGGGTGTGGTCGCCGATGCGGGTGAAGAACCCGAGTGGACGCTGCAACCCCCGGAACAGGCGCGGGTAGTTGCTGCGCAAGATGGTCATCGTTCCCACGGACTCACCCGGTCGTCAATCGGATGCCGATGGCGGTGACGACCACGTTGACGACGAATAGCGCCATGAAGGCGTAGACCACCGTCTCGTTGACGGCGTTGCCGACGGCCTTGGCTCCCCCGCCGGTGATCATCAGACCGCGGTAGCAGGCGACCAGGCCGGCGATCAGGCCGAACAACGCCGCCTTGACACACGAGATGATGACCTCGGGCACCCCGGTGATCAGGGTGATACCGGCGGCGAAGGCGCCCGGGTTGACATTCTGCACGAATACCGAGAAGACATAGCCGCCGATGATGCCGATGATCACCACGAGTGAATTCAGCAGCAGCGCAACAAGTCCCGATGCCAACATCCGGGGAGTCACCAACCGCTGCACCGGATTGATGCCGAGCACCTCCATTGCGTCGATCTCTTCGCGGATTGTCCGCGAACCCAGATCAGCACACATCGCGGTGGCCCCGGCGCCGGCGACGATGAGCACCGTCACCAGAGGTCCGACCTGGGTGACCGCGCCGAATGCGGCACCGGCTCCGGACAGATCGGCGGCGCCGAGTTCGCGCAGCAGGATGTTCAGCGTGAAGCTGACAAGCACGGTGAACGGGATGGCGACAAGCAGCGTGGGCAGCAACGAGACCCGGGCGACGAACCAGGACTGCTCGAGGAACTCGCGCCACTGAAACGGTCGCTGGAAGACGTAGCGCACAGCGTCGGCGGACATGGCGAAGAGCCCCCCGATGGCCTGCATCGGACCAGACACGCCCCTATCCAGCGCGATGCCCGGAGACCAGCGATCCGCCGCTTTGTTAGCCATCCGCCTACAGGGTCTCCTCTGCACGTTGCTCGGGCTTTTCGGCAACTTATGTGATGCGGCTGGGAAATGGACCGGAATGAGCGACGTTCCTGCCGCCTTCGGCCGCACAATTGGCCGATGAGCAGTCTGCAACGTTATGCCGGCCGTCGGGTTCTGATCACCGGCGGTGGCTCGGGGATCGGCCAGGCCTGTGTCCTGCGGATTCTGGACGAGGGCGGCGAGGTGGTGGCCGCCGACATCAGCGAGGCGGGCCTGGCCGACACGGCGGCGAAGGCCGGACAAGCCCGCAGTGCGGATCGGTTGACGACGGTCGTGATGGACGTCGGCGACGAGGACTCGGTCCGGTCCGCCGTCGGCGCGGCGGTCGCCGGACTGGGCGGCCTGGACACCCTGGTGAACGTTGCCGGCATACTGCGGTCCTCGCATTTTCTGGACACCTCTCTCGCCGACTTCGAACAGGTGCTGCGCATCAACCTCGTCGGCACCTTCCTGGTGACCCGTGCGGCCCTTCCGGCGCTGCGCACGGGTAACGCCCCCGCGGTGGTCAACTTCGCCTCCACCTCGGCGGCGTTCGCCCATCCCTATATGTCCGCCTACGCCGCATCCAAAGGCGGTATCCAGGCCATGACCCATGCGCTGGCCGCCGAATTCGCCCAGGACGGCATCCGGTTCAACTCGGTGCAGCCGGGCTCCATCTCGTCAGGCATGACCGACGGCACCGGGGAGTCCAAACAGAGCGTCGGGCCGGGCCTTCCAACCGACGTCAATTACAAGCTGTTCGGGCGCGTCGCACCGCTGCTGCCGATGCCGGAGGGAAAGATCTTCGCCGACCCCGGCGCCGTGGCGGCGGTGGTCGCGATGCTGGGCAGCGCGGAGGCCTTCTTCGTCACCGGCACCGAGGTGCGCATCGATGGCGGCGCACACACGTGACGACGGAAAGCACCGTAAACCATGCGCCAATTCATGGGATTCATCGAAACGGTCGCGAGAATTCACGGATTCCGTTGTGGATAGTGTTGCGGATGGCACCGAAATCGGAGAAGGTTAGCCGACGGATTCACCACCGCATGATCGAGGAGGTCGGGTTCTGACCGAGACCGGCGCCGCCGCCACTCAGCAGACCACCGGGCATGGCCGGCACGAGCGTGCCGACGGCACTCCGGCAGTGATCGAGATCGACCACGTCACCAAGCGGTTCGAGGACTACGTCGCGGTGGCCGACGCCGACTTCTCGATCGCGCAAGGCGAGTTCTTCTCGATGCTGGGCCCGTCCGGATGCGGTAAGACCACCACGCTGCGGATGATCGCCGGATTCGAGAGCCCGACTGAGGGCGCCATCCGGCTCGAGGGCGTCGACGTCTCCCGGGTCCCGCCGAACAAGCGCAACGTCAACACCGTCTTCCAGCACTACGCGCTGTTCCCCCATATGACGGTGTGGGACAACATCGCCTACGGACCGCGCAGCCAGAAGAAGGACAAAGCGGCGACCAAGAAGGCCGTCGACGAGATGCTCGAGGTGGTCCGGCTCACCGATTTCGCCCAGCGCAAGCCGGCTCAGCTCTCCGGCGGCCAGCAGCAGCGGGTCGCACTGGCCCGTGCTCTGGTCAACTACCCCAGCGCTCTGCTGCTCGACGAACCTCTGGGCGCCCTGGACCTGAAGCTGCGGCACGTCATGCAGTTCGAGCTCAAGCGCATCCAGCGCGAGGTCGGCATCACGTTCATCTATGTGACCCATGACCAGGAGGAGGCCTTGACGATGAGTGACCGCATCGCGGTCATGAACGCCGGCCACGTCGAGCAGATCGGCACCCCCACCGAGATCTACGACCGGCCGGCCACCGTCTTCGTCGCCGGATTCATCGGGCAGGCCAACCTCTGGCACGGCCGCCATACCGGCAGGGCCAACCGTGATTACGTCGAACTCGGCGTGCTCGGGACGACGCTGCGAGCCAAGCCCGGGGACACTGTGATCGAGGCGGGAGGGCAGGCCACCCTGATGGTCCGTCCGGAACGGGTACGGGTCTCGGTGACCCAACCGGCCGGTGACGTCGCGGCCGTCGGCGCCAAGGTGGTCGACCTCACCTTCCAGGGGCCGGTGCTGCGGCTGTCGCTGGCGGCACCGGACGGTTCGTCGATTGTCGCCCATGTCGGCGCCGAGCAGGATCTACCGCTGCTGCGCCCCGGCGATGAGGTCTTCGTGCACTGGTCCCCCGATGCGTCCCTGGTGTTGCCGGCCGGCGACATCCCCACCACCGCCGACCTCGAAGAAATGCTCGACGAATCCTGATGCGCGACTAATCCAGCTGAAAGGTAAACCCATGTCAGACAAAGACTTCTACTCCCGTCGCCGGTTCATCGGCGGTTCGGCCGCCGCCGCGGCGGCGATGATCCTCGGCCCGTCGTTCCTGGCCGCCTGTAGCAAGGACGGCAAGAGCACCTCCACTGGGCCCGCCGCGCCCCCCGATGACGGCAGCCCGGCCACCGGCAAGCTGCGGGTGTCGAACTGGCCGCTGTACATGGCCGACGGTTTCGTGG
>CAYFMA010000014.1:24368-53013 GCA_964344085.1 uncultured Mycobacterium sp.
CTACAAGGAAGACTTCAACGACAACGAGGAGTGGTTCGCCAAGAACAAAGAACCGCTGTCGCGTAAGCAGGACATCGGCGCCGATCTGGTGGTGCCCAGCCAGTTCATGGCCGCCCGACTGGTCAGCCTGGGCTGGCTGAACCCGATCAGCGAATCACGCTGGACCAATCAGAAGAATCTGCGTAAGGACCTACTCGACGCCAAGGCCGATCCTGGCCGCAAGTACACCGCCCCCTACATGTCCGGCATGGTCGGCATCGCCTATAACCGCGCCGTCACCGGCCGCGACCTGACCAAGGTCGACGACATGTGGGATCCCGCCTTCAAGGGCAAGGTGAGCCTGCTCGCCGATTTGCAGGACGGACTCGGCATGTTCCTGATGGCACAGGGCAATTCGCCGGAGGATCCGACGATGGAGACCGTGCAGAAGGCCGTCGACACCATCAAGGCCGAGAAGGAGAAGGGCCAGATCCGCCGCTTCACGGGCAATGACTATGCCGACGATCTCGCGGCGGGCAATATCGTTGTCGCGCAGGCCTACTCGGGTGACGTGGTGCAACTGCAGAAGGACAACCCGGATCTGAAGTTCATCATCCCCGAGACCGGCAGCAGCACGTTCGTGGACACCATGGTGATCCCCTACACCACCCAGAACCAGAAGGCCGCTGAGGCATGGATCAACTACATCTATGACCGCGCCAACTACGCCAAGCTGATCGCCGCCACCAAGTACGTGCCGGTGCTCTCCGATATGACCGACGAGCTGACCAAGATCGACCCGGAGCTGGCCAAGAACCCCCTGATCAACCCTTCGCCGGAGACGCTGGCCAAGCTCAAGGCCTGGGCGCCGCTCAGCGACGAGCAGATGCAGGGATTCAACAAGGCCTACGCAGCGGTCACCGGCGGCTAGGCGGATAGACGACAGTGGCCGGGGTAGCCAGCAGCAACCGGCAGCGCAGCAGGATCGCGCCCTATTTGATGATCCTGCCGGCGCTGGCCTATCTGGGGATCTTCTATGTGGTGCCGTTCTTCTCGTTGTTCCGCACCTCGCTGTCGACCATGGGCGGATCCATCTATCTGCCCAAGCTCACCTTCGCGTGGGAGTTCGGCAACTACGCCCGTGCACTGACCGAATACCGCGACCAGATCGTGCGGTCGTTCGGTTACGCGTTCTGTGCAACGGTGCTGTGCATCCTGCTGGCTTTCCCGCTCGCCTATGTCATCGCGTTCAAGGCCGGACGGTTCAAGAACCTTCTCCTCGGTCTGGTGATCCTGCCGTTCTTCGTGACGTTCCTGATCCGAACCATCGCATGGAAGACCATCCTGGCCGACAACGGCTGGGTGGTCGACGCACTCGGCGCCGTGGGATTGCTGCCGCATGAGGGACGACTGCTGTCGACGAGTTGGGCGGTGATCGGCGGTCTGACCTACAACTGGATCATCTTCATGATCCTGCCGTTGTACGTCAGCCTGGAGAAGATCGATGCGCGATTGCTGGAAGCGTCCCGCGACCTTTACGCGACCAATCGCCGCATGTTCGGGAAAGTGATTCTCCCCCTTGCGATGCCGGGCGTGCTGGCAGGAAGCCTGCTGGTGTTCATCCCGGCAGTTGGCGATTTCATCAACGCCGACTATCTGGGCAGCACCAAGACCACGATGATCGGCAACGTCATCCAGAAGCAGTTCCTCGTGGTCAAGGACTATCCGGTCGCGGCGGCGCTGAGTTTCGTGCTGATGGCGCTGATTCTCGGCGGTGTGCTGCTCTACACCCGGGCACTGGGCACAGAGGACTTGGTGTAGATGACGGTCCAGGCGACCACCGCCCTGACATCGCCGGGGCGTAGCTTCCGGGGCAGTTTCAAACTCGGCGACCTAGCATTGAGGACCCTGGCCGGACTCACGCTGCTGTTCCTGTTCCTGCCGATCCTGGTGATCATCGTCTTCTCGTTCAACGCGCCCAAGGGCAAGTTCAACTACACATGGCAGGGCTTCACCCTGGACAACTGGGCTCATCCGTTCAAGTACCCGGCCCTGACCCAGGCCCTCAAACTGAGCATCAACGTGGCGGCGGTGTCGACCGCGATCGCCCTGGTGTTCGGCACCCTGGTTGCCATTGCCCTGGTGCGCCAGCGCTTCCGTGGCCGCACCGCGGTGGACACGTTCATGGTGCTGCCGTTGACCTCGCCCGAGGTGGTGATGGGCGCGGGCCTGCTGACACTGTTCCTCAGCATGGGTTGGGCCACCGGCTACGTGACGATCCTGCTGGCGCACGTCGCATTCGAGATCAGCTTCATCGCAATGACGGTGCGCGCCCGTATCCGCGGTTTCGACTGGACCCTCGAGGACGCCTCGCTGGACCTGGGAGCGAGTCCGACCCGGACCTTCTTCAAGGTGACGCTGCCACTGATCGTGCCCGGCATCATCGCGGCAGCGATGCTCTCGTTCGCGCTGTCGCTGGACGATTTCATCATCACCTACTTCGTCAGCGGTTCCACCGTCACCTATCCGCTGTACGTCAATGCCGCCACCAAGGCCGCGGTGCCGCCGCAGATCAACGTGCTGGCCACCGCCATCCTGGCGATCAGCCTCATCCTGCTCGCGGTGGGGACGCTCTACCGCCGCAAGCGGATAGACACCTAGCAGGTCCCTGTCGGGCATATGTCTGTCGAAGCAATCCTGGAGTCCATCCCCCCGATCGCGATTTATCTGACCGTCGGATTCGTGATCGGCATCGAGAGCCTCGGCATCCCGCTGCCGGGCGAGATCGTTCTGGTCAGCGCCGCGCTGCTGGCGTCGCGGGAGAATCTCGGCATCAGCCCGCTGTGGGTCGGCCTGGCCGCGACCACCGGCGCGATCATCGGCGACACCATCGGCTACACGATCGGCCGGCGGTTCGGCATGTCCTTGTTCGAACGTCTCGGCCGCAGGTTCCCCGCCCATTTCGGCCCCGGGCACGTCGCGCTGGCCAAGCAACTCTTCTCGCGCTGGGGCGTGTGGGCGGTGTTCTTCGGCCGGTTCGTCGCACTGCTGCGCATCCTGGCCGGGCCCCTGGCCGGAGCACTGCGAATGCGCTACCGGTATTTCCTGGCGGCCAATGCCACCGGCGCGATCTGCTGGGCCGGCGGGACGACGGCCGTGGTCTACTTCCTCGGACTGGCTGCCGAGAAGTGGCTGGCGCGCTTCTCATGGGTGGCGCTGGTCATCGCGGTCATCATCGGCGTCGGCATGACCAAGCTGCTCAAGGAGCGCACCGGCCGTCTCATCGCCCAGCTCGAATCCGAGCACAGCTGGGAGAGTCTGCGCGGGGCACGGTGATTTCAGGAGGACGAACGCACGAGTTCGACACCGTGTTCGTGCATCTCCTCGAGAGCGGCCGCGCTGGTGTCAGGCGCCACTCCGGCTATCAGGTCCACCAGCACCCGGGTGACGAACCCCGCGGCGGCCGCGTCCAGAGCGGTGGCTCGAACGCAGTAGTCGGTGGCGATACCGGCGATGTCGACCTCATCGACATCGTGATCCCGCAGCCATTCGGCCAGGCCGACGCCGTGGGCCGTCCCCTCGAATCCGCTGTAGGCGGCGGCGTACTCGCCCTTACGGAACACCTCCTCGACCGCCGTCGTGTCCAGGGTGGGGTGAAAGTCCGCCCCAGCTGTCCCGGCGACACAGTGCCGGGGCCACGACGAGACGAAGTCCGGCGGATCGGCGAAGTGGCCGCCGGGGTCGATGTGGTGGTCCTTGGTGGCCACCACATGGTCGTAGCGCTGGGCGCCGGCCAGATAGCCGTTGATGGCGGTTGCCACCTCCGACCCGCCGTCCACCGCCAGCGACCCGCCCTCGCAGAAGTCGTTCTGCACGTCGACGATCAGCAGCGCCCGCATGCGCTAACCGTATCGCTACAGTAGGAATCCCGATGACGCACTTCGACTTCTTCAGCACTGCCGAACTGCCGGTTCCGGCGGTCACGGCCGACCGGGCGAGCGCCATCGCCCGTGAGCACTTCGGACTCGACGTGTCCGCCACCGAACTCGGCAGTCAGCAGGACGCCAACTTCCTGCTGTGTGAATCCGGCGGCAGGCCCGCAGGCGTCCTCAAGATCGCGAACCCTGCTTTCAGTCGCATAGAATTAGAGGCCCAGGATGCGGCTGCGGCCTTCATCGCAGCCGGCGAGGGGCTGCGTGCCGCGACGAATATCGCCCCCGCCGCTAAGCCGGCGATCGCTGAGATCGCCGGTGAGACAACGCTGTTCGCGCGAATCCTGCGCTACCTGCCCGGGGGCACCCTCAGCGGGGAGGCCTACCTGAGTCCGATTCACGCCGCCGCCCTCGGTGAGGTGGCCGGCCGGACTGCCCGGGCACTGGCTGGTTTCGAGCATCCCGGGGTTGACCGGATCCTGCAGTGGGATCTGCGTCACGGTCTGCGCACCGTGGAGGTACTGGCCGACCACATCACCGACGCAGGCCGCCGACAGGTGGTGGAGTCGGCCGCGAGTCAGGCCTGGCAGGTGGTCGCCGACGTCGCAGACGACCTGCCGGTGCAGGTGATCCACGGTGACATCACCGATGACAACGTGGTCTGTGGCGGCGACGGTGTGCCCGACGGCCTGATCGACTTCGGCGATCTGACGCGGTCCTGGACGGTCGCCGAACTGGCGGTCGCGGTCTCGGCCGTACTGCGGCACGAGGGCGGAGAACCGGCGGCGGCGATGCCCTGCATCGAAGCCTTCCACGCGGTGCGGCCACTGAGCCCCGCCGAAGTGGAGGCGTTATGGCCCCTGGTCGTGGTCCGCGCGGCGGTGCTGGTGGTCAGCGGTGTGCATCAGACCTCCATCGACGCCGAAAACGTCTACGCCAGCGCCAACCTCGATCATGAGTGGCGGATCTTCGAACGCGCCGTCTCGATTCCACTCGATGTCATGACCGCGCAGATCCGGCATCTCCTCGGGGTCGCCCACCACCTCGAGTCCGTCACCGGCGGGTCGCTGATCGACGGACTCGATCCGGATCGGGTGGTGCGGCTCGACCTCTCCGCCGATGCCGACGCGATGAACGGCGGGGCGTGGCTGGACCCCGGCGCCGAGGATCGGCTCGCCGCCGAGGCGCTGAGCGCGGGTGCGGCCGCGGTGATGTCCACCTTCGGTCAGCCCAGGCTCACCCGCTCGGCCATCCTGAGCCACGAGTCCCCCGCCACCGTGGCCACCGGCGTGCAGCTGTGGCCGGGCACAACACTCGCACTGTCCGCGCCCTGGGCCGGTGTGGTGGAGGTCAACGCCACCGGAATCAGCCTTACCGGGACGGCCGGCACCGTCGAGGTCCGCGGCGAACTGGGACTGGAGGTCGGCGACGGACAGGCGGTGACCGCCGGGGCCGCGCTCGGCACGATCGACGGTCCGGTCTGGATTCAGTGCCTGCGGCACCCGTCGGGCATCGCCGTGCCGGACTTCGTCCGCCCGGAATACGCGGCGGGCTGGCTGCACGCCGTCAGTGATCCCGCGGCGCTGCTCGGCGTGCCGGCCGTCGCCTCGGCGTTCGACGACAGTGCACTGCTGCGCGAGCGCCGGGCCCGCGCCTACGCCTCGGTGCAGGAGCACTACTACCGTGAGCCTCCGCGTATCGAACGGGGCTGGCGCGAGCATCTCATCAGCACCGACGGGCGCGCGTATCTCGACATGGTCAACAACGTCGCGATCCTGGGACACGGTCACACCGAACTCGCCGACGCGGTCGATCGGCAGTGGCGGCGGCTGAACACCAACTCGCGCTTCAACTACGAGGCGGTCGTGCGACTCTCCGAACGTCTGGCGGCGACTTTGCCCGACCCGCTCGACACCGTATTCCTGGTCAACTCCGGATCGGAGGCCGACGATCTGGCTCTCCGCCTGGCGATGGCGACGACCGGACGTCACGACATCGTTGCGGTCGCCGAGGCCTATCACGGCTGGACTTACGCCACTGACGCGATCTCAACCTCGATCGCGGACAACCCCAACGCCCTGACCACAAGGCCCGCATGGGTGCATACCGTGCCATCGCCGAACGCATTTCGGGGCGAGTACCGCGGCGCCGAGGCGTCGAAGTACGCGCCCGAGGCGGTCGCGATCATCGAAGATCTTGTCGCACAGGGCAAACCACCCGCTGCCTTCATCTGCGAACCCTTCTACGGCAACGCCGGCGGTATGGCGTTGCCGGACGGCTACCTCAGGGCCGTCTACGGTGCGGTCCGCGCAGCCGGTGGTCTGGCCATCGCCGACGAGGTGCAGGTGGGATACGGCCGCACCGGCCGGTGGTTTTGGGCGTTCGAACAGCAGGACGTGGTGCCCGACATCGTCTGTGTCGCCAAGGCGATGGGCAACGGACAGCCGCTGGGCGCGGTCATCACCACCAAGGCCATCGCCGACGCCTACCGCTCATGCGGCTACTTCTTCTCCTCGGCAGGCGGCAGCCCGGTGTCCTCAGTGGTCGGTCTGACCGTCCTCGACGTCCTCGAACGTGACGGCCTGCAGGAGAACGCGCTCATCGTCGGCGACCATCTGAAATCCCGCATCAGCGAACTGGCCACCCGCCATCCACTGATCGGCACCGTTCACGGCAGTGGGCTGTACATGGGTGTGGAACTCGTACGCGATCGTGAGACTCTGGAACCGGCGGTGGCCGAGACGGCGGGCATCTGTGAGCGGATGCGGGAACTCGGTGTGATCGTGCAGCCGACCGGTGACCGGCAGAACGTGCTGAAGATGAAACCCCCGATGGTCATCACCCGCGAATCGGCCGACTTCTTCGTCGACATGCTCGATCGGGTGCTCAGCACCGGCTGGTAGGCCATGCTTCCTGGTGGCCTCGTCAGAGGAGACGCCGGACATCGGAGTAGTCGGAGCAGCGGAGTAGATTGGCACGATGAGCACTGGTGAACACGATCCTTACCAGCCGTACAACCCGCCGTCCGTCGATCCGTACGGCGGCTATCCCCCGCCGCCGCCGGGTTATCCGCCGGCTCCGACGGGGTATCCCCAAGTGCCGCAACCGGGCTGGGTAGCCAAGCCGGGTGGCCTGGGTGCTCGTTGGGTAGCTCGTGTCATCGACGGACTCGTCATCGGATTCGTCTCGTTCTTCCTGTCGTTCTTCTTCGACTCCGATAGCCGCATCATGGTGACCGGCTTGTTCACCGGTCTGCTGTCGTTCGTCTACTTCACTGTGTTCGAGACGACGCAGGGCCGCACGCCGGGCAAGATGCTCCTTGGCATGCGCGTGCACGGACCCGGCGGTGCTCCCAAGCCGGACTTCAAGCAGTCGGCGATCCGCAACGCGTTCACACTGCTGCCGATCATCCCGTTCGCCGGTGGATTCCTGGGCTTCGTCGCGATGGTGTGGATCGCGATGACGATCCACAGCAGTCCGACCAGGCAGGGCAAGCATGACGAGATGGCCGGCGGCACCCAGGTCGTCAAAATCTAGCCCCTACTGGTTGCGGTTCCACTCGATCCAGCCGATACCGCGGCGGCCGTCATCGGTGCGAACGGTCGCCCAGGATCGCGGGAAGAAACTGACTCGTCCATCCGGTGAGACCAGACGCACCGGTGCATTGCCGCGCACCTCGATCTCGGCGACCAGACCGCCGGGTTGGAACGTCAATGTCGTACCCAGCGGCAGACCGTTGCCGGCCAGCGACGCCTCGGCGTTGACCGAGGTGGTCTCGATGACCGCGGCGTCCGGTGGCTGGATGTATCCGACGCTGACCGGCGGCATGTCGGGCAGGCGCAGATCCACGCCGTGCAGATGCGTGCCGTCGTCGAGGTGGAAAGCGCTCCACACCCAATCCATGCTCCACCAGTCGCGCACCCCGTGCGAATGATCCCTCTGCCCCGGCACCGCCTCGAAGGTGAATTTCTCACCGTCGATTGTGATGGACCCGGTGACCGTGCAGGGAATTTCATAGCGGGTGGTGATCCGGTACGCGTACGGCGTTCCAGTGCTGGTCCAGGTCAGGTCCATCGCCAGTTCGGCGGGTTCGCCGCCCGCGCCGTGCAGCAGTCCGGCCGGATCGTCATAGGACCGGCCCGGACCGCTGACCGACACCCGGTACTCCCGCAGTGGCGTCGTCGCGCCGTGGCTCATCCGGATCTCGCCGGCGGTGATGTCATTCGGATCAGCCGGCAGTGCGGCCTGGAAGTCGAGCACCGCCACGGTGGCGATTTCCGGTCCGCAGACCAGCGCGTTGATCCAGGCGACATTCTGGTTGGGAATCAGTCCGAGCCGGATCCAGCCGCCGATTCCCTGTTTCTCATCGGCGAAGTCCCAGTACCAGCTCTCATTCCAGAGCGGTTCCGCGCCCGGGGTATGTGCGGCTTCGTCGCCCGGATCCGGCTGCAGTGCAACCAGATCCGTGGGCTTGGGCAGCGCATCGAGCGCTCCGGTGTCCAGTACATGGCTGCTGTGGCGCTCCATCATCGTCAGGAACATCTGGTCGCCGCGCTCAGTCCGTTCGACCAGCATCGGTGAGATGATCGCCATCATCACGCCGAAGAAGCTCTGCCGGCGCACACCTTCGCGGACCTCGTCGAGAGTCAGCGGCGGATTCTCGCCGAGGCCTCGGTGGTAGGCCGCGAGAAGTTCGTCGTAGTGGGCTCGACGGTCCTCGGTTCGCAGCGCACAACCGAGGAAGTACGCGACGTCGGTCATGGCGGGGCCCCAGGTGACGGTCTGCCAGTCCACCACTGTCAGGTCCCGCAGCGAGCCCGGCCGGCCGAAGAGCATGTTGTCCAGCCGGTAATCGCCGTGCACCAGACCGTGCACGCGGCCGGCGGCGGACTCCTCGGCGAGGTAGTCGTCGAAGCTGCCGGCGAGCTTCTGGCAGACCAGACGCTGCTCGGGCGCGACCGCCTCGCCGTAGCGGTCCAGGAAGCCGGTCAGTAACTGGGACAGCAACGCCTGATTAACCGGGAACTCGCGGTTGAGCCAGGCCGACTCGGCGAGTTCGGTATTGCCGATCAGCGGAGCGTGCAAGCGGCCGAGTTGAGTCAGCGCCAGCGTGGCGTCCTCGATTGCCGCTCCGCGGATCTCATCGCCCACCACCGCGGGTGCGGCATCGTCGAGCAGCAGGGTGAAGGTCCCGTTCTCGGGCTGGTAGGACGCGTGGTAGCAGCGCGCGATCGGACCGCCGAGTTTCGGCGCGACGTCGGAGTAGAAGCTCACCTCGCGCTCATAGAGTCCGAGTGCCTGGCCGGTCCCCCTGCTCATCGGGTCGCTGGCGGCCACCTTCAGCACCACCGATGCCGGACCCTGCCCCTCGGCATAGTCCAGGTTCACCCGGTAGCACTCGCTCATCTGGCCGGTGCCGATGCGCTCGATGGTGAAACCGCCGACCCGGCCGACGCCGAGTGTCGTGGTCAACCAGTCGGCGGTCAGGTCGTCGGGGCGTTCTACCGGTACCGCGGTGTCAGTCACTGCACCAACGTATCCGCTGTCTATCCCTTCGCGAGCGAGAACCCTGCCCAGGCCTCGCGCCGGTGCGGGTGCGGGTCGTACTCGACGTGCAGGTGGCGGTCGAACACCATCACCGGACGGTCCTCGTGGTTGTAGACCGGCCAGTCGTCACCCGGCACACCGGTACAGGCGAACTCCTGCCACCGCGTCTGCACCTGATGGCTGACCTTGACTGCAGCGCGCTGATCGACGCCGGCGGTGAGCACCGCCCCGACCCGGGATCGGTAGATTCCGAACACTGCGAGCAGTTCAGTGGCGTGGGTGGCGCCCAGACCGGACCAATGCAGGGTGCGCGGGGCGAAGTCGTAGCGGTAGACATAGGTGGGTGCGAGTTTCGCGTGCGCGTCGGCGATCTGCCACACCGCCGTGGCGAAGAACATGTCTCCGCCGAACTCCACGCAGGCCTTGGGGTCCGGATAGTGCGGATAGGCGGACAGCACCCGTTCGCGAACCTCCGTCGGGGTGTGCGCGAGCACCCTCTCGATCGCGTGTTCAGTGGTCGGGAGAAGTTTGAGGAATCGGGTGAACAGCCTGCCCTCGTCGGCATTGTTGCCGACGATCAGGGGAACCCTGTGCGCCTTGCCTTTTCGCATCGCCTCGAACGGCTCGAGTGGCAGGAAGGCATCCCCGTGGGTGGGACCGATCGGAGCTGCGCCGGTCATGTTGTCCAGGCTGCTGCGCATCACGACGTCCATCGCGCTGACCAGATCGGCGGCCTTGGTGTTCACCAACGCCGCACCGGGATTGCGCCGGTCGAGTTTCAGGACGTCGATGAACCGTTCGGCGACCTGAGCCGACATCTCCCGGGAGGCCACCATGCCGGAGGCCGGACTCTGCGAAATCGCCTGGTGGAAAAGTCCTTTGGCGGCCGGTACCGCGAGCAGCGTCGCGACGGCGTGGGCGCCGGCGCTTTCCCCGAAGATCGTCACGTGATTCGGGTCGCCTCCGAAGGCCGCGATGTTCTGCTTGACCCATTCCAGGGCTGCCACCAGATCGCGCAGGAAGAGGTTGTCCTCGATCGGTGTCTCCGGAGTGGACAACGAGGAGAAGTCGACACAGCCCAGCGGCCCCAGCCGGTAGTTCACCGACACGTAGACGCAGCCACGTCGGGCCAGTGCCGCGCCGTCGTAGAGCGGGGTGGCCGAACTGCCGAGCATGTAGCCGCCGCCGTGGATGAAGAACATCACCGGCAACGGTTCGCCGGTCGGCGCCGGACCGGACCACCGGGGCGTGACAACATTGAGAGTCAGGCAGTCCTCGCTGCGCTTCTGATATCTGCCCGGACCGGTCATCGTGTAGACCCGCTTCTGGGGGGCGCAGTTGCCGTAGACGTGGGCCGAGCGCACACCCACCCAGGACTGCGGGGGCTGCGGGGCGCGGAACCGCAACCGGCCAACCGGGGCGGCGGCGTACGGGATTGAGCGCCACCGGTTCACCCCGTCACGGGTGAACCCCTCGACCACTCCGCTGGCGGTGGTGACCTGGACGGTGTGTTGGTGCATTCCCCGACGGTAGCGCGGTTAGCCTGGCGGGATGCGGATCGTCGTGTTGTTCGCTGCGTCGGTGCTGGTCGCCGGATGTTCGCAGAGCCAGCAGAGCCAGCCCGGCAAGCTCACGCCGATCTCCCCGTCGCGCCCGACGTCCGCGGCGTCGAGCACCGCGACATCGAGTTCGGCCAAGGTCACCCCCGCACCCGATGCGGGCGCCACGGCCGTCCAGGCGCTCTCATGGGTCGAATCCGCCGGGCCGGTCGACGCCGCGGACTTCCACGTCGCGATGCGCAACGGCACCACCACATCATTGGCCGACGATGTGGCCTTCACGACCCCGTCGGGCACTGCGTGTATGACCGACATCAAACGCGGCGGCGGGTTGGCCTGCCTGGTCGACCTCAAAGATCCGCCGCCCCAGCCGCCGGACATCTACGGCGTCTGGAAGGGCGGCTGGGTGGATTACGACGGCACCGGTGTGGTCGTCGGCTCGGCGCACGGCGACCCGGGACGCTTCGCGTTGGGACAGGGCATGCCGCTGCCGGAGGGCCGCTCGCTGTCCTTCGGGGACTTCCGGTGCCGTACCGACTCCTCCACGCTGGTCTGTGTGAACTTCGCCCGCCGGACCGCGGTGCGCTACAGCGACGCCGGTATCGCCACTTTCGGCTGCACCAAGGTCACCCCGCCTGCGGCCGGTGTCGGCATCCAGTACAGCTGCTGAGTCCCAGCTCAGCGCCATCCGTCGGCGGCCTTCGCCGCCCGCATCAGGTCATCGCACAACCGGCGTAGATCGGCCGCGGCCGCGCCCTCCTCGACAGCTGTCACCACGTCCTCGGCCGCGCAGCGCACCTGATAGACGCGGTCGGACAGTTCGGCAGCTTCCTCGGCCGTCAACACGACCGCGTCTTCGGGAACCGCGGTGCCCTTGACCTGCGCTCTTTGCTCGTAAGCCCGCTGGCGGCAGGACTGCCGGCAGTACTGGCGACGTCGGCCCAACCCGCTGTCGGCCACCTCGCGGCCGCACCAGCGGCAGGGCTGGGGGCGGGTCCGGCGCGTCACGCATCGAGAGTAACCGGGCACTTCCAGGGTCCCGGTATCATGGGAAGTTGCGCCGGGAACCACAGCCGCCTCCGAGCGGTGTTCCTCGGCGAACGGACAATTAAGGAGTTAACGACGATGGCTGATCGTGTGCTGAGAGGCAGTCGGCTCGGAGCCGTCAGCTACGAGACCGACCGCAACCATGACCTGGCCCCGCGGCGGGTGGCTCGCTATCGCACCGAGAACGGCGAGGAGTTCGACGTTCCGTTCGCCGACGACGCCGAGATCCCCGGCACCTGGCTGTGCCGCAACGGACTCGAGGGCACCCTCATGGAGGGTGAACTGCCCGAGCCGAAGAAAGTCAAGCCGCAGCGCACCCACTGGGACATGCTGCTCGAGCGCCGCTCGGTCGAGGAGCTCGACGAGCTGCTCAAGGAGCGCCTCGATCTGCTCAAGACCAAGCGCCGCAGTTAGTTTCGCGGCTCAGCTCGACTGCCGGCCCAGCCGGCCCTCGATCCCCCAGCGGGCGGTCTTGACCATCGCCTCGCGAATGTTCGATCCGCTCATCTTGGAGACGCCGAGTTCTCGTTCGGTGAAGGTGATGGGCACTTCCACGACGGTGAACCCGTTGCTGATGCTGCGCCAGGTCAGATCGACCTGGAAGCAGTAGCCCTTGGATTCCACGGCCGACAAGTCGATCTTCTCCAGCACCTCGCGCCGGTAGGCGCGGTAGCCCGCGGTGATGTCGTTGATACCGACGCCCAGCAGCATGCGGGCATAGGTGTTGGCCCCGCGGGACAGCACCAGCCGTCGCCACGGCCAGTTGCGCACGGTGCCGCCCTCCACATAGCGGGAGCCGATGGCCACATCCGCGCCGTTGTCGATGGCGTCCAGCAGACGATAGAGCTGCTCGGGTGCGTGTGACCCGTCGGCATCCATCTCCACCAGCACGGTGTACCCGCGCTCCAGTCCCCAGGCGAAGGCCGCCAGGTAGGCGGCGCCGAGACCGTCCTTGGCGGTGCGATGCATGACGTGGATCGCTTCGGGGTGCTCGGTCGCGAATCCATCGGCGAGGTCCCCGGTTCCATCCGGGCTGCCGTCGTCGACGATCAGGATGTGGACGTCGGGCCGGGCCTTACGCACCCGCCCGACGATCAGCGGCAGGTTCTCCCGCTCGTTGTAGGTGGGGATGATCACCAGGGTCCGTCGGCTCGGCAGATCGGGAGCGTTCTGCGCCGCCTTCCCCGGGGCCTTCTTGGGCGAGTTGGGCACCCGGCCCTTCGACTCGGTGCTCATGCGTCTCCTTTACCGGCCGATGACCGCACGAATCCACCATTCTGCAGTATCGCCATCCCCAGAGCCGCGACCGCCGCGGCGGCCAGCACCCACTGCAGGACGACGGTCCAGCGGGTGGCTGGAGTCTCGACGGAACGCAGCCGCATCGGAACGTCCAGGTAGGCCGGTGTGAAGAACGCCGTCCGGGCCATTTCGCGGCCGTCCGGGGCGATCGCCGCGCTGATCCCGGTAGTCCCGGCGACCATCAGATAGCGACCGTGCTCGACGGCCCGCAACTTGGCGAAGGCGAGTTGCTGTTCACTCATCGCCTGGTCGAAGGTCGCGTTATTGGTCGGCACTGCCAGCAACTGAGCGCCGTTGCGGACCGATTCGCGCAGCGCCCGGTCGAAGATGACCTCCCAGCAGGTGGCCACCCCCACCGGGATGCCGGCCGGTCTGACCACACCGGTGCCGGAACCGGGAACGAAGTAACCCGCGCGGTCGGCGTAGGACGACAGATGCTTGAAGAACGACCGCCAAGGCAGATACTCCCCGAACGGCTGCACGATCTGCTTGTCGTGACGCTCGCCGGGCCCGGTCACCGGATCCCACACGATGATGGTGTTGGAGTCCGCCGGATTCTCCGGAGTCCACTGCGGGCTGGCGACCACCGCACCCACCAGGATCGGCACGCCGATATCGCGTGCGGCGATATCGATCTGTTCGGCGGCGTCGGCGTTGGTCAATGGGTCGATGTCCGACGAATTCTCAGGCCAGATAACGAAATCCGGGGCCAGAGCGCGTCCGGCGCGGACATCCTCGGCCAATATCCGGGTCTGTTTGACGTGATTGTCGAGCACGGCACGGCGTTGACTGTTGAAATCCAGACCCAGGCGCGGAACATTGCCCTGGATGGCAGCCACCGTGACGATTGGCTCGTCACCACTGTCAACCGCAGCACGGCGAACGCCCGGTGCGGCCACCGCAGTCGTCACCAGCGTCAGGCAGATGCAGGCCGCGGGGACGAGGATCGGAGCGATGGGTGCGTGCTGGTCACGGATTCGATAGATGACCTCGATCACCAACGCGCACAACGATATTCCGAGCAGCATGACAGCGAAGGAGAGCAGCGGGGATCCGCCGAGCCGGGCCAGCGCGAGGAAGGGTCCGTTCGTCTGTCCGTAGGCGACGACCCCCCAGGGGAATCCGCCGAAGGGCACGGTGGATTTCAGCCACTCCTGTAGCGACCACACCAGTGCCAGCCACAGCGGCCAGCCGGGCAGCCGTGAGACCAGCACCGCGAACATCCCGTAGACCGCCGGGAACAAAGCCTCCAGCACCGCCAAGGCCACCCAGGGGAATGCGCCGACCAGTCCGCTGATCCATGGCAGCAACGGAAGATTGAAGGCCATGCCGAAGAGGAACCCGAACCCGAAACCCGCTGCGGGCGTTGTCTTCTGGTCTACGAGCAGATAGGTCAGCACTCCGATGGCGGGAATCGCCGCCCACCACCAGCCGACCGGCGGGAAGCTCACGCACATCAGCAGGCCGGCAAGTACGGCCATCCCGAGTCGCAGCAGCCGGTTAGCCATACAGCACCACACCGCGGTGCACGGTCTGCCGGCACCGCGGTAGTGCCTTGCCGGGATCGAGCCGGGGTAGTTCGGGGACCCGGGAACGCGGATCGGTGGACCAGCGCTGCACGGTGTCGGCCGGGGCGGCGACGTCGAGATCCCCGGTCTCCCACACGACATAGGACGCGGGAGCCCCGGCGACCAGGGTGCCGGTGAGACCGTCGCGCACACCGCCGGCGCGCCATCCGCCACGGGTGGCCGCGGCGAAGGCGGCACGCACCGAGATGGCACTGCCGGGGGTCTGGTGATGACTGGCCGCACGGACCCAGGTCCAGGGATTCATGCCGGTCACCGGGGTGTCGGAACCGAAAGCCAGCGGCACGCCTGCCGATGCTAACAGCGCCAGCGGGTTGAGCCCGGCGGCCCGCGCAGCCCCCAGTCGGTGGGCGTACATACCGTCCGGACCGCCCCATCGCGCGTCGAACGAGGGTTGCATGCTGGCGATCACGCCCCAGTCGCCCAGCCGACCGGCCTGTTCGGCTGACACCATCTCGAGGTGCTCGAGGCGATGGCCGCATCGGGCCACCGCGGGCGCGCCGAACCGCTCCACGATCCGGCCCAGGGCCTCGACGGCCAGAGTGACGGCGGCGTCACCGATGACGTGGAAGCCTGCGGTGACACCGGCCTCGGTGCACGCCGCGAGGTGGTCGAAGACGGTGCCGGCATCCAGATAGCGGTTGCCGGCGGTCTGCGGAGCGTCGCTGTAGGGCTCGTGCAGCCAGGCGGTCCGCGATCCCAGTGCGCCGTCGATGAAGAGGTCACCAGCTAGCCCCTGCGCCCCGGTGGCGTCGATCAGGGCACTCGCCTGCGCGGCGGTGGACACCGCCTCACCCCAGTAACCGATGACCTCCACACCGTGATTCGTCTCGCGCAGTTCCTGCCAGTCCTCCAGTCCCCCGATATCCGGCCCGGCGCACTCATGGACCGCGACGATGCCGTTGGCCACGGCCGCATCGAGGGCTGCGCGCCTGGCCTGATCACGCTGACCGACGGTGAGCAACCTGCGAGCCTGCGCGCGCACCAGGTGATGCGCCTCGCCGGATAACGGGCCCTGCACGTCATGGCCTGCCACGGCGGCCAGGCCGGGCACCAGTTCACGCAAAGCCGTGGAGGCCAGAGCCGAGTGAACATCGACGCGCGACAGGTAAACCGGTGTGCGGCCCGCGATGGCGTCGAGATCGGCAGTGGTGGGCGGGCCCGGCCAGTCGGTGTCATCCCAGCCGTGACCCCAGACCGGTTGTCCCGGATGGGTGTCGAGATGGTCGGCGAGCAGTCGCAGGCAATGGTCGGGCCCGGTGGCCCCGCAAAGGTCGAGGCCGGTGATCTGCAGGCCTGTCGCGGTCAGATGGGTATGGGCGTCGACGAAGGCGGGCGCGACGAAGGCTCCCTCCAGATCGACGACCTCGGCTTCGGGATACTGAGAGCGGCCGACATCATCACTGCCCAGCCAGGCCACCACGCCGTCGCGAACGGCCATGGCAGAGGCATCCGGATGCGACGGGCTGTGGATACGCCCATTGAGAAGTAGGGTCGTCGCCGGGTGGGATGTCACCGGGTAAGTGCTACAGCAAGCCGCCCTGCTTTGTCACAGCGGCTCACGCCGCGCGGGGCTCCCAGACCGACCAGAGCGCATCCTGCAACTCTTTGACCTGCTGCTCGGTGAGGACACCGGCCTCGGCTTCGAAACCGTAGATATCCCAGAAATCCTCGAGGGTCGACAGCGACGGCGCCGGATTCGAGCGCAGTTCCCGGACCGTCCAGCCGGCCGCCTCCACGAGTCGGGCGACGAAGGTGCTGAAGTCGATCTCGCCATCCCGGTAGCGCTGGATCAGATGGCGTGCGTTCGATCCGGGCATGGTCGGCCTTCCGTCCAGTGGTGTGGATACGGACGTTAGACCTGGCCACCTTCCTATGCAGCCGGTTCAGCGAGAAATCATCCAGGCGGCGAACATGGGATCTAGCCGCCGAGGCAGCCCGGACCCAGCAGGGCCTTGAGATCGCCCATCAGCGCCGAGGACGGGGTGACCCGCAGCGACTGGTCGAGTTCCAGGGTGGTGATCCGGTCACCGCTGATCAGACGCAGATGCACCTGGGAGGTTCCGGGATGCCGGCTGAGCACCTGCTTGAGCGCAGTCACCTTGTCCAGGGTGCACTGCCGGGTGGGCAGGCTGACCGCGAGCGGCCGGTCGGGTTGGGCGTTCGAGAAGTCCGGCACCACCAGGTCGTTGGCGATCAGGCTGATCCGGTCGTCCTGGATGCGGACCTTGCCGCCGACCAGAACCACCGCGTCGTCGGCGATCTCGGCACCGACCAGGGAATAGGTCTGCGGGAAGAACATGACCTCGATGCCGCCGGTCAGGTCCTCCAATTGGGCTGAGGCCCAAGGCATTCCGTTCTTGTTGACCCGCCGATTGACCGAGGCGAGGATGCCACCGAGGCGGACCTGGGTGTCGTTGGGGACACTGCCCTCCAGGATCGTCGGGATCGCGGTGTCGACCTGGGCCGCAAGCAGGTGCGCCACACCGTCGAGGGGGTGGCCGGATACGTACAGCCCGAGCATCTCGCGCTCCAGGGCGAGTTTGTGCTTGTCGTCCCATTCCTCGTCGGGAACCTTGATGGTGAACACCGCGTCACCGCCGGCTCCGTCCTCCGAACCCCCGCCGAACAGATCGAACTGTCCGATGGCCTCGGCCTTCTTGGTGCCCAGCACCGAGTCCACGGCATCGGTGTGCACCAGGAACAGGCCCTTGCGTGCGTGCTTGAGCGAGTCGAACGCGCCAGCCTTGATCAGCGACTCGGTGACCTTCTTGTTGCAGGCCGAGATGTCGATCTTGTTGAGGTAGTCGGAGAAGTCGGTGAACCGGCCCTTCTCGGCCCGGGTGGCGATCAGCGAACTGACGACGTTGGCGCCGACGTTGCGCACCGCTCCCAGGCCGAACCGGATGTCCTCTCCCACCGAGGTGAAGTTCAATTCGGACTCGTTGACGTCCGGCGGCAGCACGGTGATGCCGAGCTTGCGGCAGTCGGCCAGGTAAACAGCCGCCTTGTCCTTGTCGTCACCTACCGAGGTGAGCAGACCCGCCATGTACTCGGCCGGATGGTTGGCCTTCAGATAGGCGGTCCAATAGGACACCAGGCCGTAGCCGGCGGCATGCGACTTGTTGAACGCGTAGTCGGCGAACGGAAGAATGGTGTCCCACAGGGCTTTCACGGCGCCGGGCGAGAAGCCGTTGGCCTTCATCCCGTCGGAGAAGCCCTCGAACTCCTTCTCGAGCACCTCGCGCTTCTTCTTGCCCATCGCCTTGCGCAGAATGTCTGCTCGGGCCAGCGAGTAACTGGCCACCTTCTGCGCGATCCGCATGATCTGCTCTTGGTAGACGATCAGTCCGTAGGTCTCGGCCAAGATGTCCTGCAGCGGTTCGGCCAGTTCCGGATGGATCGGCTTGATCGCCTGGCGGCCGTTCTTGCGGTCGGCGTAATCGTTGTGGGCGTTCATCCCCATCGGTCCCGGCCGGTACAGCGCGAGCACCGCGACGATGTCCTCGAACCCGGTGGGCTGCATCCGGCGTAGCAGATCGCGCATTGGGCCGCCGTCGAGTTGGAACACCCCCAGGGTGTCCCCACGGGACAGCAGTTCGAAGGTCGCCGGGTCGTCCAGTGTGAGGGACTCCAACTCCAGGTCGATACCGCGGTTGGTCTTCATATTGGCCAGCGCGTCGCCGATGATCGTCAAGTTGCGCAGGCCGAGGAAGTCCATCTTCAGCAGGCCGATGTCCTCACACGATGGGTAGTCCCAGCCGGTGATGATCGCGCCGTCCTGCGGGCGCTTCCACAATGGAATCGCCTCGATCAGCGGTTCGGAACTCATGATCACCGCGCAGGCGTGCACGCCGGAGTTTCGGACCAGGCCCTCCAGGCCGCGGGCCGTCTCGTAGATGGTGCGCACATCCGGGTCGGTGTCGATCAGGCCGCGGACCTCGGCAGCCTCCTTGTACCGCTCATGGGTCGGGTCGGTGATACCCGAGAGCGGGATGTCCTTGGCCATGATCGGCGGCGGCAGCGCCTTGGTGATCCGATCGGCGATCGCGAACCCGGGCTGGCCGTAGTGCACCCGGGCCGAATCCTTCAGGGCCGCTTTGGTTTTGATGGTGCCGAAGGTGATCACCTGGGCAACCCGGTCACTGCCGTACTTTTCGGCCGCGTAGCGCACCATCTCGCCGCGACGGCGGTCGTCGAAGTCGATATCGATATCGGGCATCGAGGCGCGCTCAGGGTTGAGGAAGCGCTCGAAGAGCAGGCCGTGCTCGATCGGATCGATATCAGTGATCCGCAGCGCATAGGCGACCAGCGCGCCGGCCGCCGACCCGCGTCCGGGCCCCACCCGGATGCCGACCGACCGGGCGTAACTGATCAGATCGGCCACGATGAGGAAGTACGAGGGATAGCCCTTGTCGCAGATGACCTCGATCTCGTAGGCCGCCCGTTCGACGTACTCGGTCGGCACCCCGTCGGGGAACCGGCGCGCCAGACCCGCGTCGACCTCATGATGCAGCCAGGTCGCCTGGGTGTGCCCTTCGGGAACCGGGAACACCGGCATCCGGTCGCGCGGCGCCCACACGTCGGCATAGGACTGCACCCGTTCGGCGATGAGCAGGGTGGAGTCGCAGGCCTCCGGGATCTCGTCGTCCCACAACGCACGCATCTCGGCCGCGGACTTGATGTAGTAGCCGTCACCGTCGAACTTGAACCGGGTGGGATCAGACAGCGTCTTGCCGGTCTGGACACACAGCAGTGCCTCGTGGTTGTGCGCGGCGTCGCGTGTGACGTAGTGGCAGTCATTGGTGGCCAATGGGCGGATGCCGAGTTTGCGCCCGACCTCCAGCAGGCCCTCGCGGACCCGCCGTTCGATGGACAGTCCGTGATCCATCAGTTCCAGGAAGTAGTTATCCGGCCCGAAGATCTCCCGCCACTTCGCGGCGGACTCCAGTGCCTCGGCGGTCTGACCGAGGCGCAGACGGGTCTGCACCTCACCGGACGGGCATCCGGTGGTGGCGATGATGCCCTCGGCGTGCGCGGCGATGATCTCGTCGTCCATCCGAGCCCACTTGCCCAACTGGCCCTCGAAGGAGGCCAGTGAGGACAGTTTGAACAGGTTGCGCAGGCCGGTGGCGTTCTCGGCCACCATGGTCAGGTGGGTGTAGGAGCCACTGCCGGAGACGTCGTCGCTCTTCTGCCCCGGATCTCCCCACAGGATCCGGCGGGTGTCCAGACGGGACCCTGGGGCGATATAGGCCTCGATGCCGATGATCGGCTTGATGCCGGCCTTGGTGGCGGCGTTGTAGAACTCGCTGGCTCCGAACATGTTGCCGTGGTCGGTCATGCCGATCGCGGGCATCCCCAGGCGCTGGGCCTCGGCCAGCATGGGGGTGATCTTGGCGGCACCGTCGAGCATCGAGTACTCGGTGTGGTTGTGCAGATGCACGAACGAATCGGTGGTGCCCATAGAAGGGCCAGTTTAGGGCGGCCCGCCGACGTGTTCGGCGTGTCGTCGGGTGCGTGTCCGACCGGAAAGTTCTTACGTCCCGTCCTTGAGCAGCTTGGTGATCGCCTTGGCCTGCTCCTCGGTCAGTTCACCGGACAGCTGGATCACCTCACCGTCGATCGGACCGGCGATCTTCGGACTCCAGACCACGGTTCCGCCGCGGACGAACGCCACCTGCTTACCGACCTGACCTGCGGTGTAGGGGCCGAACTGCTGTGCGGATTCCTTGGTCAGCGTCATCTGCACGAGTTGGACGCCGGTCAGCGGATTGCGAAAGGTGTCGGCATTGACCAGTTGGATGCGCATTCCCTCGGGGCCCAGGTTGTAGACCGCCGTCCTGGGTATATCGCAGATCCGGGTGGGCTGGTCCGGCGGGGCCGGGGCATCCGGCGGACACTGGTCCGGGGTGGTGACGAATGCACTGATCACCGGCCGCACCGGTAAGGGCTTGATGGTGAGCACCGGCGCCTTGCTGGTGGTGGTGATCGGCTCGGAGTTGTTCTTCTCGTCAGTCCAGTGCAGGCCCAGCGCGTTGAACAGACCCGTCAGAGCGGGCAGCACCGTCGCCACGACGGCCAGTCCGACCAGTACGCCCAGGAGGATCCGCCGGTTGCGGTGCTTGGTGTCGCTCATGATGCCTGCAAACTACCTGCCCGCGCGCGGTACGTGCGTACCAGCCCGTCGGCGGTGAAGATCGCCAGCGCAATCCAGATCAGTGCGAACCCGGTCCAGCGGGTCGGCGACATGGGTTCGTCGCCGATCACAAGACCCCATGTCAGCTGCATCGACGGAGTCAGATATTGCAGCAGTCCGATGGTGATGAGGGTCAGCCGCTGAGCCGCGGCGGCGAAGAACAGCAAAGGAATCGCGGTGACCGGTCCGCACAGCAGCATCAGCGCGACGTGGCCGGGACCATGGTTGGTGAACTGGCTCGCCCCCGATATCTGTATGGCGATGAGGTAGATCGCCGCGAACGGGGCCGCGATGGCCGTCTCCACCGTCACGCTCACCGGCGGGTCGACCTTCACGATCTTCTTGACCGCCCCGTAGACACCGAAGGACACCGCCAGGCCGAGGGCGATCATCGGATTACCGGCATCGGCCCCGGCCTCGAGGAGGACCACGGCGGCGACCGCGAGCAGCACGGCTACCAGTTGGGCCGGTGTCAACCGCTCCCCGAAGAGGACGACGCCGAGCAGCACGCTGACCAACGGGTTGATGTAGTAGCCGAGTGCGGCGTCGACGACCTGATGTGAGTTGACCGCATAGATGTAGATCAGCCAGTTCGTCGAGATCAGCACCGAGGCGCCGGCCAGTAGCAGCCAGGTGCGCCGGTCGATGCGGGCCAGATCGCCCAGGCGCCGCCCGGTCAGCAACAGGATGAGCATGAATGCCAGCGTCCACAGCACCCGGTGGGCGAGGATCTCCCCCGGTCCCGCCGGCTGGAGCAGTGGGAAGAAACCCGGAAACAGGCCCCACGTCGCATAGGCGCCCAGACCGAAGAGCAGGCCGCGAGTGTCCATGGCGCGCTGGTGCGACGTCATCTCGGTGACGAGGTCATATCGGCGAGGGGTCTAGATGGGCAGGGGCGCGAGGAACGCCGGAACGATACCCACCGGGATGAGTGCCAGGGCGATGACGATCAGGACGAAGGCTCGCGTCGAACGCTCGGTCGGCGGGGCGTCGACCTCGGGTCGCCGGCTCGCGTAGAGCAGATAGGCGATCCCGATGTCCAGCGAGATCGATACCCACCATCGCACCCAGTCGACTCCGGTCATGAACACCGGGACCGCCAGGATGACGCCGCCCGCGACGAGAAGCCACTCACGCCGCAGTAACTCCCACACTCCCCGCGGAGAGACCCCCGATACCACCGCGATCACCGCGATGGTGATGGCCAGGACGCCTATCCCGAAGACGGTGTTGACGATCATCCCGGCCGCACCGAGTCTGCCGACGTAGCGGATGCCGGCCATGAAGTCCCGGTTGTAGAACGGGGTGATGTTGCGGCACGCCCAGTCGTGATAGTCGTCGTAGTAGCGGTATCCACTGAGGAGTTGTCCCAGAGTCGGCTTGCCGAGCAGTGGGTTGTTGACCTTGGCATGCGGGATGAGTGCGCACAGTTCCTCGCCGACACCGTGCTTACCCAGGGCCGCCACCAGCAGTGCGGTCACAAGTCCCGGTCCCAGGGCCAGCGCGCACGCGGCCCAAAGCGCCTTGCGATCAAGCTGATTCGCCAACACCACCAGGACCGCGACCACACCAAGCCCGAAGAGCAACGGGATCGCCTCGTGGACGAGAACGAGGGGAATGCTCACCAGACCGAACACCGCGCTGGCAAGGATCACCGCACGAGCCGATCTCGCCCCGGCGACGACGACGCCGAACAGGATCACCGCGGTGCCCCCGAACAGAGTGGCGCCGGCCTGCAGGAGTCCGAATGCGTAACCGAACGGCAGCACGATGATGAGCAGGGCGACCTGTACCCGGCGCTCGGAACGGCCCGACCGCACCGCGATCCACCACGCCAGCACGCCCAGTGCGATCCAGAAGGCTCCACTGGAGACCCAGCGACCGATCCTCTGCTTGAGGAAGACGTCGTCGCCGGGAATCAGGCCGACGAGTTCACCCGCGAGTCCGCGGCGGACGAATCCGACGGTGTAATCGATCGCGTAGTAGGAATACCAATAGGTGTCGGGGATCACCGTCAGGTTCAGCGCGAGCAGGATCGCGGCCCACACGACCAGTAGCACCGCGATCACGACGTACAGCCGTCTGCGGCTGGTCATTGAACCTCCCGTTGATCCGGACTCGGCGAACATAGCAACCCTCACTGCTCCGACCGCAACACGTCGAGTGCGTGCTGCAGGTCGGCCGGGTAGGGGCTGGTGATCTCGACGTAGCGGCCGTCGGCGGGGTGTGCGAACGCCAATGAACGCGCGTGCAGCCACTGCCGTTGCAGGCCCAGACGTTTGGCGAGCACCGGATCGGCGCCGTAAGTCAGATCACCCGCGCAGGGATGATGCAATGCGGCGAAGTGCACCCTGATCTGATGGGTGCGGCCGGTCTCGAGGTGGATGTCGAGCAGGCTCGCCGCCCGGAACATCTCCAGGGTGTCGTAGTGGGTGACGCTGTGCCGGCCGTTCTCCCGCACGGCGAACTTCCACTCGTTACCGGGATGGCGACCGATCGGGGCGTCGATGGTTCCACTCGATGGATCGGGATGTCCTTGCACCACAGCGTGATACCGCTTGTCGACGGTGCGCTGTTTGAACGCCCGCTTCAGCACCGTGTACGCGTGTTCTGATCGGGCGACCACCATGACTCCGGAGGTGCCGACGTCGAGGCGTTGAACGATCCCCTGCCGCTCATGGATGCCTGAGGTGCTGATCCTGATTCCGGCCGCCGCCAGGCCGCCCAGAACCGTCGGCCCGTGCCATCCGACACCGGCGTGCGCGGCCACACCCGGCGGTTTGTCCACCGCCACGATGTCATCATCGCAGTAGAGGATCGTCATCCCCTCGATCTCCTCGGCGATGTTCTCCAGCGGCGGCGGCGCCTCGGGAAGCGTGACGGTCAGGAACGCACCGGCCACCAGTTTGTCGGACTTGCCGACGGTGACCCCGTCGATCTGCACGCCGCCGTCCTCGGCAATCGCGGCGGCCGCGGTGCGCGACAATCCCAGCAACCTGGCGATCCCGGCGTCGACCCGCATTCCGGCCAGCCCCTCAGGGATGGGCATGGAGCGTTCGCTCATCGGGTCGGCTCGGTCGCCGGTTCGCGTCGTCCCAGCGCGTCGAAGTCATAGCCGAACGCCGACAGCACGACGAGCAGGATCGCGCCGCAGACGACGGCCGAATCGGCGACGTTGAACACCGGCCACCAGCCGATGGACAGGAAGTCGATGACATGCCCGCGCAGCGGACCCGGCGCACGGAAGAACCGATCCGCCAGATTGCCGAGCGAACCGCCCAGAATCATGCCCAACCCGAGTGCCCACCACGTCGACACCAGCCGGCGGCCCATCCAGATGATGCCGGCCACCACCCCGAGGGCGACCAGGGTCAGCACCCACGTGTAGCCGGTGGCCATCGAGAACGCGGCACCGGAGTTGCGGACCAATGTCCAGGTGACGGTGTCGCCGATGATGGAGACCGGCTGGCCGGGCGTCAGCAGTCTGACGGCCAGAACCTTGGTAACGATGTCCAGGGCCAGCACGACACCGGCCACCGACAACAGCATCGGGAGCCGTCGCTTCGGCTTCGCTGAGGTGTCCGGTGTCCCGTCAGTCACGTCCCCATCATCCCCTAGCGGCCGCGACTGCCATGATTGCGGTCATGCCGCGTCTTGTCGTGATCAGCACCGGCGGCACCATCGCGACCAGCGCCGGTGCCGATGGTGTGTTGCGGCCGACCCGCACCGGCGCCGACCTGACGGCCGGGCTCGACGTCGAGGTCGTCGATCTGCTCTCGAAGGACTCATCACAGTTGGAGCCATCCGACTGGCTCCGCATCGGCGCGGCGGTCAATTCCGCGGCCGCCGAGGGAGCGGAGGGCATCGTGGTGACCCACGGCACCGACTCCCTCGAGGAGACCGCGCTCTGGCTGGAACTCACCTACGGCGGGCAACCGCCGGTGGTGCTGACCGGAGCAGCCCGCCCGGCGGACGCTCCCGACGCGGACGGCCCCGGCAACTTGCGTGACGCATGCGCGGTCGCCTCAAGTCCGATGGCGTGGGAGTCCGGTGCACTGGTGTGTTTCGGCGGGGCGGTCTTCGCTCCGCTGGGCACCACCAAGATCGGCGGATCTGCGGTGTTCGGCGGCACGAAGCCGTTGGGATCGGTTGCGGCAGAGCGATTCACGATGACCGAGACCAAGGAACGGGTCCATCTCGGCGCGGTTCCGTCACCACCGCGGGTGGATATCGCCTCTGCCTATCCGGGTGCCGACGGAACAGCGATCGACGCGTTCGCCGCGGCTGGGGCGCGTGCCGTCGTGGTGGAGGCCATGGGATCGGGTAACGCCGGCGCTGCAGTCACCGAGGCCGTCCGCCGCGCGACCGGGAGCGGTGTCGCCGTGGCGGTCACCACCCGGGTATCCGATGGACACACCCATGCCGGCTACGGCCCGGGCCATGAACTCGTGGCGGCCGGGGCGGTCATGGTGCCGCGACTGCGTTCAAGCCAGGCCCGAGTGCTGCTGATGGCGGCGCTGGGAGCGGGGTTATCCGTCGCCGACGTCGTCCAGCGGTGGGGTTGACGGCAACTCCCAACCGAGGCTGTCCAGCGGGTTGGCCGCGCTGAGGTCGGCGGCGCCGATCGGGAAGGTGCGCATCAAGCCCGGCCCGGTGCTGCGGGTCTCGAAACGTACGCTGACCACGCCGTGACCGGCACCCTGAACCCAGCCGTGACCGAACTCGGGATGGCTGACGTCGTCGCCGATCCGCCACCCGGACTCCTCCACCGCCGGTTCGGGCACCGGTGACTCGGAGAGCAGTTCGGCCTCCTGCTGTTCGAGCTCGGGGAACAGCGACTCCTGCCGGACGTCGCTGAGGCCGGAGAAGCCGACGCCCAGCAGCCGGATCGGACCGACCTCGCGCGGGTCCAGAAGAAGCCGGCGTGCGGTGGCCGTGAGGGTAGCCGGATCACCCGTGGCGTAGGGCAGCGTCGCCGACCGGGTGAGGGTGGACATATCGGCCTTCTTGAGTTTGACGGTCACGGTACGGGCTCCACGGCCGTCGCGGCTCAGCCTCCGGTGGGCATGCTCGGCGATCGGCCCGATGGCCTCCCGCAACTGTTCGATGGTTGTCAGGTCGGAACTGAACGTCGACTCCGCGCTGATCTGCTTGGCCTCAGCCCGCTCAAGCACCGGCCGGTCGTCGATTCCGCGGGCCAGCCGGTGCAGCGCCGGTCCGATGGTCGCGCCGAGGATGTTGGCCACCTCCGCATCGGTCAACGCAGCCAGCTGACCGACGGTCTCAATGCCCAACCGATGAAGCTTCTCCTCCGCGACCGGGCCGATCCCCCACAGTCGGCGCACAGGCAGCGCCGCCAGGAGCACTGGCTCTTCCCCGCGCCGAATCACCCGCAGCCCATCGGGTTTGGCGAGTTCGGAAGCGATCTTGGCGATCTGCTTTCCGGAGCCCGCACCAACCGATGCGATCAGACCCGTCTCATCGCCGATCCGGCGGCGTAGTTCCGCGCCGAATCGCTCGACCTCCTCGGCACTGGCTCCCACCAGTTCCGGCGGTTCGCCGAACGCCTCGTCCAGCGAGAGTTGTTCGAGCACCGGCACCATCGTCCGGACGGTGTCGAGCACCCGCCGGCTGGCTGCTCCGTACACCGCACCGCGCGGCGGCAACACCACCGCTGCCGCGCCCACCAGCCGCCGGGCCTGATGCACCGGCATCGCCGAACGGGCGCCGAACACCCGGGCCTCGTAACTGGCGCCGGCCACCACGCCACGGCCGCCCATCCCGCGGACGAGGACCGGGCGCCCGCGCAGCGTCGGCCGCGTCAACTGCTCGACGGACGCGAAGAACGCGTCCATGTCGAAATGCAGCACCCAGCGGGTCATCGCGTGATCGTTCAGTCGGCTCTGCTGATCGCCACCCGCACGCCGTCGCCGATCTCCACACCGTCGACCGGCTCGCCGAAGTCGAACGTGGTGGCCAGGATCTCCCCGGCGATCAGATCGCGGTGGGTGCTCGCCCACTGTTCACGCTGCGCCGGCACCGCCATCGTGACGCGGATCCGGTCACTGACCTCCAAGCCGGAGGACTTGCGCAGATCCTGAAGCTCGCGGACGCGGTCCTTGGCCCAGCCCTCGGCCTCGAGTTCCGGTGTCACGGTGTCGTCGAGGACCACCAGACCGGCGCCCTCGGGCAGCGCGGCGGTGCACTCCGGGTCGGCGGCGACGAGTTTGGACTCGTACTCGCCCTCCTGCAGTACGACCTCACCGGCGCTCAGCGTTCCGTCGGAGTTCAGCACACCCTGGCCGGCCTTGACCGCCTTGATCGCATCCTGAACCGACTTGCCCAGTCGCGGCCCTGCGGCCTTGGCGTTGACGGCGAGATCGAACCGGCCGTACGCGGCGATATCGTCGGTCAGCTCGACCGCCTTGACATTCAGTTCGTCGGCGATGAGATCGGCGAACGGCCGCAACTGCTCCGGATTCTCGACCGCCACAGTAAGTTTCAGCAACGGCAGCCGGACCCGAAGCTTCTTGGCCTTGCGCAGCGACGAGGCCACCGAACACACCTCGCGCACCTGGTCCATCGCCGCGACGAGTTCCGGATCTGCGGGCACGATCCCAGGCTGTGGCCAATCGGCCAGGTGCACCGAGCGCTCCCCTGTCAGGCCGCGCCAGATCACCTCGCATGCCATCGGCAGCAGCGGTGCGGCCAGCCGGGCGGTGACCTCCAGCACGGTGTGCAGGGTGTCGATCGCGTCGCGGTCCTCCGTCCAGAACCGGGACCGGGACCGGCGGACGTACCAGTTGGTCAGCGCCTCGGTGAACTGGCGCAGTTGTTCGCAGGCTCCGGAGATGTCGCAGGTGTCCATCGCCTCGGTGAGGGTGTCGCGCAGCGCCGACAGCTTGGCCAGGATGTAGCGGTCCAGCACGTTCTGCGAATCGGTGCGCCAGGTGCCGACCTCGGGTGCGTACAGCGCCAGGAAGCTGTAGGCGTTCCACAACGGCAGAAGGACCTGACGCACACCCTCGCGGATGCCCTGTTCGGTGACGATCAGGTTGCCGCCGCGCAGGATCGGCGAGGCCATCAGGAACCAACGCATCGCGTCGGAGCCGTCGCGGTCGAACACCTCGTTGACGTCCGGGTAGTTGCGCAGCGACTTGCTCATCTTCTGACCGTCGTTGCCCAGCACGATGCCGTGCGACACACAGGTCTTGAAGGCCGGCCGGTCGAACAGTGCGGTGGCCAGTACGTGCAACGTGTAGAACCAGCCGCGGGTCTGGCCGATGTACTCGACGATGAAATCGCCCGGATTGTGGCCGGCGACCCGCTTGTCGGGGTCGACGGAATCGAACCCGTCGAACCACTCCTCGTTCTCGAACGGGTAGTGCACCTGCGCATAGGGCATCGAGCCGGAGTCGAACCAGACGTCGAAGACGTCCTCGATGCGGCGCATGGTGGACTTGCCGGTCGGGTCGTCCGGATTGGGCCGGGTCAGCT
>CAYFMA010000015.1:0-37490 GCA_964344085.1 uncultured Mycobacterium sp.
CTCAGCAGGACACGACACCACCAGTGCCGGCATCGCCGGCGGTCTGCTGGCTCTGTTGCAACACCCCGATCAGCTGGCCCGGTTGCAGGCCGATCCCAGCCTGATGGGAACTGCGATGGAAGAGATGGTCCGCTGGGTCACCCCGGTCAAGGAGTTCATGCGCACTGCTCAAGCCGATACCGAAGTCCGTGGCGTGCCGATCAAGAAGGGCGACGCCGTACTGCTGTCCTACATCTCTGCCAATCGCGATGAGGACGTTTTCACCGACCCGATGAGCTTCGACGTCGCCCGCGACCCGAACAAGCACCTCGCCTTCGGCTACGGCGTGCACTTCTGTCTTGGGGCATCACTGGCTCGGATGGAGATGAACAGCTTCTTCACCGAGCTGATGCCACGGATCAAGTCAATCGAGTTCGCCGGTGAACCCGAACTGGTCGCCAGCACCTTCGTCGGCGGGGTCAAACACCTCCCGATCCGCTACTCCCTGAAATAGCCCAGAGACAGGAGAGACGGTGAGTACCGCCAAGGGCACCGCCAACAACATCAACGGCAAAACCATCGCCATCACCGGGGCCGCTCGCGGCATCGGATTCGCCACCGCGCAGGCACTGATGCGGCAAGGCGCACGGGTGGTCATCGGTGACCGTGACGTGGCCCTGGAGGAGTCGGCTGTCGCCAAGCTGAGCACCTTGGGTCCGGTGTCGGGCTATCCCCTTGACGTCGCCGACTACGACTCCTTCGCCACCTTTCTGGATAAGGCCCGGGCAGACGGCGGCGGCCACATCGACGTGCTGATTAACAATGCCGGCGTCATGCCGGTCGGCCCCTTCCTCGACCACACCGAGGCAGCGGTGCGTTCAGCAGTGGAGGTCAACTTCTACGGGGTGCTCAACGGCTGCCGGCTGGTACTGCCGGAGATGGTCCGGCGCGGCAGCGGCCAGATCATCAACATCGCCTCGCTGGCCGGCATGCTCGCCGTGCCCGGCCAAGCCCTCTACGCCGGAACGAAGTTCGCCATCGTCGGCCTGAGCACCGCACTGGCTGATGAGTTCGCCCCCCAAGGCGTCCACATCAGCTGCGTGATGCCCACCTTCACCAACACCGAACTGATTTCAGGAACCCGTACCGGGGCCATGACGAAGCCCGTCGAGCCTGAAGACATCGCCGCCGCGGTGGTCAAGTCACTGCAGAGCCGCAGAACGTCCGCCTCAGTCCCATACGGGCTGCGCTACCTGGCCGGCGCGATCGCCCTCCTGCCGCCACGAGCCCGCCGCAGGCTCTCCGCGGCGATGGGCACCGACCGGGTCTTCCTCGACTTCGACACCGCGGCCAGGGCCGCCTACGAAACACGCGCCCAGGCGGCAACCGGCGTCCTCGACACCCCGCCTAATGGCTGACCGCTACCCGCTCGCTCAGCAGGCCGTTCGATCACGACAGGAACCGACGCAATGACCGGCAAGGCATTGTCCGATCTGCTCTCTCCGAATCTGCTGAGAGGCAGCGCGGCTTTCCTCACCGGCGGCGGCAGCGGCATCAACCTGGCAATCGCCCATGGCTTGGCCTCGGTAGGCGCCGACATCGCGATCTGCGGGCGAAACACAGACAAGCTCGACGCGGCAGCCGAGGAACTGCGCTCTCGGCACCCGGTACGGGTCGTCGCGACACCTGCCGATGTACGCGACCTAGACGCCCTTCAGCACGCCGTCGATACCGCCGCAGAGCAACTGGGGCGGCTGGACACCGTGGTGGCAGGCGCGGCCGGCAACTTCTTCGCCCCCGCAGAAGCCATCAGCTCCAACGGATTCCGCACGGTTGTCGACATCGACCTGCTTGGCAGCTTCCACACAGCCCGAGCGTCTTTCCCGCACCTGAAGGACAGCAGCGGCAGCATCCTGTTCGTCTCCGCCGGGCAGGCTTACCTACCGTTCTCCCACCAATGCCACGTCGGAGCCGCTAAGGCCGGCATCGAGAACCTGATGACCAACCTCGCACTCGAATGGGGCCAGTACGGCATCCGCGCCAACTCCGTCGTCCCAGGCCCGATCGCCGATACCGAAGGCATGCGACGACTTACCGAACCAGTCGGCGAAGACCTCTGGACGGCCGCCGTCCCGCTGGGGAGATTCGGACGAGCCGACGAGATTGCCGCCATGGCGGCCGTGCTGGCCTCGCCGCTGGCCAGTTATGTCACCGGCGCCCGCATCGTCGTGGACGGCGGCCTGGGGCTGTCCGGGTTGGGCAGCATCAGCCGGGCCGTCGCCGCAGCAGCTCAACCAAGCTGACACCACAACAACCCGGAAGAACCCCGTATGCCCGTCGACCGACTGCTGCCCAACCAAGACGCAGAGGACCTCATTGCGCTCACTCGCGATCTTGCCGACCGCCTTCTCGACCCCATCGTCGACCACCACGAACGGAGCGAGACTTACCCCGTCGGAGTGTTCGCCCAACTCGGTGCGGCCGGGCTGCTGAGCTTGCCCCAGCCGGAGGAATGGGGCGGCGCGGGACAGCCCTACGAGGTCTACCTCCAAGTGCTGGAAGAACTCGCAGCCAAGTGGGCCGCCGTCGCCGTAGCCGTCAGCGTTCACGGCTTGTCTAGCCACCCGCTGCTGACCTACGGCACCGACGAACAGAAGCAACAATGGCTGCCGGCCATGCTGTCCGGCGACCAGATCGGCGCCTACAGCCTCTCCGAACCCCAAGCTGGCTCCGACGCCGCCGCCCTGCGCTGTGCCGCTGTTCCCAGGGACGACGGTTACACGATCAACGGGTCCAAAGCGTGGATCACCCATGGCGGCATCGCCGACTTCTACACCCTGTTCGCCCGCACAGGCGAAGGCTCACGCGGCATCTCCTGCTTCCTCATCCCGGGCGACCAACCCGGCCTCAGCTTCGGAAAGCCCGAAGAAAAGATGGGTCTGTGTGCCGTCCCCACCACAACGGCCTTCTACGACAACGTCCAGATCCCCACTGAGCGACGCATCGGCGCTGAAGGTCAAGGTCTTCAGATCGCCTTCAGCGCCCTCGACGCCGGCCGCCTCGGTATCGCCGCCGTCGCCGTCGGCATCGCCCAAGCCGCCCTCGACGAAGCGTGCAACTACGCCAACGAACGCAGCACCTTCGGACGCAAAATCATCGACCACCAAGGGCTCGGATTCCTCCTAGCCGACATGGCCGCCGTAGTGGCCGCCGCACGCGCCACCTACCTCGACGCAGCACGCCGGCGGGATGCAGGCCGGCCGTACTCCCAGCACGCGAGCATCGCCAAACTCACTGCTACCGACGCGGCGATGAAAGTCACCACCGACGCCGTCCAGGTGTTAGGCGGCGTCGGGTACACCCGCGACTACCGCGTCGAGAGATACATGCGCGAAGCCAAGATCACCCAGATCTTTGAGGGCACCAACCAGATCCAACGACTCGTCATCGCCCGCTCCCTCTCCACGGCCCCCTGATCAGAGCAGCGGCATGCACGACCAATGGCGTGACCTCTCCTTCTACCTGCCGAATGGCCTGTCAGATGTGCAGGTCCGAGATGAGCTGCGCCTGCGCGTCCGCACCGTTGCCACCGATTCCGGCGAGTTCGCGCGGCGCGTGAGAATCAAATCGAGTGAGAAGTACCCTGCCGGCTGGACTCGGTGGTGTGTCTCCTACCTACCCGGACCGCCTGGACTGCGGGTACTGAGAGCAATGCGTGACTGAGTGCGTTGAGTCCGCCGCTAAATACTTAGTCGCAGTTGCCCTACACCTGTCCTAGCAATCAGTTAGCAGTTTTTGCGCGGCTCCGGCTGGCTGTCTAGATGGGCCAGTCCGCAGCTGGTCCGCAGCGCAGCTAGTAACAGCTTTCGGTGACCATCACGGCCAACGCACTGAAGTGCACTTTCGCTGCACATCCAGCGGAGCTTGAGGCAACAAACGCCCAGAAGGTCGGACTGTAAATCCGTCGGCGGAAGCCTACACAGGTTCGAATCCTGTACCTGCCACCAAGGTCGACGGCTGTTTTGGTCACCAGGGACAGCTTTGCGCGTCGAGCCGGTCCGCAGCAGCCGTGTCGAGTGCCTCTGCTACCGCATCCAGATCGTCCGGAAAGAGGTCCTCGTCGCGGTCGAGGGTACGAACAGCACGGAGGGTTTCTCGCTCATCGGCACGCTCTTTCCGGCGCCGCGGGAAGGTCAGTGCTGGTTGCCAGCACTGCGGAGAGTTGTCGCATGGCTGACGGGATGAGCCGGTAATAGACCCACGTGCCGCGCCGCTCGCAGTCCAACAGGCCCGCTTCGCGGAGTGTCTTGAGGTGATGAGAAATTGTCGGCTGGGAGACCTCGAAGGCCGGGGTGATGTCGCAGACACAGCACTGGCCACCCTCATGGCTGGCGACGAGGCTCAGGATGCGTAGCCGCACCGGATCGCCCAATGCCTTGAACATACGTGCCAGGCCAGCGGCCCAATCGGAGTCCAGGGGAGCATCAGCCAGCGGAGTGCAGCAAGGTTGGTCTTCCGGCCGCTGCATCGACATAGGTCTATATTGATGATAGTCGATACAGCGGTCAACTATTCGGCGGGTTAATTTCACTGCCGTCCGATGGCCGCCGACCCGCGCGAAGGAGAACAGCACCCGGTGAGCACCTCCTTGCCCGACGCCCCCGAGGCCGGTTCGGGCGGCCAGTCGCAACGCGCCCGAACGCTCGGCGTCCTGCTGCTCGCCGCGATCGGCTGGATCGGCCTCTACGCCCTCAACGAGTACCTCTGGGATGCGATCGTCGGCTGGCTGGGGCTGGATCTGCACACCCGGGCCGTCGGTGCGGTGCACTTCTTCCTCTACGACACGGTGAAGATATTCCTTCTGCTCATCGGCTTGATGTTCGTCGTCGGCATGCTGCGGGCGAGCCTGGATCTGGACAAGGCCCGCGACTATCTGCAGGGGCGCGGACTGTTCGTGGGGTTGGTGCTTGCCGTAGTCCTCGGTGTGGTGACGCCGTTCTGCTCATGCAGTTCCATTCCGCTGTTCATCGGGTTCGTCGCGGCGGGCATCCCACTGTCGATCACGCTGACCTTCCTCATCGCCTCGCCGCTGATCAGCGAGATCGCGGCGATCATGATCGGAGACCAGTTCGGTTGGCACATCGCTGCCGCCTACGTAGCGGCCGGCAGCGTTCTGTCCCTTGTGATCGGCTGGATCTTCTCCCGCTTCAACCTGAGCCGCTGGGTCGAGCCGATGGTGTTCGCCACCAAAGTGGCGACGCTGCGCGCTGACGGCCACGTGCCCACGCTGGCCGAGCGGCTCGACGCCGCGGTCGAGGAGACCAAGGACGTCTTCCGCAGCGTGTGGCTGTGGGTCCTGCTCGGCGTCGGCATCGGGGCAGTGATCCACGGGTGGGTCCCAGCCGACTTCTTCGTACGGTTCGCCGGACCGGACAACCCGTTTGCAGTCGTTGTGGCGACGATCGCCGGAATACCTCTCTATGTCAACGGCGCCGGTGTCGTCCCGATCGCAGAAGCGTTGTGGGCCAAAGGAATGTCACTCGGCACGGTGATGGCGTTCACGATGAGCACTATCGCCTTGTCGGTGCCGCAGGCCGTCATGCTGCGCCGCGTGCTCAAGCCGCCACTGCTGGCGATCTTCTTCGGAACCGTAGCCGTGGGCATCATGATCATCGGATTCCTGTTCAACCTGACCGGCTGACCCTTTACCTCTCGACTGAACGGAGTGATCGCAATGATCGTCAAAATCCTCGGACCCGGCTGCCGCAACTGTCACACCCTTGAGGAGCGCACCCGTGAGGCTCTTACCCAGTTGGGCCTGGAGGCCGAGATCCAGACTGTCACCGACTTCGCCCAGATCGCCGGCTACGGCGTGATGAAGACTCCCGGCCTTGTGGTTGACGAGGAAGTCCTCGTCTCCGGCAAAGTTCCCAGCGTCAAAGACCTCGCCGAACTCCTCGCCGCGCGCTGACCTCGTACAGCTCAGGTTCTCAGCTCTGAACTTCACATCCGCCGCAGGGTCAGTGGCGCTTGAGTCAACCAGGTTCGAATCCTGCACCTGCCACTCAGATTGTCGGCGATCGCCATAGGCTGCTCGCCATGTCGAGTAACCATGTGAACCTCAGCCAGGAAGAAAACGCGCTCGTCGACCAGTCGGCGCCCGAGGCCCTCTCCCGGATGGATGAGGCAGCGCTGAAGGAACTGCAGAGCCGGCTGCGTAAGGCCCGCGACAAGAACTTCAGCCTGTTGCGGCGGCAGGGCGCGGCCCGGGTAGAGGCCGAGGGCGCCCGCGGGGCGGCCGAGCCCGCCAACGAACGCCGCAATGACAAGGTCGATGTGATCGACGAGGCGCTGGGTCGCGTCACCGCTCGGCTCGATGACGTTCGCGGATAGCCGTAAGGCCCATAACCCGAGTTAGCTCTTCGCGGGTTTCCTGGTGTAGCTGTGGCACGAGTGGTTTTTCACGTTCTTTCCCTGTCAGCGTAAAAACCCTGAGAGTTTTGCTCTTTATGCTCATTTGCGGTATTCTCCGGTAATCATTTGCTGAGTTAGTTCGGGGATAACAATGAGCACTGGTCAGAGCTACATCGGACGCGTCGGCGCACTCGCGGTCCTGTTTGGTATCGGTGGCGCGATCGCGGCACTGCCGGCCACCGCCACCGCTGACGCCGGAACCACCGACACCGGTTCGCGGCAGTCCCAGGGCGCTCGCGGCGAGGCGCAGGACCAGACCCAGAACGCCCCGGTCGCTCCGACGACCCGGCGCTCCAACCGCGGTCCGGCCAAGCCGGGCAGCGCGGCCGGCACCGCCCCGAACCGTTCCCACTCACAGCCCCCGGTGGCTGCCGCGGTTGCGCCGGTCATCGCCGATGCGGCTACACCGCCGTCCGACTCGGTAGGAGTTGATGCCGCCGTCAACCCGGCCGTGGTCAGTACGCCGGCCGCTCCCTCGATCGTGGTCGCCGCGCAGGCGATGGTCGCCGATGTGATGTCGTCGCTGCCGGCCTCGCCGGTGCTGACGGCCCCGCGGGTGGCGCTGTCGGGCGCGGGCATCAGCGCGCTCAGCTGGCTGGCCGGTGGCACCGATCCTGCGGCGCCCGGCGTCGCCCCGTTCGCGTGGGCGGCACTGGCGATCAGCCGTCGTGAGATCTCGACTACCACCACTGCGGCCCCGGCTGCCGCAACGACCTCCGCGGCTCCCGCCGCGGCGCTGACCGGTCCGCTGGCCGCGCCCGGCGTCGGCACCGCCCTTCTCGCTGCGGCTAAGCAGGTCGTCCTGACCGTGGCCTCCGGCGGTAACATCGGCGTCGCACTGCAGACCGCGATGACCACGCTGGAGGCCGATCCCGCCTTCGCCGGTGTCTCACTTGCCGCAGTGCTGGCCGACCCGGGTGTGGCGCAGACGCTGGGGCAGACCGCCACCAATCTGATCACCGGACTTGCGGCTGATTCGGCCGTGCGGACCGCGGTGGGCAACTGGATCAGCAGCTCGATCTCCACTTCGCTGAACGGGATCCCTGCGGCCTCCGGTATCGGATCCACCATCGCTAACGCGGCACTCGGACTGCTGGCCGACCCGGCAGCCGTCAATGGCCTTGGGACCGTGGTGAATTCGTTCGTCACCAGCCTGCTGAGCCAGCCCGGTGTCTCGACCGCCTTGACCAGCGCGGCCACCAACCTCATCGTCGGCCTGGCCGGCAATGACGCCGCCGGCGCGGCGAATGCGGCCTGGAACGCGCTGGCGACCAACGGCGCCTTCCAGTCCGGATTCGGCGCCGCCGTCACCGCGGCGCTCAGCGCGGGTCTGTCCGACTCGGGTCTGGTCAACGGTCTCGGCAACGCCGCCTCCACTCTGATCGCCGGCGTGGCCGGTGACTCGACGCTGCAGTCGTTCCTCGTCGGGGAGATCAACAGCTACCTGGCTTCGGCGGGCACCGCCAGCCCGGTGGCCGGCGCACTCGGCAATGTCATCACCGGCCTGATCGCCAACCCGGCTGTCATCAACGGCTTGGGCGGTGCGGCCGGTGCGCTCGTCACCAGCTTCCTGGGCCAGCCCGGCATCGCCGCGGCGCTCGCGGGCGCGGCCGGTCAGGCTGCCACCGCACTGGTCGCCGGATCCTCGCCGATGTCGGCATTGCAGGTGGCCATCGCAGGGCTGCAAGGCAACCCGGTGTTCAACGCCGGTGCGGCGGCCTCGGTCGGCGCCGCGGTGACCGCCTTGCTCAACAACTCCAGCTTGATCAACGCCCTTGCCGCGGCATCCTCGGCGGTGGTCAGCGGACTGGCAACCGACCCGTCGATCATCGCCTCCCTCTCCGAGGCGATCCCCGCGCCGTACGGCACCGCGATCCTGAGCATGCTGAGCGACCCGGCGGCCACCACCCGGCTGGCCGCGCTGGTCGGCTCGGTGGTGACCGGGTTCGTCGGCCAGTCCGGGGTGACCGCAGCACTGTCCGATGCCGCCACTCAGGTTGTTGCGGCCGTCCTGGCCGGGACCCCGGGACCCGTTGCACTGCAGAACGTTTTCGCGTCGATCCAATCGGTGCCTGCCATCGCATCCGCACTCGACAACACCATCTCGACGGCGCTCAGCGCGATCCTCGCCGACCCGGCCGTACAGACCGTGGTCTCCACGATCACCCAGGGCGCGATCGACACCCTCATCAACGGCACCCCGGACAACCCGTCGGTCGTGCCGCCGGTGGTGGGCCAGGTGATCGTGGCAGCCGTCGACTCGCTGGTGTCGAACCCGGCCGTGCAGAACCTGATCGGCGATGTCGCGGGCAGTGTCGCGACCGGAACCACGGTGAACGAACTGGCGCCCACGCTGATCGAGTCAGTCATCAGCCAGCCGGCCCTGCAGATCGCCCTCGGGGCTGCGGTGGGTCAGGGCATCGGGGCACTGTTCGGTGACAACCCGGTCGGCTTCGTGGTCGCGCAGGTGACCGCCGTCGCCGCCACGATCGCCATCGGCATGGCCTCCGGACTTGCGGGGCTGATCAACCTCTTCAATCCCGGTTTCATCACCTCGCTGTTCGGCGGCCTCGTTAGTCCCGCCGCCAGCGTCCACATGGTGGATCCGACCAGCAGCCTGGTGCTCCTGACGGTGGCCTAGCGGGAATCGGCGGCCGGTTCGGCCGCCGATTCACCGGTTGCCGCGCATCGCGCGCGCAATACGGGTTTACTGACCCTCACGTTGCTTCATTACGGGGGAGGTCAGGCTCGGTGCGTCTCATCGACTTCAAGGCCAAGACGCCGCTCATCGGAATGTTCATGGTTTTCCTGGCGATGGGCATCGTCGCAGCGACGGCGTACCAACGGGCCGGTTGGTATTCGATCGTCGGTTATGCGATCGCCGCCGCCATCGCGGTGTTCGGGGTGATGTTCACCTTCCGGGACATACCCGAGCCGCCGCACGACAGCGATGCGAACGGAGTCCAGCGGTGACCGCCGTGTCCGAGCCCCAATCCTCCGCAATCAACCCTGAGGACGCCGGCTACCACAAGAGCCTCAAACCGCGTCAGCTTCAGATGATCGCCATCGGGGGGGCGATCGGCACGGGACTCTTCCTCGGAGCGGGCGGCCGACTCGCCAGCGCGGGTCCCGCCCTGTTCCTGGTGTACGCACTGTGCGGCGTCTTCGTCTTCTTCATCCTGCGCGCCATGGGCGAACTCGTCCTGCACCGGCCCTCGTCGGGTTCCTTCGTCTCCTACGCCCGGGAGTTCCTCGGCGAGAAGGCGGCCTACGTGGCCGGCTGGATGTATTTCCTGAACTGGGCGATGACCACCATCGTCGATTCCACCGCGATCGCCACCTATGCCCGGTTCTGGGGATTGTTCGACCGCTTCCCACAGTGGCTGATCGCACTGGTCGCGCTCGCGCTCGTGTTCGCGATGAACATGGTCTCGGTCGCGCTGTTCGGCGAGTTCGAATTCTGGGCGGCACTGGTGAAGGTCGTCGCCCTGCTGGGCTTCCTGGTGGCGGGCACCATCTTCCTGGCGGGCCGCTACCAGATCGACGGGCACTCAACCGGTTTCAGCGTGGTCAGCAACCACGGCGGGTGGTTCCCGGTCGGGGCACTTCCGCTCGTCGTCGTCACCTCGGGTGTCGTCTTCGCCTATGCCGCAGTCGAACTGGTCGGCACCGCCGCGGGTGAGACGGCCGAACCCGAGAAGATCATGCCGCGCGCCATCAACTCGGTGATCGCTCGTATCGCGCTGTTCTACGTCGGTTCGCTGTTCCTGTTGGCCTTGCTGCTGCCCTACACCGACTACTCGGCGGGCGAGAGTCCCTTCGTCACGTTCTTCAGCAAGATCGGCATCAACGGCGCCGGCACGGTGATGAACATCGTCGTGATGACGGCGGCGTTCTCCAGCCTCAACGCCGGCCTCTATTCGACGGGACGCATCCTGAGGTCGATGGCGATGAACGGCAGTGCGCCGAAGTTCACCGGGGTGATGTCGAGTCGCGGAGTCCCTTACGGCGGTATCTGCCTGACCGCCTCCATCGGACTGCTCGGAGTGCTACTCAACGGCATCGTCCCGACGATGGCGTTCGAGATCGTCCTCAACGTCGCATCGCTGGGCATCCTGTCGTCCTGGGCGACGATCGTGATCTGTCAGTTGCAACTCTTCCGGTGGTCCAAGGAGGGGAAGATGACGCGGCCGTCCTTCCAGATGTGGGGTTCGCCCTACACCGGTTATCTCACTCTGGCGTTTCTGCTCGGGGTTCTGGTGCTGACGGCGTTCAACTACCCGATCGGCACCTGGACGGTCGCCAGCATCGTGGTGCTGGTGCCGGCGCTGGCCGGAGGCTGGCTGTTGGTGCGTGACCGGGTTTATGAGATCGCCCGCGATCGGGTCGGGCACACCGGCCCGTTCCCGGTGATCGCCAACCCGCCGCCGCCGAAGAACCGGGCCTGAAACACCGCGTTCATGTGCTATATCCGTACCTGTCGTGAGATTCACCGCTCGAGTTGTCGGTACGGGGCCGGGTAGAGCCAGCGCCATAGCGCTGGCTATCGGTGCAGGTGCTCTGATCGCCGCTAGTCCGGCATTGGCAGACAGCGGTGGGCGCGACGCCGGGGATGCGGCGGTGCACTCCGCTGTCTCGACCCGCCGCTCGCCATCACACACGCCGGCCACCGGTGCGTCACCCCCACGCAACTCCGCGAAGCCGATCAGCGCCGCTGCGCCGCGGCGCCAGACCGATCATCGTCTCCCGTCACCGGGAACAGCCCTCGACTCTTCTGCTCCGCAGCCGATTCCGGTTGCCAGTGAACTCGGTGGCGGAGCTCCGGTGGAGCCGATCCCGGATCCGATCATGCTGACTGCGCCCGCGGTGAGCCGTCGGGAGCTGTCCGCGGTCAGCATCGTCCCCCCGGTCGACCCGGTCGGCCAATTCGTTCGGTTCTTTATCGGCGACGGCACCGCAGACCGTCCGGACGCCGGCGTTTTGATCGGCAATGGCTATAGCTACACCTCTTATGGGGGTGCCTGCACCAGTGGCGCCTGCGACGGCGGAAACGCCGGCCTGATCGGCAACGGCGGCATGGGATTCAACGGCGGCAACGGGGGCTCAGCCGGATGGTTCGGCAACGGCGGCGACGGCGGTGCCGGGGTCGCCGGCATCAACGACGGCGCGGGCGGCGACGGCGGCAACGGCGGTCTGCTGACCGGCGACGGCGGCAATGGCGGTGACGGCGCCGCTAACGGCGGTGCGGGAGGAAATGGCGGACGCGGTGGCCGACTGATCGGCAACGGCGGCAACGGCGGCCATTCCGGTGGCGGCTTCGGCCGTGTTCACAACGGCGCCGGTGGTGCGGGTGGCGTGTTGCTCGGCGCCGCCGGCGTCGCGGGGGTGCCACTACCGGCGTCTGCCATCGATGACGCCTACCAGGCCTTCCTCGCCGGCTGGAATCTCCTCACCGATATCGGATTCTGGCTGTGGAATCAGGCCACTCCGCTCGTCGATTTCGGTATCGGCCTCGCCGTCCACTACTACTACCCGGAATTCGACGGCATCTCCGACGCCGTCGTCCCGATCGTCTACTCCGGTTTCGGAGACTGGATTTTCAACGGCACCGTTTCCCCGGAACTCGATCAACTCGCCAGCAGTCCAGTCATCCTGAACGGCGTGGCCGGGCTGGTCAGCCAGGGTTTGAGTACCTCCGGACTGCCTGCGGACCTCGGCAACACACTTGGGCAGGCCGTCGCCTCGTTCATCCAACTCGCCTTTGCCGGACCCCAAAACGCCGCTACCAGAACGGCTTTCGACTCGATGCTCAGCACCCTTCCCGGTGTTGCGGACACGGTCAGGATGCTATGGGACCTGTGGCAGGGCAACGTCACCGTCGGCGAACTCGTCGCCGATCAGATCGGCCCACCATTGCAAACCGGGCTCACCGCCTTCCTCGGTGATGCCGCTGCCGTGCAGTCGCTGAGTTCCGCAACCGCAGGCGCGGTCATGGTTTTCACGGGTGCGAACACTCCCAACGCACGGCTGGTTCAGACCTTGATCGCCGAGCAGGCCGGCCAGGCCGTGTCGCCGATCCTCGGAGGCGGAGGGGCTGCTGCGGTGACCGACGCTGCGACGGGCCTGCTGAACGATCCGGTGTTCGACCGGGCACTGGCCGATGCGGCAGGTGAGGCACTGGCCGGCTTCCTGAGTCAGACCGAAGGCAGAGCAGCGCTGTCGGCCGTCGTGGTCAACGTATTGCGCGACTCGTTCAACAAGCCTTTGGCGCCGGTGCCACCGGCCATCACCGCCGTGGGGGCTGGGACTGCGCGGGCGATGAACTCGCTGTTAGGCGATGCCGCCCTTCTGCAGTCGGTAGGCGCCACCCTGACGCAGTTGACTACCCGATTGACGGCCGACCCGTACGTGCGGAACCTCGTCGGACAACTGGTCGCCTCATCGGTGTTCGCCACAGTGCCGGACAGTCCCGTCGCACCCGTACTGGCGGGATCGGCCGCCGATGCGGTCCGGGAGATGCTCGGCGATCCCGAACTCCGGAACAGTTTGGGACGGCTGGTCGGGACGACCCTGATTCGGTTCTTCGGTCAGCCCGGCGTGGCATCGCCGGTGTCTGACGCCGCCGGCCTCGTCGTTGCCGGCGCCGATCCGGCCCTTGTGTTGCGGATCCTCCTGACCGACAGTGCGATCCGCGCTGCGGTCGTCACCGCGGTGACCGGGGCGACCCATGACGTTCTGTCCGATACCGCTGTGCTGAACGCGTTGCAGCCGGCGCTGTCGGATCTGCTGTCGAGCGTGGCAGCGGATCCGACGGTACGTGCGATTCTCGGCCGGCAAATTTCAGACTTGGTGTACGGCGCTCTGGGCAACGTGCCGTTGACCAGGGGAGTGGCGGTCAATGTCGCCGACGCGGTGGTGGGACTGCTGGCTGAGGCGCCCATCCGATCCAGCCTCGCTGGTGTCGCCGGCTCGTCGGTGACCAGCTTCCTGAGTCAAGCCGGGATCGCCGACGCACTGACCCGCGCGGTAGCGGGACTGACCACCGCCGTGGTTGACGGGAACGACCCAGCCGTTGCGGCGCAACTCATCGTGGCGGCATTGCGCGGCGACATCGATGTTCGCGCGGCGTTGAGTGCCACCGTCACCCAGGCGGTGAGCGCCATGCTCACCGATCAGGCTGTGCTGCAGGGCCTCGGCCTGACCACCGCCCGAATAGTGACCGGCACGATCGCCGATCCGTCCGCGAACCTGCTCCTCGGTCGGCAGGTTCTCACGGCCGTCACGGCACTTCTGGGGCGCGGTCGGGCTGCCGACGGCATCGGACTCGCCCTGGGCAATGCATTGATGCGGCTGCTCGCCGACCCGGCGGTCAACGTCGTCCTGGGCGTGGTGTCCGGCTCGGCGGTGACCGGGTTCCTCGACACCCCCGGAGTCACCCCGGCGCTGGCCGAGTCGGCCGGACGGATCGCCGACGGACTACTTTCCGGCGACGATCGGGCGGTCCGGACCGAGCTGCAGTCGTTACTGACCGATCCGGCCGTCCAGGCAGCGCTGGCCACCACCTTGAATCGCTCGCTGGCGACGCTGTCCACCGATCGAGACCTGTTGAGGACCCTGGGGTCGACGACCACTGGCCTGATCGACGGGTTGGTCGCCGATGCGGACATTCGTGCCGCGTTCGGAGAACAACTCTTCACGCTCATCACCGCACAACTCGGCGACAGTCCCGCCGTAACCGGAGTTGCCGGCGCCGTCTCGAAGGCTGTCGTGGACCTCCTCGCCGATCCGCGGGTGGGCAACGTGCTGAGCCTGGCATCCGGCACGGTGGTGACAGGATTCCTGAGCCAGCCGGGCATAGCGTCGGCACTGTCCGGCGCTGCGGGGCAGATCGTTTCAGCGGTGTTTTCGGGAAGTGATATCACCACGATGCTGCCGCGCGTGCTGAGTACTCTGCTGGCCGATCCTGCGGTCGGTGCGGCCGTGGGAGTCACCACCGCCGGTGTCGTGGAGACTTTGCTCACGGATTCAGATCTGTTGTCCGCCTTGGGTATCGCTACCAAGAATCTGACCGTCCGGTTGTCCGCCGATCCGGCTGTCAGGGCGTTCACCATCGACCTGCTCGGTCCCACTATAGGTCCGGCAGTGTCCGGGCTGCTCGCTGATGCGCCGGCCACCCAGAGGCTGGCCGACATCGCCGGCGAGACCGTTATCGGAGTCCTGGCGCAATCCGGGGTCGCGCCCGCGCTTGCCAATACCGCCAGGGAGATCGCCGCAGCGTTGTTGGCCGGCGACCTCGCCGCGATCCCTGCTGTACTGATGGCACTGCAGTCGGATCCAGCCGTCAAGGCCGCGATGGACGTCGCGATCCCGCCGGCCGTGCAATCGGCTCTCGGTGATCCCATCGTGCGCACGGCGCTGAGCGCTCTCACACATGATGTGGTGGTGAACCTGATCGGTGCCGATTCTCTGCTCGGCATGGCCGCCGGTCAGATCGCCGGTGCCGCGGTGGACTCATTGGCGGCAGACCCCGCCGCGCAGGAATTGATCAGCACACTCGCCGTCGACATCATCGGCGGGGCACCGCTCAGTGTTGTGACCGATACCGTGATCCACTCCGTCATCACCAGGCCTGCGCTACAGGTGGCGGTCGGTTTGGCGGTCGGGCGCGGCATCGGTTCATTGCTCGGCGCCAATCCCGTGGGGTTCATCGTCGGGGAGGTGGTCGGAGTCGGCGCCACATTGGTGATCGCGGTGGGCTCGGCAATCGCCGTCCTGTTCAACGGCCTCAGTGTCCCCGCCGTCCCGGCAGCGGCCAGCGACAGCTATCTGTTCATCCGAAAGGACATCGTGTATGCCGGCGAGTGGACGCTTGCCGACGTAGCCTGAAGCATGATTGAACTACTGACCGACGTGCCCGACGGGGTCACCGGAATCCGGGTCTCGGGCCGGCTCACCGGCGAGCAACTCCGCACGATCAGACCGGCGATCGCCGAGCGGTTGAAGTCCGGTGAGGAGATCCGAATCGTAGAGGTGATCGACGACTACGCCGGTTTCGGTCCCGGGGGTCTGCTGGAGGATCTCAAGCTCGGACTCGGCACAGTGCTGCCGCATCGTTCGTCCTTCAAGCGGATCGCGATCGTCACCGACACCGAATGGATCACTCACACCCTGCACGCGCTGGCGTGGATAGTGCCGGGCGAGATGGCGGTTTTCGGGCTCGATGAGATCGAACGCGCCAAACAGTGGGCGGCGGGCTAGACGCTCAGCTCGCCCTGTCGGAGAAAGCCGGATACAGGACCGGTTCCGCCGATTCGTCATCATTCGACGTAACGCGTTCGGTGTTCCCGGCGTGGGAGAACAGATTCTCAGTCATCGCTCGTCAACGTACAGCACGGATGCGACTCACCTGACCGTTCCGTGTTCGTCGCGATTCGCGTCATGGCCGGCCTTACGATCAACGTCGCATAGGGGAGGAATCGAATGGCGATCACGCTGCCCGCGCAGCCCAGTCCGGCCAATGACACCGAGCGCAAGGTGCTGGCCGCGCTGCAGGAGCAACTCGGCGAGGACGATCTGATCATCGTCGGCCAGCGGGTCACCGACCATCAGAAGGACCACGAGATCGACTTCGTCGTCGCCATCCGTGGTGCGGGCATCATCTGCCTCGAGGTCAAAGGCGGGGAGATCACCCACACCGGCGGGCAGTGGCAGCAGCGAAGTCGGGGCGGCCACGTCAAGACCATCCATCCGGTCCAGCAAGTTCGTCAGGCGCGCTACGCGCTGCGTGAGTTCATCGAATCCGACCCCCGCTGGACGCAGAGCCGGCCACGGTGGAACCACGTGGTTGTCTTCCCCAATAGCGAGTTCTCCCAAGACTTTGCGCTACCAACCTGCCCGCGCTGGATGGTGATCGACCGCGACGACATGGCGCACCTTGCCGACAAGCTTCGCGAGGTGGCACTGACCCAGAAGACCGAACTTCCGCTGCTGTCCGATATCGCGATCGAGCAGTTGCAGTCCGCGCTGAGCGGGCGCGGCCTGCCACAGCGCGATGTCGTCGCACGGGCACTGGAGAACGAGGACGCCGCCGACATACTCACTCAGCAGCAGGCCGTCATTCTCTCAGCGATCCAGTTGCTGCCCCGAGTGGAGATCCGGGGTGGTGCCGGTAGCGGCAAGACGTTCATGGCCATGGAGCAGGCCCGTCGGCTGGCCGACAGGGGTCAGCGGGTCGCGCTGATCTGCTACTCGCACGGCCTCGCCTCGTATCTGCGGCGCATCACCGGCCGCTGGTCCCGACGTCAACAGCCCGGATATGTCGGTGAGTTCCACAGCCTCGGCATCCGGTGGGGAGCCCCGCAGGGACCCGATGAGAACGAACGAACCAGGGAGACATCGCAGTTCTTCGAGCATGAGCTGCCGGCCACCATGAAACAACTCGCGGCCGATCTGCCCGACGGGCAGCGATTCGATTCGATCGTGATCGACGAGGCCCAGGATTTCGCCGACAGCTGGTGGGATCCCGTCCTGGCGGCGTTGCGGGATCCGGAGGGCGGCGGACTGTATGTGTTCATCGACGAGGGGCAGCGCGTCTTCGACCGGCAGGGCACACCCGGCGTTCCGCTGGTGCCGCTGATTCTGGATCAGAACATCCGCAACACCCGCCAGATCGCCAACGCGTTCCAGCCTCTCGTCGATCACCCGATGCGGTTCCTCGGCGGTGACGGGCCCGAAGTCCGCTTCGTGCCGTGCCCGACCGATGACGCATTGGGTTTCGGTGACGATCAGGTGGAGGTTCTGCTCGAAGAGGGCTGGCGTCCCGAGGATGTCGCCCTACTGACCACCGGCAGTCGCCATCCCGAACAGACCGCCCGGCAGGCGCAGGGCACCGAGGCGTACTGGGACAGTTTCTGGGACGCCGAGCAGGTGTTCTACGGTCACGTGCTGGGTTTCAAGGGGTTGGAGCGTCGCGCCATCGTGCTGGTGGTCAACGACAGATACGCGCTCGAGCGTGCGCGGGAACGCCTGTACGTCGGATTGTCCCGGGCACGCGACCAACTGGTGGTGTGTGGCGATCCGAAGTTCATTCTCAAGTACGGCGGACCCGATCTGGCTCGTCGGTTGGGCATCGCCGAATGACGTTTTGCGCTCCTTCAGGCGCAATTCGCGGCGCGCTCGATCCAGACCGCACGATCACCGGCGGACAGGTTGCTCCATAACGCTGCCAGCAACTCCGGATTGGTGACGCCGGTCCAGTTCGCGAACATCCGCCGGGCAACGGCCAAGCGCGTGATCTCCGTCATGGTGACCCCCTTTGCGACTTGATTTTATCGCCGGGCACCGACAGATCTTCGCTTCGAGAGGATCAGACCTTCGCGGTTGCGGCCGCACGAGAACCCCTGCGGCGCTTGCCCGGTCGCTGCTGCGTGGGCTGAGAGGCCTGCGATGACGTACCCGGACCGCGCCGACGCTGCTGACCGCCGGAGCGCCGCGGTGCCCCGGTGCGCTGAACGGCGACCGGCTTGGGGGCCGGCGCCTGATAGGGCGCCACCTCGCCGACGAGTTCGATCACCTCGGCGGAGTCGGCGTGGACATCCTGAGGGACGGCCTTGATGCCGGCCTTGCGCAGCAGTGCCTGGGTCTCCTTGCGCTGTTCGGGAAGCACCACGGTCACCACGTCACCGGACCGGCCGGCCCGTGCGGTGCGGCCGGAACGGTGCAGATAAGCCTTGTGCTCCGCGGGCGGATCGCAATGCACGACGAGTTCCACATCGTCGACGTGCACACCGCGCGCGGCGATATCGGTGGCGACCAGTACCCGCGCCTCGCCGGCGCTGAACGCCGCGAGGTTGCGGTCACGAGCGGGCTGGGAGAGGTTGCCGTGCAGATCGACAGACGGGATACCCGCCTCGGTCAGCTGCTTGGCGAGCTTGCGGGCCTGATGCTTGGTGCGCAGGAACAGGATCCGGCGTCCGGTGCCGGAAGCCAGGGTCTGCACCAGCTTGCGCTTCGCCTCGGCGCCGGACACATGGAACACGTGGTGGGTCATCGCGGCCACAGGGGAGTTGCTGCTGTCCACCGAATGGGACACCTCGTCGCGAAGGAAGCGGGTGACGAGCTTGTCGACGCCGTTGTCCAGTGTCGCCGAGAACAGCAACCGCTGACCGCCTGCCGGGGTGGCGGCCAGGATCCGGGTGACTCCCGGAAGGAAGCCGAGATCGGCCATGTGGTCGGCCTCGTCGATGACGGTGACGCGAACCGTGTCGAGGCTGATCAGCTTCTGGCGCATCAGGTCCTCGAGCCGGCCCGGGCAGGCGACGACGATGTCGACGCCGGCCTTGAGTGCCCGCTCCTGACGGGACTGCGGAACACCGCCGAAGATCGTGGTGACCGTCAGACCGTAGGCGGCCGCCAGGGGGGTCAGCGTCGCGGTGATCTGAGTGGCCAACTCCCGGGTGGGGGCCAGCACCAGGCCGGTGGGACGGCCGGGCACGCGAGTGTGCCCGGCCAGTCGTGCGACCAGCGGGATCGAGAAGGCCAGCGTCTTACCGCTGCCGGTCTTGCCGCGACCCAGCACGTCTCGGCCGGCCAGGGTGTCCGGCAGGGTCTGGACCTGAATCGGGAAGGGATGGGTGAGGCCGTCGGCGTCGAGCGCCGCAACCAGTGGCGCGGGCACGCCGAGACCGGCGAAGGTGGTTGAGGTAGTCAAGGGTGTGATGCCTTCCGGGCATTGGCGTGCGGGATCGCACGGTGTGGCGAGATTGCCGGTTTCGGCAACATCGATCGCCGCGAGACAAGAGGTGCAGGTCTGCTGCACTGATCAGTCGAACTGGCCCAACCCGCGTTGCGGGCCGGTGGCCGGTGGATTGAATGTTCCACGACGTGCGAACGTGCAATTTACGCCCGCGTTGTCTCAACAGTAACAGTCGTTTCAGTCGCCGTCCCAATCGGGTGCCACTGCCAGGCGGGACGGAACGGTCAGTGGGCGCATTTGCCCGTTTTCGGTTCCCCGGCGCCGGGATGCGGAGTGCGAAGCACCCCCCTCGAGCGGCTATTATTTCCTCGTCAGCGCTGACGTCTGACGCTGGACAACCTCACCTGGAGTATTTCGTGACCTTCCCCCGGCCTGCCCGCACCACGAGCCTGGTGGTGGTGGCTTTGCTGGCGGGTGTGTTGGTCAGCGACGTCGCGGGGATTCCGGGTTGCGGCGACTCCTGCAAGACGGCCACGGCGACCGCCGCCGCGACCGTGGCAGCGCCCGCCGCGCCCCAGCCTCCGCTGCTCGGCGTGACACCCTTCGATGAGGCCGAGGGCGTCAACCCACTGACCCCGGTCGACGCCACCGTGGTCGACGGCAAGATCCTCAACGCCAACCTGGTGGACGACTGGGGCAACGTGGTCAACGGTGAGGTCACCCCGGACGGATTGAGCTGGCACCCGACTGAGCGGCTGCACTTCTCGCGCAACTACACGCTAAAGGTCACCAGCAAGGGCAACAGCGGAGTGCCGCTGACCCGAACCAGCACCTTCTCCACCCTGGTGCCCAACAACTTCGCGCACCCCTATCTGGAGGTGCAGGGCGGTTTCGCCATCCACGAGGATCAGCGCTACGGCATCGGCACGGTGATCGCCGCGCACTTCGACGAGCCGATCGCCGACAAGGCGCTCGCCGAGAAGAACATGATCGTCAAGACCGATCCGCCGGTGCAGGGCTCCTGGTTCTGGGTCAACGACACGGTGGCCCATTGGCGTCCCGAGCACTATTACGCGCCGGGCACCCGGGTGAGCGTGAACATCAACACCTTCGGACTCAAGCTCGGCGAGGGTCTCTACGGCCAGGCTGATGCGGCGGCCAACTTCACCATCGGGGACGCCCACGTCGCCATTGCCAACGATCTCACCAAGCAGGTGAGTGTCTTCGACAACGGACAGTTGGTGCGCACCATGCCCACTTCGATGGGCCGTGGCGGCACCGCGGAGGTGGCCGGCAAGATCTTCTCCTGGTGGACCCCGCCCGGCGTCTACGTCGTGCTCGACAAGGGTGAGGTCGTGACCATGGACTCGGCCACCTACGGGCTGCCGGAGAACTCCGCGTTCGGTTACAAGCGCAAGATCGGGTTTGCGACCCGAATCAGCCTCGACGGCATCTATCTCCACCAACTCGACGACACCGTCTGGGCTCAGGGCAACACCGATCTGTCGCACGGCTGCCTGAACCTCAGCGGCGAGAACGCCAAGTGGTACTTCAACTTCGCCCAGCCCGGCGACGTCGTCGAGGTCCGCTACACCGGAGGACCGCCGCTGTCGATCGCACAGGGCGGTGACTGGACGGTTCCGTGGGGTGACTGGCTGTCCGGCAGTGCGCTGACGCCGGGTGCAGTTCCAGCTCCGGTTCCGCCGCGATCGGTTACACCCGCGCCCGGACCCTAATCCCAGTTGCGCATGCCGTCACGGATGGCGGCAGTCGCGGCGGTGTCATCCTCGTTGTAGGAGAGCAGCCACTGCTTGGCCACCTCGGCCTCGACCGGATCGCCGGTGTGGACGGTCGCCAGATAAAGCTGCGAGGCGCTTCCGCTTGGATCGTCGACATCCCATTCGAAACCGAATATGGGAGCGACCTTCTTCAGTTGCGAGCCGTGCAGCGAGAAGAAGTTGCCTTCGAAGACCTTCCTCAGATCGACGAATACCCCGTGCTGAGGGTGTACCAGATCGCCGACACCTGCCAGGCCGAGAATGCTTGTCAACCTGGAGATCTCGTGATGTGACCAGTGGAAAACGGCGATCGTCTTGCCGGCCGCGACCGCGGAGTCGCGCTGCGCCCGCAACCAATCGACGAACCGTTGGGCAAGCAGGCGTTCGGAATCTGCGTCCAACGGTTCCCACTCGATGAAGTCCGGTAGGTAGCGTGCGGTCGAGTCATCGCTCCCACGGCGAACCCGCACTCCCCACATGTACACCCGGTTGTTGACGTCGTTCTCGATATCGAAATCGATCTCGATATCGGCCGACGGAACACACAGGGGCACGCCGTCATGGCGAGCCAGGGTGATCCCGTCGCAGATCATCTGTGAGCGCCGGACCGCGGTCCGCAACTTCTTGCGTGCTTCCGACCTGCTCTGGTTGCTCACCTCGGCGAAATAGATGTCGAAGAACGTCGGATCGTCGGGGTCGACTACCGAGAGCGCAGCGGTTGTGTCGATGCCCAGCCGGCGCAGCGCCAGGTACTCGCGCGCCGACAGGCGGCCCTTGGTGATCGCCGCAGACGGATCGTCGGGATCCATCTGCGACTGGCACCACTGGTCGAACGGACACTTCTCGCACTCGTTCTGACCGATGGGCACCACCAGCGGCGCCGGATCGTCAGCGCCACCGACGATCCGAAGCGCGTTGTGCGCCACGGCGACCCGGAACGCGTGCTCGTGGTCGTAGCACTCCAGCAATGACCGTTTCTTCCTACCCGCGCTGCGGGAGAACGTCTCATACAGCGGCTCATCGAGGGCGTGCCAAACCAGGAGCAGTCCGTCGGGTTCCGCATCGGTCTGGCTGAGGCCGATGATGGCGCCGATCAGGGGCCCTGCGTGATGGCCGCAGGCCTGCAGCATCCGGGTGTAGTGCGCGAGCTGAATTCCGTCGCTGAAACGGTGCTTCGACTGCGCCGACCAGCCCGCGAGTTCGAAACGGTCGGTGGGGGAGTCCAGATTCGACACCGTGGCGGCCTTGCGTTTCCTCTTCTGCAGGGTTCCATGGCTCTTGACGTCGGCGGCGAGGTACCCCTCTCCGAAGCGGATCAGTATGTCGGGCCGGCCTTTCCGGCCGCCGGCCTCGTCATCGGGAAGCCACCCGCCCAGAATCAGCGGCATGCCGGCGTCCATGGCGGCAACGGTCCGCGCGACCGCCTCCGCCCGGCGCAGTTCCGGAGCGATCGACACCGCATCGGGATGCAGGCGAAGCAGGTTCGCGAACACCGCGTCCTCGAAGGCACGACCGATCTCGAAGCGTGCCTGCTCTTCGGCGGTCCATTCCCGCGCAACCTTCTCGATAAGCGGATGGAACTCGATCTGGGTACGCACCGGGCACTGCTTGGCCGCATAGCCGCCCAGCAGAACCTTCCCCCGCGAATCACCCACGGTGCTCATTGTTGCGGATTCCCGAGTAACCGCCGGAACGCGTCCAGCGACGCGGCACTGCTGGGCGGAAAGCGGTCCTGCCACACCCGCAGTGGGACGTCGGCATCGGGATCGAACGCGCTTGCAAGCCTGCGGTACTCCTGATCGCGCCAGGACGTCAGCCTCGTCCGTCCTGCGCCCCGAGCGAATTCGACCAGACGCTCGATCTGCGCCCGGGTCACCTCCGCCGGCCCGCCGCCCCGCACGCCGATTCCGTTCATGACACTGTGCCGGCCCAACGCGAGGGGCGTTGCACCCAGAACGGAACCCGCTGCGTCGTTGACCGCGCGGCAGTCGGAGCAGGCCAGCCAGGACCAGCGGCTTGTACCGCCCGCCGTGGCGCGCAGGCAGATCACGCACAGGTCCTTCTCCCGGGACACGTCGCACCCCGGCCACTTCCGCGGATCGGATTCACACGCGCACGACTGCCACCGCTGCCTGGCTCCGATCGGGCCGCGGATTCCGCCGCAGGGAATGTGCACACAGGGTTCGGTCAGACGGGGTCTGGTCATGTCGTGCCTTTCCGGCGGCGCCGCCGACGGGCACCCACCACTTGCACGCGTCGCGTGCCGGCTCTTCCCCTGGGGCACCGTGCGGTGGTCGCGCGGTTGCCGGGACGGCGGGCCAGGTACCCGAACAGCCGTCCGCTCGTGAGCTGTCCCCATTTTATCGACCGGGTCTGACAAGTCGGCCGTTCGCAAAGAACGGGCCTACGTCTGCATGCGTTTGTGCTGCGGTTCCAGCCTTCGAGTGAAAGGATTCGCAAATCGTTCCGGAGGTGCGTATGGACTTCGTTCAGGCCAACCTGATTGATCCGGTCAGCAAGGTGCTCTACACCTACGTGCTGGTGTACCTGCTCGTCGCCGCCGGCATCTACTTCACGGTTCGCACGAGGTTCGTTCAGTTGCGGTACTTCAAGCGGATGCTCGGTCAGTTGCTGAACTCCCGCGCGGGCGCCGGCGGTATCTCTTCCTTCCAGGCCTTCTGCGTCGGGCTGGCCTCACGAGTCGGCACCGGAAACATCGCCGGTGTCGCCATCGCGCTGACGGTCGGTGGCCCCGGCGCGATCTTCTGGATGTGGGTGGTGGCTCTGATCGGTATGGCCACCGCGATGGTCGAGGCCACTCTCGGTCAGATCTTCAAGGTGCGTGCCGGAGACGGCACATTTCGCGGCGGCCCGGCCTATTACATTCAGCGCGGCCTCGGTTCGCGCTCCGGCGGGATGCTGTTCGCGGTGCTCCTGGTATTCACCTTCGGTTTCGCGTTCAACATGGTGCAGGCCAACGCCATCGCCGACGTGCTCAACGCCAACCACGAGATCGAAGTGCACTACACCACGATCGGTTTGGTGCTGCTGGCCGCGCCTGTGCTCTTCGGCGGCGTGCGCAGGGTGGCAAAAGTGGCCGAGGTGGTCCTGCCGATGATGGCGCTCGCCTATGTCCTGCTGGCAGCGGTGATCATCGTCATCAACATCAGGAATCTGCCGCATGCATTCGCTGAGATCATCGGCGGGGCATTCGGTCTGCAACAGATGGCGGGCGGATTCACCGGCGGCATCGCGGCGGCGATGCTCAACGGCGTCAAGCGTGGGCTGTTCTCCAACGAGGCCGGAATGGGCAGTGCCCCGAACGTCGCCGCCACCGCCACCGTGTCTCATCCGGTGAAACAGGGTCTGATCCAGTCGCTGGGCGTGTTCGTCGACACCATCATCATCTGCACCGCGACGGCATTGATCATCCTGGTCTCCGGACCGGACGTGTACGACCCGCACAGCCCGGCGAAGATGGCCGGCGCCTCGCTGACCGCGGCGGCCGTCGCCCAGGGGCTGGGCGGCTGGACCACCTATCTGATGACGGTGCTGGTGTTCGTGTTCGCCTTCTCCTCGGTTCTCGGCAACTACGCCTACGCCGAGGTCAATCTGTTCTTCCTCGGGGTCAAGGAGCGCGGCATCACCGTGTTCCGGGTGCTGGTCCTGGCTGCCATCGCGGTCGGCGCAGTCGCCAAACTCGCCACCGTGTGGGACGTCGCCGATGTGTCGATGGGATTGATGGCGATCGTCAACCTGGTCGCCATCGTTCTACTGGGTAAGTGGGCGTTCGCCGCCCTGGGCGACTATTCCCGACAGGCCTCGGCGGGCCGCGATCCGGTCTTCATCGCCGAGGAGGCACAACTTCCGGGAGGGCTACCCGGCGACATCTGGATCCAGCCGTAGATTCGTGGCGTGGAAATCCTGCGCACGCCCGACTCGCGGTTCACCGGACTCGAGGGATATTCGTTCGAGCCGCACTATCTCGACGTGACGGCGTCGGGAGTGCCACCGCTGCGAATGCACTACGTCGACGAAGGACCCCGTGACGGAACCCCGGTGCTGCTACTGCACGGCGAGCCCACCTGGAGCTACCTGTACCGCACCATGATCGGCCCACTGGCCGCCGCCGGTCACCGGGTGCTCGCGCCGGATCTCATCGGGTTCGGCCGGTCTGACAAGCCTGCCTCGATGACGGATTACACCTATCAGCGCCATGTCGATTGGGTCACCTCCTGGCTCACCCAACTCGATCTGCGCGATATCACCGTCGTCGTTCAGGACTGGGGCTCGCTGATCGGTCTGCGGGTGGCCGCCGAGAATCCCGACCGGTTCTCGAAGCTGTTCGTCGCCAACGGGTTTCTGTCCACGGCGGACCGCCCGGCTCCGCCGGCATTCCGGCTCTGGCGCGCCTTCGCCAAGCACACTCCGGTCTTCTCCGCCGGCTGGCTGGTGAACCGAGCGTCGGTCAACCCGGTTTCCGCAACCGTGCGGGCCGGGTACGACGCTCCCTTTCCCGACAAGCGATATCAGGCCGGCGCCAGGGCTTTCCCGCAACTGGTCCCCACCGCACCGGAGGATCCGTCGGTCCCGGCCTGCCGCGCCGCATGGGAGGTGCTGGGCCACTGGGAGAAACCCGTGTTGTGTGTGTTCGGCAAGAACGACCCGATCCTGGGTAAGGCCGACCGGCCGTTGATCGCCCACATCCCCGGCGCGGCCGGCCAACCGCACGCCCGGATCACTGCGGGGCATTTCATCCAGGAGGACGCCGGGCCTGAACTGGTTCAGCGGCTACTGGACTGGGAGAACCTGCTCGCCCGTTGATTTCCGGGGCCTACGATCGAGTCATGATCGAATTCAAGCTCGACCCTAAGACCGCCATTCTCACCATCCATCCGCGTACTGCGCTGGACAAGAACGACTTCGTCGAACTGGGTCAGGCCGTCGATCCTGAGATCGAGAAGCACGGAGATCTGGCCGGTCTCGTCCTGGACGCGTCGCACTTCCCGGGCTGGGACAGCTTCGGGTCGTTGGTCAGCCACCTGAAGTTCATCCGCGATCACCACAAGCACGTGAAGAAGATCGCGGTGGTGACCGACTCGCCGATGGGCGATGTCGCCGAGCACATCACGTCGCACTTCGTCTCCGCGGAGATCAAGCACTTCCCGGCCGGTCAGACCAATGAGGCCGAGGCCTGGATCGCGGGCGCCTAGCCCGCGAACCTAGCCGGCGAATCTAGCCCGCGAATTCGGTGTGCACGTTGTCGATCGCGTGCCGCATCGCATCCAGCGCCTCCTGACGTGCGCGCATCTTCGAGGCCCGATGAGCCCCCGGGTTCAGCGTCGTGGCGAAATCTTTGGCGGACTCGACGGCCCGCTTGAGAACCATCTCCGGCAGGTCGATCTCATCGATCCAACCGGCCCGCAGTGCGCCCTCGCCGAAGAACGGCTTCGCGAGGCCGACGGCCTGTTGATAGGCGGATCGGGTCAGTCTCAGTTTGAGGATCTCCAGCGCGGCGTAGGGCAGCACCATTCCGATAGCCACCTCGTTGGCTTGGAATGTGTATGCCGGCGCAGCGATTCGATGGTCCGTGCTGCAGGCCAGGAACGCGCCCATCGCGATGGCGGGTCCGGTGCACGCGGCAACCACCGGCTTGGGGAAGGACAGCAGCCGGTATGACAGTTCGAATCCACCCCTGAGCATGTCGATCGCGGCCTGCGCATCACCGGACCGGAACACCTTGAGATCGAATCCACCGCTGAAAACCCGGTCATTGCCGGCCAGCACCACGGCTCCGGCTGCGTCTGCCTCAGCTTGGTCCAGAGCTGCGCCGATCTCGGCCTGCATGGCCGGGCCCAGGGCGTTGACCTTGCCGTCGTCCATCGTGATCACGGCGATCTGGTCGTCTTTGCGGTAGCTGACCCGTTCGCTCATCGCTGCTCCCTCACCTCGAGTTTGGCGATGACGTTACCGAGCCAGGTCCAGCAAACTTCACTCACGCCACCCTGACATATAGACTTCCCAGGTGATGCGAGGATCGGCCTGCGTGGGCAGGGTCGGAGGACTTGCCGTCGCACTGGGCATCGGTGCTGCAGTCGCGCTCGGCTACTCGGGCTCAGCTTCAGCCGCCCCGGCCGACGACACCGACGTTGCGAGTTCGGCATCGGACGTCTCAGCGGTCGCTCCGCGCTCGCGCCGGCCGGTCAAGCCCAGGCCGCCGGCGGCGCAGCGCAACAACACCAGTCCGGTGCCGGAAGCCGCCAGATTCTCGGCTCCCGCGCCGTTGGACTCAGCGGTGACGAACAGGGTTCAGGTCCCATCCCGGATTGTCTCCGCCGGCATCGATTCTGCTCAGGGCTCCGCTGTCAGCAGCGGTGCGCCGGTGGCCGACGCCGTGATTACGGCCCCGGTTGTGGTCACGAGCCCAACAACGAACATCGCCCCTGCCGCCGCACTGCGGGCGGTCGCGGTCCCGCTCGGTGACCTGTCCGGCAACGGTGCGCCGGCTCAGGGTCCGGTCGGCTGGGTGGTGCTTGCGGCCGCCAGGCGACCGGTCGCATCCCGCATCGCGACCGCCGCGGCGACGACGACCTCGACCGGTCAGTTGTTCGCCGTTCCGACGGCATCGAAAACCGCATCGGCCAGTTCAGCAAACCCGATCCTGGCATTCTTCTTCAACCAGACGCCGACCGCATCGCCGTCGCAGGCCGCCCAATCCCCGGACACCGGAGCCATCACCGGCAACATGAACGTCGCCGACGACGACAGCGACGTCATCACCTACGCAGTGGTGTCGAATCCGACGAAGGGCGCGGTATCAATCGATGCCGCCGGCAACTTCGTCTACACCCCCGATCCCGTTCTGGCACACAACGGCCTGACCGACTCCTTCCAGGTCACCGTCAGCGACGCGGCCAGCGGATTCCACATCCACGGCGTCATGGGGTTGATCAACCTGCTGACATTCGGTCTGATCGGCGGGGATCCGCACAGCAGCACCACCACGGTGAATCTGACGGTGACCCCGATCAACAAGGCGCCGACCGCCACCACCACCGTGGGTCCCCCCGACCCCTCTACCGGGGTGGTTCTGGGCACCGTGACCGGCAGCGACGCCGACGGCGACCCGCTGACCTACACCGGTTCAACCACCTCTAAGGGTGCGGCCGTGGTCGACCAGACCGGCAACTTCGCCTACACGCCGACGGCATCGGCGCGTCACGCGGCAGCCAAACTCGACGCCACGGCGGCCGACAAGTCCGACACGTTCACCATCACCGTCGCCGATGACCACGGTGGTTCGTTGCCGGTTCCGGTCACCACGGCCATCACCCCGGCGAACGTGGCACCAACCGCCACACAGCAGGTCGGAAGTCCGGATCCCACCAATGGCGTGGTTGCCGGCGCGGTCATCGGTTCGGATGCCGACGGCGATCCTCTGACCTATGTGACATCGAGCGCCGCCACCAAGGGCACGGTGGTCGTCAATACCAACGGCAGTTTCACCTACACGCCGACCGCATTGGCCCGGCATAACTCCGCGTTCAACTCCGACACTTCGGACAGCTTCACCGTGACCGTGACCGATGGTTACGGCGGCAGCGTGGATGTGCCTGTGAGCGTGGTGATTTCGCCTGCCTCGGTCACCTTCGCCTGGGTCAACGGCACCGGATCGCAGTATTGGACGGCGGCGAACCTGGCCGCTCTGAACACCGCGGCAAGCCGACTGTCGTCCTACATCGTGGTAGGAGCGCCGGTCACCATCACCACCACACTGATCGGACAGAACAACCCTGGTTCGAACTTTCTGGCCTCGAGCTACACCAACTTCAGCAGCGGCGGTGCCGGTTACTACGGGACCGTCGTGCAGACCAAGATTCTCACCGGATACGACGCGAACGGCGCCGCCGCCGACAGTCAGCTCACATGGAACTTCGCCTACCCATGGGCACTCGGCGACACCGTCCCGGGCAACCAGTACGACTTCCAGTCGGTGGCGATGCACGAGATGGTGCACTCGCTGGGTTTCCTCAGCGGGATCGGCAGCCCGGGCAGCACCGATACCAACTGGTCGACCTACGACAGCTTTCTGTCGACCTCGACCGGCACGCCGGTGATCAGCGACAGCTACACCTTCAACACCGCGTACAACGCCAACCTCACCGGCGGTAACGGCGGGTTGTACTTCGACGGACCCAACGCCGTCGCGGTCTACGGTGGCCTCGTCCCGCTGTACACGCCGGGCACGTGGGCCTCGGGCTCCTCGGTGACTCATCTCAATGCGACGCCGGTGAAGCCGACCGGAACGACGGCCTACCTGATGGATCCCTCCGACGGATACGGCATCGGGGTACGGGTTGTCACGCCGGTGGAGGTCGGCGTCCTGCGCGACCTCGGTTACACGATCGTGACGCCGTCGAGTGCCTCGGTGTTCTTCATCTTCGGCTTCGGTCTTATTCGCCGCCGCCGGGATTCCAAGCGCTAGCCGCCCATCAGCGAACGCCACTGTTCCAGGTTCGACACCCGGTAGACGTAGTTGCTCTGCTTGACCTCCGACAGGCTGGCGCTGGGCTCCATCGAATACCAATGCCCGGGGAACACCGTCGGATCCCCGCGCAGAGCGGCCAGTTGCTGAAGGCTTCGGAACATCTCGTCGACGTCGCCGCCGGGGAAATCGGTCCTTCCGCAGCCCTCCAGGAAGAGCGTGTCGCCGGCCACCAGTCGCCCGTCTACCAGGAAGCACTGGCTGCCCGGGGTGTGTCCGGGAGTGTGCAGCAGTTCGATATCGACGGCCCCAACCCCGACCCGGTCGCCGTGTACGTGGGCGGTCAGATCACTCATCGGGATGCCGGTGACCCTTGAAACCCATTGCGCCTCGTGGGTGTTGACGTGCACCGGAACGCTGACCCGCTCCAGCAGCTCGGCCAGGCCCTTGAGTTCGAAGCCCATCATCGATCCGCCGACATGATCGGGGTGGTGATGGGTGACCAGAACACCGGACAGTTTCATGCCGTCGGCCTCGAGTGTGTCGAGCAGATCGCCGGCGGCGTATGCCGGATCGACCATCACCGCCGCTCCGGTCTCCCGATCGCCGATGAGGTAGGCGAAGTTGCGCATCTGTTGCGCGATCGGGTCGGCGACGGCGAAATCGCGGCCGGAGAGCAGTTGACGGAAGTAGAGGCGGTCGTCGGTGGCCATGGCCTCACAGTAGGGGGTCGTCCGGGTCGGCGCGTTTGCTTGCCAGCCCATATGTTCGCTGCCATTATTGCCGTCACGTAAGTCCGCAATTCAGGAGGCAAGGTGAGCATCTCAACCCGTTCGCTGCTCGTTCCCGGACTGGCGCTGGCGACAGCCGGCGCAGTGGCTCTCGGGCCGGCGGTGGTGGCGCCATCGGCGTTGACCCCCGCGCAACCCGCCATCCAGCTTCCCGCCGTACACATCGAGAACATCCAGCTCGCCGGCATCGGCCGCGACATCTACAACTCGATCACCTCGTTCGTGCAGTACTCGGTGAGTTCGGCCGAGTACTGGGTCGGCCTCATCCCGTACATCGGGCCGCCGATCGCCGATCAGATCAACATCAATTACTTCGTGGGGATCCAGCCCCTGGTCGCCGCAACCGTCTACTACGCCTCGGATCTGGTGGCCGACATCTTCGCCTTCCCGGCGCTGACCGCCACCTACGCCAGCACCATCGGCTACATCGGGTATCAGTGGGCCTCGGCACAGGCGCAGTTCTTCGGCCTGCCCGCGTTCCCGCCGATTCCGGCTCCGCCGCCGCTGGCCGCCACCGGCGCCCGCAGCGCCGCCGCGGTCACCAAGCGCGTCGCCGCCGGTCCTCGGGCTACGCGCGCCGCGGCCGCGGCCCGTGCCACCTCCCGTTCGGCCGCCGACCCCAAGGCGGCCAGTGCGCACAAGGCCAGGTCGGCGCGCGGCGCCGCAGCGGCCAAGTAGCATCCTGGACGCGGCCGACGCGAAGGCCGGCGCAGCCGAGGAGGCATCGTGAGCGTTTCGGTTCGTCCCCTGCTGGCATCCGGATTCGCGCTGGCCACCGCGGGTGCCATCGCGCTGGGTCCGGTTCAGATCGCACCGCCGGCCCCGGCTGTCGCCGCCCTGCCCACCGTGCACATCGAGAACGTTGAACTCGCCGGGATCGGCCAGGACGTCTACAACGCCGTCACTCCATACGTCCAGTACGTGGTCGGGGGCGTGTCCTACATCGTCAACTTCCTGCCGATCATCGGCGCCCCGATCGCCGCGCAGATCAACATCAACTACTTCCAGGGCATTCAGCCGATCGTCGCGGCGACGGTGAACTACCTGGCCGGAGTGATCCAGAATCCGCTCAACTTCTTCGCCACCACCTCCGCCTACGGCACCGCACTCTTCGACATCGCCTATAACTGGGTCTCCGCGGAAGCGGTGTGGATCGGCCTGCCGCCGCTGCCGCCCCTGCCCTCGGCCGCGGCCGCCGCGCCGCGTGCCGATGTTCACGCGACTGCGGCTTCCAGGCGCGATGCCGGAAGGGTCGCCAGGCCGGCCCGCGCCGCCGCGGCTAGCAAAGCCGTCAAAGCGCCCAGTGCCGCGGCCGGACAGTCCCGCAAGGGGACCAGGGTGGCCCGCCCGGCGGCCGCTCGAGGCTAGCGCCGCAGGCGGTTTGGCTCGGCCGCGCCGCAGGTTGTACCCTCTACAAGGCCCGCAGCGAGTAGCTGGCGCGGGTCAGGCCCCCTTAGCTCAGTCGGCAGAGCGTTTCCATGGTAAGGAAAAGGTCAACGGTTCGATTCCGTTAGGGGGCTCGGTGGACGCCCGAGCGGCGGCGCCGGTAAGGCGGTGTAGCTCAGTTGGTTAGAGCGCACGACTCATAATCGTGAGGTCGGGAGATCGAGCCTCCCCACCGCTACGCAGAACGAAAACCTGAAAGTGAGAACTCGACGTGGCCTCCAGTACAGATGTGCGGCCCAAGATCACCTTGGCCTGCGAGGTGTGCAAGCACCGCAACTACATCACCAAGAAGAACCGTCGTAACGACCCCGACCGGCTCGAGCTCAAGAAGTTCTGCCCGAACTGCGGCAAGCACGAGCCGCACAAAGAGTCCCGCTAACGGTCCTTCGTGGCTCTCTCCCAACAGATCGTCGGGACGCACTATCGGCACCCCGACTATTACCTGGTTGAGCGCGAGAAGATTCGCGAGTACGCCACCGCTGTTCGCAACGGCGACACCTCGTTCTTCAACGAGGCGGCGGCCGCAGAACTGGGCTATCGAGGGCTGCCCGTCCCGCTGACGTTCATCTCGGTTTTCGGCTACACCGCGCAGCGGGCCTTTTTCGATGCCAATGACATCGGCATCACCGACAAGCAGATCGTCCACGTCGATCAGGTGCTGAAATTCCTGAAGCCGGTGACTGCCGGGGACAAGCTTTTCGCCGATGTCTACGTGCATGAAATCCGGCAGGCGCACGGCACCGACATCATCGTCAATAAGGTCATCATCAGCAATCAGGACGGTGACATAGTCCAGGAGAACTACACGACGCTGGCAGGGCGGAGTGACGAGAGTGGAGAGAGTGGCTTCAACGATGGCACTGCGTGAGTTCGGTTCGGTGAAGGTGGGCGACACACTGCCCGAGAAGCTCATCAACCTCACCCGGGCTGACCTGGTGAATTACGCCGGCGTCTCCGGCGACCTCAATCCGATCCACTGGGACGACGAGATCGCGAAGCAGGTCGGTCTGGACACCGCGATCGCCCACGGCATGCTGACCATGGGTCTGGGCGGCGGCTACATCAGCGAGTGGGTCGGCGACCCGGGCGCGGTGACCGAGTACAACGTCCGGTTCACCGCCATCGTCCCGGTTCCCAACGACGGTGTCGGCGCCGACATCGTGTTCACCGGGAAGGTGAAGTCGGTCGATGAGGAGAACAAGACCGTCACCATCGCCCTGACCGCCACGCATGACGGCAAGAAGATCTTCGGTCGCGCTGTCGCGATCGCGAAGCTGGCCTAGTCCATGGCGCTCAAGACCGATATCCGCGGGATGATCTGGCATTACCCCGAAACCTTCACCATCGGCCGCGAACAGATCCGGATGTACACCAAGGCCATCAAGGCCCACGATCCGCAGTGTCTGGACCCCGAGGCCGCCCGCGCCTCCGGCTACGACGGCCTGGTCGCCCCTCTGACCTTCATGTCGATCCTGGCCGTGATGATCCAGCGGCATTTCTTCCAGAACGTCGACCTGGGATTCGAGACACTGCAGATCGTTCAGGTCGACCAGCAGTTCAAGTTTCACCGGCCGATCGTCGAGGGTGACGAGCTGCGCGGGACCATGCACATCGACTCCGTCGACGAGCGTTTCGGAGCCGATATCGTGACCTCCCGCAACGTGGTCACCGACGTGAAGACTGGCGAGGTGGTGATGGAGGCTTTCACCACCCTGATGGGCCACGAGGGCGAGAATTCCATCTCGGCCGGGTGGGATCCGGAGACCGGTCAGGTGCTGCGTAAGCCGGTCGTCCACGATTAGTGCCGGGTCATCCGGCGATTAGTAACTGGACGGGGTCTCGCGCTACACTCGGACGTCGGGTTTTCCCACGTTAAGCGCGCTGTCCGTCGGTTCGGGCCGAACGGGGAGCGCGCGAATCATGTGGGGCTTCGGCGCACAACCGAGGGGCGTAGCTCAACTGGCAGAGCAGCGGTCTCCAAAACCGCAGGTTGCAGGTTCAAGTCCTGTCGCCCCTGCTCAATTGAATAGACTCGTGGGCACACGCCCGATGGACATGTAAGGAGCATGCGGTGAGCGACGAGCTCGATACTGACGCCGCAGCCGAGGACACCGGCCAGACTGGCGCGATGACGCAGCCGCTGCGCCCGACCGGCAAACGGTCCCGTCAGCGTCCCGGTGCCACCGCGCTGGCTGAGGTTGATGTCGAGGAAGAGGCCCTCACCGAGCAGTTCGAGGTCATCGAGGACGGCAAGAAGGGCAAGAAACTCAAGAAGGCCAAGACCGACGAGGCCGCCGGGCGCAACCCGTTCGCCTTCGTGGTGAACTACCTCAAGCAGGTCGTCGCCGAATTGCGCAAGGTCATCTGGCCCAATCGCAAGCAGATGGTCAGCTACACCAGCGTCGTGCTGGCGTTCCTGGTCTTCATGGTGACGCTGATCGGCCTGGTTGATCTCGGCTGGGCGAAACTCGTGCTGCTGGTGTTCGGCTAGACGTTGTTGAGAGAGGAACCGACTACCGTGACTATCCCCGAAGGCGACCTGGCCGCGGGTGAGGCTGCCGTCGACGTGATCGACGAGACCGTCGAGGAGACGGTGGCCGCGCCCGAGACTGAAGCGGCGGCCGAGCCTTCTGAGGCCCCTGAAGAGGAGCTCGACCCGGCCGAGGCGCTCAAGAAGGATCTGCGCACCAAGCCGGGTCAGTGGTACGTCATCCACTCCTACGCCGGCTACGAGAACAAGGTGAAGGCCAACCTCGAGACCCGCGTGCAGAACCTCGACGTCGGCGATTACATCTTCCAGGTCGAGGTGCCCACCGAAGAGGTCACCGAGATCAAGAACGGCCAGCGCAAGCAGGTCAACCGGAAGGTGCTGCCGGGCTACATCCTGGTGCGCATGGACCTGACCGACGACTCGTGGTCCACCGTGCGCAACACCCCCGGCGTCACCGGATTCGTCGGAGCGACCTCGCGGCCCACCGCGCTCTCGCTCGACGATGTGGTGAAGTTCCTGCTGCCCCAGGGAGCGGCCAAGAAGTCCGGCAAGGCTGCTGCTGCGTCCGCTGCCTCCGGTGGCGAGGCCACACTGGAGCGTCCGGAGATCCTGGTCGATTTCGAGGTCGGCGAGTCGGTGACCGTGATGGACGGACCGTTCGCCACCCTGCCCGCCTCGATCAGCGAGGTCAACGCCGAGCAACAGAAGCTCAAGGTGCTCGTCAGCATCTTCGGCCGCGAGACACCCGTCGAACTGACCTTCAACCAGGTCGCCAAGATCTAACGGGCATCAACGGGCGAAAGCCCTGCCCGGAAGTTTTCACGAAAGGAACACCGAAAAGCCATGGCCCCCAGGAAAAAGGTCGCCGGCATGATCAAGCTGCAGATCCAGGCCGGGCAGGCCAACCCTGCCCCGCCGGTCGGTCCTGCGCTCGGTCAGCACGGCGTCAACATCATGGAGTTCTGCAAGGCGTACAACGCCGCGACGGAGAACCAGCGCGGGAACATCATCCCCGTCGAGATCACCGTCTACGAGGACCGCAGCTTCACCTTCGAACTGAAGACCCCGCCCGCCGCCCGGCTGCTGCTGAAGGCCGCCGGTGTGCAGAAGGGTTCCGCCGAACCGCACAAGACCAAGGTCGCCAAGGTGACCTGGGATCAGGTTCGGGAGATCGCCGAGACCAAGAAGGCCGATCTCAACGCCAATGACATCGACCAAGCCGCGAAGATCATCGCCGGCACCGCCCGTTCGATGGGTATCACGGTCGAGTAGTAGCAGTTCCCCCTGAAGTCGTGGGAGGGCCCGCTTCGGCCCGTCGATGAGCGCTCGAGCGAAGAGCTCTGATCATGACCACTACTCCATTCACCTAAGGAGACACCATGAGCAAGAACAGCAAGGCCTACAAGGAAGCCGCCGAGAAGGTCGACCGGACCCGGCTGTACACCCCGCTGGAGGCTGCGAAGCTGGCGAAGGAGACGTCCTCGAAGAAGCAGGACGCCACCGTCGAGGTGGCGATCCGCCTCGGCGTCGATCCCCGCAAGGCCGACCAGATGGTGCGCGGCACCGTGAGCCTGCCGCACGGCACCGGCAAGACTGCCCGCGTCGCGGTGTTCGCGGTCGGTGAGAAGGCCGAGCAGGCCGCTGCCGCGGGGGCCGACGTGGTCGGCAGCGATGACCTGATCGAGAAGATCCAGGGTGGATTCCTCGACTTCGACGCCGCGATCGCCACTCCCGACCAGATGGCCAAGGTCGGCCGCATCGCCCGCGTGCTGGGCCCGCGTGGCCTGATGCCGAACCCGAAGACCGGCACTGTCACCGCGGATGTCGCCAAGGCCGTGCAGGACATCAAGGGTGGAAAGATCAATTTCCGTGTCGATAAGCAGGCCAACCTGCACTTCATCATCGGCAAGGCCTCGTTCGACGAGAAGCAGCTCGCCGACAACTATGGCGCCGCACTCGACGAGGTGCTGCGGGCGAAGCCGTCGTCCTCCAAGGGCCGCTACCTGAAGAAGGTCACCGTCTCCACGACGACCGGCCCGGGCATCCCCGTTGATCCGTCGGTTACGCGTAACTTCACCGAGGAGTGACGAGACGAATCCGGCCATCGAGCCGAAGCAGCGAATCGGAGTGAAATCCGAACGAAAGAAGCCCCCGCACCGTCGGGGGCTTCTTTCATGCTGTGCCTGTCCTATGCTGCGGCGGCGCCCGGCTTCAGGTAGGTCACCAGGCTCACGTCGATGCTCTCGTCGACGAAGTAGAACTGGCATCCGGTGAGGTACTTCATGTACCGCTCGTAGTTCTCCTCATCGGTGAGGGCGATGGCCTTCTCCTTGTTCTGCTCAAGCGCGGCCGCCCAGAGTCCGAGGGTCTTGATGTAGTGCGTTCGCAGTGACATCGTCTCGGGCACAACGAATCCGTGCTTCTCGCCGAGTTCGACCATCATCTTGGTGCTCGGCAGCCGGCCGCCCGGGAAGATCTCGGTGTAGATGAACTTGGCGAACCTGGCCAGCTCGAAGGTGATCTTCCGGCCGCGTGCGGCCAGGTCCAGCGGGTGGTAGCCGACCGAACTCTGGATGGTCATCCGGCCGTCATCGGGCAGGATGTCGAAGCAGTTCTTGAAGAAGTCGTCGTAACGCTCGAAGCCGAAGTGCTCGAATGCCTCGATGGACACGATCCGGTCGACGGGGGAGTGGAACTGCTCCCAGCCTTCGAGCCGGACGTCAAAGGTGCGGTCACTGTCGACCTTGGCCAGCAGTTCGTCGCAGTAGGCCTTCTGATTGTTCGACAGCGTCAGGCCGATGACGTTGACGTCGTACTTCTCCATCGCCCGCTGCAGCGTCAGACCCCAGCCGCAGCCGATCTCCAGCAACGTCATGCCGGGCTGGAGGTCGAGCTTGTCGAGGTTCAGGTCGACATCGGCGATCTGCGCTTCGGACAGGGTGACGTTCGGTCCGGTGAAGTAGGCGCTGCTGTACTTTCGCGTCGAGTCCTGGAAGAGGCCGAAGAATTCATCCGACAGGTCGTAATGGGCCTGGATGTCCTCGAAGTGGGGACGCATGTCGTCGGCTTCGGTCGCCTTAGGCATATCTGGATTCAACTCTCCGTGCGTTCGCGAATCACCACGGACCCCGCATGTGGTGCAGCTTTTCGACCGACGATACCCGCCCCCAGCCCGCGACAGGCTCTCCTACACCCTAGCCGTGTCGGACCCGAAGTCTGAAACGCGCACCGTCAATGGGTGAGGGCTACCTGGGAAAACGTTGTCTGAAGTTCGCTGACGATTGCGTCAAACAAGGCCTCCGGCAAGTCGTGCGCCATGCCGTCGAACATCACCAGCCGGGCCACTGGAATC
>CAYFMA010000015.1:37500-45859 GCA_964344085.1 uncultured Mycobacterium sp.
CCCCTGGAATCGCCCCCGCGATAGCCTTGCCGCCCGACGGGCGCATCAGGATGTCCTCCCGGCCGTGGATCACCACCGTCGGAGCCGTGATCTTCAGGTCGTACCGGCGCAGGCTGCCACTGCTCAAGGCCGCGTCAAAATGCCTGGCGATTCCCTGCGGGTAATAGGCGCGGTCATAGGCCTCGGTGGCGTCATTGCGCAACCGCTCCTCGGAACGCGGATATCCGGGGCTGCCGATGATTCGCGACACCCGCATCGAGTTCTTCACGATCTCGTCTTTGGGGGCGTCCGGCGAGGGCCCCTTCATCAGACACATCAGTGCTTTTGGAGCCGGCGGTGGCAAGAAAGCGGAGTTGTTCGACGAGAAGATGATGCCCAGGCCGCCGGTGCGCTGCGGGTAGCGGGCGGCGAAGATCTGGGCGATCATTCCGCCCATCGACGCACCGACGATATGCGCCCGCTCGATGCCCAGATGGTCCAGGACGGCGGCCGCGTCGTCGGCCATGTCATTGAGGCGGTACACGCTGCGGCTGGGCAGGCCCACCAGCGCGCGCAGCAGTTTGGGTATCAGCGGCCCGTCGTGGCGTTGTCCGTGCAGCTTGCTGGACAAGCCGACATCGCGGTTGTCGTACCGGATGACCCGGTAGCCGAGATCGATCAGCTTCTGGCAGAACTCGTTGTGCCACAGCACCAACTGCGCGCCAAGGCCCATGATGAGCAGCACCGGGGGGTTGTTGACGTCACCCAGGTCTTCGTAATGCAGCTCGATTTCGCCGTGGTGGGCATAACCGGACCGGATCTCCATCAGGCCTCCACATCGCTCTGGTGCTCGCGGCTGACCTCGACCATGAAATTGGCGAAGTACCCGGAGAACTGGGGGTCATTCATCATCTGCCATTTCGGTGCGAGCAGCTTCATATATCGCTCGACATACAGGAACTGCTTGCCGATCAGCACCAGTTCGCGTGGGAGCTTGACGTCATAGGCGTCGGCCAAGGTGGAAAGCTGCTTGCCGATCTCCGCATACGACATGTCCCCGAGTGTCTTGAGGGTCAGCGGCTGGGCGAACGCCTCGAGGTCCTTGGCCGCCTGAGCCTCCGGCTTCATGGTGCCGACTGCCCCGAGTAGGACGACGATCTTTCCGGCCGCGGCGTGGTCCTTCTTGACCAGCAGTGCATAGATCAGCTCGCGCAACAGCCAGCGGGTGCGTGGGTCGATGCGGCCCATGATGCCGAAGTCCAGGAACACGATCCGGCCCCGGTCGTCGACCAGCAGGTTGCCGGCGTGCAGATCGCCGTGGAACAGGCCGTGCCGGAGACCGCCCTCGAAGGTGCTGAACAGCAGAGCCTTCACCAGTTCGGTTCCGTCGAAGCCTTGCTGGCGGATGGCCTTCACGTCGTCGATTCGCACGCCGTGCACCCGTTCCATGGTGAGCACCCGCTCGCTGGTGAACTCCCAATGAACTTGCGGCACTTTGATATTGCGGCCCAGCGGTGAGCCGTGCAGGCCCGACACCCAGGCCTCCATCGACTGAGCCTCGATGCGGAAGTCAAGTTCCTCGGCGAGGTTGTCGGCGAAATCGGCCACGACATCCTGCGCTGACAACCGTCGTCCGACTTTGACCAACTCGGCCAGCTGTGCGAATCGCTTGAGGATCTGCAGATCAGCGGCCACCCGGCGGCGGATACCCGGGCGCTGGATCTTGACCACCACTTCCTCGCCGGTGCGCAGGGTGGCGAAGTGCACCTGGGCGATTGAGGCCGAGGCGAACGGTTGCTCCTCGAAACGGGCGAACAAGTCCGCCGGGTCGGCGCCCAGCTCCTCTTTGAGCAGTTTGTGCACCGCGATGGTGTCGGCGGGCGGCACCGCGTCGAGCAGAGTGCGGAACTCGCGGCTCAGGGGTTCGCCGAAGGCCCCGGGTGAGGAGGCGATGATCTGGCCGAACTTGACGTAGGTGGGGCCGAGGTCGGCGAAGGTCTTGGGGATCTGCTTGATCACCTTGTCCTGCACGCTGCCCTTACCCGGCAGGGTCGGCAGCACGCGCAGCGCGGTGCGGGTGAGCTGCCAACCGGTGGCGCCGACCCGGGCCGCCTCGATCGGAAGGGGAACCCGATCAAGCTTGGCGACATCGCGGTGATGTCCGTGCCCAGGCTTGGTGGAACTCATGCCCGTGAGTCTGCCAAACCGGGCTGAGGCGGCCCTAATCCTCCGCATGGGGCGACGTGACAAATCGCGCTTCCAGCTGGAAAGGATGCTGGTCTGACGAATGAATGACGTGTGGCGCAGTCCTCTGGCGATATGCAAAAACCGACTTTAATGTCCTGAAAGTCACGACATCTGTCGTCCATTTCCGAGGGGAGGACCAATGATTCCCGACCAACTGACCCAACCCCAGTTCGACACCGTCTACAACTTCCTGTCGTTGGTGATCGCGTCCCAGCTGTTCACCGCCTTCTTCCTGGTGGTATCGCAGCGGCGCGTGCTGCCGCGGTACCGGCAGGCTTTGGTGCTGTCATCGATCGTCTGCTTCATCGCGGCCTACCACTACTTCCGTATCTTCGATTCCTTCCGTGCGGCGTTCGTCACCGACGCCCCTGGCGGCCGCGGAATGTACGAGCAGGCGGCCGGTCACTCATTCAACGAGGGCTACCGTTACGTCGACTGGCTGCTGACCGTCCCTCTGCTGCTCGCCGAACTCATCGTGGTGTTGGCCTTGGCCCGCAAGTTGCAGAACTCGCTTCTCACGCGGCTGATCCCGGCCTCCGCACTGATGATCGCGCTGGGTTATCCGGGTGAGATAAGCAGCGATCACATGACCCGCAACGTCTGGGGTCTGCTCTCCACGATTCCGTTCCTCTACATCCTCTACGTGTTGTTCGTGGAACTGACCAAGTCTCTGGATCGTCAGCCGGCCGCCGTGCGCGAGACGGTCAGCCGGATGCGCATTCTGCTGTTCGCGACCTGGGGCGTGTACCCGATCGCGTATCTGATCCCGATCTATTTCGCCGATTCCGGAGCTGATGCCTGGGTGGCCAAACAGGTCGGGTATTCGATCGCCGACATTCTGGCCAAGTGTCTCTACGGCTTGCTCATCTACCGGATCGCCCGCCTGAAGTCCTTCGCCGACGATCCGTCCTTCGCCGCGGCCGAGGGCGAGTCGCGCGACTCGCATGAGCCCGCGACGGCGAAGTCGGCGGCCTAGCCGCTCTCACCCCGGCGGCACCCGGAGGTCGCCGGTCTCCGTAACGGAGACCGGCGACTTCGTCTTTCCGCGTACATTTGCTGGCGTGCAGATCAGCGCCGCTGTGCCCACGGAATTGTTCGTCGGAGACCCCGACTCGCCTTTGCAGGTTGTCCGCGTCAGCTACACGGGAGCACAGCCAGGCGCCATCGTCCGGATCGCCGGCGACGGGATCGAGGGCAGCGCCGAAGCGACTACGGGCGAGGGCGTTCTCGAGGTCCCGGTCAGGGTCGACCGTGCCGTTGTGGGGCAGCGCCGCAGCGCCCGAGCCATTGCCGCCGGCTCGGAGGCGCCGTTCGACTTCGTCGTGGCCGAGCCGGGCTGGACCATGCACATGATCAGCCACTTTCACTACGACCCGGTGTGGTGGAACACCCAGGGCGCCTACACCAGCGTGTGGACCGAGGACCCACCCGGACAGTGCAAACAGAACAACGCATTCGCACTCGTGGCCGCGCACCTGGAGATGGCGCGGCGCGATCCCGACTACAAGTTCGTCCTCGCCGAGGTCGACTACCTCAAGCCGTACTTCGACGCTCACCCCGAGGATCGCGCAGACCTTTTGCGATTCATCGCCGAGCGCAGGGTGGAGGTGATGGGAGGCACCTACAACGAGCCCAACACGAATCTCACCGGACCGGAGACGTCGATCCGGAACTTCGTGCACGGCATCGGGTTTCAGCGCGACGTGCTGGGGGCGCATCCGGCAACAGCCTGGCAACTCGACGTGTTCGGCCACGATCCGCAGTTTCCGGGGATGGCCGCCGACGCGGGCCTCACCTCGAGTTCGTGGGCTCGCGGACCGCATCATCAGTGGGGGCCGATGGCCGGCAGCGGCGACCCGCGCAGGATGCAGTTCCGCAGCGAGTTCGAGTGGATCGCGCCATCGGGCGTCGGTCTGCTCACCCATTACATGCCGGCGCACTACGCAGCAGGCTGGTGGATGGACTCCTCGGCCTCACTGGAGGAGGCCGAAGAGGCAACCTTCAAGCTGTTCAGCGAACTGAAGTCGGTGGCGCTGACCCGCAATGTGCTGCTGCCAGTCGGCACCGACTACACCCCGCCCAACACCTGGGTCACCGAGATCCACCGCGACTGGAACGCCCGATACGCCTGGCCGCGATTCGTCTGCGCGATCCCCTCGGATTTCTTCGCCGCGGTCCGGGCCGAACTCGACGAGCGCGGGTCGCGGCCCTCGCCGCAGACCCGTGACATGAACCCGATCTACACCGGCAAGGACGTCTCCTATATCGACACGAAGCAGGCGAATCGGGCCGCCGAGGACGCGGTACTGGCCGCCGAGCGGTTCGCTGTGTTCGCCGCGCTGCTCAGCGGTGCGCGCTACCCGGAGGCGGCTCTGGCCAAGGCGTGGGTGCAACTCGCCTGGGGTGCCCATCACGACGCCATCACCGGATCGGAGTCCGATCAGGTGTATCTCGACCTGCTCACCGGCTGGCGTGATGCCTGGGAGTTGGGCTGTGAGGCGCGGACCGGAGCACTGCGGGTGCTGTCCTCGGTGGTGGCCGGTGCGGCACGATCGATCGTGGTGTGGAACCCGTTGGCGCACAACCGCACCGAAATCGTCACCGTCCATCTCGATCAGCCGGTGAGTCCGGCGGTGCAGGTGTTCGACGCTTACGGTGCGGCGCTGCCCACTCTGGTCGATGACGGCGGACACACGCTGAGCTGGCGGGTCGACGACGTCGGGTCCGTAGGCTGGCGCACCTACCGGATGTTGGAGGCCGGCACCGATGCGCACGTTGCGGCCGGCTGGCAACCGGCCGACGGGCTGAGCATCGGCAACGACCACCTCAGGGTGCGGGTGGACCCTCTCCGCGGAGGCGCGGTGGACTCTCTGGTCGAACTGTCGTCGGGCCGCGAACTGATCGCCGGCGGGGCGGTGGGCAATGAGCTCGCCGTGTACGACGAATACCCCGCACACCCCGAGGCCGGGGAGGGGCCGTGGCATCTGCTGCCCAGCGGGCCTGTGCAGTGCTCCTCGGCCTCAACCGCACAGGTGCGGGCCTTTCGCAGCGCGCTGGGGGAACGTCTGGTGGTCGACGGCGCCATCGGTGATGTGCTGCGGTACACCCAGACCCTGACCCTGTGGCGTGGAATCGACCGGTTGGACTGCCGCACCACCATCGACGAGTTCGCCGGGGCGGACAAACTGGTCCGGTTGCGCTGGCCTTGCCCGGTGCCGGGCGCATTGCCGGTCAGCGAGGTCGGGGATGCGGTCATCGGCCGAGGCTTCGGCCTGATGCACGATCACGAATCGGGGGAGGACCGCGCGGTCGACACCGCGCAGCATCCGTGGACGCTCGACAACCCCGCACACGGCTGGTTCGGGTTGTCCTCGGCGGTTCGTATCCGGGTCGGCGACCAGACCCGCGCCGTCTCGGTCGCCGAGGTCATCGCCCCCACCGCAGACAGTGGCGACGGCACCCGCGAGTTCATGGTGGCGTTGGTACGCGCCGGGGTGACGGCGACCTGCAGCACCGCCGGTCACACCCGCTACGGGCACCTGGAGGTCGACTCCAACCTCCCCGACGCCCGTATCGCCCTCGGCGGTCCGGAGCGCAACGCCTTCAGCGCCGAAGTGTTGGCCGCCGCCGATCCCCGGTTCGGAATCGAACTCGAACGCCAACTCGCCGAGACCGGACAGGCCCGGGTGTTCGTGCCTGCCCTGCGCGGGCTCGACCAGGTCTGGCGACCCGATGCGGACCTGCGCGGGGCGCGGGCGCTGCCGGTGCTCATCCTGGCCGGCGACGGTGTGCTCGACGCGGTTGTGGCCGATCTCGGTGACGCGGAGATCGTCGTGGAGCAGGACCTCGAAGTCGAATGCGGAGAATTCGAGTCGCGCACCATCGCCCTGATCAATCGCGGAGTCCCCGGATTCGCAGTCGAACGCGACGGCACGCTGCACACCTCACTGATGCGGTCCTGCACCGGCTGGCCATCGGGAACTTGGATCGACCCGCCTCAGCGCAAGACGCCCGACGGCTCCAACTTCCAGCTGCAACATTGGAGCCACACCTTCGACTTCGCCGTCGTCTCCGGTGAGGGGGACTGGCGGCGTATCGGAATGCCGACGCGCAGTGCGGAGTTCAATCATCCCCTGATCCCGGTGGTCGTGGATCAAGGCCACGCACGGCTGCCCTCCGACGGCTCCCTGCTGGCCGTCGAACCGGCCGGGACCGTGCAGCTAGCGGCGCTCAAGGCGGCCGGCAATCCCACAGCCAATGGCAGTCCGGTCGCCGTCGACCCGGCGTCGATCACCCTTCGGCTCGTCGAAATCACCGGTGCGCCAACGGATGTGAACATCATCAGCCCGCTCGGCGTGCTCGACGAGCTCATCGCCGCCGATCTTCTCGAGCAGCCCCGGCCAGACGACGATCCGCTGCGGCTACACGGTTATCAGATCGCGACGCTGGCCGCCCGGCTCGGGATCGCACCCGTCGTCGATGCCGAGGACGGGCGACTGGCGCCCGATAGCGAAGCGGCGCAACCCCTGTACGCGCGCTACTGGCTGCATAACCGCGGTCCCGCCCCAATGGGGGGGCTACCCGCAGTCGCGCACCTGCATCCGCAGGCGGTCGCCGCCGAACCCGGTGAAACCGTGCGGCTGAAGATGACCATCGCCAGCGATTGCAGTGACGACGCCGTCGAGGCCGCGGTGGACGTGCACCACCCGCCCGGCTGGGGTGACGACCCGGCGGTGCGGATGTTCGGCCCGCGTTCCTACCGACTACCCGCGCGTGGGCACCGTCAGACCGAATTGCTGGTCACCGTTCCCCCCGACACCACGCCCGGGCACTATCCGGTTCGCGCGCAGTTGAGGCTCACCGGAGACGTGCCGCCGGCCTGGCAGCAGACCGTCGAGGACGTCTGCGTGATCACCGTCGGCGAGGCCGAGCAGGAACTGGTGCGACTGGTCGACGAGCCCGCTGACATCGTCATCAGCCGCGGCGAGACGGCGCGACTGAGGGTCGTGGTCGGCAGTGCCGCCCGGGGGGACCTCACCCTGGAGGCACACCTGATCAGCCCATGGGGCACCTGGGATTGGATCGGCCCGGCCGCCCACGGTGCGGTGCTGCCCGCAGGGTCGACGGTCGAACTCGGCTTCGACGTATCGCCGCCGGCCTGGCTGACCCCGGGCCGATGGTGGGCGCTGATCCGGATCGGCTGTGCGGGCCGGCTCCTGTACACCCCGGCAGTGGCGGTGACGGTCCGATGAGCGGACTGGCCTACGACCCGATCGCAGGGATCGCCGCGACGGTGGACGGCGCACCGGTGGCGGTCGCCGAGGTCGACGCCCGTGAGAAGGTGCTGCGTTCCTCACCGCAGACCGCAGCACTTCCGCGGGCCGGCACCAGCGAGGGTCGTCAGCTGAGGCGCTGGCTTACCCAGCTGCTGGTGACCGAACGCGTGATCGCCCGCGAGGCTGAGTCACTCGGTGTTGCAGTCACCGCCCAGACCCCCGGGGAGACGGACCTGATTCCCGACCTCACCGCCCGGCTGGAGATCGGCAGTGTCGCCGCCTGCGTCCTCGCCGACCCTCTGGCCCGTGCGGTCTTCGAGCGCGTCACCGCCGACATCGGCGTCGCCGACGACACCGTCGCCGACTATCGCCTGCGCAACCCGACTCGCTTCGCCGGTGAACCCGACGGAACCGCACGTATCGCGGAGATGCTGCGCGGCGCCGCGTGCCGCCGCGCCTTCCGCATCTGGCTCGAACAGCGCCGCGCCGCCCTCGTCTGGCTGGCACCCGGATACGAACATCCCGGTGACCCCCGCCAGCCCGACAACACCCACAAGCACTGATGACCCTCACGCTCGCCCTGGATATCGGCGGAACCAAGATCGCGGCCGGCATCATCGACGCGAACGGCCAACTGCTGCATCAGAATCGGCAGCCGACACCACACAGTGCCGATCCCGGCGAGGTGTGGGCGGCCGCCGAACGGACCATCTCCGACGCGCTGGCCGCCGCATCCGGCGAGGTGTCCGGTGTCGGCATCTCCTCGGCCGGACCGATCCATCTGCCCGGCGGGACCATCAGCCCGGTCAACATCGCGGCCTGGCGCGGATTCCCGGTCGTCGAGCGGGCCGCGCTCG
>CAYFMA010000015.1:45869-52940 GCA_964344085.1 uncultured Mycobacterium sp.
CCGGTGGAGACCACCATGCCGAGCATGAAGGACGCGCCCCGCCCGGCGTCCCGGTGCGGCTGGCGGGCGACGGTCTGTGCATGGCGCTGGGCGAACACTGGCGCGGCGCCGGGCGGGGCGCGTCCTTCATGCTCGGCATGGTGGTCTCCACCGGCGTCGGCGGAGGTCTGGTGCTCGACGGGCTTCCCTACCGCGGGCGCACCGGTAACGCCGGTCACGTCGGGCACACCATCGTGGAGATCGACGGCCCGGCGTGCAGTTGCGGCGCCCGCGGCTGTGTGGAGGCCATCGCCAGCGGCCCGCACCTTGTTGACTGGGCCCGCGAGCGCGGGTGGGGCGGCTCGGACGCCAAACAGCTCGCCGCAGCCGCGGCCGCCGGGCAGGACGTGGCGATACGCGCCTTCGGCCGCGGCGCCCGGGCGCTGGCGGCGATGATCGCCTCGGTGGCCGCGGTGTGCGACCTGGATCTGGTGGTCATCGGGGGCGGGGTGGCCAACGCCGGTCCGGTGCTGTTCGACCCCCTCGCGGCTGCACTCGGCGACTATGCCGCCCTGGACTTCATCAAGGCAGTGCGGATCATCCCAGCCGAACTGGGCGGTGACGCCGGCCTCGTCGGGGCCGCCGCCCTGTTGCGGGATCACCCCCGTTTTGGCTGAACGGCGCACCGCGGGCTACTCTTACGGAGTTCCACCGAAGACCGTCGGTCACCGATTGCTCCGCAACCGGTTGAAGGTCCCGGATTCTCCGGGCGGCCCACGCAGGAGGACGAGGTGTCACCGCCGTATGTCGGCGGTGTTGTGCGCCCCGGCCGTCTGCGCCGGGGCGTTCTTGATTTCTGGGCCTGCCAGCGGTTGATAACCACTTCAGGAGGCATGCATGGCCAAGGCTGACAAGGCCACCGCGGTCGCCGAGATCACCGAGCAGTTCAAGTCCTCGACGGCCACCCTGGTCACCGAGTACCGGGGGCTGACCGTGGCCAATCTGGCCGAGTTGCGCCGTTCGCTCTCCGGCACGGCCACCTATGCCGTTGCCAAGAACACGCTGGTCAAGCGTGCGGCAGCGGAGGCCGGTATCGAGGGTCTCGACGAACTGTTCGCCGGCCCGACCGCCATCGCGTTCGTCAACGGTGAGGCCGTGGACGCGGCCAAGGCGATCAAGAAGTTCGCCAAGGATCACAAGGCGCTCGTCATCAAGGGCGGCTACATGGACGGTCGCGCCCTGACCGTCAGCGAGGTCGAGAAGATCGCCGATCTCGAGTCCCGCGAGGTGCTGCTGGCCAAGCTGGCAGGCGCCATGAAGGGCAACATGGCGAAGGCCGCCGGCCTGTTCGCCGCTCCCGCGTCGCAGATGGCCCGCTTGGCCGCTGCGCTGCAGGACAAGAAGTCCGGCGAAACCGCCGCTTAAGCACACACCGAAGAAAGTCAGAGAAAGGCAACAACCATGGCAAAGATGAGCACCGACGATCTGCTCGACGCGTTCAAGGAGATGACCCTCCTCGAGCTGAGCGAGTTCGTGAAGAAGTTCGAAGAGGTCTTCGAGGTCACCGCGGCCGCTCCGGTCGCCGTCGCGGCAGTCGCCGCCGGCGGTGGCGGTGGCGGTGGCGCTGAGGCCGCCGAGGAGCAGGACGAGTTCGACGTCATCCTCGAGGACGCCGGCGACAAGAAGATCGGCGTCATCAAGGTCGTCCGCGAGATCGTCTCCGGCCTGGGCCTGAAGGAGGCCAAGGATCTGGTCGACGGCGCTCCGAAGCCGGTTCTGGAGAAGGCCAAGAAGGAGGCCGCCGAGGACGCCAAGGCCAAGCTGGAGGCCGCTGGCGCGAAGGTCACCGTCAAGTAAGTTCCGACCTCAACGAATCCCCCGTGAACCTGCCGGTTCGCGGGGGATTCGTCATTGCGCGACAAACCTCGATACGCCGAGGCGGCGTGCGCTAAGGTGACTCAAACCACAGGTGGCTCTCCCGTGGGCGAAATGTGTAGCCGGAAGGATTCACGTGGGAACTTCAATCCATGTTGAGGGACTGACCAAGTCGTTCGGATCTCAGAAGATCTGGGAAGACGTGACGATGGACATCCCGGCCGGCGAAGTCAGCGTCATCCTGGGCCCCTCCGGTACCGGCAAGTCGGTCTTCCTGAAGTCCCTGATCGGTCTGCTGCGTCCCGAGCGCGGCAAGATCATCATCGAGGGTACCGACATCATCCAGTGTTCGGCCAAGGAGCTCTACGAGATCCGCACCCTCTTCGGCGTGATGTTCCAGGACGGCGCGCTGTTCGGTTCGATGAACGTCTACGACAACACCGCCTTCCCGCTTCGCGAGCACACGAAGAAGAAGGAGAGCGAGATCCGTGACATCGTCATGGAGAAGCTCGAGATGGTCGGTCTCATGGGAGCGGAGAACAAGTTCCCCGGCGAGATCTCCGGCGGTATGAAGAAGCGCGCCGGACTGGCCCGTTCGCTGGTGCTCGACCCGAAGATCATCCTCGTCGATGAGCCCGACTCCGGTCTGGACCCGGTTCGTACCGCCTACCTGAGCCAGTTGCTCATCGACATCAACGCCCAGATCGACGCGACGATCCTCATCGTTACCCACAACATCAACATCGTTCGGACCGTGCCGGACAACATCGGCATGCTCTACCGCAAGCACCTGGTGATGTTCGGACCGCGTGAGGTACTGCTCACCAGCGATGAGCCGGCCGTCAAGCAGTTCCTCAACGGTCGCCGTATCGGACCGATCGGCATGTCCGAGGAGAAGGACGAGGCCACCGCGGCGGCCGAGGCGGCAGCCATGCAGGCCGGCCAGGGCGATGGCGGTGTGGAGGAGGTCGAGGGCGTGCCCCCGCAACTCACCGTCACTCCCGGTATGCCGGTCCGCCAGGCTGTCGCACGCCGTCAGGCCCGTGTCCGCGAGATCCTGCACACCCTGCCGCCCAAGGCGCAGGAGGTGATCCTCGACGATCTCGAGGGCACCCACAAACTGCCGACGCACAGCTTCCCCGAGTAGCCCTGTCTTACGGATTCCTGACGCCGCCGTCTGGTTTCCAGCTAACTCTGGCTCCCCGCCGGTAATCGGGATAGCGTTTGCCCGTTCCTACGACAAGGGGAGTGGGCAATGTCTGATCGTCGAGCGATGATCGGCACCGGCGCGGTGCTGATCGGGTTGGCAGGCGCGCTGGCCACCGCAGCCGTGGCAGCGGCCGACACCGGCGAAACCACCGACCCGGGCCAGCACACCCGACAGGCTGCGGCCCCCTCAGCTACCACGTCCAAGGCGGCTAACGGTGTCGGCCGATCCCCGGGCCGGGCAGCGGCTGCCGCGGCCACCGGGCCCAGGCAGCGAAAGTCTGCTGCCCCGTCGGTGTCCCTGCCCAGCACCCTGACGGCCCCGCAGGCCCAGGCCGGCGTCGCATCGGCCGCCCAACCCGATGTCGCGGACACCGCCTCCAGGGTGACGGTGGTGAGCGCGGCCCGCAACGGCGTCGTCGAAAGCGTCACGACCGTCCAGCGGGTGCCTGCCGCCGCCCCGGCGCCGGCATCGGTCTCCGATGCGCTGCTCAGCGTGATGTCGGCGATCGGCTGGGGTCCCGGCGGGGCGCCGGCAGCGGCGATGGCGGGCCAGGATTCGGTCAGCGGTCAGCGCCGCGCACGTTTGGCCGCGGCGACCGCCGCATCGGCCTCGTTGACGGCCGCGCCGCCTGACCCGAGCCAGATCCCGGGCGCGGGAGCACTGCTGCCCGGATACACCAACGGTGTGACCGGCGTGCAGATCGGTTCCTCCCGGCTGGCGATCCCAGGTGCTCTCATCGGCAACACCGTCGCCGCCGACTGGTACTTCCCAACCCAAGCCGACGGCACCGTGGCGGCCCAAGGTGTGATCTGGTTGCAGCACGGTTTCGGGGCCACCAACACCTTCTACTCGGCGCTGGCTCAGCAGCTGGCCATGCAGACCAACAGCATCGTCGTCGCGCCGACGTTGTCCTCGATCCCGTTCACCCTCTCCGGCGGTTGCCTGATCTGTTCGACGACCGAGCAGGCTGCGGCCGCCGCCTTCCTCGACCCGAACCGGACCGTTCTGATCGACAGTGCGCTGGCCGCCGGCTATAGCGGTGACGTCAACGAACTCAAGGGCAAGTTCGCCCTGGCCGGTCATTCCGCCGGCGGCGGCTTCTCTGCCGCGGTTGCCTCGGACTACATCGGCGAGGGTTCCGATATCCAGGACGCGAACCTGGTCGGTGTGGTGATGTTCGACGGCGTCTCCAACGGCGTACTGAACGGGACCTTCACCCAGCAGGTCGACGTGCTCAAGGCGGCCGGCAAGCCGATCTACCAGATCGCCGCACCGGCGCAGACCTGGAACGCCTTCGGCATGACCACCAACGCACTCGTCAGCGCGCTGCCGGGCCAGTTCGCCGGCGTGGTGCTCAGCGGCGGCTCGCACGTCGATTCCATGCTCGGTGTGAATCCACTCTTCGACGCCGTTCTGCAACTGGTCACCCAGCCTGTTCCGGCGGGCAATACCGCCGCCACCTACGCGTTGAGCACCGGCTGGATCAACGACATGTACAACGGCTACACGCCGGCGGCCGGCGACACCATGTTCGGGTGGTACGCGGGCGCCAACGAGCAGATCATCATGGGTCCGACGGCGGCGCTGGCACTTCCCAGCCCGGTTGCCAATCAGCTGTCCTTCGGCGACAGGATCGCCGAAGGTCTTATCAATGCCATCGGCGGTCTGTTCGGATTCTCACTTCCCGCTCCGGTGAACACCGGTTCCAACGGTCTTGATCCCAGCGTGCCGGTCGTCAAACCCGCGTACAGCAACGGCGTCACCGGGGTGCGGACCGGCAGCGCCGTCCTCGACATCCCTTGTGGCCCAAATGGTTACGCTGCGCCGGCTGACTGGTATTTCCCGACGCAGGCGGACGGCACCGTTGCGCCGAACGGAATCATCTGGCTGCAGCACGGGTTCCTCGGATTCAACAGCTGGTACGCCGACACCGCACAGGCGATCGCGCAGCAGACCAACAGCATCGTGGTGGCGCCGAGCATCTTCTGGTTCGACACCCCGGTCTGCCCGGGCTGCTACCTCGGCAGCTCACAGATGCGCGAAGCGGTCGCGACGATGTTCGAGGGCTCGCGTTCGGCACTGAACGTCAGCGCCAACGCGGCGGGCTTCTCCGGCGTGTTGCCGGAGAAGTTCCTCCTCACCGGACACTCGGCCGGCGGGAACTTCGCCACCGCCGTCGGCGCCCTGATCGCCGATCCGGCGAACAACAACTCCGCGGCCGGTGATCTGCTCGGTGTGGTGATGTTCGACGGCGTCTCGCGCGCCCCGCTGTTCACCGACTCGCTGGCCACTCTGACCGCTGCCGGCATTCCGGACTATCAGATCGCGGCCCCGCCGCAGCGGTGGAACGCCTTCGGCGTCGCGACCGAACTGATGACCGAGGCCTATCCGGACCGGTTCAACGGCGTGCAGATCGACAACGGCTCGCACACCGACGTGATGGGCGGACCCAGCCTGTTCGCCGATCTCGCCGACATCCTCAGCGCGATCATCGTCAAGCCGTCCCCGCCCGGTGCCCGGGAGGCGCTGCGGACCTTCGCCACCGGATGGATCAACGACATCTACGCCGGCAACAGCCCGTACGGCGCGGTGGGCGGTCAGGCGCTCTACGGCGTCTACGGACCCGACTACGCCGCCCCGGACCCGTACAACCCGGCCGGCTACAACCAGCCGATCGTCATGGGCCCGGCCGGGGCGACGACACTGCCGGCCCCGCCTCCGGTCGACGTCAACCAATACCTGGGGAAGTGGTACGAGCAGGGCAGCGTCCGGCAGTTCTTCTCCATCGGACTGGTGAACACCACGGCGACCTACAGCCTCAACCCGGACGGCTCCATCAAGGTGCAGAACTTCGGGCAGTACTTCGGTCCCAACGGCCCGGCCGTCACCATCGAGGGTTCGGCGGTGCCGGTCAATGCCGCCAACACCCGCCTTGACGTCGGCTTCTTCTTCGGTCAGCCGAGCGGTGCCGAACCCGGTAACTACTGGATCCTGGATTACGCGCCCGACTACAGCTGGGCGATCGTCGGCGACCCGATCGGGTACAGCGGCTACATCCTGACCCGTGACCAGTTCATCAGTGACGCCGAGTACAACGCGCTGGTGGACCGTGCCCGGGAACTGGGGGTGTGGGGCTGGATTCTGCGCACCCGGCAATATCCCTCGGCCGCGGCGGTCTGACCCCGGAAAAGTATCCACAACAAACACGGCGAAAACGCTTGACGCAAAGCCGCCGACGGTCCAATCTGTTGGGCAGCAAGCGTGCCCGGGTCTCTACTCCGGCAGGCGCCGTTTGAGGTTGGTGCCCGGGTGCGCTATTCTTGGTCGTTGCGCTGGTCGCCGCCTGCCCACCCTCACCCGCACCGTGACATGGTCGTCTCGGTCTGAGTTTGTTTTCCCAGCTCAGAGGCATTGCACGTGTTCTGTGCCGTGTGGAGGAATCAGGGGACGCCAGCCGAACCACGAAGATCAGCGGCGAAAGGCCCGGCGCGGCCGGTGAACCGAGTAGTCCGCATTGGTGCTGGAAGGATGCATCTTGGCAGTCTCTAGCCAGAGCAAGACCACTACCACTTCTAACCCGGTCCCGGGAGCGCCGGCACGAGTCTCATTCGCCAAACTGCGCGAGCCGCTGGAGGTTCCCGGTCTGCTCGACGTGCAGACCGACTCCTTCAAGTGGCTGATCGGTGATCCGGAGTGGCGCGCGAAGGCCACCGCCGCGGGTGACCCGAATCCGACCGGCGGTCTCGAAGAGGTGCTGGCCGAGCTGTCGCCCATCGAGGACTTCTCCGGCTCGATGTCGCTGAGCTTCTCCGACCCGCGCTTCGACGAGGTCAAGGCTCCGGTCGACGAGTGCAAAGACAAGGACATGACGTACGCGGCGCCGCTGTTCGTCACGGCCGAGTTCATCAACAACAACACCGGTGAGATCAAGAGCCAGACGGTCTTCATGGGCGACTTCCCGATGATGACCGAGAAGGGCACCTTCATCATCAACGGCACCGAGCGCG
>CAYFMA010000016.1:0-5204 GCA_964344085.1 uncultured Mycobacterium sp.
CGGGCGGCGTTGGGCGCCGGACGCGGGTCGGCGGCGGTGTGCCGGTCGGCCGGGCGTGCCCCGGGTCTGCGGCCCCCGGCCTCCTGGCGGACCCGACCGAGCACCTGGGCCACGTCGTCCCAGCCGACCCAGCCGGCAAGCTGTCGGGCGTACTCGTCGCGCAGGGTGGGGTCTTTGATCTGGGCGACCATCGGAACGCAGCGGCGCAGTGCGGCCACCCGGCCCTCGGCGCTGTCCAGGTCGTGTTCGGCCAGTGCGGTGCGGATGGCGAATTCGAACAGCGGGGTCCGCCGCGCGACCAGGTCGCGCAGCGCCGCGTCACCGGACTTCAGACGCAGATCGCAGGGATCCATCCCGTCGGCGGCGACCGCGACGAAACTCTGGCCGGCCAGGTTCTGCTCGCCGGCGAAGGCCTTGAGCGCGGCGGCCTGTCCGGCCGCGTCGCCGTCGAAGACGTAGATGAGTTCACCGCGAAAGAACTTGTCGTCCATCATGAGTCGCCGCAACATCGACAGGTGTTCGTCACCGAAGGCGGTGCCGCAGGAGGCGACCGCAGTGGTGACCCCGGCCAGGTGCATGGCCATCACATCGGTGTAGCCCTCCACGACGACGGCCTGATGCCCCTTGGCGATATCGCGCTTGGCGAGGTCGATCCCGAAGAGCACCGCGGACTTCTTGTACAGCGGCGTCTCGGGGGTATTGACGTACTTGGCTTCCATCGGGTCGTCATCGAAGATCCGTCGCGCCCCGAAACCCACCGTCTCACCACTGGCACTGCGGATCGGCCAGAGCAGCCGGCGATGGAAGCGGTCCATCGGACCGCGTCGGCCCTCACGCGAAAGTCCAGCGGTCTCAAGCTCTTTGAACTCGAAGCCCTTGCGGATCAGATGTTTGGTCAGCGAGTCCCAGCCCGACGGGGCGAACCCGCAGCCGAACTGCCGGGCCGCGGCGGCGTCGAAGTTGCGTTCGGTCAGGTACCTGCGGGCCGGTGCGGCTTCCTCGGATTCCAATGCGGCCGCATAGAACTCCTGCGCGGCGGCGTTCGCGGCGACCAGCCGGCTGCGACTGCCGCGATCGCGTTGCAGGGTGTTGCCGCCACCGGTGTAGGTGACCTGATAGCCGAGGCGGTCGGCCAGCAGTTCGACTGCCTCGACGAAGCTGACATGTTCGATCTTCTGCAGGAAGGCGTAGACGTCGCCGCCCTCCCCGCAGCCGAAGCAGTGGAAGTGGCCGTGGTTGGGCCGCACGTGGAACGACGGCGACTTCTCGTCGTGGAACGGGCAGAGCCCCTTCATCGAATCGGCCCCGGCCCGGCGCAACTGCACGTAGTCGCCGACCACGTCCTCGATCCGGGCCTTCTCGCGGATGGCGGCGATATCGCGGTCGGGAATGCGGCCTTTTCGGCTGCCTCCCCCGCTCACCGCTCCGGTCACGGGAGCAATCCTAGGACTCGGTCCGAACGTCCGCGGCCTCGATCCGTTCCAGGCGCCCCTCGGTGTAGGAGGCGATCTGGTCGACCACCACCCGGACCCGCGCGGCATCGTCGGCGGCGTCGTTGAAGGCCGGAACGAACAGCGCGTCCAGCGTGCCCGGCGCCCCGGTCAGCAGCCACCGCGCGACCCGGTGGATCCGCTCACGCTGGCGGGACTGAAGTTCGAGGTGGCGTGGGTCGCTCATGATGAACTGCAGCGCCAGCGTCTTGAGCACGGCGACCTCGGCCCGGAAACTCGCCGGGACGTGCAGATCGGCCTGGTAGCGCACCAGCGGTCCGGGGCCGGCCACCCGACGGGTCTCGGCGACCGCCGCCGAGGCGAACCGTCCGACGAGTTCGCTGGTCAACTGCTTGAGGGCCACCGCAGCGTTCAACGTTCCGTCGTACTTGCCGACAGCGGCCACCACCGGCAGTTCGGAGAGCCGATGCGCGGCTTCCTCAAGTTCGGCCGGGTCCGGTCCTGACCCGTAGACCGAGGCGCCGAGCCGGGCCAGCGCAGAGGCGGCATCGTCGTCGGCCAGCACCCGCAGATCGATCCGGCCGGAGATGACGCCGTCCTCCACGTCGTGCACCGAGTAGGCGACATCGTCGGCCCAGTCCATCACCTGGGACTCCAGGCATGGCCGGCCCTCGGGGGCACCGGTGCGCATCCACCGCGCCAAGGCGAGATCGTCGGCGTAGAAGCCGAACTTGCCTCCGGTGGAAGGTCGCGGCCACGGATACTTGGTGACCGCATCCAGTGCGGCGCGGGTCATGTTCAGCCCGACGCTGTTGCCCTGTGCGTCAAGGACTTTCGGTTCCAGCCGGGTGAGGATCCGGAAGTTCTGCGCATTGCCCTCAAAGCCGCCGCAGCCGGCGGCGAACTGATCGAGCGCCCGCTCACCGTTGTGCCCGTAGGGCGGGTGACCGATGTCGTGAGCCAGGCCGGCCATGTCGACCAGATCGGGATCGCAGCCCAGTGGGCCCGCCATACCGCGGCCGATCTGTGCGACCTCCAGCGAGTGGGTGAGCCGGGTGCGTGGGTTCTCACTCTCCCGCGGACCGACCACCTGGGTCTTGTCGGCAAGCCTGCGCAGCGCGGCGCAGTGCAGCACGCGGGCACGGTCGCGGGCGAAGTCGGTGCGGTGCCGGGCGTCGTACCCGGGCAGCCCGGCCGTCTTCGCCGGCTCGACGACCTGACGTTCGCGGTCGGCTGAGTCGTACGGGGCGTACTGATCGTTGTCGCTGTTCGGTGTCACTGGGCCACAGTCTGCCAGTACCGGGTGACTGCAGAACGGGATGAAGTTTTGCTGGCAACAGCCTGTGGAGCGAACTGGGACTACTAGATTGACCCTCATGCGCCTCGCCCGTCTGTTCAGCCTGTTCGCGGCAATCCTGATGGCAGCCACCCTGCTGGCCCCGTCGGCGACGGCCGAACCGCCGTTCCGCCTACCCGATCAGGTCACCGACAATGTGGGCGCGCTCACCGACCGTCAGCGCAGCGATGTGCAGAAGGCGGTCGATCAGCTCTACAGCGACCGCCACCTGAGACTGTGGGTGGTCTTCGTGGACTCATTCGCCCCGCAGGGTGCGGTCGGCTGGGCCCAGCAGGCCCGGACCATCAGCGACCTGAACAACGACGACGCGATCCTCGCGGTGGCGACCGGGCAGCGCTCGTATGCGTTCCTGGTGCCGAGTTCCTCGGTCGGCGGTAAGACGACCAAGGTCGACGACATCCGGCGCGATCAGATCGAACCGGCCCTGAAACGAAATGACTGGGTGGGCGCGGCCACCGCGGCCGCAACCGGGCTGAGCGCACTGACCGCCAAGTCGGCGAAATCGGGCAGTCCCACCAGTTCCGGAGGCGGCGGCGGGTCACTGCTGCCGCTGCTGATCCTGGCCGGCATCGGGCTGGTCCTGATCGGCGGGCTGATGATGTGGAGCAAGCGGCGGCGTAAGAAGCGGCACGAGGCCGACGTCGCCGCCGCGCAGAACATCGACCCCACCGACGCCTCGGCGCTGGCGGATGTTCCGATCGACGCACTCGACGACCTGTCGCGCACCATCGTGGTCAAGGTGGACAACGCCATTCGCACCAGCGCCAATGAACTGGTACTCGCGGTCGAGGAATTCGGCGAGGCACAGACCGCACCGTTCGCCGCCGCCGTCGACAACGCCCGCGAGACGCTCAAGCAGGCGTTCACGGTGCGTCAGAAACTGGATGACAATGTGCCCGAGCCGCTTCCGGAGCGTCGCGATCTGCTGACCCGGGTGGTGGTGTCGGCGGCACGGGCGAACAAAGAGCTCGACGCTCAGACCGAGGCGTTCCATCAGATGCGCGATCTGGTGATCAACGCCCCCGAACGGCTCAACACGCTGACCCAGCAACTGGTCACGGTGACCGCGCGGGTGGAACCGTCCGAGCAGAAGCTGACCGAACTCAAGAGCGAGTTCGCCGAGTCGGCGCTGGCGTCGGTGGCCCGCAACGTCAACGCGGCACGGGAGCGGATCGGCTTCGCCGACAAGGCGATCACCAGGGGGCGCGAACTGGCCGCCAAGCCCGTCGCCGGCGAGGTGGGCGAACTGGTCGACTGCATCCGCGGCGGCGAATCGGCTCTGCAGCAAGCCAATACGATGCTCGACGCGGTCGACAGTGCGGCCAGCGATATCCGCAGGGCGGTCTCGACCCTTCCCACGGCGATCGCCGACATCCAGAAGGGCATCAACGAAGCCTCGACCCAACTCGCCCAGGGCGGTTTGGCGGTAGCCACCGAGTTGTCCGCCGCTCGTGATGCGGCCGTCAAGGCGGTGACCGCCGCGCAGAGCAATGGCGCCGCGGATCCGCTGGGCGCGTTCACCCAACTGACTCAGGCCGATGCCGACCTGGACCGGCTACTGGCCGATGTCGCCGAGGAGCGCGACGCCGCCGAGCGGCTGAAGAAGTCCTACGAGCAGGCGCTGTTCACCGCCCAGTCGCGGGTCCGATCGGTGTCCGACTACGTCGACACCCGCCGCGGCAGCATCGGCCCGGAGGCGCGGACCCGACTCAACGAGGCGGTGCGCCAACTGGAGGCCGCTCAAACCGTCAGCAAGACCGATCTCAACGAGGCGATCAAACGCGCCAACGGAGCATCGATGCTGGCCGCGCAGGCCCAGCAGATGGCCAATGACGATGTGCAGGCCGGCCAGCGGCAGTACCAGTCCCGCTACCGCGGCGGTCAGTCGGATATGGGCGCCATGGTCGGCGGCATCATCCTCGGCAACATCCTCACCGGCGGCTTCGGCGGGGGTGGGGGCGGCTACAGCAGCGGCGGAGGCGGCTGGACCTCGACCACCTACGGCGGCTCACAGGGTGGTGGTGGCGGCGGCGATCTGCTCGGCGGCGGCGGCCGGTTCTAACGTTTTGTGCCCGCCTCGCAGCGACTCGGGGATGTATGTCGCTCCGAGGCGGGCACTATGCGTTGCGGGTTAAACGCGCCGTGCGTGAGTCCCGCGACTAGCAGCCGGGCAGCCGCGCGGCCAGATAGCTGACCACGTTGTCCAGGCCGACCCGCTCCTGGCTCATGGCGTCACGATCACGCACCGTGACCGCCTGATCCTCGAGGGTGTCGAAGTCGACCGTCACACAGAACGGGGTCCCGATCTCGTCCTGGCGGCGGTAACGACGGCCGATCGCGCCGGCGTCGTCGAACTCGATGTTCCAGTACTTGCGAAGCTCGGCGGCCAGATCACG
>CAYFMA010000016.1:5214-51097 GCA_964344085.1 uncultured Mycobacterium sp.
GATCACGCGCCTTGGGGCTGAGATCCTCGTTACGCGACAACGGCAACACCGCGGCCTTCACCGGAGCCAGCCGCGGATCGAGTCGCAGCACGGTGCGCTTGTCCACCCCGCCCTTGGCGTTGGGCGCCTCATCCTCGGCGTAGGCGTCGACCAGGAACGCCATGAACGAACGGGTCAGTCCCGCTGCGGGTTCGATGACGTAGGGCACGTAGCGGGTGTCGGCCGCCTGGTCGTAGTACGAGAGGTCCACACCGGAGTGCTTCGAATGCGTCGAGAGGTCGAAGTTGGTGCGGTTGGCGATGCCCTCGAGCTCGCCCCACGGGTTGCCCTGGAATCCGAACTTGTACTCGATATCGGTGGTGCCGTCGGAGTAGTGCGACAACTTCTCCTTGGGATGTTCGTAGAGTCGCAGGTTGTCGCGCTTGATGCCGAGGTCCACGTACCACTGCAGCCGGGTGTCGATCCAGTACTGATGCCATTGCTTGGCGGTGTCGGGCTCGACGAAGAACTCCATCTCCATCTGCTCGAACTCGCGGGTGCGGAAGATGAAGTTGCCCGGGGTGATCTCGTTGCGGAAGCTCTTGCCGATCTGGCCGATGCCGAACGGCGGCTTCTTGCGCGAGGTGGTGACCACGTTGGCGAAGTTGACGAAGATGCCCTGCGCGGTCTCCGGACGCAGATAGTGCAGACCCTCTTCGCTCTCGATCGGGCCGAGGTAGGTCTTGAGCATCATGTTGAACTCACGCGGCTCGGTCCACTGGCCCTTGGTGCCGCAGTCCGGGCAGACGATCTCCGACATCGGAACCGATTCCGGATCGGCGATGCCCTTCTTCTCGGCGTGCGCCTCCTGCATGTGGTCCTGGCGGTGCCGCTTGTGGCAGCTGAGGCACTCCACCAGCGGATCGTTGAACACCTCGACGTGACCCGACGCCACCCACACCTCGCGCGGCAGGATGATCGAGGAGTCCAGGCCGACCACGTCGTCGCGGCCGGTGACGACCGAACGCCACCACTGCTTCTTGATGTTCTCCTTCAGTTCCACACCGAGTGGGCCGTAGTCCCAGGCGGAGCGCGTGCCACCGTAGATCTCGCCGCACGGGTAGACCAGGCCCCGGCGCTTGGCCAGGTTGACGACGGAATCGATCACGGACGCCACGTTTGTTGCCACTCCTCCACTCGGGGGAATCCACTGAGGGAAACCAGCCCACAGCGTAGCGACCCGGCAAAGCGCCCCTTTGACATGCGTCATCGTGCATGAAACAGTGGGTGACTAATGGAAATGATTTCCAATAGCGCCGACCTCGACCTAGACCTCGCCGGGGAACTGCTTCGCGCACTGGCCGCCCCGGTCCGCATCGCGATCGTGCTGCACCTGCGCGAGTCCCAGCGCTGCGTTCACGAACTCGTCGAGGCACTCGAACTCCCCCAACCGCTGGTCAGCCAGCACCTACGGGTGCTCAAGGCGGCCGGCGTGGTGGCCGGCGAGCGCTCCGGCCGCGAGGTGCTCTACCGCCTGGTCGACGCCCACCTGACCGAGATCGTGGTGGCCGCGGTCAGCCACGCCGCAGAGATCCGCCGATGACGGCCCGCGACTCGGCCGGGGCGGTGCGCTCCACCCGGCAACGGGCGGCCATCGTCGCACTCCTCGACGAGGTCGACGGTTTCCGCTCCGCGCAGGACCTGCACGACGAACTACGCCGCCGCGGGGAGAACATCGGGCTGACCACCGTCTACCGCACACTGCAGTCCCTGGCCGCCGCCGATCTGGTCGACGGGGTGCGCACCGACACCGGCGAATCGGTCTACCGTCGCTGCGAGGCGCCGCACCACCATCACCACCTGGTCTGCCGGACCTGCGGGTCGGCGGTAGAGGTCAGTGGCCGCGACGTGGAAGCCTGGGCCGCCGAAGTGGCTGCAGCCCATGGCTTTTCGGACGTCAACCACACCATTGAGCTGTTCGGCACGTGTGCCGGCTGCCAGATCAAGCCGTGAGCGCGGCCCGCACCTGGGAACCGGTGTCGAGAACCATCAGCACCAGTGTCCGCAGCGCTCCGTCGCTTAGTCCACTGAACGGGAAGTTGTAGCGCAACATCACGTCGGCCTTCCTTCCGGGCCGCTCGACCAGTGTGACGGTGCCGAGCATCGTGCTGTTGGTCTGTGTCGCAACGCTTTTGCGCAGATCCGCATTGAGATGCAGATCCCAGGCCAGCACCTGGGTGAGCGAGATCATCGCCAGACCTTCGGCCAGGACCACCTCGCGCAGTGAGGCGACGGTGCCGTCGTGGCGAACGGTGAGCGCACCGTCCTGCTCGACTTCGACAGACATGACCGGGCTCAACGCCGCAGCCAGATCAGGCACGCCCGAACCGCCGGTTGCGGTGCACGTACTCCTCACACGCCGCCCACAGATCACGCCGGTCATAGTCCGGCCACAGTTTGTCCTGGAAGACGTACTCGGCGTAGGCGGCCTGCCAGATCATGAAGTTGCTCGACCGCTGCTCCCCCGACGTCCGGATGAACAGGTCGACGTCGGGGATATCCGGTTCGGTCAGATGCCGGGCCAACGCAGCCTCATCGACCCGTTCGGGATCGAGTCGTCCGGCAGCGACCTCACGGGCGATCCGCCTGGCCGCTTCGGCGATCTCGGTGCGTCCGCCGTAATTGACGCAGTAGTTGACCGTCAGGACGTCGTTGTCGACGGTCATGTCCTCGGCGATCTGGAATTCCTTCATCACGCTGCGCCACATCCGCGCCCGGGAACCGACCCAGCGCATCTTCACGCCCATCTGCGCCAGGCTCTCCCGACGGCGGCGAACGACTTCGCGGTTGAAGCCCATCAGGAAGCGGACCTCTTCGGCGCTGCGCTTCCAGTTCTCGGTGGAGAAGGCGTAGACACTGAGATGTTTGATGCCCAACTCGATCGCGCCACAGGTGACGTCGATCAGGACCGCCTCGCCCATCTTGTGGCCCTCGGTGCGTCCGAGACCGCGCTGGGTGGCCCAGCGGCCGTTACCGTCCATGACGATCGCGACATGCTTGGGCAACTGATCGGCGGGGATCGCCGGAGGCACGGCCTTGGAGGTGTGCTGCGGGGGGCGGCGCGGGCCGCCGCCCGGGACGTCGGGCAGCGTCGGGAACAGCACCGGCCAGGTCGAGGTATCGGGAAAGACCGGGTAATCGCCAGGCGCCGGCGAGAGCTGCGGGTACTGCTGCTCCCGGCGCCTGCGCTCAGCCCCCCGCCAGGAGCTGGTCACCCGGTCCATCACCATGGGGGACATCCTGCCTGAAGATCTCCGGATCATGGTGCAGGGGCCGGTTAGTGGAACGTTCGACCAAAGGCAGCGTCCGCAGCTGACGCTCGAGGTGCCACTGCAGGTGGGCCGCCACCAGACCGCTGGCGTGGCTGCGGTGCGATGTCGTCGAGGCCTCGGCAGCCGGCCAGTCCCCCTCGTACAGGGCTGCCATCAGATCCAGAACCTGCTGCGGTGGGGTGGTCGATCCGGACGGGCGGCAATGCATGCACACGCTGCCGCCCGCGCCGATGTGGAAGGCGCGGTGCGGGCCGGGTGCGGCGCACCGGGCGCACTCGGTCAGAGACGGGGCCCAGCCGGCGATGCCCATCGCCCGCAACAGATAGGCGTCGAGCACCAGTTCGCGGGGGCGGGTGCCATCGGCCACGGCGCGCAACGCACCGACGGTGAGCCGATGCAGCGCCGGGGCCGGTGCGCGCTCCTCGCCAGCCAGCCGCTCAGCGGTCTCCAGGACGGCACAAGCGCTGGTGTAACGGCCGTAGTCGCTGACGATGCCGGCGGCGAAGGCGTCGATCGAGACCACCTGAGTGACGATGTCGAGGTTGCGGCCCGGATGCAGCTGGACGTCGATATGGGCGAAGGGCTCCAACCGGGAGCCGAACTTGCTGCGGGTGCGGCGCACTCCCTTGGCCACCGCGCGGACCAGACCGTGGTCACGGGTGAGCAGAGTGACGATACGGTCTGCCTCGCCGAGCTTGTGCTGGCGCAGCACAACCGCCCGATCCCGATACAGCCGCATCAGCCCAGTCTGTCACCGTCGAGCGACATCGGCGGGGACTGACACTCAGCTCTGAGGGCTAGAAGCCCAGCCGCCCCAGCAGCTTGGGGTCCTGCTGCCAGTTCTTGGCCACCTTGACCCGCAGGTCCAGGTAGACCTTGGTGCCCAGCAGCCGTTCGATCTGACGTCGGGCGCGGGTGCCGACCTCCTTGAGCCGTGCGCCGCCCTTGCCGATGACGATGCCCTTCTGGCTGTCGCGCTCGACGTAGATGAGTGCGTGGACGTCGATCAGGTCGTCCCGGCCCTCCCGCGGAGTCACCTCGTCGATGACGACCGCCAGCGAGTGCGGCAGTTCGTCGCGCACCCCCTCCAGTGCCGCCTCACGGATGAACTCGGCCATGAGAACCTCTTCTGGCTCGTCGGTCAGCTCCCCGTCGGGGTAGAACGCCGGCCCGGGTGAGAGTTGGTCGACCAGCACGCCGATGAGTACGTCCATCTGCTCACCGGTGGTCGCCGACACCGGGACGATCGCTGCCGCGTGCTCACCGGCGAGTTCGTTGACCGCCACCAGTTGCGCGGCCACCCGGTCCCTGGGCACCTTGTCGATCTTTGTGACGATGACGACGAGTGCGGTCTTCGGTGCGACATCGCGGATCTGTTCGTAGATCCACCTGTCCCCGGGGCCGATCGCCTCATCGGCCGGTATGCACAGGCCGATCACGTCGACGTCGGTGTAGGTATCACGCACCAGGTCGTTGAGCCGCTTGCCGAGCAGGGTGCGCGGGCGGTGCAGACCAGGGGTGTCGACCAGGACGATCTGGAAGTCTTCGCGGTGCACGATGCCACGAATGGTGTGCCGGGTGGTCTGCGGACGGTTGGAGGTGATCGCCACCTTCTCCCCGACGAGCGCATTGGTCAGCGTCGACTTGCCGGTGTTGGGGCGGCCGACGAAACACACGAAGCCGGAACGGAACTCACTCATCTCCAGGAGCCTCGCCGTTGGTTTCCACCCGGCTCACCAGTACGGTGCCGATGCGAACCCGGCCCCGCGGATCGGGGCCGCCCTCGGCGCGCAGCCGAAGTCCGTGCGAGACCACCTCCGACCCAGGCAGTGGCACCCTGCCGAGTGCGAGCGCGAGCAGTCCTCCGACGGTGTCGACGTCGAGGTCCTCGGAGAACTCGATGTCGTAGAGCTCCCCGACGTCCTCGATGGGCAGCCGGGCCGAGACCCGGAACTTCTGCTCGCCCAGGTCCTCCACCGGCGCAACCTCGTCGACGTCGTACTCGTCGGCGATCTCGCCGACGATCTCCTCGAGCACGTCCTCGATGGTCACCAAGCCGGCCGTCGCGCCGTACTCGTCGACCAGCAGGGCGATGTGGACGCGGTCCTGCTGCATCTCACGCAGAAGGGAGTCGATCGGCTTGGAATCCGGGATGAACACCGCCGGCCGCATCACCTCGGCGACGGTGATGTCGCGCGCGGCGCTGGCCGAGTAATAGGTCCGGCGCACAAGGTCTTTCAGATAGACCACGCCGAGGATGTCGTCGACGTCGTCGCCGACCACCGGCATCCGGGAGTAACCGCTGCGGATCGACAACGAGGTGGCCTGAGCCGCACTCTTGTCGCTCTCGATCCAGACCATCTCTCTGCGCGGCACCATGATCTCGCGGGCCGGGGTGTCGCCGAGTTCGAAAACGGACTGGATCATCCGGCGCTCGTCGTCGGCTACCACGCCGCGTTCCTGAGCCAGGTCGACGACCTCTCGCAGTTCGATCTCGGAGGCGAACGGACCGTTACGGAAGCCGCGACCCGGAGTCAGTGCGTTGCCGAGGAGGATCAGCAACCGGCTGATCGGGGTCAGCAGTACCGAGATCGCCTGCAGTGGAACGGCCGATGCCAGCGCGATCGAATAAGCCCGCTGCCGGCCCAGGGTGCGCGGTCCGACACCCACCACGACGAAACTCACGACGGTCATGATCGCCGCGGCGACGAACAGCGCGCCGTTGATCGAGAGGTGGTCGTTGAGATAGTCGACCAGCAGCACGGTGGCGGCGGTCTCGCAGGCGATACGAAGCAGCACAACCAGATTGACATAGCGCGGCCGCTCGCGGACCACCTGCGCGAGCCGGGTGGCCCCCGGGCGTTCGTCGCGCACCAGTTCCTCGACACGGGCCATCGACACGGTGCCGATAGCGGCGTCGATGGCGGAGAACACCCCGCCCAGCAGGATCAGGAAGATCGCGCCGATCAGCGGCGCCGGTCCGCTCACGGCTCGTCGAAGAACCGCGACTTGTCGAGCAGTCGCCGGTCCTTCTCGGCCTGACGCTCGGAGTGGTAGGCCTCGACCTGATCGGCGACCCACTCCTCGAGCAGCCGGCGTTGCAGGGCGAACATCTCCTTCTCCTCATCCGGTTCAGCGTGGTCGTAACCGAGAAGATGCAGCACGCCGTGCACGGTCAGCAGCGCCAGCTCGTGACCCAGACTGTGGCCTGCAGCCTCAGCCTGCTCGGCGGCGAACTGCGGACACAGCACGATATCGCCGAGCATCGACGGGCCCGGTTCGGGCGCATCCGGGCGACCGCCGGGCTCGAGCTCGTCCATCGGGAAGCTCATCACGTCGGTGGGCCCGGGCAGATCCATCCAGCGCATGTGCAGATCGGCCATCGCGTTGGTGTCGAGCAGCACCATCGACAGTTCGGCGCCGGGATTGACGTCCATCTTGCGGATGACGAAGCGCGCGACGCTGATCAGTTCCTCTTCGGAGACGTCAAGGCCCGATTCGTTGGACACCTCAATCATGCGCGATCCGCTTTCCCTACCGCCGCGGCCTGCGCTGCGCGCGGTTGAGCGTGGGATGTTCGGCGGCCTTTGCGTAGGCGTCGACGATCTCGGAGACGAGCCGGTGGCGCACCACGTCGGCACTGGTGAGTTCAGCGAAGTGAATGTCATCTATCCCGTCGAGGATGTCCATCACGGCCCGCAGGCCGGATCGCGCTCCGCCGGGAAGATCGACCTGCGTGATGTCCCCGGTGACAACGATTTTCGAGTTGAAACCCAACCGGGTCAGGAACATCTTCATCTGCTCGGCGGTGGTGTTCTGCGCCTCGTCGAGGATGATGAACGCATTGTTGAGGGTGCGACCGCGCATGTACGCCAGCGGCGCCACTTCGATGACACCGGCGCTCATCAGCTTCGGGATCGCTTCGGGATCCATCATGTCGTGCAGCGCGTCGTAGAGCGGTCGCAGATACGGGTCGATCTTCTCGCTCAGCGTTCCGGGCAGAAAACCAAGACGCTCACCGGCTTCCACCGCCGGGCGGGTCAGGATGATCCGGGTGACTTGTTTGGTCTGCAGCGCCTGGACGGCTTTGGCCATCGCCAGATAGGTCTTACCGGTGCCGGCCGGGCCGATGCCGAACACGATGGTGTTGGCGTCGATCGCGTCGACGTAATGCTTCTGGTTGAGCGTCTTGGGCCGGATGGTCTTGCCGCGTCGCGACAGGATGTCGAGGGTGAGCACCTCGGCCGGTGAGGTGTTGTCCTCACCGGCGATCATCGCCACACTGCGACGGACCAATTCCGGCGACAGGCTCTGCCCGCCGGCCACGATGGCGATCAGTTCGGCGACCACCCGTTCCGCCAGGCCCACGTCCGCGGAGGCCCCGGCGAGACTGACGGTGTTGCCGCGGACGTGGACATCGGCGGACAGGGCGGACTCGAGTGCGCGCAGGTTCTCATCGGCCGAACCGAGCAGGCCCACGACGAGGTCGGGCGGAACAGTCATGCTGCTGCGCACGGTCGTGTCACGGGACGTCATCAGGGCTGATCCTACCGCCCGGTCCTACCGCCAGCGCCCGGTCAGCACACCGATCGCGCCGAGGCCGACCGCCGCCGCCGTCGAGGTGCGCAGGACCGTCGGACCGAGCCGGACCGGCCGGCCCCCGACCAAGGCCAGGGCTGCCAGTTCCTCGTCGCTGATACCGCCCTCGGGCCCGATGACCAGCACGATCGAGTCTGCCGCGGAAATCGGGAGGTCGGCCAGCGGCCGATCGGCCGACTCGTGCAGGACCAGGACCAGCGCCCCGGCCGCCACCCGGCCGGACAGATAGCCGGTGAGATCGGACGTCGACAACGGCCCCGAGACATCCGGAATGTGCGGGCGCCGCGACTGCCGGGCCGCCGACCGCGCCACCGCACGCCAGCGCCGCAGACCCTTCTCGGCACGGTCGCCGTCCCAGCGCGCCACGCACCGCTCGGCCTGCCAGGCGATGAACTCGTCGGCACCGGCCTCGCAGGCCGACTCGACGGCCAACTCGGAGCGCTCCGACTTCGGTATGGCCTGAACGACGGTGACCGGCGGGCGGGACGGCGGGACCGTGCTGCGCTCCAGCACCCGTGCGGTCAGCGTTCGCTTGCCGGCCTCTTCGACCACACACTCGGCCACGGTGCCGGCGCCGTCGGCGAGCACCAGTGTCTCGCCGGGCCGAATCCGGCGCACGGTCGCGGCATGGAACCCCTCGTCGCCCTCGACGGCGGCCAGGCCACCGACCTCAGGCACCGTTTCGACGTAGAACAGAGTGGCGACCACGGTCGAAAGTTCAGCGGCCGCTGAAGGTTTCGCGCAGACGGTTGAAGAACCGGCCGCCGCCCGACTGCGCGGCGGGGGTTCGCATCGATTTCACCGTCGCACGCTCGGCACCGCGTCCCCGGATCTCGTCGAGCAGTTCACGGGTGCGGGCGTCGAGTTTGGTGGGCACCGCCACCTCGATGTGGGCGTGCAGGTCGCCGCGCGCCTCCGAGCGCAGCCGCGGCATGCCCTGGCCGCGCAGCGATGTGACCTCACCGGGCTGTGTGCCGGGGGCGACCTTGATCTCGAGTTCGTCGTCGAGGATTCCGGTGAGGGTGACGGTGGTGCCCAGCGCCGCGTCGACCATCGGGACCGAGATTGTGCAGTGCAGATCGTCGCCGTCGCGGATGAAGAAGTCGTGTGGGACTTCGTGGACCTCGACATAGAGGTCGCCGGCCGGACCGCCGCCGGGGCCGACCTCGCCCTGCGCGGCCAGTCGCACCCGCATGCCGTCGCCGACCCCGGCGGGGATCTTCACGCTGATCTCCCGGCGGGCCCGCACCCGGCCGTCACCCCCGCAGCGATGGCACGGGTTGGGGATGACCTCGCCGACGCCGGCGCAGGTGGGGCACGGTCGCGAGGACATGATCTGGCCGAGCAGCGAGCGCTGCACGCTCTGCACCTCGCCGCGGCCGCCGCAGATATCGCAGGTGATCGGGCGCGAGTCGCCATGAGTGCCACGGCCCTGGCAGATGTCGCAGAGCACCGCTGTGTCGACGGTGACGCTCTTGGTGACGCCGGTTGCGCAGTCCTGCAGAGTCAGCCGCATCCGCAGCAGCGAGTCGGATCCGGGCCGAACCCGGCCGATCGGGCCGCGGGACCCGCCGCCGCCGCCGAAGAAGGCCTCGAACACGTCGCCCAGACCGCCGAATCCGCTGAAGCCGGCGGATCCAGCGCTGGCCAGCGGGTCACCGCCCAGATCGACGATGCGACGCTTCTCCGGATCCGAGAGCACCTCGTAGGCCGTGCTGACCTCCTTGAACCGCTCCCCCTCTTCCGGGTTGATATCGGGGTGCAGTTCACGCGCGAGCTTTCGGTAGGCGCGCTTGATCTCCGCATCGCTCGCGTTCCTGCTCACACCGAGCAGGCCGTAGTAGTCGGTTGCCACGTCTGACCTTTCAGCGGTTGCCGAGTACTTCGCCGATGTACGTCGCAACCGCGGCGACGTTGGCGATCGTTCCCGGATAGTCCATTCGGGTGGGACCGAGCACACCCATACCGCCGTAGACGACTTCCGAGCTGCCGTAGGTGGTGGTGATCACCGACGTTCCGGCCATCTGCTCGGCTTCGGTCTCGTGGCCGATGCGCACCGTGACCTTACCGGCGTCCTGCTGGGCGGCCAGCAGTCGCAGAACGACGACCTGTTCCTCGAGCGCCTCGAGCACCGGACGCAACGACCCGCCGAAGTCGGCGGTGTTACGCGTCAGGTTGGCGGTGCCGCCCATCAGCAGCCGCTCTTCGGGGTGCTCGACAAGCGATTCGAGAAGAACGGTGGCCGAGCGGCCGACGGCGTTGCCCAGGCCGGCGGGGGCGCCGAGCCGGTCGGCGAGATCGGCCACCGCGACCGAGGCGGTGGCCAGCTTCTTGCCCTCCAGCGCCTGCCCGAGCAGCTCACGCAACTGGGCCAGCTGATGATCGTCGATGGTGTCGCCGAGTTCGACGATGCGCTGGTCCACCCTGCCGGAGTCGGTGATGACCACCATCAGCAGCCGGGCCGGTGTCAGAGCGACCACTTCGAGATGACGGACGGTGGAAGCCGACAAGGTCGGGTACTGCACGACGGCCACCTGGCGGGTGAGCTGGGCCAGCAGTCGCACCGCGCGTCGCAGCACGTCGTCGAGGTCGACACCGGACTCCAGGAACGACAGGATCGCGGCGCGCTCCGGAGACGACAGTGGCTTGACGTCGTGCAGGCGGTTGACGAACTCGCGATAGCCCTTCTCGGTGGGGACCCGGCCCGAACTGGTGTGCGGCTGGGCGATGTAGCCCTCGGCCTCGAGCACGGCCATATCGTTGCGAACGGTGGCGCTGGAGACGCCGAGGTTGTGGCGTTCCACCAGGGCCTTGGAGCCGATCGGCTCCTTGGTCGCGACGAAGTCGGCGACGATGGCGCGCAGCACCTCAAAGCGACGGTCGTCGGCACTTCCCATTCCCAGATCACCTCCAGTGATCTCAGTTTACGTGGCGTCAACAGCATGATTAGCAGCTGACGCCCCGGAGTGCCAGTAGTGTGCGCGAGTGATCTTCAAAGGGGTGCGCAGCGGCAAGCCCCACCCCGAGCACGGTCATCACCACGAGCTGGGAGACGGGCTACACCGGGCGGTGCGTGCAGCACTGCGCAACCGCACAGTGCTGCACGCCCGGGTTTTCGACTTCGATTCAGTCCATGGCTAGCAACGGCGGCAGCGGACCACGGCCGTAACCGGGCAGCCAGGCCGAGCCGAACAGCGATCCGTTCGCCGTTCGCGGTGTCGGCTTGGCGTTCAGCGAGGCGTGCCCGGGCTTCTGGCACACCGTGCTGCTCCCGCTCTGCCGGCAGCTGACGTCCGAGGCGCTGGCGGCCGGGGCTACGCAGAGCCCGATCCCGGCCGCGATGACAAGGGCTGAAACGAAGTGGCGCGGTTTCATGTTCATGACTACAGACTAGCATTACATGAATCATGCTTCGCGATTTTCAAAGCATATTCACAGGATCAGCCGTCGAGCACGTCGCGCACCACGGCGTCGGCCAGTAGCCGGCCGCGTCCGGTGAGCACAAGGCGATCGGCGACGGGCGTCAGCAGACCCTCATCGACCGCGCGCCGGGCGCGCCCACGTTCGGTGTCGCTGAGCACCGACACCGGCAAGCCGGTGCGTAACCGGATGCCGAGCATCACCGCCTCGATGTGACGGTCCCTTGCGTCGAGCCGTTCGGAGTCGGCCATCGGCCAGCGCCCCCGCGCGACGGCGTCGGCATAAGCGTTGGGGTGCTTGACATTCCACCACCGCAGATCGCCGACGAACCCGTGCGCACCGGGACCCACACCCCACCACTGACCACCGTTCCAGTAACCCAGGTTGTGCCGGCACTCCCCTCCGGTTCGGCTCCAGTTCGACACCTCGTACCAGTGCAGCCCAGCCGCCGACAGTGCTCGATCGACCATTTCATAGCGACGGGCCAGCACGTCATCGTCGGGGGCGGCGATCTCGCCGCGGCGCACCTGCCGCGCCATCGCGGTGCCGTCCTCGACCACGAGCGCGTATGCCGAGACGTGATCCACCCCGGCCCCGACGGCAGCATCGACCGATGCCAGCAGGTCGGCGTCGGACTCGCCGGGGGTTCCGTAGATGAGGTCGAGGTTGATGTGGGAGAAGCCCGCGGCCGCGGCTTCGGCGGCGGCGGCGACAGCCCGTCCGGGTGAGTGCGCACGGCCCAGTACCGCCAGCACATGCGGTGCCGCAGACTGCATCCCGAGCGAAACCCGGGTGTAACCCGCCGCGCGGATCGCCTCGAAGAACTCCGGCGAGGTGGATTCCGGGTTGGCCTCGGTGGTCACCTCGGCACCGGCCGACAGCGTGAAACGGTCGCGCACCGCGTCGAGCACCGCCGCCAGTCGCGCGGCGCCCAACACCGATGGAGTTCCGCCGCCGACGAAGACGGTGTCGACCGGCACGGCGCCGAGGTGTCCGGCGGCCAGATCCAGTTCGCCGCGCAGCGCCGTCAGCCACCCGTCAGGGTTCGCGCCGCCGAGTTCGGCAGCGGTGTAGGTGTTGAAGTCGCAGTACCCGCACCGCGACGTGCAGAACGGCACGTGGACGTAGATGCCGAACTGCGATCCCGGCGCGAGGACGAGTTCGGGTGACACAGCTTGAGTCTCCCAGAGCCGATGAGCGCCCCGGGCAGTCGTCAGCCGATGGCCTTCTTGTAGGCGCCTGTGATCGCCCCGTTCTCCTTGTCGAACAAGGCGGAATCGGCCGCCTTCCAGCCGCCGAGGTCAGCGATCGTCCAGAGCTTCGCCGGCTCCGGGAAGTCGTTGGCGAACTCACCGACCACCGCGGGATCCACCGGGCGGAAACCGGCCCGCGCCCAGATCTCCTGGCCCTCCGGAGTGAACAGGAAGTTCTTCAGCGCTGTGGCCTTGTCGAGGTGGGCACCGGTGATGACCACCGCGACCGGGTTCTCGATCTTGAAGGTCTGCTCCGGGTTGACGTGCTCGACCTCCCCACCACTCCGCTCGATGTTGATCGCCTCGCTCTCAGAGCTGATCAGCACATCGCCGGTGCCCCGCAGGAAAACGTCGCCGGCCTCCCGCCCCGATCCAGGCCGGGTCCTGATGTGCTCGGAGACCATCTTGGTGATGAAACCGAGCCCCGCGGCCTGATCCCGTCCGCCGTCACTCTTCACCGTGTACGGCGCGAGCAGGTTCCACTTGGCCGAGCCCGAACTCAGCGGGCTCGGGGTGACGACCTCGATACCCGGCTTGAGCAGATCGTCCCAGCCTCTGATGTTCTTCGGATTGCCCCTGCGGACCACCAGCGTGACCACCGAACCGAACGGGACACCCTTGGTGACGTCGGCATTCCAGTCGGCGGCGATCTTGTTGGCCTTGACCAGTCTGGTGATGTCGGGCTCGACCGAAAGGTTCACGATGTCGGCGGCCTTGCCGTCGAGCACGGCGCGGGACTGATCGCCGGAAGCGCCGTACGAGGTGGTGATGGCCACCCCCTTACCTGCCGGAGTCGCGGTGAAGGCGGGGATGATCTCGCTCCAACCCGGCTCCGCGACGGAGCAGGCGATCAGGTTGAGCTTCACGTCGGCGTCCTTGGCTCCGCCTCCCCCGAGGACATCACCGGCCCCACTGCCACCGCAGCCGGCCAGGACTGCCGCGGTTGCGACGACCGCTGCCGCGGCGCGCGAGCGTCGCGCGGTGAAGGTGAACATCAACGGCCTCAGCGGTTGAGCAGCCACACCACGAAGACGAGAACGAGAAGCGCAACCAGAGCGAGCGTCACCCGGGAGCGGGGCATACCGCTCATTGCATCGTCTCCGGCTCGTCGCGCAGCCGTCGCAATCCTTTGATTCCCTGACCCAGTAGGGCGTCCACACCGACCGCGATACCGTAAGCGAGAACCAGCGCAATGGGCATCACGATCATCGTCTGCCACACGAAACCGAGCCCGGACAGCCACAGTTCGGCACCGTCCCACCAGCTCAGCAACCCGTCCACCAGACCAGCGTAAGCCCCGGTATCGGTCCGGCGGCGATCTGGGCCGATCCGTGGACTAGGCAGGCCCCGGCGGCGATCATGTGGGCATGGCTGATCCAGCTCCGATCACGCTGACGGAAAGTCCATTCGTCCCTCCGGCCGCGCCGCGGGGACCGTTCCCGCCGATCGCCGATTACGCCTTCCTGTCCGACTGCGAGAACACCTGCCTGATCTCCGCCGCCGGATCGGTGGAGTGGATGTGTGTGCCGCGTCCGGACTCCCCGAGTGTGTTCGGCGCGGTCCTGGACCGCGGGGCCGGCCATTTCCGGCTGGGCCCCTACGGGGTGACCGTTCCGGCCGCGCGTCGTTATCTCCCAGGCAGCCTGATCATGGAGACCACCTGGCAGACGCCGACCGGATGGCTGATCGTGCGCGACGCCCTGGTGATGGGACCGTGGCACGACCTGGATGCCCGGTCGCGCACCCACCGGCGCACGCCGATGGACTGGGATGCCGAGCACATCCTGCTGCGCACGGTGCGCTGTGTGAGCGGCACGGTCGAACTGGTGATGAACTGCGAACCATCGTTCGACTATGGCCGGATCAACGCCGCCTGGGAGTACTCCGCGGATGCCTACGGCGAGGCGGTCGCCACCTCGCGCACCGATCCGGACGCGAACCCGACGCTGCGGCTGACCACCAACCTCCGGATCGGACTCGAGGGCCGCGAGGCGCGTGCCCGCACCCGACTCAAGGAGGGCGACAACGCCTTCGTCGCGCTGTCGTGGTCCAAGCACCCCGCACCGCAGACCTACGAAGAAGCCTCCAACAAGATGTGGCAGACCAGCGAGGCCTGGCGACAGTGGATCAACATCGGACACTTCCCCGATCATCCGTGGCGGGCCTATCTGCAGCGCAGCGCGCTGACCCTGAAAGGTCTCACCTACTCCCCGACCGGGGCGCTGCTGGCGGCAAGCACCACATCACTGCCGGAAACCCCTGGGGGCGTTCGCAACTGGGACTACCGCTACGCCTGGGTGCGCGATTCCACGTTCGCACTCTGGGGCCTGTACACCCTGGGATTGGATCGCGAAGCCGACGACTTCTTCTCCTTCATCGCCGATGTGTCCGGAGCCAACAACGGAGAGCGCCATCCACTACAGGTGATGTACGCGGTCGGTGGCGAGCGCGAACTCGTCGAAGGCGAACTCGACCACCTCTCCGGCTATGACGGCGCGCGGCCGGTCCGGATCGGCAACGGCGCCTACAACCAGCGCCAGCACGACATCTGGGGCACCATGCTCGATTCGGTGTACCTGCACTGCAAATCGCGGGAGAACATCTCCGACGCACTGTGGCCGGTGCTCAAGGAACAGGTCGAGGAAGCCATCAAGCACTGGCGCGAACCGGACCGCGGCATCTGGGAGGTGCGTGGCGAGCCGCAGCACTTCACCTCGTCGAAGGTGATGTGCTGGGTCGCGCTTGATCGCGGTGCGAAACTCGCCGAGCTGCAAGGCGCGAAGAGCTACGCCCAGCAGTGGCGTTCGATCGCCGAGGAGATCAAGGCCGACATACTGGCGCACGGCGTGGATCACCGCGGGGTGTTCACCCAGCGCTACGGCGATCCCGCTCTGGACGCCTCGCTGCTGCTGGTTCCGCTGGTGCGTTTTCTGCCGCCGGATGATCCGCGGGTGCGCGCCACCGTGGTGGCGATCGCCGACGAACTGACCGAGGACGGCCTGGTGCTGCGCTACCGGGTGGATGAGACCGACGACGGCCTGACCGGCGAGGAGGGCGCGTTCACCATTTGCTCCTTCTGGCTGGTGTCGGCGCTGGTGGAGATCGGTGAGGTGAGCCGGGCGCGTCATCTGTGCGAACGGTTGTTGTCCTTCGCCAGCCCGTTGCACCTCTACGCCGAGGAGATCGAGCCGAGTACGGGCAGGCATCTCGGGAACTTCCCGCAGGCCTTCACCCATCTGGCGCTGATCAATGCGGTGGTGCACGTCATCCGTGCCGAGGAGCAGGCCGACAGCACCGGGGGTTTCCAGCCCGCCAACGCGCCGACGTGATCAGCCCCCGATCTTGGCGGTCGTCAGCCGCACCAGGTCGGCTGCCCGGGTGCCCGGCTGTCGCCGCGTCGGGTCGGGGTCGGTGATGGCGACGTCGACGTCGACGATGCAGTCGGAGGCAACTCCCACCGCGTGTTCGGTGGGAAACTCGTCACCGTGGCCGTCGCTGCTGAGGATGACCGCCGTCAGGACCTGACCGGACATCCGGACCCGGGTCACCTTGAGTTCCAGACCCTGCATGTCGACTGCTGTGCCGTCACAGGCCTTCCACCTGGCGGCGAACGCGGCGAAGGTTCGCGCCGCCGCATCATCGGAATCCATCCGCACCACGCCGGCTTCGGCACTCGACACGGTCAGACCCCTGCCGAACCGGGAATAGTCCTGCCAGGCCGCCGCCTGCACGCCGCCGCTCTCGTAGATCACCCGCATCAGCGGGGTCGCCGCACCCAGGCAGTCCAGTGGGCTGGCATCGTCACTGGTGCGGATCCCGTTGGGCAACACCGAGATCGACCCGGCCTTCGGCGGCCCGGCAGCGTCGAGAGTATTGCCGACGACCGCCGACACCTCCTCGGCGGTTGGCAGGAATTCGGTCAGCGGTGCAACCGGAGAGACCTGACGCTGCGCGGTGCCGTCGACCCTGGGCGCGCAACCGGATACCACCGCCATCAGGACCAACCCGGCGGCGGCCTTATTACTTCTTCTTGTCGCCAGGTTTGTCACCGGAGGACTCGGTGGACAGGGCGGCGACGAAGGCCTCCTGCGGAACGTCGACCCGCCCGATGGTCTTCATCCGCTTCTTGCCCTCCTTCTGCTTCTCGAGCAGCTTGCGCTTACGGGTGATGTCACCGCCATAGCACTTGGCCAGAACGTCCTTTCGGATTGCCCGGATGTTCTCGCGCGCAATGATTCTCGAGCCGATGGCGGCCTGGACCGGCACCTCGAACTGCTGACGCGGGATGAGTTCCTTGAGCTTGGTGGTCATCTTGTTGCCGTAAGCGGCGGCTGAATCCTTGTGGACGATGGCGCTGAACGCGTCCACCGCCTCGCCCTGCAGCAGAATGTCGACCTTGACCAGAGCGGCCTCCTGCTCGCCGGCCTCCTCATAGTCAAGGCTGGCGTAGCCCCGGGTACGCGACTTCAGCGCATCGAAGAAATCGAAGATGATCTCGCCCATCGGCATGGTGTACCGAAGCTCAACCCGTTCCGGCGAGAGGTAATCCATGCCGCCGAGTTCGCCGCGGCGGGACTGGCAGAGTTCCATGATGGTGCCGATGAACTCACTCGGCGAGATGACCGTGCACTTGACCACCGGTTCATAGACGGTGCGCACCTTGCCTTCCGGCCAGTCCGACGGGTTGGTGACGGTGAGTTCGGTGCCGTCGTCCTGGATCACCCGGTAGACGACGTTGGGCGCGGTGGAGATCAGGTCGAGATCGAACTCGCGCTCGAGGCGTTCCCGGGTGATCTCCATGTGCAGCAGTCCGAGGAACCCGCACCGGAAGCCGAATCCGAGTGCCACCGAGGTCTCCGGCTCGTAGGTCAGAGCGGCATCGTTGAGTTGCAGTTTGTCCAGCGCTTCACGCAGGTTCGGATAGTCCGACCCGTCAACGGGATACAGGCCCGAGTAGACCATCGGCTTGGGCTCGCGATATCCGGTCAGCGCCTCGGTGGCGCCGTGCCGGGCGCTGGTGACGGTGTCACCGACCTTGGACTGACGGACGTCCTTCACGCCGGTTATCAGGTAGCCCACCTCACCGACGCCGAGCCCCTCGGTGGGTTTGGGTTCCGGGGAGACGATGCCGACCTCGAGCAGTTCGTGTGTCGCACCCGTCGACATCATCTTGATCTTCTCGCGAGGCACGATCTTGCCGTCGACCACGCGCACGTAGGTGACGACGCCGCGATAGATGTCATAGACCGAGTCGAAGATCATCGCCCGGGCCGGGGCGTCGGCGTCACCGGTCGGCGCAGGAACCTGCCGGACCACCTCGTCGAGCAGAGCCGCCACACCCTCACCGGTCTTGCCGGACACCCGCAGGACATCGGTGGGTTCGCAGCCGATGATGTGCGCGAGTTCGGCCGCGTAGCGCTCCGGGTCGGCGGCCGGCAGGTCGATCTTGTTGAGCACCGGGACGATCGTCAGGTCGCGGTCCAATGCCAGGTACAGGTTCGCCAGGGTTTGCGCCTCGATGCCCTGGGCGGCGTCGACCAGCAGCACCGCGCCCTCGCAGGCCTCCAGCGCCCGGGACACCTCGTAGGTGAAGTCGACGTGGCCGGGGGTGTCGATGAGGTGCAGAACGAACTCCTCGTCGCCCACCTTCCACGGCAGGCGGACGTTCTGCGCCTTGATGGTGATGCCGCGCTCGCGCTCGATGTCCATCCTGTCGAGGTACTGGGCGCGCATGGAACGCTCGTCGACGACGCCGGTCAGCTGCAGCATCCGGTCGGCCAGCGTGGACTTGCCGTGATCGATGTGGGCGATGATGCAGAAGTTCCGAATCTGCGCCGGCGCGGTGAAGGTCTTGTCCGCGAAACTGCTGATGGGAATCTCCTGGTGAACCGTCGTCGGGGTGGGACCAGGGTATCCAGGGAGCGTCACGGTCACACAATCGACGCGGCTGATCCGTTCCCCGCGGCTCGCCTATGCTCGTCAGAATGGCGTCGCAGTGGAAGACGTTTCAGCAGATCCTGAGGGGCACCGAGCACCTGGTGTTCAACGAAGCCCCCAAATTGCTGCGTCAGCTACAAGAACCGCAGGGAATCCAGCGGACCATCCAGCAGGGCCTTCGGATGGGCCTCGAGGCTCTCATCGGTGTTCCGATCTTCGATCCCCCGATCGCGATCACCAGCGGACGGCCGGTCACCGACCGCAGCGTGCCCACCGACCAGCGCGCCCGCCGGGTGGAATACGCGCCCGATCTCGACGGCCGGGCCGATCCAGGTGAGATCGTGTGGACCTGGGTGGTCTACGAGGACGACCCGACCCGCGGCAAGGACCGCCCGGTGCTGGTGGTCGGCAGGGAGAGCCGCACGCTGCTCGGCCTGATGCTGTCCAGCCAGTTGCACCATTCCGATGACGCCACCTGGGTGGGTATCGGCGCCGGCGAATGGGATCACGAGGGACGGCCCAGCTGGGTGCGCCTGGATCGGGTGCTCGACGTGCCCGAGGAAGGCATCCGCCGGGAGGGCGCGATCATGGACCGCACCACCTTCGAGGTGATCGCCACTCGGCTACGGGCTGAATACCGTTGGACCTGAAGCGGATTGCCCGATTCAGCTACCGCTCTGGGTGATGTAGGCCTGCAACTGCCGCTGTTCGTTCTGCAGTTCCTCCATCCGGTTCTTCACCACGTCCCCGAGGCTCACGATCCCGGCGAGCCGGCCACCGTCGAGCACCGGGATGTGGCGCACCCGGTTATTGGTCATCAGCGCGGCGAGGTCGTCGACGCGGTCGACGGGGGTGCAGGTCACCATTTCGGTCGTCATGATCTCGGCGACCGCGCGCCCCAGCACGCCGGGTCCGTGCGCGTGCAGGTGACGCACCACGTCGCGTTCGGAGACGATCCCGCGGACACCTGAGCCGTCCGGGGCGACGACGACCATGGCCCCGATGTTGTGCACGGCCAACTCGGCCAGGAACTCCGTCACCGTTGCGGTGGTGGCGATGGTCGCGACCGCCGACCCCTTCGCGCGCAAGATGTCCCCGATGCGCATGATCCCTCCCCGTGTGTGACCGACGTCACATCAGGCTACGACGCACCCACCCCCGGGCGGTAGTACCGGGCCGGGTAGACAGGGCGGATGGACGTGACCCTGCTCGGCACCGGCAGCCCGATGATCGACCCGAACCGGGCCGGACCGTCCACCCTCGTGCAGACCGGCGGGCCGGCCGGGTCGACGTTCCTCATCGACTGCGGCCGCGGGGTCCTGATGCGCCTCGCGGCGGCGGGCGTACAGGCCACCGGACTGACCGCACTGCTGCTCACGCATCTACACAGCGACCACATCACCGATCTGGCCGACGTGATCACCACCCGATGGGTCACCAGCCTCGGCCCGGCCCCCCTGCCGGTCATCGGACCGCCAGGGACCAAGGCGGTGGTCGAGGCGACACTGGCGGCACTGGCGCCCGACATCTCCTACCGGATCGCCCACCACGCCGATATCAGCGAACCCCCCTCCATCGATGTGCAGGAGCATGTCGAGGGTCTGGTGTGGAACACCGCGGATGTGCGGATCACCGCCGCGCCCACCGATCACCGGCCGGTGGAGCCGACGATCGCCTTCCGGATCCACGCACCGGGCGCTTCGGTGGTACTGGCGGGTGACACCGTGCCGTGCACCTCGCTGGACGAACTGGCCGCCGGCGCCGACCTACTGGTGCATACCGCCATCCGCAAGGACCTCGTCGACCAGATCCCGGTCCAGCGACTCCGGGACATCCTGGACTACCACTCCTCGGTCGAGCAGGCCGCAGCGACCGCCGCGCGGGCCGGCGTCGACACCCTGATGCTCACCCACTACGTCCCGCCACTGGTGCCCGGCCAGGAGGACCAGTGGCGCGCGCTGGCTGCGACCGAGTTCAGCGGCCGTATCGAGATCGGAGGCGATCTGCTGCGGGTCTCAGTCGGCTGAGCGGCTGAGCGATCAAGCGAGCCTGGTCATCTCGACCACCACGTCCAGATCACTGGACCCGTGGCCGAGGTAGATGCCCTTCAGTGGTGCGACATCGGCGTAGCTTCGGCCATAACCGACGCTGACGTACTGCTCGTTGATGCCGGTGTCGTTGGTCGGGTCGTAGTTCCACCACGATCCGGTCCACGCCTGGATCCATGCGTGGCTCTCACCCTCGACGGCCTCGCCGATCTCGGCATCTGCCTTCGGATGCAGATATCCCGACACGTACCGCGCGGGAATTCCCAACGCGCGCAACATGATCAGACTCAGATGCGCGAAGTCCTGGCAGACTCCCTGTCCCTCGTTGAGAGCATCAAGACCCGAGTAGTGCACTGCGGTGGTTCCCGGCACGTAGTTGAGTTGACCGCGCACCCACTCAACGGCTCCGTGGACTGCGTTCTGCGGGTCATGAGCCTTGGCCAGTTGAGCGGCCACCTTGTCGATCTTCTTGCTGAGCGGGGTGTAGCCGGTCGGGGTGAGGTACTCGTGGTACCGGTCGGCGACCGCATCGGAGCGGATGTCGCTCCAGCCGAGCAACGTCGCCGGCGGCTCAGGGGTATCGGTCTCCACCACCGATGACGACGTGACCTCGAGTTCGATATGCGGGGCGTGCAGATCGAAGGCGGTCACCAGGGTTCCCCAGTAGTCGACGTAGCGGTAGGAACGGGTCGTCGGCGCGGTCTCGACCCGGTTGATGATGACGTTCTGCCGGGAGTCCGACCGCGGAGTGAGTCGCGCCTCGTTGTAGGAGGCGGTGACCGGGCCCTTGTAGGCGTAGCCGGTCTCGTGGATCACGCGCATCCGCCACATCAGATCTCACCCGCCTCGACTGCCAACTCGCCACTGTGCCCGGCATCCGACCACGCGACCCAGAGGTTGGGCCGGAAGTACTGCAGCGCAAGGGCTTCCCCGACTTCACTACAGGTGGCCTGTAGTGCGCCGAGCCGCTCCTCGAGTGACTCCAGCAACGCACCCGGGCGGACGAACTCCAACTCGCTTCGGGCCCGGCCGAGCAGGCGGCGGGCCTCGGCGCCCGGTCCGACCCGGTCCGCCTTACTCTTCATCAGCTCATCGAGGCTGCGCTCGGCCAGCCGAAGGGAGTGAAAGGCCGACCGCGGGAACAGGCGGTCCAGCAACATGAACTCGACGACCCGGTTCGCGTCGAGAACGCCCCGGTGCGTGCGCAGGTAAGTGTCATGGGCGCCGGCGGCACGCAGCACGCTGACCCACGCCGGCGAGGAAGCGCTGTCCCCCACCCTGGACAGCAGCAGTCGCATCGTCATGTCGACCCGCTCCAGCGCTCGTCCGAGCACCATGAAACGGTAGCCGTCGTCACGAGACAGCGTGGAGTCCGCCAAGCCGGCGAACATCGCGGCTCGCCCCTCGATGAAGGTGAAGAACTCGTGCGGCCCGAGTCGCCGGGCGGCGCGCTCACGCTCGGCCAGCGCGTTGTAGGTGGTGTTGAGACACTCCCACATGTCGCTGGAGATGGCCTCTCGGGCCGAGCGGGCGTTCTCCCGGGCCGAGCTGATCGCGTCGACGATCGAACAGCCGCCGGGCAGATCACGGCTGAACGCCACCAGATCGGTCAGCGCCCACATGTCCAGGCGGTTGCCCGGAGGCTCGATACCCATGACGTCCAACAGGATTCGCGAGGCGTGGTCGGGGTCTACGCTGGAATCCTCCAGCAGCTGGTGCACGGTGATGTCGAGAATCCGGGCGGTGTCGTCGGCCCGCTCCACGTAGCGGCCGATCCAGTACAGCGCTTCGGCGTTGCGGGCGAGCATCAGCACTCCTCCATCTGCTGTTGCTGCTGTTGTTGCTGCTGTTGGCCGGCCAGCGCCTGCTGCTGCAACGGGTGCATCTCGGTACCGGGGCGCGGCAGGCTGCGGACCACCTGTGCGGCGGACAGTTCGCGGACCGAGGACGAGGTTCGCGAGGCCAGCACCCAGGTGTCCTTGGACCCGCCACCCTGGCTTGAGTTCACCACCAGCGAGCCCTTGGTCAGCGCGACGCGGGTCAAACCGCCGGGCAGCACCCACACCTTCTCTCCATCGTTGACCGCGAAGGGCCGCAGATCGACATGCCGGGGATTAAGGGTGTCGCCGACCTTGGTGGGCACCGTGGAAAGTTGCACCACCGGCTGTGCGATCCAGCCCCGCGGGTCGGCGATGATCTTCTTGCGTACGGTCGCGATCTCCTTGTCAGAAGCGCTGGGGCCGAACACGATTCCGTATCCGCCGGATCCCTCCACGGGTTTGATGACGAGTTCACGCAACCGGTCGAGCACCTCGGCACGCTCCTCGTCGAGCCAGCAGCGCAGGGTGTCGACATTGGCCAGCAACGGCTTCTCGCCGAGGTAGTACTCGATGATCGTCGGCACGTAGGTGTAGACCAGCTTGTCGTCGCCGACACCGTTGCCGACCGCGCTGGAGATCACCACGTTGCCGGCCCGGGCGGCGTTGAGAACACCGGCCACACCCAGCACCGAGTCGGGCCGGAACTGCATCGGATCGAGGTACTCGTCATCGATGCGCCGGTAGATGACGTCGACCTGCCGCTCACCCTCGGTGGTGCGCATGTAGACGATGTTGTCACGGCAGAACAGGTCCGGACCCTCGACGAGTTCGACGCCCATCTGGCGGGCCAGCAGCGAATGTTCGAAGTAGGCCGAGTTGAACGGGCCCGGGGTCAGCACCACCACCGTCGGGTCGGATTCGTTGGTGGCCGCCGCGTTGCGCAGTGCCCGCAGCAGATGCGACGGGTACTCGTCGACCGAGCGCACCCGGTGGGTGCCGAACAGGTTGGGGAACACCCGGGTCATCACCCGGCGGTTCTCCATCACGTACGAGACACCAGAGGGTGAACGCAAGTTGTCCTCAAGCACCCTGAAGATGCCCTGGGCGTCGCGGACGATGTCGATACCGGCCACGTGGATGCGGACGCCGTTGGGCGGGCTGATGCCGGCGGCCTCCCGATGGAAGTGCTCACATGAGGTGATCAGCCGGCGCGGCAGCACCCCGTCGCGCAGGATCCGCTGCTCGCCGTAGATGTCATCGAGGAAGCGCTCCAGAGCGACCACTCTCTGGGCGATGCCGGCCTCGAGCTTGGCCCACTCCGCCGCCGAGATGACCCGGGGAACCAGGTCCAGCGGGAACGGACGCTCCTCCTGCCCGGACAGCGCGAACGTGATGCCCTGGTCGACGAAGGCCCTGCCGAGTGCCTCGGCCCGTGCCCCGAGCTCCTCGTTGCCGGTCGGCGCGAGCTCGGCGTATATGCCCTTATAGGGTGCCCTGACCCGGCCCTGCCGGTCGAACATCTCGTCGAAAGCCGCTGAATATGGGCCCAGGTCGCGGTACCCGCCGAAGATCTCCGCATCCTCGAGCACACCCGGCGAGGCGCCGCGAGGGGTGCCACTTCGTGAAGTCACGGGTCACATGCTGCATCACAAGTGGCGTTTTCGCAGGCCGAGCGGCTCCACTTTGGGTCTTAAGTGCCGATACTGGTATTCTTGCTGCGATGCCGTGAGGGCAATCGCCCCGGCAACAAGACCAGCTTGTGGACATTGAAGGAACTGACGCGTGGCCAATATCAAGTCGCAGAAGAAGCGCATTCTGACCAACGAGCGCCGTCGCCTGCGCAACAAGTCGGTGAAGTCATCCCTGCACACCGCCATCCGCGCGTTCCGGACGGCCGCTGCCGAGGGCGACAAGGACAAGGCCGGCGAACTGCTGGTCTCCACCGGCCGCAAGCTGGATAAGGCCGCCACCAAGGGCGTCATCCACAAGAACCAGGCCGCCAACAAGAAGTCGGCGCTGGCCCAGGCCTTCAACAAGCTCTGATCTGCGCGGGGCTTTTCAAGCACTGACCTTTGTGCCCGGCTCTGAGCGACAACACGTCGCCGGAACCGGGCACGAGGCGTTTCAGGCCCCGGTTACCGGCCGGCTGCCAGTTGCGCGACCTTGCGGACTGCATCCTCGAGGGCATAGTCGGCGTCGGCCGCCGCGCCCTTGACGTCGGCGTTGAGGGCGGCCACCAGCCGGATGGCCGTGGCGACCTTGTCCCGCGTCCATCGGCGAGACTGCTTCTGCGCCTTCTGCACCCGCCAGGGCGGCATTCCGAGTTCGGAGGCCAGCCGGTAGGGATCGCCGGAGAGTGGACCGACCCGGGCGATGCTGTGCACCGCCTCGGCCAGTGCGTCGGCGAGCAGGACATGCGGCACTCCGCGCCCCATGGCCCAGCGCAGCGCTTCGGCCGACCCGGCGACGTCGCCGGTGACCGCCTTGTCGGCGATGTCGAAGCCGGTGACCTCGGCGCGGCCACTGTGATAGCGCAGGACCGCCGCGACATCGACCTGGCCGGCGGTGTCGGCGACAAGCTGGGAGCACGCCGAGGCGAGTTCTCGGATATCCGAGCCGACCGCGTCGATCAGGGCGGCCACCGTATCGTCGTCGACCTTGACCTTGTGGGTGCGGAACTCACCGCGGACGAAGTCGGACCGTTCGGCGGCCTTGGCGATCTTGGCGCAGGCGTGAGTCTGGGCCCCGAGGTCGCGGAGCTGACCGGCCAGCGCCTTGGCCCGGCCGCCACCGGAGTGCACCACCACCAGCACGGTGCCCGGCGGCAGATCGGCCGCCGCGGAGGCGATCAGGGCGGCGGGCTCCTTGCCTGCCTCATCGGCAGCCTCCAGGATCACCACGCGCTCGTCGGCGAACAGTGACGGACTGAGCAGCTCAGCCAGCTCGTTGGTGGAGACCTCCCCGGCTCGCAGACGGTTGACCGGCACGTCGGGGGTGCCGGCTGCAGCCCGGGCCTCGCGGAGGATCTCCCCGATCGCGCGCTCGATGAGCAGACCCTCGTCGCCGAGCACGAGATGCAGCCCCGGATTGGCAGTCACGCCGTCGATGGTGTCACGGCGCCCCGACGAGAGCCGACACCGACCACGCCAGCGCGACCAGAACCGCTCCGGCCGACGCTCGACGGAACCACCGCCATCGCCACAGCAGCACACAGCACGCCCCGGCGCCGCCGATGGTCCCGAATCCGGCCCAGCCGTCGGGCACGGTGACCGCAGCCCCGGGGACCTCCGCGACCATATGCGCCGCGTGCAGCAGCCACCAGAGCTCCGGACCGGTGAATCGGATGAGCAGACCGGCGGCTGCCGGCCAGATCGGCGCCAGCACCACAGCCGCCGTCCCAAACAGCGTGATGGGTGGAATCACCATGGCGACAAGCAGATTGGCGATCACCGAGACCAGACTGAGCTGGCCTGAGATCGCCGCGATCAGCGGTGCCGTGGCCCATTGGGCGGCCAGAGCGACACACAACCCATCGGCGACCGGCTTCGGCCAGCCACGGCCGACGAGCCGCTTCGACCAGACCGGAGCGAGGACGACCAGCGCCGCGGTCGCCGACACCGACAGGGCGAAGCCCACATCGACGGCGAGTTGCGGCGAGAAGAGCATCAGGGAGATCACGGTGCCCGACAGTGCCGGAATGGCCTGGCGGCGGCGAGAGGACAGCACACCGATCAGGCCGATGGCACCCATCACCGCAGCGCGCAGCACACTGGCGCCGGGCTGCACGACGACGACGAAGGCCACCAGCGCCACGGCGGCCAGCCCCACCGCGGGGCGCGGGCCGAGGAACCGGGCGGTGAGCAGCACCGTCCCGCACACGATCGACACGTTGGCGCCGGATACCGCGGTCAGATGCGTCAGACCCGCGATGCGGAACTCCGAAGCGGTCGCGGCCGGAACAGCGGAGGTGTCCCCGAGAACGAGTCCGGGCAGCATGGCGGCCTGCTCAGCGGGCAGCACGGCGCGGCATGCCGACGCAAAACCGTCGCGCAAACCCTGGGCGGCCCGTTGTACGGCCGGTGCCGCGCCGAACTCGGGCTTTCCGACGGCGGTGAGCACCGCGATGCTCAGATCTCGGCGGGTGGGTTTGGCGAGGCGGGCGCGGAATCGGATCGGCCGGCCGGGGGTCACCCGGCCGAAATCCGGCCCGGTCGCGAAAACGGTCACGGCGCCATCCACGCCGCTGTCACCGGCACTCCTCAGATCCCCGCGGAACATCAGCCTTCCCGAGCCCACCACGCGTGGGCCCTCGGCCGGGATGACGACGACCCAGGCGGTGGCGCCGAAGCGGTGGGTCAGCGGATGATGCCGGACCGCCTCGCTGCGCAATCCGGCCGCCAGCGCGAAGGCACAACCGATCAGTGCGGTGGACACCACTCCGATCCCCGCTGCGCGCAGTACCGGATGGCGATCGCCGAGCTGCCGCGCGGCCAGCGCCCATCCCGTTCCGAATGCGACGCAGAGCGCGGCGATGGCCGGACCCACACCCCACGCGATCCCGGCCGCAGTGGCTGCCCAGGCCGTCAGCGCCGCAGGCACGATCCGCAGATCCACCGGGCCAGATCCGTGACTCACACGCGCACCAAAGGCCGCAACCTCTCCAGCCGGGCCGGGCCTATCCCGTCGACCTCGGCCAACTGGTCGACGCTGGTGAACTTCCCATTGGCCGCCCGCCAGGCGACGATGGCCGCGGCCATCACCGGACCGACACCGGGCAGTGCGTCGAACTGCTCGACGGTGCCGGTGTTCAGATCCACTGGGCCGGACGGTTTGGGCGCGGCGCTGCCAGCCGGTGCCGCAGGCTTCGATCCGGCCGAACTGCCGAGCGCGGCCGGATGTCCAGCGGGGGCGGCGATGCCCACGACGATCTGCTCGCCGTCATCGACATGCCGGGCCATATTGAGTCCGAGAGTGTCGGCCCCGGCCAGTAGTCCACCCGCCGCCGAGACGGCGTCGGCGATCCTGGCCTGCGGCGCCAGCGTCACCAGACCGGGTTGATGCACCAGACCGACGACACTGACCACCACGGATCGCTCGGCCGGTTTGGGCGATGAGACCGGAGTGGACGAAACCGGTTCCACCGGTGGCAATTTCGCCGACATCACCGGCGCGGGATGGGAACGGACCAGGGTGAACACGGTGATCAGTACGGCCAGCACCGCGACTGCCGCCAGGGCGATGGCACCGGATCGTCCCGGGTCGGCGCGGATCGCGGCCATCCAGCCCTGCCCGCGCTGCACCTGACCGTCGGGGATCCAGCTGGGAACCAGTGCGCCCTCGGACGAGCCGGCGTCGTCATCGTCGTCGGACTCGACCATCGGTTCAATACCCAGTCGGTGATGCAAGGCTGCCAGTGGCTGATCGGTTCCCATGCCGGCGACGCTAGGGGCGCCGGACGACGCATCCGGCCCGCCTACGACGCTGAGGAGCCAGGCTGTGGACGAATCCGGGAGTGTGCATCGGGGTCCGTCCCTATGGTGAGGATCATGACTGCAACGGAACGCCCCATCCGGGTCATCCAGTGGACCACCGGGAACATCGGCCGCCGCTCCCTGCACGCCATCATCGGCCGGCCTGACATGGAATTGGTCGGCGTCTATGCGCACGGCTCCGACAAGGTCGGTATGGATGCCGCCGAACTGTCCGGTTGGCCCGAGCCCACCGGCATCACCGCCACCAACGACATCGACGCACTGCTGGCTGCCGAGCCCGACGCATGCTGTTACAACCCGCTGTGGCCGAGTATCGACGAACTCGAGCGTCTGCTGGCCGCCGGTGTGAACGTGTGCACGTCGGCTGCCTGGATCACCGGCGGCAAGCAGTCCCCCGCGGACCTGGAGAGGATCCAGAAGGCCTGCGCGACAGGCAACTCCACGATCTTCGGCAGCGGCGCGCACCCCGGCATGACGAACATGGTCGGCATGGTCCTGTCTGGTTCCTGCGAGAGGGTCGACGAGATCCGGATCACCGAATCGGTGGACTGCTCCACCTATGAATCGGCCGGCACCCAGACCGCTATGGGCTTCTCCCAGGATCCCGAGACCCCGGGACTGGCGGAGAGCGTGCGGGTGGAGAGCGAGGTGTTCGCCGAGTCGGCGGCCATGATGGCCGACGCGATCGGGGCGCAATTGGACCGGATGACGTTCGACGTGACGTTCACGCCGGCCACCGGCGACACCGACCTCGGGTTCATGACGATCCCGGAGGGCACCGTCGGCGGTGTGATGGGTTACCACCGCGGTTGGGTCGGCGACCGCAACGTCGTCAGCGTCGGATTCAACTGGACCATGGGCAATCACGTAACCCCGCCCAAACCGCTTGAGCACGGTCACGTCATCCAGGTGTTCGGACTACCCAATATGCGCACCGTGCTGCACTGCCTGCCCCCGAAGGACTGGCGGGAACCGGGGTTCATGGGCCTCGGAATGATCTACACCGCGATGCCGGTGACCAACGCCGTGCCGGCGGTGGTCGCGGCCCCGCCCGGAATCGTGACTCTCAAGGACCTACCGCCGATCACCGGACGGTTCGCGTAGTTTCCGCCCCATGACTATTCAGCGTCGGGGATTCATCGCAGGACTCGGGACAGTGGCCGTCGCCGCTCCCCTCATCGCGGCGTGCTCATACGAAAGTGACAACAAGGCCGGCAGCAAGACCGCCGTCACACGGACGCCGAGCGTCAAACCGATGATCCCGGGTCCGGTCAGCGGTGAGCCGGGCACCCTGATCAGCCAGGAACCGCAGGAGACCGGCATCAAGGGCGCGCGGGCCTGGCGCATCCGCTATATCTCCCGCGACGTCAACAACGTCAGCCACGAGGCCAGCGGCCTGGTGATCGCACCCGCTGCAAAGGGTGACAACCGCCCGATGCTGACCTGGTGTCACGGCACCACCGGTCTCGGCGACGCGGCATGCCCGTCGGCCCAGCCCGACCCGGCACGCGAACTCATCACCTACTTCGACCCGCAGGCCACCCAGCAGATCGACTATGGGGTGCCGGGCCTGCAGGGGTTCATCGACGACGGCTGGGTGGTGTGCGCCACCGACTACCAAGGCCTGGGCACGCCGGGGATGCATCAGTACACCGTCAACATCACCAATGCCCGTGACAGCATTTACATGGCACGCGCAGCGCGCAAACTCGACGCGGGCGCCGGCACGACGCTGGGCTGCGCCGGATGGTCCCAAGGCGGCGGCGCGGCGGCCGCGGTCGCCGAACTCGACACGGGAGACTTCGGCGACCTGAAACTCATCGGCACGGTTGCAATGTCACCGGGCGTCCCGAAGGTGGGCCTGGACATCCCCTCGCCGATGACCGCCGCGCTGACCGGCGCCAAAGTGGCACCGGATTCCCACCTGGTGATGTTGCTGGCCGGTATCGCGGCCGCCAATCCGTCGAAACTTCAACTGTCTGAGGCGTTCTCACCGCTGGGCGTCGAGATCATCAACGACGCATGGAACAACCAGCCGGTACACCACCTCAACGACACGGTCGCCCGGATGTTCCGGCTCAAGGGCTCCATTCTCAACCCCACGCCGCCGAACTTCCCGGCGTGGAAAGAGGCGATCAACGCGGGCTCGGCGGCGCAGCGCAAACCGAATGCGCCCGTGCTCGTCTGCATCGATACCTTCGACGGCGGAACAGTGCTCCCGGTGAGCTGGCAGACCGGCTACGTCGACGCCGCCAAGGAACTCGGCGGAACCGTGGAGACCCGCGAGTACCCGCAGGACGACCACTTCTCGCTGCCGCAGTCCTGCGTCGGTGACGCCCGGGCCTGGCTCAACAAGCTGCGCGGCTGACCGCTACGCCTCCAGTGCCACCACGACGGCGACCGCTCCGGGCCCCAGGTGCACGCCGAGTACCGGCCCGAGGTCGTTGACGGTCGCCGGCCCGCAGGCCGGCAACGCACTGGCCAGGGTCGCGGCCACCTGCGCCGCCCCCGCCGCGTTGTCGACGTGATGGACGGCCAGCGCCGCCCGATCCTCGCCCACGGCTTCGAGCACGTACTCGACCATGGCCGCGGTCGCCTTGGAAGTGGTGCGCACCCGCTGCGCGAGCACCAGCTTGCCGTCGTCGAGACGCAGGAGAGGCTTCAGAGCGAGCGCAGTACCCAGCCACGACGCCGCAGTGCCGATCCTTCCACTGCGACGCAGATTCTCCAGACGCTGCACCACCAGATACGCCCGCAGCCGCGGCACAGTCGACTCCGCCTGGGCGGCAACATCATTGAGGGCTAGTCCATCCCGGGCCGCGCGGGCGGCGGCCAGCGCGACGAACCCCGTACCCATCCCCGTCGACTTGGAATCGATCACCCGGATCGCCGGTCCGAACTCGGCGGCCGCATGTTCGGCGGCGCCGAGAGTGCTCGACAGCGCTCCGGAGATGTGTATGGCCACCACCCCGTCACCACCGCTTTCGGCCAATGCCTGCCGGTAGGCGGTTGCGAGTTGGTCGGGGCTGGCGCCCGCGGTGCTCACACCCGGGCGCTGATACAGATCGGCCGGGAACTCATCGACTCCGTCAAGCAGATCGCGGCCATCGACGAGAACGTGCAGCGGCACCACCTTGATACCGAATTCCGCGACGAGATCGGCGGGTAGTCGGGCCGAGGAGTCGGTCACCACCACGACCGGCACGGCTCAGTGCCCGCTGTCGCTCTGCGGCGCACCGACTCTGTCGTCGGTCGGCACACCGGCTTCGGCCAGCGCCCTGAGCATCAGATCGGCGACGGCCTGGTGCGCCTCGAAATTCCAGTGAATACCGTCCGGGTTTCCTGTGCCACCCATGACATGCTCGGCCACAGCCTCTTTCAGGTCGACCAGCGGAACATGATGTTCGGTGGCCCAACTGGTGATGGCGTCCGCGGTGCCCGGCCGGCCGTGATGTGCCTGACCGTAGGTGGGAGCCACGTGAACCGACGGCAGCGAGGCCACGATGGGGATACCGGGCCGGTTGAAATCGATGGCGCCGCGGGTCATCTCGAGGTACTCGACGGTCAGCTTCGGCGGCAACGCCGACCGCGAGACCGGGGACAGTCGGGGTTGCAGCCATCCGTATCCGTCGCGTGCCCAGCGCCGCAACAGCGGTGGCCGGATGTAGCGGATCAGTTCGCGCAGCGCCGTGGGCAGGGGCGAGGGCAGAGAATCCATCCCACTGGTCGCGAAGACGACGGCGCCGGCCCGCGGCAGTGCCGCCCAGGCTCGCGGATCCTGGGTGGCTGCCCACCAAACGTCACGACAGGTCCACCCGATGCGGCCGATCAGTTCAAGATCCCAACCCAACTGGGATGCAACGATATTCGGCCAGATCCGCGGATCGTCGGCCGGCAAACCGCCCTGTGGGCCGTAGTAGGACAGCGAATCGCAGAAGACGAGCAGGGTCTTCTTCCTCGCATCAGAGGACATCGTTGGAGACCTGAGCCGAGGCGTTCCAGACGTCGAGTCGCCAGCGCAGGTCCGCGAACCCGCCGTCACCGTGGCCGGACAGCTGCGCCCAACTCGCGTTGCCCATCCCGCCGAACACCGGCCAGCTGTCGACCGGGAGATCCAGCAGTGCCGCGCTCAAGGCGGCGATCACCCCGCCGTGCGTCACCAGCACCACCGGCCGGTCACAGTCGTCGGCGCCCCACTCTGGCTCGTTCTCGAAGACTTCCCCGACCAGTGGCACCGTGCGATCGGCGACGTCGATCCGGCTCTCCCCGCCGTGGGGCGCCCGACGGGCGTCCTCGCGCCAGGCCAGCCGTGCCCCCGGGGCCTCGGCATCGACCTCGAGATGGGTTTTGCCCTGCCAATCCCCCAGATGCGTCTCACGCAACCGGTCATCGAGGTGGACCTGCTGGCCGCTGTGCTCGCTGAGTGCGATCGCGGTGTCGTGCGCGCGACGCAGATCGGAGGAGAAGATCACCAGCGGCTGACGCTTGGCCAGCACCTCGGCGGCGGCGACCGCCTGCGCGCGCCCGAGATCGGTCAGCTCGGTGTCGATCTGACCCTGCATCCTGTTGTCGGCGTTGGACTGAGTCTGCCCGTGGCGCAACAGAACAAGCCGGCGCACTCTCACGACTGCACGTCCTCGAGGTCGACCTCGATCTGCGGACAGTCCCGCCACAGCCGATCCAGCGCGTAGAAGTCACGCTCGTCCTGATGCTGGATGTGCACCACGATATCGACGTAGTCCAGTAGCACCCAGCGGCCTTCACGGGTGCCCTCCCGCCGCGCCGGCTTGTACCCGGCCAGCCGCATCTTCTCCTCGACCTCGTCGACGATGGCGCCGACCTGACGCTCGTTGGCCGCCGAGGCGATGACGAAGCAGTCGGTGATGACCAGTTGTGAGGACACGTCGATGACGACGATGTCGGTAGCGAGCTTGGCGGCCGCGGCGCGGGCAGCCACCGTCGCCATCGCGACGGATTCAGCCGAGGCGGTCACGCGATCACCTCCATGTCGGCGGACTTGCGATAGAGCCCGCGTTTGTTGACGTACTGGACCACACCGTCGGGCACCAGGTACCAGATCGGCCGGCCCTCGGCGGCCCGCACCCGGCAGTCGGTCGATGAGATGGCCAATGCGGGCACCTCCACCAGACGGATGGCGTCGTCGGGCAGCCGATCGAAGGCCTCTTTGATATGCGAGTCGGTGAGCTCGTAGCCAGGCCGGCTGACGCCGATGAAAGTGGCCAGCCCGAACATCTCCTCCCAGCCCTGCCAGGTGAGGATCGAGGCCAGCGCGTCGGCGCCGGTGATGAAGAACAGTTCGCTGTCCAAGTTGAGCGCGGCCAGATCGCGAAGGGTGTCATTGGTGTAGGTCGGACCGCCGCGGTCGATGTCGACCCGACTCACCGAGAACCGCGGATTGGACGCGGTGGCGATCACCGTCATCAGGTAGCGGTCCTCCGCGGGGGTGACGTGGCGTTCCTTCTGCCAAGGCTGGCCGGTGGGAACGAAGACCACCTCATCGAGGCCGAAGAGGTCGGCGACCTCGCTGGCGGCGACGAGGTGGCCGTTGTGGATGGGATCGAACGTCCCACCCATCACGCCGAGCCTGCGCCGGGAACCCATGGGCACTGAGCTTACGGGTCAGACCGGAAGCAACTGGTCGATCACCGCGGCGAGCTGCTTGGCCGAGCGGCATTCGTGCATCGTGATCAGGTCCTGATAGCGCGGGACCGCCGAATCCCCGCTACCCCACAGGTGCTGCGGCTCGGGGTTGAGCCAGTGCGCATGACGGCTTGCGCTGACCATATGCGCCAGCACGTCGGCCGACGGGTTGCGGTAGTTGGTGCGGGCGTCGCCGAGGATCAGCAGCGAGCTGCGCGGCGACAGCACATTGTGGAAGTTCTCGGTGAAGGAGACGAAGGCGTTGCCGTAGTCGGAGTGCCCGTCGCGGGTGTAGACGCCGGCCTCCCGGGTGATCCGCTGGATCGCGACCGCGAGGTCGGCTTCCGGGCCGAACAGGTGGGTGACCTCATCGGTGGTGTCGATGAAGGCGAACACCCGCACCCGGGAGAACTGCTGACGCAGTGCGTGCACCAGGAGCAGGGTGAAGTGGCTGAACCCGGCCACCGAACCGGAGACGTCGCACAGCACCACCAGTTCCGGACGGGCCGGACGCGGCTTCTTGTTCACCACCTCGATCGGCACACCGCCGGTCGACATCGACTTGCGCAAAGTCTTACGCAGGTCGATGGACCCGGCCCGGGCGCGACGGCGCCGCGCAGCCAACCTCGTTGCCAGCATCCGGGCCAGCGGAGCCACCACCCGCTTCATCTGACGCAGCTGATCGCCGGAGGCGCGAAGGAACTCGACGTTCTCGGCCAGCTGCGGAATGCCGTACATCTGCACATGCTCACGGCCGAGTTGCTCGGCAGTGCGTCGCTTGGTCTCGCTCTCGACCATGCGGCGCAGCTGTGCGACCTTCTGTGCGGCAAGGGCTTTGGCGATCTGTTCCTGAGTAGGCGACGGATCGTCGCCGTGCGGGGCGAGCAGCCCTGCCAGCAGCCGGCCCTCCAGTTGATCCAACCCCATCGCCTTGAGCGCCTGATAGGACGAATAGGACGGACCGCGACTGGATGTGTAGCGGCCGTAGGCCTCCACGATCTGGGCGATCATCGAGATCAACCGATCATCGAGATCGCTGATGTCGGGGTTGTCGGCGAGCAGATCAAGCAGCATGGCGCGCATCGCCTCGACGTCCTCGGGATCGATCTCGGGCCGTGGCTGTCCGTCGGGATCGTCGTCCTCGAGGATCGTCCGGCCGCCGAGTGCGGCCGGCCACCACAGATCGAACAATGCGTCGTAAGTCTGCCGATGATCGGCGCGGCGTAAAACCGCGCAGGCCAGCCCCTCGCGAAGCGCCTCCCGGTCACCCACGCCCAGCACCGACATGACCCGTCCCGCATCAACGGTTTCGGAAGGACCGACCGAGATACCTTGGGAACGAAGCGCTTCCACGAACCCGACGAGGTGGCCGGGAAGGCCGTGCGGGGCCAGAGGTTGCGCGGGTCGGGTCCGTCGGAAGGCCATCGCCGGTCCCCTAGTTCAGCCGCAACTCGCCGGCGGCACGCTGCTGGTCGGACTGGTGCTTGAGCACCACTCCCAGCGTCGCGGCAATGGTGGCGTCATCGATGGTGTCCGCACCCAGTGCCAGCACGGTGCGTGCCCAGTCGATGGTCTCGGCCACCGACGGCAGTTTCTTGAGTTGCATACCGCGCAGCACCCCGATGATCCGGACGAGTTCGTCGGCCAGGCGCTCAGGGAGTTCCGGGACCCGGGACAACAGGATCCGACGCTCAAGGTCGGGATCGGGGAAGTCGATGTGCAGAAACAGACACCGTCGCTTGAGCGCCTCGGAGAGTTCACGGGTGGCATTGGAGGTCAGCACCACGAACGGTGTTCGACTGGCGGTGATCGTGCCCAACTCCGGAATGGTGACCGCGAAGTCGCTGAGCACCTCGAGCAGCAGTCCCTCGATCTCGATATCGGCCTTGTCGGTCTCGTCGATCAGCAGCACGGTCGGTTCGGTGCGGCGGATCGCCGTCAGCAGCGGCCGCGACAGCAGGAACTCCTCGCTGAAGACATCGTCCTTGGTGTGTTCCCAGTCGTGGTCCTTACCGGTTGCGGACTGGATGCGCAGAATTTGTTTGGCGTGGTTCCACTCATAGAGCGCCCGGGCTTCGTCGACACCCTCGTAGCACTGCAGCCGGACCAGCCCTGAACCGGTCGCCTGCGCGACGGCGCGGGCCAACTCGGTCTTGCCGACACCGGCGGGACCCTCGACGAGCAACGGCTTGCCGAGCCGGTCAGCAAGGAAGACCGCAGTGGCCGTTGCGATGTCGGGCAGATATCCGGTCGCGGTGAGCTTTGCCGTGACGTCGTCGATATCGGTGAACAGCGGCGCCGGACGCGCGGGCGTGGTGGTCAACAGGGGCTCCAGTCGTCGTCTCAGGCAGGTCGGGTGTGGCCGTCGCCGTAGACGATCCACTTGGTCGAGGTCAGTTCGGGAAGTCCCATCGGGCCGCGGGCATGCAATTTCTGGGTCGAGATGCCGATCTCGGCGCCGAAGCCGAACTGCTCACCGTCGGTGAAGGAGGTGGACGCGTTTACCATCACCGCTGCCGCATCAACCTGCTCGGTGAAGCGTTCGGCCGCGGCGAGATCGGTGGTGACGATGGCCTCGGTGTGACCGGTGCCGTAGGTGTTGATGTGGTCGATCGCCCCATCGAGGTCCTCGACGACAGCCAACGCGATATCCATCGACAGGAACTCCGCGCGCAATTCGTCCTCGGTGGGGTCTTTGTGGATAGTCACCCCGGCGCGCTCAAGCGCGTCCACCAGGCGCGGCAGGGCACGATCAGCGATGGCCTTGTCGATGAGCAAAGTCTCGGCGGCATTGCACACGCTGGGCCGGCGGGTCTTGGCGTTCAGCACGATTCGTTCGGCGACCTCGAGATCGGCGTCGGCGTGGACGTAGACGTGGCAGTTACCCACCCCGGTCTCGATGGTGGGCACCATCGCATCGCGCACCACCGCCTCGATCAGTCCGGCGCCACCGCGTGGGATCACCACATCCACGAGGCCGCGAGCCTGGATCAGATGCGTGACACTCGAGCGGTCGGCGCTGGGCAGCAGTTGCACGGCATCCTCGGGCAGACCCTCCCCGCACAGCGCCCCGCGCAGAACGGTCACCAGTTCGGCGTTCGAGTGTGCCGCCGACGAACTTCCGCGCAGCAGGACCGCGTTGCCGGATTTCAGGGTCAGGCCGAAGGCGTCGACGGTGACGTTGGGTCGCCCCTCGTAGACGATGCCCACCACACCGAGCGGCACCCGCTGCTGGCGCAGCCGAAGACCGTTGGGCATTGTGCGACCGCGCAGCACCTCCCCGATCGGGTCGGGCAAGCCGGCGACCTGCCGCAACCCGGCGGCGATCCCGTCGACCCGCTGCGGATTGAGCGCCAGCCGGTCCAGCATGGCCTCCGGGGTGCCGGCGGCGCGGGCCGCGGCGAGATCATCGGCGTTGGCCGCCAGGATCTGGTGGGTGTGCGCCAGCACCGCGTCGGCTGCGGCGTGCAGGGCACGGTCCTTGACAGCGGTGGTCAGCACACCGAGGGTTCGAGCCGCTGTGCGAGAACGCCGCGCAGCGGCGTGGACGGTCTCCCGCACGTCGGTGTCCGGCGCGGTGTCAAGGCTCATCGGCCCAGGGTATCGGTTCCCCACCAACCGGAGGGTAGGGGCGGTCGAACAGGGTCAGCTGACTGTGCCCCCGCGCTGCCACAGTTCCTCGCTGCGCGCCTTGAGTCCACGGCCCTCCATCTCCAGATAGCGCTTGGTCATCCGGCTCATCAGCGCTGCCACGGCGGAGCCGACGAACCCCCCCTGGTCGAGTTCCTGATTGACCACGGTGGCATCGTCGGCGGTCGCGACGACACTGTGGCTGGCCACGGTCACCGCGCCGGATGAGCGTTGCACCCAGGTCCACGATGCGTACGGAGAGAGCTCGGTGACCTGCCAGCTGAGAGTTGGCATCCGCGGCTGCGCGATCTCGAACCTGCGTCCCAGAGCCAGATCCGGCCCGTCCAGGCCGACCAGTCGATTGACCGAGGCGGTCCACTCCGGCCAGCGCTCGACGTCGGAGAATACGGACCAGACCAGGTCCGCCGGGGCGTCTATGGCGACCGTGAAGGAAGTCATCATGCCTCCGATGGTAGGTTCGCGACCCGCCGGATTGGGTCGGCCATCCGCGTTGCTAACACTTAACGAAGCGGTCACGGCCAGCGTGGCCGACCGCTGCTGGGCCCGGGGATCGCTAACTTCCATGGAGTGATGCGCAAACTCGCTCAGGCAGCCGCTGTCGCGATGCTGATGCCGGCCATCGCCGTGACGCCCCCTGCGGCCGCCTTCTCGCGCCCGGGCCTGCCGATCGAGATCCTGGCGGTGCCTTCTCCGGCCATGAACCGCAACGTCCGCGTCGAGTTCCAGGGCGGCGGCCCGCATTCGGTACTGCTGCTCGACGGTCTTCGCGCCGAGGACGAGACGAATGGCTGGGATATCAACACCGCCGCCTTCGAGTGGTACTTCAACTCCGGGATGTCGGTGATCATGCCGGTGGGCGGGCAGTCGAGTTTCTACTCGGACTGGTACCGGCCGGCCTGCGGCAAGGCAGGCTGTTCGACTTACAAGTGGGAGACCTTCCTCACCCAGGAACTGCCGGCCTGGATGGCGGCCAACAAGGGGCTCGATCCGTTCGGCAATGCCGTTGTGGGACTGTCGATGTCAGGCGGACCGGCGCTGAATCTCGCAGTCTGGCATCCCACGCAGTACCTCTTCGCCGCATCGCTGTCTGGATTCCTGAATCCGTCGATCGGGTTGTGGCCGATCCTGATCAACGTCGCGATGCGCGATGCGGGCGGTTACAGCGCCAGCGACATGTGGGGGCCGAAGAGCGATGTCGCCTGGACGCGCAACGATCCGATGGTCAACATCCCGCGACTGGTGGCCAACGGCACGGCTATCTGGATCTACTGCGGTACCGGCGCCCCGTCCGATCTCGATCCCGATCCGTCCATCATCGGGTCCTTCACCGCCGGCTACCTGGAGAACGTCACTCTGGACACCACGAAGGAGTTCCAGAAGAAGTATCAGGCCGCGGGCGGACGCAACGCGGTGTTCAACTTCCCGCCGGCCGGTACCCACAGCTGGGGGTACTGGGGCTCGCAACTTCAGGCCATGAAGGCCGATATCCAACGAGTGCTGAACGTCAAACCCGCCGGCTAGAACGCCGGGATCTCCCGTTCGATCTCCTCCAGCCATACCGTGGCCGCCATGTCCGATGGCGCTCGCCAGTCACCCCGCGGCGACAGCGAACCTCCGTGAGAAACCTTCGGGCCGTTGGGTAGCGCAGATCGCTTGAACTGACTGAAGGAATAAAAGCGTTGCGCGAACACGGCCAACCAGTGCCGGATCTGCGGCAGCGGGTAGGACGGGCGATTGCCGACCGGGAAGCCGGGCGGCCAGCTGCCGACGTTCGAGTCGCTCCACGCGTGCCAGGCCAAGAAGGCGATCTTCGATGGACGGAAGCCGTAGCGCAGCACCCAGTACAGCGTGAAGTCCTGCAGCGGGTACGGCCCCACCTTTGCTTCGCTGCTCTGGATCTCCTCGCCCGAGGCGGGCACCAGCTCGGGGGTGATCTCGGTGTCGAGCACCGATTGCAGGATCTCGCCGACCTCGTCGTCGAACTGCCGCGAGCTGATCACCCACCGGATCAGATGCTGAATCAGTGTCTTGGGCACACCGGCATTGACGTTGTAGTGGCTCATCTGGTCGCCGACGCCGTAGGTGGACCAGCCAAGCGCCAGCTCGGACAGATCGCCGGTACCCAGCACGATGCCACCGCGCTGGTTGGCGATGCGGAACAGGTAGTCGGTGCGCAGTCCGGCCTGCACGTTCTCGAACGTGATGTCATAAACCGCTTCGCCACGGCCGAACGGATGCCCGATCTCGGTCAGCATGAGCTTGGCGGTGTCGCGAATGTCGAGTTCTTCGAAGGTGACACCGAGCGCCTTGGAAAGCTTGATCGCATTGCTCTTCGTGCGCTCCCCGGTGGCGAACCCGGGAAGGGTGAAGGCCAGGATGTCGCTGCGAGGCCTGTCCAACCGGTCTATCGCCTTGGCGGCGACGATCAGCGCGTGAGTGGAGTCCAGACCTCCGGAGACGCCGATGACGATCTTCGGGTAGTTCAGCGCCCTGAGCCTTTGTTCTAGGCCGGACACCTGGATGTTGTAGCCCTCGTAGGAATCCTGCTCGAGCCTGACCCGGTCGCTCGGCACGAACGGGAACCGCTCCACCTCTCGCAGCAGACCGATGTCGCTGCCCGGGGGATCAAGCCGAAAGCCTATGTGCCGGAACGAATTCAACTCCGGCTGGTGATGGCGGCGATTGTCGTCGAAGGTGCCCATCCGCAGCCGCTCGGCGCGCAGAAGATCGAGATCGACATCAGCCACCGAGCGCCGGTCCTCGCTGGGGAATCGTTGCGACTCAGCCAGCAGCCGGCCGTTCTCGTAGATCATCGTCTGCCCGTCCCAGGCGAGATCAGTGCTCGACTCACCCTCTCCGGCAGCCGAATACACGTACGCCGCGAGGCACCGCGCCGATGCAGAACGTGCCAGCAGCTTGCGGTCCTCGGCCCGCCCGATAGTTATCGGACTTCCGGACAGGTTCGCCAGAACCGTGGCTCCCGCAAGCGCAGCCTGCGCACTGGGCGGTATGGGGACGAACATGTCCTCGCAGATCTCCGCATACAGGACTAGCCCGGGAACGTCCTGCGCGTCGAAGAGCAGGTCTGGACCGAACGGCACCTCGTCGCCCAGCAGTCGGATCGTGCCGCTCATGTCGTCACCCGGAGCCATCTGGCGACGTTCGTAGAACTCGCGGTAGGTGGGCAGGTAGGACTTGACCGCCACACCGAGGATCGCCCCCCGGTGGATCACCACCGCCGTGTTGTAGATGCGGTGCAGGTGCCGCAGTGGAGCGCCGACGACCAGTACCGGCATCAGGTCAGCCGATCCGGCCACCACGTCGGCCAGGGCTGACTCCACCGCGTCGAGAAGGCTGTCCTGCAGCAGGATGTCCTCAATCGAATAGCCCGACAGGGTCAGCTCGGGAAACACCGCGACCGCCACTCCTTCGTCGTGGCAGGACCGTGCGATCCGCAGCACCGATTTCGCGTTGGCAGCCGGGTCGGCCAGCACCGTGCGGTGCGTGCAGGCGGCCACCCTGGCGAAGCCGTGCCGGTACGCGGAGAAGAAGTCCACGACACATTGTTGCCTGCGGCCGGCCCCACGGCCCAGAACACCCCCGGAAAAGACCGGTTTACCCGGGGGCGATCAGCGTCTAAGGTGTTTCTCAGTTTTTGCTCAGAAACCCGGGGAGCCCGAAGTGATCCGAACGAACGTGCGGTTCACCGCCGTAGTGGTGGTCGCGACTGGCGTTTTCCTGTCGGCGGGGACCGGGCTGGCCGTTGCCGACGACGACAAGGGCCACAGTGGCGGGAGCAACAGCTCCAGCAGCCACGGGAAGACTGACGGCTCCAACAGAAACAAGCCCTCGAAGGGTTCCTCAGACTCCAGTGCCGGCTCCGGCAGCGATGACCACTCCTCTCACAACGCCTCCAAGACCAAGCCCGACAGCAACGGAGGCGGCAGCGGAGGTAGCGGCAGCGGGAGCGGGAGCAACGGAAGCGGTGGCGGAAGCGCCAGCAGCGGTGGCGGCAGCGGCAACTCCAACGCCGGTGACAGCGGAGACGGCAACGGAGAGGGCAAGGGCAACGGCAACGGCAACGGCAACGGCAACCCGAATGCGGGCGGCAACGGGGACGGAAACGGCTCCGGCGGTTCCAACGGCAACGGCAACGACACCGCAGGCGACAACTCGCCGTCGGGTACGACGCAGACCCCATCGACACCGACGCCCTCGGCCACCGAGCAGCCGGCCGCATCCAATTCCGGAAACTCCCGCGCAGCCGTCGGCGATCCCATCGGAGTCACATCGGTCCCGAACAACAGCAGTCCCGTCCGTCCGTCGCTCACGACGGGCAACAGGCCGCCGTCCGAGATCGAGTTCACTCCGCATCCCACCCCGGCCGCACCGGCAGCCGGCCGCGGCAACGGCGCACCCCCGAACACCGCGACACCGGCGACCCCAGGAACCACCAGCCCGGCTCCGGCGGAGCCGGACGTCGCGGCACTGAACTCCGCCCGGGTCTGGATCACCAAGGTCAGCAATCAATTCATCACCAGTGTCGCCAAGGCACTGCGCGAGGTGACGCTCAAGGATCTGGCGCTGGCGGCGCTGCCGGGCATCGCGGGCCTGCTTTTCGTCTTCATGACCGGTATCGGGCTGGGCCACCGGCAGGCGCGGTTCGGGTTCGTCATGGAGAACACCGGTGCGTTGCGCTTCGCCGCGGGCGGTCCGCTCGGGGTGGTCCGGGCCGGCGGTCTCATCGCACTGCGGGCCGGCAAGGCCAACAAGTCGGCTGCGATATTGCGGCCGAACCTCGCCCCGGCCGAGAACGTCGCCTGATCGCACTCAACTGAGCGCTGAAGTCGCCTCGGCCGAATCAGTATTCTGAGCCGTGTGGATGCCCCCGAACTCCTCGCCCTGCTGACCGGCCGGCGGCTCGCAGTGCTCACCGGCGCGGGTATCTCCACCGATTCCGGCATTCCCGACTACCGCGGACCGGACTCCCCGCCGGCCAATCCGATGACCATCCGCCAGTTCATCAGCAGTCGCGACTACCGGCGGCGCTACTGGGCGCGCAATCACCTGGGCTGGCGGCATATGGCCGCAACGGAACCCAATGCCGGGCATCGAGCGCTGGCCGAACTCGAACAGGCCGGGGTGGTGACCGGTGTGATCACTCAGAACGTCGATCTGCTGCACACCAAGGCGGGCAGCCGCAATGTCATCAATCTGCACGGCACCTACGCCCAAGTCGTGTGCCTGAAGTGCCGTCAGACGATGACCAGGGCCGCGCTGGCAGAGATGCTCGAGGCCGCCAATCCAGGATTCACCGAACGCGCCGAGAAGGTCGGCGGACTGGCGGTGGCACCGGATGCCGACGCGGTGGTGTCCGACACCGAGTCCTTCACATTCATCGACTGCCCGGCGTGCTCGGGGATGCTCAAACCCGACATCGTGTACTTCGGCGAGTCGGTAGCCAAAGAGGTTGTCGATCAAGCCTATTCGTTGATCGACGAGTCCGATGCACTGCTGGTGGCGGGATCCTCGCTCACGGTGTTCTCCGGCTATCGGTTCGTCCGGCACGCGGCTGCCAAGGCGATGCCGATCGCGATCGTCAACCGTGGCCCTACTCGCGGTGATGATATGGCCGCTGTCAAGCTGGACGCCGGGTGCTCCCCCATCCTCGCCCTGCTGGCCGAGGAACTGGTGTCACCATGCCTTCCCTGACCGACGTGGCGGCGGCCTTCGCGGTCGGCATCGGCAACGCCGTCCTGAAGCCGGTGCGACCTCATCCCGGGCCGGCGGCGGGGCGATGGGGCGTGGGTGTGGGCGAAGTCGCGGCAGGCAAGGTACCCGGTCCGCTTCGTGAAATCGCCCGCCAGCTCAACCAATTCGGATCGGTGGTGGTCAGCCCTGGCGGTATCGAATATGACGGGGACGAGGTGGCCTGGTCCAAGGTCACCGAGATCCGGGCCCGCCGGCTGGTCGGCTACCTGATCACCGACGCGATCACCAAGCAGGTCGACCGGTTCCCGCTGTGGCGGTTCCCGGGGCGCGCTCTGGTGCTCAGCGGTCTGAGCCACGCCGCACTGACGGCGGTGGCGGTGGCCGCCGATCTCAAACTCGACAGCGGGATTTTCACCGTCTACATCCCGGCCGAAGTGCATTACAAAGGACTATTGCGAGCCAAGGATATTCAGCCCGGTATTCCGGCCGCGCTGGTCCTCGCCGACCCGGCGGTACGCGATCTCGTGGAAGAGACAGCGCGGGAGCACGGGATTCCGGTCCGGATGGCCGCCGATGATGCGTTGGAGGTCGCTGCCCAGCGCGCGGCGACGATCCGGGCATTCGTCGGCAGGGCTGTAGCCCTAATTAGCCTCTGATGAGCCTGGTCAGTCCGGGCTGCAGTACCAGATGAGGACGAAGACGCTCACCATCGCCACCAAGGCGGTCAGCACCCACACCGCTATTGCCTGATCGATCCAGGAGCCGTGTACAGCGGACCACCCGGCAGGATGTTGCGAATCGGGACGACCGCGAAAAGCATCAGGACGGCCCCAGTCGTATCGGCCGACGTCAAAGGTTTGTAAATGATGATCATCTTGCCGTGCCGATCGGCGACGGGGTCCAACCCTACGATGCCGGCGCGGCGACCTGCCAGGTGACGGTGGTCGGCTGCGGTGGGTTACCACCGCAGCCGACCACCACCAGCATCAGCGAAAGTGCCGCCGCTCGCCACCGGATCATCGTTTGACCACGAAGTGTCAGGACCCGGAAACCGCTGAGACAACAGTGGTCTGGTAGTTCCTGCCCTGCCAGGCAGTCAAGAACGCACCGATCGGAACCTGCATACCCTGGCCGTACGAAGGACCGCTGTCGTTGAGGTAGACCTGGCCCTTGGTGTAGTCCACGAAGATGACGACGGCCTGGTGATCGACGTCGTAGTTGGGAGTCCCCGACGCATTCTGGCCCTTCGCGGCGGTCCACAGCGTATCAGCGTTGACACCGACCATGACAGCATTGCCAGCCGCCAACGCCGCCATGAGATCGGACAGAGCTACCTTGGCATCTTCGGTGGTCGCCTTGCCCGTCGTCGGGTAGGTCTTGGTCACCGCACTGACGCCCCAACTCTGCGAATTCATCAGGGCAACCATGTCCCCTACATTGGCTCCGCCCTGAAGGGTCGGACCTAACCACATCTTGTGGCCCGGGTAGGCGACGCTGTCGGTAGTGGTCGCGAGATCGATCATGAACTGTTCGGGCCATTGGACGCCAGTGATTTGTGCGACCGCCATCTCGGTGGCCATCAGGGTGCAGTTGTAATACGTCTGCTCCTGCCACCACTGCGTGTTCCCGAGATTGCCGTACTTGTTGTTCCCGCTGACCTTCACAGTGACCGGGATCTCGGTGCTGTCGCTTTGAGCCAACCCGAGCGAAATGGCAATGTCATGCAGAGCACTCTGCAACTGACCGACCAGCCCCGTCTGCGCGGCGTTGGTCCCATTGTTCACCGTTACTGTGAAGGCGTCGGTGATTCCCGGGGTGACGACTGTCGCGTCGGGGGTGTAGGTGAACGCTCCGGTGGATTGGTTGACCACGACCGTGCCATACCTCGGCTTATTGGTAAGGGTGTAGGTCAGGGCGTATCCGTTGTTACTCCTGGCATTGATCGATCCACTGATGATCTTGGCGGTTCCGGTCTCTGAATCGACGGTCGGTTCGAACGCAGTGGGCTTCGCATTGAAGAAGATGTAGTTGAGTTGGTTGGCCAGATCCGTCCACGGCGAGGACGACGTCATCGCCCCCCGCACCGTCTCCGCCTGTGCGAGCGACTTCGCCCGCACGGTGGAGGCAGCCGTCATCACTGCGGAACCCGGTGTGCCGTTACCGCCGGCGGTTCCGCTATTGCCGTCGGTACCGGGAAGATTCGGGTAACGCGGCGTTCCGCCGAGCCCTGCATCGCCGCCCAGACCGCCGCCGCCACCACCACCGCCGCCGGCGCCACCACTGGCACCGCCATCGCCGCCATTGCCGCCGTTGCCGCCGTTGGAACCGTCACCGGCTTGCCAGCCCGTCCCACCGTTGCCTGCATTGCCGCCGACGCCGCCATCACCGCCGTCTGCACCCGCCGCGCTCGCCGTCCCTGCCCCGCCCAAGGCGCCTAGGCCTCCATCACCGCCAAGTCCGCCGTTGCCGCCGATCCCGTTCTGTCCGGGCGCTGAGCCACCGGCACCACCGCGACCGCCAGCGCCGCCATTGCCTCCACGACTCGGTGCCGCGGTGTCGCTTCCGTCACCGCCGGCACCACCGTCACCGCCGTTGCCTCCGATCCCGCCGTTACCGGCGGACCAGCCCGGGAAGCTGGCGCTCACCGCCGTAGTCTGCCCACCGTTACCGCCGAAACCGCCGACGCCTCCGGCGCCGCCGGCCCCAGCCGCGCCGATCGCGCCGATGGACGGGATGAGGAAGAGATAGCGACCCTGGCCTCCATTGCCAGCCGTCACCACCACTGCCGCCGGCGCCGCCGTCCTGGCCATCACCGCCGTCCTCGCCCGCTGCCACTCCGGACCGGCCCTTCTCCCCGTTGGGTCCGGTACCGCCGTCTCCGCCATTACCGCCGCGGCCGACCAGCGAGAGCAGACCGGTGTTGCCGCCGTCCCCGCCGTCGCCGGCGTAACCGCCGTTGGCGCCAGTGCCGCCCTCACC
>CAYFMA010000017.1:0-8010 GCA_964344085.1 uncultured Mycobacterium sp.
GCGACGATCAGGGTCGCGCCGACATGGCCGACCACGAAGGCGACGACAAGCCGCCGGCTCTCCCAGAGCAGTTCCCCGAGCGCCAGCAGTGCCACCAGGCCGGGCAGCCAGACGTAGATGGGTCCGGCCTCGTTGACGAAGGCACTGCCGATCAGCGTGCCGAACCGGCCGTGGGCCAGGTTGTGAACGTTGGTACTGGTGTGCCGGATGACCTTCTCCTGGATCCCCGGCCCGAGGTCGACGAGGGCGATCGCCACCGCGGCCAGGGCCGCGGTGGCGATCGCCCTCGTCGACCTCGGGCCGGGGATCCCCGGCCCGAGGTCGACGAGGGCGATCGCCACCGCGGCCAGGGCCGCGGCGTAGATCAGGGTCACCCTGAGCCGGCTCAGCCGGGTCAGCACCGCCGAGAGCATCGGTCTTAACTATGCCCCTTCGGACGGCGCTGGGCGCGCGCCGTCTCATAGAGGCAGATGGCTGCCGCGGTGGCGACGTTGAGGCTCTCGGCACCTCCGGCCATCGGAATGATGACCTTGCGGTCGGCCAGGGCGATCACGTCGGCAGGCAGACCGTGCGCCTCTGACCCGAACAGCCAGGCCGTGGGCGCCGACAGCACAGCCCCGGCATCGTCGAGGGTCAGATCGCCGTCCAATGCGGTCGCCAGAATCTGCAATCCCGCGGCACGCAACCGGTCCAGTACGCCGATGAGGTCGGACTCGGCGAACACCGGCACGGTGAAGATGCTGCCGGCCGAGGACCGCAGGCACTTTCCGTTGTAAGGGTCGACGCTGTTGCCGGCGAAGATCACCGCACCGGCGCCCATGGCGTCAGCGGTGCGAATGAGCGTTCCGGCATTACCCGGTTCGGACAGATCGGCGGCGACGGCGACCAGGCTCGGTCCGGCCGCCAGAACGGTCGCGAGATCGGCCTCCGGGATTCGGCAGACCGCGACCAGACCGGACGGCGTCACGGTCTCGGACAGCGCCTTGGCGCCGGCTTCGGTGACCAGGGTCACCGGCAGGCCGTCGAGCAGATCGCGATGACGGCCGGCGGCCTCGGCGGTGGCGAAGACCTCCTCGACAAGACCGCGGGAGGCGGCCGAGGCCACCAGATTGGGGCCCTCGGCCAGAAAGCGCCCGGAACGACGCCGCCCGGTGTGGCGCTGCAGTTTCACCGCAGCCACCACCCGGGCGGATCGTTGGGTCAGCGCAGGCCCGCCGGGCCCGTCAGACACCGTCCCGGCCGACGGGCCGGGCGCATCAGCCAATGTCAGGCAGCCGGAGACGGCGCGTTGACGTCAGCCGGCAGAGCGGCACGGGCCACCTCGACCAGTGCGGTGAACGCCGCCGGATCGCTGATCGCGATCTCGGAGAGGTTCTTGCGGTCGACCTCGACACCGGCGGCCTTGAGGCCCTGGATCAGCCGGTTGTAGGTGATGTCGTTGGCGCGGGCGGCCGCGTTGATGCGGGTGATCCACAGCTTGCGGAAGTCACCCTTGCGGGCACGGCGGTCCCGGTAGGCGTAGGTGAGCGAGTGCAGCTGCTGCTCTTTGGCCTTGCGGTAGAGCCGCGAGCGCTGGCCGCGGTAGCCCTTGGACGCCTTGAGGAGGGTCCGCCGCTTCTTCTGAGCATTGAGTGCGCGTTTGACGCGTGCCATGGGAGTGTTCCTCTTCTCGTTCGGTTGCGGCTTAGCCGTTCAGCATCTTGTTGACACGCTTGGTGTCATTGGCAGCCACCACCGTGCGACCGGCCAGACGGCGGGTACGGCGAGATGACTTGTGCTCCAACAGGTGTCGCGCGTTGGCCTTCTGCCGCACGATCTTGCCGGTGCCGGTGCGACGGAAGCGCTTGCTGGCGCCGCTGTGAGTCTTGGCCTTAGGCATGTTCCTCAGTCCTTCTTCGTGGTCAGTTCTCGGTGGGAGCTTCGGTTTCGGCGGCGGGAGCCGCTTCTGCGGCGGCAGGTTCCGCTGCCGGCGCGCCGATCGTCTGTTGCGCCGCTTTGGCACGAGTCTTCGCGCCGCGGTGCGGTGCCAGCACCATCGTCATGTTGCGGCCGTCCTGCTTGGCGGACGTCTCAACGAAGCCGTGGTCGGCGACGTCGGCTGCCAGCCGTTGCAGCAACCGGTACCCGAGTTCGGGCCGGGACTGCTCGCGGCCACGGAACATGATCGTCACCTTGACCTTGGACCCTGCATCCAGGAAGCGGACGACGTGACCCTTCTTGGTCTCGTAGTCGTGCGGGTCGATCTTGGGACGGAGTTTCTGCTCCTTGACGACGGTCTGCTGCTGGTTCTTGCGAGACTCGCGCGCCTTCTGCGCCGTCTCGTACTTGAACTTGCCGTAGTCCATGATCTTGCAGACCGGAGGTCTGGCATCCGGGGCGACTTCGACAAGGTCGAGATCGGCATCCGCAGCGACGCGGAGTGCGTCCTCGATACGCACGATTCCAACTTGCTCGCCGCCCGGTCCGATGAGCCGGACTTCAGGTACGCGGATACGCTCGTTGACGCGGGTCTCAGTGCTGATGGGGCCTCCCTGGTTCGGTTTACTCGGCTGACCGTCCCGGTGGAACCGGACCAGTTCGCGAGCACCACGCCACCAGCAGTCTGTTCCTCAGAACAGAAAGGCCCTGCACACAGCAGGGCCCAAGCCGACCGATCGCGGCGTAGGCCGCCTGCGTTGACCCGCAGAACGAATACCGGGGTATCCGTGACCGGACCGCTGAACCTCGATTGGCCGGCGGTGGGAGTGGGACTCCACTTGCTGTCCTGGCGTAAGCCCGGACGGTCGTCCATGGGAGTCTAACAGGCATGTCGGAGAAACCCCTCCCCGAGAACGGCGGCATCCGCGACCTGGCAGACATCCCCTCCGCGGAGGTGGTCAGCCGGGCCGCGGTGATGCTGATGAGCGCCGCAGCCGAGAAACTGGGCCTGGCCGGGCCCGACCCCGAGCGCAGCGAGCACCTCGATCTGGACGAGGCCCGACGGCTGATCACCGCCCTGGCCGGGCTGCTGACCGCCGCGCGGCCCGACCTCGGTCCGCACGCCGGCCCGCTGATGGACGGCCTGCGAGCGCTACAACTGGCGTTCCGCGAGACCAGCGGCTATCCCGACGATCCGGGCCAGGGGCCCGGCGAGAAGTACACCGGACCAGTGGCCTGAAAACGACCCGTCTCCTCCAATATTCTGGCGGTCTATGACCGTGACGATGACCCGCAGCCGAACCCGGCAACGGTCGCCGCTGCGCTGGGTGCCCGCGGCAGCCGGCTGGGTCCTCGGCGTGATCGCCGGCGCCGCGCTGCTTTCCAGCGTGTCCACGACCATCCGGCACCTGACCCGGGTGCCGCGGCAGTTCATCGACCACTACCTGTTCAACTTCCCCGACACCAGCTTCGCCTGGGCCTTCGCGCTGGCGGTGATGGCCGGAGCCCTGGCGGCCCGTAAGCGGATCGCCTGGTGGGTGCTGGTGATCAACCTGGTGATCGCGGTCGGCTTCGACGCCGCCGCGCTGGCAGAGCATGACGGCAGCCGCCTGGAGGACGTCGGCGAGATCCTCGGCCTGGCCTTCCACATCGCCGCCATCGCGCTGCTGGTGCTCGCCTACGACGAGTTCTGGGCGAAGGTCCGCCGCGCCGCTCTGTTCAAGGCCGCCGCCGTACTGGTCGCCGGCAACGTCGTCGGCATCGTGCTGGCCTGGGGTCTGCTGGAACTGTTCCCCGGCACGCTCAAACGCGAGTACCGGCTGCCCTACGCCATCAACCGGGTCAGCGGGTTCGCCACTGCCACCCCCGACCTGTTCGAGGGCAGACCCAACGTCCTGCTCAACGCACTCTTCGGACTTTTCGGCGCGCTGGCGTTGATGGCGGCGGCGGTGGTGCTCTTCCAGTCGCAGAAGGCCGAGAACGCACTCACCGGCCAGGATGAGGCCGCGATCCGCGCCCTGCTGGAGACATATGGAAAGAACGACTCGCTGGGTTACTTCGCGACCCGGCGGGACAAGTCCGTCGTCTTCGCGCCCAACGGACGCGCCGCGATCACCTACCGGGTCGAGGTCGGCGTCTGCCTGGCAAGCGGTGATCCCGTCGGTGATCCGCAGGCCTGGCCACAGGCCATCACCGCGTGGCTGGCGCTGTGCCAGGAGTACGGCTGGGCGCCGGGGGTGATGGGCGCGAGTTCTACCGCGGCGGAGGTGTTCCGCGAGTCCGGACTCAGCGCCCTGCAACTGGGTGACGAGGCCATCCTGTACCCCGACAAGTTCCGCCTCTCAGGTCCGGACATGCGGGCCGTGCGTCAGGCGGTGACCCGGGCCCGGCGCTCCGGGCTCACCGTGCGGATGCGCCGGCACCGGGAACTCTCCGCCGAGGAGATGGCAGCCGTCGTGAAGCACGCCGATCAGTGGCGCGACACCGAGACCGAACGCGGTTTCTCGATGGCGCTCGGCCGGCTGGGAGACCCAGCCGACGGCGACTGCCTTCTGGTCGAGGCCGTCGGCGCCGACGGGCACCCGGTGGCCATGCTCTCGCTGGTGCCGTGGGGGGCCAACGGTCTGTCGCTGGACCTGATGCGGCGGTCACAGCAGTCTCCCAACGGAACCATCGAACTGATGGTCACCGAGTTGTTGCAGAACGCGGAAACCATTGGCGTCAGCCGTGTTTCGCTGAACTTTGCGATGTTCCGCTCGGCGTTCGAGCAGGGCTCACAACTCGGCGCCGGGCCGGTGGCCCGGCTCTGGCGCAAGGTGCTGGTGTTCTTCTCCCGGTGGTGGCAGCTGGAGACGCTGTACCGCTCCAACATGAAATACCTACCGGACTGGGTGCCGCGCTACGCCTGCTACGACGACGCCAGGCTGATCCCGAAGGTCGGGGTGGCCTCGGTGATCGCCGAGGGCTTCCTGGTGCTGCCGTTCTCCCGGCGCAACCGGCAGCACACCGGCCACTACCCCGCAGTCCCGGCGGGTATGGCCGCCGGCGCCGAACCGACGACCGAGCCGATCGCCAAGACCGACGACCAGCGTCTGCCCGACCAGGTCCGGGTGCGGATGACGAAGCTGAAGGCGCTGCAGGACGAGGGTGTCGACCCCTATCCCGTCGGCCGCGCCCCCACCCACACCGTGGCGCAGGCGCTGGCCGCCGCCGACGACACGGCGGTGACGGTGGCGGGCCGGGTGCTGCGGACCCGCGACTACGGCGGGGTGACCTTCGCCCAACTGCGCGACTGGTCCGGCGATGTGCAACTGCTACTGGAGAAAGGCGCGCTGAACGACGGCCGGACCGATTTCTCCGAAGTCGATCTGGGCGACCTCGTCGAGGCCACCGGCCGGATGGGTTACAGCAAGAACGGCACCCGCTCGGTACTGGTGCAGAACTGGCGGATGCTCGGCAAGTGCCTACGTCCGCTGCCGGATAAGCGCAAGGGTCTCACCGATCCCGAAGCCCGGGTGCGCGCCCGCTATGTCGATCTGGTGATCAACCCGGCGGCCCGTGACCTGATCCGGTCCCGCAGCGAGATTCTGCGCTCCATCCGGGAGACGTTGTTCGCCAAGGGTTTTCTGGAAGTCGAGACCCCGATCCTGCAGCAGATCCACGGCGGGGCGAACGCCCGGCCGTTCCAGACCCACATCAACGCCTACGACCTCGACATGTATCTGCGGATCGCTCCCGAGCTCTACCTCAAACGGTTGTGCGTGGGCGGCGTGGAACGGGTCTTCGAACTCGGCCGGGCCTTCCGCAACGAGGGCGTCGACTTCAGCCACAACCCGGAGTTCACCCTGCTGGAGGCCTATCAGGCGCACGCCGACTACCGGACATGGATCGACGGTTGCCGCGAAATCATTCAGAACGCCGCCGTCGCCGCCAACGGATCGATGGTGGTGATGCGCCCGGACGCCTCCGGTGAGCTGCGTCCGGTCGACATCTCCGGGCAGTGGGCGGTCAAGACCGTCCACGACGCGGTGTCGGAGGCCCTCGGCGAAGAGATCGGTCCGGACACCGAACTGAGCAGACTGCGCCGGCTGTGCGATACCGCGCACATCCCCTACCTGACCCACTGGGACGCCGGCGCAGTGGTCCTCGAAATCTATGAACGACTGGTCGAGGACCGCACCGAGGAACCGACGTTCTATCTGGACTTCCCGGCCTCGGTCTCACCGCTGAGCCGACCGCACCGCAGCCACCCGGGCCTGGCCGAACGCTGGGACCTGGTGGCCTGGGGCGTGGAACTGGGCACCGCCTACAGCGAACTGACCGATCCGGTCGAGCAGCGCCGTCGGCTCCAGCAGCAGTCCATGCTGGCCGCGGGCGGGGACCCGGAGGCGATGGAACTCGACGAGGACTTCCTGCAGGCGATGGAGTACGCCATGCCGCCGACGGGCGGCCTGGGCGTCGGTGTCGACCGGGTGGTCATGCTGATCACCGGCCGCAGCATCCGGGAGACACTGCCCTTCCCGCTGGCGAAACCACGCTGACGACCGCCTTTACCTAACGATTCGGGCATAACCAGCGCGTCCACAGACTTTTTTCAGCAACCTCAGACACCATGGCTGCCGTGACGCCTTCAACGATGAGGGCCGCTGAGACGTATCTCGCGGATCCGGTCTGGCCCTTCCGCGGTCACATCTCCCTCATGCACGGCTGGGTCCCGGCCGCGATTCAGGCGCTCGCGGCGGTCGCACTCATCCTCGCCGTCGGTTGGCGCACCCGGCGCTGGCGCCTGGTCTGGCTGCCACTGGCCGCTCTTATCGGCATCTCGCTGACCTGGCTGACGCACTGGAACATCGAATCGGAGGGACTTGCCGGCGATCCCGCCCCGCAGCAGTTGTGGGTATGGCTCGGCCTGACCGGAGTGGCTGCCGCGGTGGCCGTATTCGGCTGGCCTTCCGCGCACGGGTGGCGACGGGCCGTTTCCCTGACGGCGGTTCCACTGTGCGCGCTCTCGGCCGGACTCATGCTGAATCTGTGGGTGGGCTACTTCCCCACCGTCCAGACCGCCTGGGGCCAGTTGACCGACGGGCCACTGCCCGGTGAGACCGACCGCGCCACCGTCGCCAAGATGGTGGCCGCCCAGTCCGTGCCCAGCAAGGGCAAGGTGGTCGAGGTCGACATCCCCGGCACCGCATCGAACTTCAAGCATCGCGGCGAGGTGGTGTACCTGCCGCCCGCGTACTTCGCCAGCAATCCGCCTCCGGCGCTGCCGACGGTGATGATGATCGGCGGTCAGTTCAACACCGCAGCCGACTGGATCCGGGCGGCGAACGCCGTCGCGACCATCGACGACTTCGCCGCCAGACATGATGGGAACGCACCGGTTTTCGTCTTCGCCGATTCCGGTGGCGCGTTCAACAACGACACCGAATGCGTCAACGGTGTGCGCGGCAACGCGGCGGACCATCTGACCAAGGATGTCGTGCCCTACATGGTGCACAACTTCGGCGTGAGCGAGGATCCGGCGAACTGGGGTCTGGTGGGCTGGTCGACCGGGGGCACCTGCGCGCTGAACCTCACGGTCAAGTACCCGCAGTTGTTCAGCACCTTCATCGATATCGACGGGGACATCGCCCCGAGTGCCGGTACCAAGGCGCAGACCATCGAGCGGTTGTTCGGCGGCGACGCCGCGGCCTATGCGCGATGGGATCCGGTCAGCGTGATGGCCGAACACGGCGCCTATGAGGGCCTCGCGGGCTGGTTCGCGGTGTCCACGCCGGCCGGCACCCGCACCACCCCGGTTTCCGGTGCGGCCCTTCCGGAGGCGAGGATCGAGAACGTCGAGAACGCCACCGTCACACCGGCAACCGCCTCACGCCACCTGTGCCGGACGGCCAGCGAGTACGGCATCGACTGCGCGGTGGTACCGGAGATCGGCAAGCACGATTGGCCGTTCGCCGCCAAGGTGTTCACCGCGGGGCTGCCCTGGCTGGCCTCGCAACTCGGCACCCCGGACGTACCCGATGTCGGGCTGCCGGGCTCCCACGCCGACGGTGTGACCATCGCGGCCTCCGGGGGACGATGAGTTCCGTGGCC
>CAYFMA010000017.1:8020-30758 GCA_964344085.1 uncultured Mycobacterium sp.
CCTCACCAACCGCCCCGGCGCCCGATACCGGCTACACCGATGCCGGCGTGCCGACCCTCGAGGGGGTGCGGGAGAAGATCGAGAGCCGCTATGGCACGGCTCTGGGCGCCACCGAACTCGCCGAGGACACCCCGGAGGGACGCTCGGTCGCCGAGAGGTACGAGGCGAATAAGAAAGCGGCTGCGGAGAAGCTCGAGGAGATCCGCAAGTCGATGCACGAACCGCAGGGTTAGTCGGCGGCCGCGGCGAAGAGTTGGCCGCCGAGGAATCCGCCCGGTTGCACCCCTGGCGGGATGACGTAGACCGCCGAACCGATGGCCGTGGTCCAGCGGTTCATCGCATCGGACTTCGCCAGGCGCTCCTGGATAGGCAGGAACTGCCGGTCGATATCGCGCTGATAGGACACGAAGATGAGGCCGGAGTTCGAAACCTCGCCGGGTGGCGGAGCGTCGTCGTAGTTGTACGGCCGGCGTAGCAACCGCTCCTCAGGCCCGTGCGGATGGGCAAGAGCCGCATGGGCATTGGGCGGAATGACCGGGATTCCATCGCGCATCACCGTGACATCGACCGGGTCGGTCTCCTTCTCGCCGGTCAGCGGTGCCCCGTTGTCCAGTCGCCGGCCGACCACGAGTTCCTTGCTTGCGCGATCCAGCGCATCCCAGGCGTCGAGATGCATTCTGATACGGCGGATCACCATCATCGTGCCGCCCGCCATCCACGGTCGGCCGCCGCCGTCGGACCAGACGACCTGATCGAAGTCCGGGGTCCCCGGGACGGGGTTCACCGTGCCGTCGACCTGACCCATCAGATTGCGTCCGGTAGTCCCGTCGGGCTCAGCGCTCCGCGCGTTCCGGAATCCGACCTGTCGCCATCGCTCAGCGGCGAGACCACGGACGTTCTTCACCAGAACACGGCCGGCGTGCGCCACTGCCACCGGGTCGTCGGCGCAGATCTGCAGCATGAGATCCGTTGCTCCCCAACGGGGCTCAAGCCGATCGGTGGGCATCGCAGGTATCGGGTGCGCCGACGGCGGCTTGAGCTGATCGAAGCCGATCCGGTCGAACAGGGTGGGACCGAAGCCGACCGTAATCGTCAGCCGGGCCGGGCGCAGCGCCAGTTCGGGTTCGGTGTCGGCCAGCGCGGCGGCGCCTTGAGTGAGGCGCTGGGCATCGGCCGTCCACAACTTGAGCACCGCACGCAGAACTTCGCGGGCCTCGCGCTTGGCGTCCGGCACCAGATCCAGCCCGACGAAGGTGGCGTTGCTCTGCACAGGTGTGGCGATACCCGCCTGATGCGCGCCGAAGAACGGCACCGTCTGGGCGCCGAAGGTGGCCGGCTGGGCAGACCCGCGCGAATCGGTGACAGCCCACGCCGATGCGCCGGCGACACCGACAGCCGCGACGCCCCCCAGCAGCAACCCGCGGCGGCTGACCCGAGGCTGGGAGTCAGCCGTCAGTTCGGGCCGATCATCCATGCTGGCCGGCGGTGTGGCCGCCCGGCTGATAGTTCTCACCCGCACCCGGGAAGGCACGGACCTGAGCGGTGAAGGGCAGGGTCGATCCGTCCTTGAAGGTCAGTGTGATCTCGACGTCGCCGCCGACCGGCAGGGGCGCCTTGAGATCCATCAACATCAGGTGATCGGCGCCGGGTGCGAGAACATGGGTGCCGCCCGCCGGAATCGCGAAACCGCCCTCCTTGGGCTGCATCGTGGAGCCGCCGCCGGCTTGGCTGACCACCTCGTGCAACTCCATCCGGCCGGCCGCCGGTGAGGTCGCGGAGACGACCGTCATCTCCTGGGTGCCGGAGTTCTTCAGGGTGCCGAACACGCCCGTCATCCCGCTGTCGGCGGCCTTGACCCACTGATCGCTCATGGTGACGGCCTTCGCGGCATCAGCCGCGGTGGTCGATTCGGTCTTCCCGCATCCGGCCAACGAAACGGCGGCGATCAGACCAATGGTCAGAACTGCTGTGCGCGTCAATTTTCCCATGGGTCTGACGCTACACCTTCCTACTACCGGGGATAGTAGAAGGTCAGGCGCTGACCTTCTTGCGTCCGGCGGCCTTCTTCGAAGGCGTTCTCTTCGACGCCGGGGCGTCGAGCAAGCCGGACAGAAAGCTGCCGGTGTAACTGGCCGGGGTGGCCGCGACATCCTCGGGCGTGCCCTGCGCGACGACCGTCCCCCCACCGGCCCCGCCCTCGGGACCCATGTCGATGATCCAGTCCGAGGTCTTGATGACGTCGAGGTTGTGTTCGATGACGATCACCGAATTGCCTTTGTCGACAAGGCCGTTGATGACCTTGAGCAGTTTGCGGATGTCCTCGAAGTGCAGACCGGTGGTGGGCTCGTCGAGGATGTAGAGCGTGCGGCCGGTGGAGCGCTTTTGCAACTCGGCGGCGAGTTTCACGCGTTGCGCCTCACCGCCGGACAGGGTGGGCGCGGGCTGGCCCAGGCGCACGTAGCCCAGACCGACGTCGACGAGAGTCTTGAGGTAGCGGTGAATGCTGCTGATCGGCTCGAAGAACTCGGTCGCGTCCTCGATCGACATGTCGAGGACCTCGGAGATGGTCTTGCCCTTGTAATGCACCTCGAGGGTCTCGCGGTTGTACCGGGCGCCGTTGCAGACCTCGCAGGGCACGTAGACGTCGGGCAGGAAGTTCATCTCGATCTTGATGGTGCCGTCACCCGAGCACGCCTCACAGCGCCCGCCCTTGACGTTGAACGAGAACCGGCCCGGCTGATAGCCGCGGACCTTGGCCTCGGTGGTCGCGGCGAAGAGACTGCGGATCTTGTCGAACACGCCGGTGTAGGTGGCCGGGTTGGACCGCGGGGTGCGTCCGATCGGCGACTGGTCCACCCGCACCAGCTTGTCGACGTGCTCGAGACCGTTGATCCGGGTGTGACGCCCGGGCACCTGGCGGGCGCCGTTGAGTTTGTTGGCCAGCACGGTGGCCAGGATGTCGTTGACCAGAGTGGACTTGCCCGACCCGGACACGCCGGTGACCGAGGTGAGCACGCCGAGCGGGAAGGCGACGTCGATATCGCGCAGGTTGTGCTCACGGGCACCGATCACGACGAGTTGGCGTTTACGGTCCACCGGGCGGCGGATCGCCGGGATCTCGATGATCTGCCTGCCAGACAGGTACGCGCCTGTGATCGAGTTCGGATTCTTCAGCAGATCCGCGTACGGGCCGCTGTGCACCACCTGGCCGCCGTGCTCGCCGGCCGCGGGTCCGATGTCGACGATCCAGTCGGCATGGGCGATGGTGTCCTCATCGTGCTCGACGACGATCAGGGTGTTGCCGAGATCCCTGAGCCGCGTGAGGGTTTCGATGAGACGGCGGTTGTCCCGCTGGTGCAGACCGATGGACGGCTCGTCGAGGACGTAGAGCACGCCGACCAGACCTGAGCCGATCTGGGTTGCCAGCCGGATGCGCTGGGCCTCCCCACCGGACAGCGTGCCGGCGGCCCGACCGAGTGACAGGTAGTCCAGTCCGACGTCGAGCAGGAAGCCCAGCCGGGATTGCACCTCCTTGAGTACCTGCCCGGCGATGGCCGCCTCGCGATGCCCCAGGGTGAGTTCGTTGAGGAAGGTGGAGCAGTCCGCGATGGACAGTTCGCACACCTCCGCGATGGACTTCTTGCCCTGCTTGCCGGCTGTCAGCGTGACGGCCAGGATCTCGGGCTTGAGCCGGGTGCCCTCGCACTCCGGGCACGGAACGTCGCGCATGAAGCCCTCGTAGCGCTCCTTCATCAACTCCGAGTCGGTCTGCTCCATACGCCGCTGCAGGAAGGCCATGACGCCCTCGAAGTCGGCGTAGTAGGAACGGGTGCGGCCGTAGCGGTTGCGGTAGCGGACGTGCACCTGCTCATCGCAGCCCTCGAGAATCGCCTTGCGCGCCTTGGCCGGAAGCTTGCGCCACGGGGTGTCGACGTCGAATCCGAGGATCTCCCCCAGCCCGGACAGCATCCGGGTGAAGTAGTCGGCGTTGTGTCCGATCGACCACGGGGCCACCGCCCCCTCGGCCAGCGTCAGGTCCGGGTCCGGCACCACCAGTTCGGGGTCGACCTCCTTGCGGATGCCCAGACCGCTGCACTCCGGGCAGGCGCCGTAGGGCGAGTTGAAGGAGAACGACCGTGGCTCGAGATCGTCCACCGCGAGCGGGTGCCCGTTGGGGCAGGCCAGCTTCTCGGAGAAGCGCTGTTCCCGATGCGGGTCATGCTCGTCGCGGTCGACGAAGTCGAGCACCACGATGCCGTCGGCCAGACCCAAGGCCGTCTCGACCGAGTCGGTGAGCCGCTGCTTGGCGCTGGTCTTGACCGTCAAACGGTCGACCACCACCTCGATATCGTGCTTCTCCTGCTTCTTGAGCGTCGGCGGTTCGGTCAGCGGGTAGACGACGCCGTCGACCCGGACCCGGCTGTAGCCCTGGGTGTTGAGCTTGTCGAAGAGGTCGACGAACTCGCCTTTGCGAGTGCGCACCACCGGGGCCAGCACCTGGAACTTGGTGCCCTCCTCCATCGCCAGCACCTGATCGACGATCTGCTGAGGGGTCTGGCGGGCGATGTGCTCACCGCAGACCGGGCAGTGCGGGGTGCCTGCCCGCGCGTAGAGCAGACGCAGGTAGTCGTAGACCTCGGTGATGGTGCCGACGGTGGACCGCGGGTTGCGGTTGGTGGACTTCTGGTCGATCGACACCGCCGGTGACAAACCCTCGATGAAGTCGACGTCGGGCTTGTCCATCTGGCCGAGGAACTGACGGGCGTAGGCGCTCAGCGATTCGACGTAGCGGCGCTGCCCCTCGGCGAAGATGGTGTCGAAGGCCAGCGACGATTTACCCGATCCGGACAGTCCGGTGAAGACGATGAGGCTGTCGCGCGGCAGGTCCAGGTCGACGCTGCGGAGGTTGTGTTCGCGAGCACCCTTGACGATCAGCCGGTCAGCCACGCGCCCATGCTATGTGCCGGTACCGACTACTCAGTAACGTGGCCTTCATGACCGTCGTTGATGACAATTACACCGGCCACGTCGAGACCCAGCAAGCCGCCCGGCGCACCGTTCCGGGGGCGAGCATCGTCAAGATGTCGGTGGGCCCGATGGATAACAACGTCTATCTGGTGACCTGCTCGAAGACCGGCGAATCGCTACTGATCGACGCCGCCAACGACGCCGACCTGCTGGTCGGCCTGGTACGTGAGCAGGCGCCCAAGCTGGAGATGATCGTCACCACCCACCAGCACCCCGACCACTGGCAGGCGCTGGCCCCGGTGGCCGAGGCCAGCGGCGCCCCGACCGCAGCGCATCAACTCGACGCCGAACCGCTTCCGGTCAAACCGGACCGGTTCCTCGCCGGAGGTGACGCGATCGTGGTCGGCGACCTCACCTTCGACGTCATCCATCTGCGCGGCCACACCCCCGGTTCGGTGGCGCTGGCACTGCGGCCGGCCGGTGAGCGTGAGGGCGTGCACCTGTTCACCGGCGACTGCCTGTTCCCCGGCGGAGTGGGCAAGACCTGGGAGCCCGGCGCGTTCGAGGACCTGCTCGACGATGTCTCCAGCAAGTTGTTCGGGGTCTACGGCGACGACACCGTCGTGTATCCCGGCCACGGAGACGACACCACTCTGGGCGAGGAGCGGCCGCACCTGGCCCAGTGGCGCGAACGGGGCTGGTGAGGTGCGGCCGACGCATCTCGCTTTCGCAGCGATCGGAATGACGGCCCTCTTCGCAGTCGGCGCGTGCGGATCCTCGCCGAGCAAGCCGGACACCCCGTCGACGCCTACGCCATCTTCAGCGAAAGCATCCAACAACCCATCGGCTACCGCGCCGGCCTCGGGCACATCGAACGCCCAGACCTACACGGTTAGCCCGTCGTCGACACAGGGACAGTCCGCCGACGGCCGGCACACCTGGACGCTGAACGTCGACACGATCACCGGCGGTGACGCCAAGGTCGCCGACGCCTTCAACACCGCGGTGAACTCCGCCGCGCAAGAACAACTCGATGGCGTCAAGCCCGGCCCCGGTGACGACCCCGGGCTCACGTGGAACTTCGAGACCACCCCGACGATCTCGTTCACCGCCGGTGCGGTGTCAGAGCTACTCGAAGGGGCGGCCTACACCCAGAATGCCGCCCACCCGAGCGACTGGGTCAGCACCGTGGTGATCGATTCCCACACGGCGGCCCCGATCACGCTCAAGAATCTGTTTACCGACGAGCAGAAGGGTCTGGACCGCCTTTCCCAGCAGACCAAAGAACTCGCGCCCGGCGTCTTCGGATTCGGTCCGGCCCCGATGGCCGATGCCCCCGGTAACGCGCCGACCGAGGCCAACTTCGCCCACTGGCTGCCCACGACGCAGGGCATCGAGATCCACTTCAACGACTACCAACTCGGCCCCCACGGCCTGGTGGTGGTGACCGTCCCGTGGTCGGCGGTTGACGATCTGCTGGCCCCGGGTAGGACCGCCCTGCGCCAACCATGACCGACTACATCGCAACTCGCACAGAATCATTCAGAAAGACCACTCGATGAAGCTGCTCCCCGCTCTGGCCTGTACGACCATCGTGCTGAGCGTCGCCGCGTGCAGCCAGGGCCAGGGCCCGGCAGCCGGCCCGGCGACCTCTGCCCCGGCCTCGAACAAGTTCGACTACCCTGCCAAGTCCTACGACCTAGGCCATTCGGTGATCTACACACAGGCGCACCGGCAGTTCACCGGGACCGGGACACCCTGGCTGAAAGCCTGTGAATCAGTGGTTGACGAGTGGCAGGGGCAGGTCGGTACGCAGCCCTGGTGGAACCATGACGACGCGCTGCGAGGCTGCCTGTACGGCGACGGCGGGCCGGTCGATGCGAGCTATCCCGTGAAAGAGTGCGCCCCGCAAGGTGGCGACCGGATCAAGATCTACAGCGGCTTCATCAGCTGTCAGGACGGCTACCTGCTGGCCGGAAGATACGACCGTGAAGGGCCATCGCGCCAGCAGATCAACTCCGTCGACGCCTGGATCTGCGATCACGCGAACTCCGGTCCGCTTCTGTTTTCCTGCCGGTCCGATCAGGGTGTGGAGTTCCGGGTGTTCCCGGCATCCTGATACGTCTGAACATTGAGTCCGCGTCAGTCGTCCGTCGCCTATCCCGGACGCGGCGATGACACCAACTTGGGAGCGGGGCCGGTGAATGGGCGAACGTGATCTGGGCCGACTGCTGGCCGGACTGGCGCCCGTCGTGCGCCCGGTCCCCTACGTCGTCGTCGAGACCGAAGCGGAGATACCGGCCGCCGCGATCATCATCGAGGACGAGGCGACGACGAGAGTCGTCGAACAGAGCGTCGCCGACGCCCACAGCCTGTCGTACGAATTCGTCGCCGCATGGATGACCTGCACGATCGAATCCGACCTGGAGGCGGTCGGTATGACCGCCGCGATCAGCCGTGCCCTCGCGGATGCGAACATCTCCTGCAACGTGCTGGCCGGATCGCGCCACGACCACCTGCTCGTGCCCTGGCAGCGTCGCGACGACGCCGTGGCGGTTCTTTCCGCACTGACCGCGTAAAGACCCCGCGTACGGCCTTCAGTCCACTAGCCGGCTCGCGCCGCCACCAGCGGCCGCAGTTCGTCCTCGACCGCCCGGTCGACCCAGATCCGCAGGACTCGCTCGGGCGGCCCATCCTGGAGGAAATCGGTGAACTCCTGCAGGAAGTACGCCGACTCCTGCGCCATGCCGGGAGACAGCCTGGCCTCCCACCAGCACAGCAGGCCGCTCTCTGCGCACACCCCGCCCACCTCGTCGGGTTCATCACCTGCCCAGAAGGCGTAATAGTCGGAGAGGTCCGGCTCCGGCTCGGGATCGCCGTCGTGCATCGCGACGTAACCCGCGTGCCAGAAGATGGCGTCACCGACCTCATGCGGGGCTGTTCCGAGAATTCCGATGGCCAGTAGCCGGATGAGATATTTTCTCGCCCAATCGTTTTCGCGCCAGCACCGGCTCTGGACGCCACAGACGACATCCGTCGCCGGATCATCGCCGAGATTCCAGGCGAAATGGTCCGCGAACTCCGTCAGAGTCGCCGCAGCGAGTTCCAATGTCCGGCCGTCCTCGGTCACCACCCGGTAGGGATAGAGGAACGCCCGCGGTGACCCGACGGCAGAGTCACGCGGGAACGGCCGTAGCGGATCACGAGCTCGCCTCATCACGGCTAATCATCGCGCAATCGGGACTACTGTCTATCCAAATCTGTCTCATTCGAACCCGCTCAACACCAGGAGGATCTGATGGCTTTTGATCCCAAAGACGCGCTCAACGCGGCCAAGGAAGTTGCGACCCATGCCGTCGGAAAGTCCGCCGAGATCGTCGAAGGCGCCGGCAAGGTGCTCAAGGGCGACATCGCCGGCGGCGTCAGCGACATCGTTCAGGACGCCACCGAGATCGCCGCTCACGCCGTCTTCAAGGCCAAAGAGGTCCTGACCGGCAAGGACGACGCCGAGCAGTAGGAGATTCACGCCCCGACGGTGGGCGTGACAGTTTGCCAGTTGCGCGGTTATGGTAGCCCCAGGCAAAGGGGGCTTCGATGGTCGCGATGGGCAGGATCAGCCAGATCGGCGGTCTGGCGGTTCTACTAGGCATCGGCATAGCGCTCTCATCGGGAGTTGCTGCGGCAGACTCGACCGGCGACCCGGCCCCCGCCCGCGGCGATCGTGTCGCCTCGCCGTCCGCCCGGGCCCATGTCCAGCACACCGCATCGGAACGCACGGCCGTGACGGCGTCGGACATCGCACGACACGGAGCATCGGCCCGTCGGCGGGTCCGGATCGCGACCCGGGTGAGCAGTGCCCCGGATGCGAACGCGCACGCCAAGAGCACCGATCCCTTCGGCGGCGGAATCGCGTCTCTTCTGTTCAATCAGAGTCCGATCGTCGGCGCCGCCCATCCCGTCCAAGGCCCGAACGGTGTCGTCACCGGTCAGATTCAGGCCTCTGACGTCGACAGTGCGGACCTTGCCTTCACCATCACCGGAAAGCCCTCGCACGGAGAGGTTTCCATCGGCCCCGACGGCAGCTTCACCTACATCGCGGACTCCGCGGTGAGCACGACCGGCACCACCGATTCGTTCTCGGTCACGGTGAACGACGCGGGGTCGGGGTTCCATATCCACGGTCTGATCGGCTTGATAAACATGCTGACCTTCGGCCTGGCCGGAGAGAGCGGCCACATGGCGACCAGTCGGGTCTCCCTCACCATCGATGCGTTCGCCGACCCGCCCGGCGGACTCTCGACATTCTGTGGCTGCACGTTGATGCCGGCGGACACGGTGTTCCACGCCGACGTCAGCACTCTGGAGGTGCTGCCCCAATCCGACACCTGGGTGACGTTGCTCGGAGGCAATCTGCGCGCCGCGTGGGGCGGGACCCCATGGATGGGCACCACCGCGGGCATGCCGGTGAATACCGCATCCGCGACCCAGGCCGGCGAAACGGTCGTCTTCAACCGGGGCCTGACGAGCAGCGGGCCAACCATTGACGACCGCGCGTACGCCATCCCCGACTACCCGCTCGTCGAAGGCATGCCGGACGCCCCGGCGTGGGACCGGCACCTGCTGGTCTTGCAGCAGGGCACCTGCCGCTCCCAGGAGCTGTACAACGTCGCCAACGGAGTCGAGTTGCCTGCCAACGGTGTCGCCGATGCGTTGGCGAATGCGATCTACGCCAGTCAGTACGGATCAACATGGCTGGCCGAAGCGGGCGTCCAGTACGACATGAACTCGGCTTCATACCCGGTCAAGGGTGAGGCCAATGCGTCTCAGTTGCCGTTCCTGCCGTTGATTCTTCGGCCCGACGATCTCGCCCGCGGCTCGATCGACCACATGCTCGGAATCGTGATCGCCAAGGACCGCGGCACCGGCTACTCCTGGCCCGCCCGGTCCGGGGACGGAACCGGCACGAATCCGAACGGAGTGCCGATGGGCACGGTGTTCCGACTCCCGGCCGGGTTCGATGTGTCGGCCTACGACTCCGCCACCCAGGTGGTTCTCCGAGCACTGCAGGAACACGGTGCTGTCGTGTACGACTCGTGGAATCCCGGGCAGGACGGCGCCGGATTGCTCGCCATGAGCAACGGATGGAGCGGCGCCGATTATCTGACGGCCCAACGCGAACTCAGCACGATCCCGCTGAGCGCCTTCGAAGCCGTCGATGTGCTCAGCCTCGCCCTCGATCCGGCCAGCGGTTGGACGATCCGGACCTAGAGCCAGTCGCGGCGCCGGAACCCGATGTAGAGGATCACCGACGTCAGCACCGAGAGCACCGCGCTGGTGACCACGCCGGAGAATTCGTTGAAACCGGGGTAGGGAACGTTCTGCCCGTACCAGCCGGTGACCAGAGTGGGCACCGCGATGATCGCCGCCCAGCCGGTCAGCTTCTTCATGATCGTGTTGAGTCGCGCGTCCTGCAGCGACAGATTCGTCTCGAACACCGTGGTGACCATGTCGCGCAACGAGTCCGTCCACTCCGCGGCGCGGATGACGTGGTCGTAGAGGTCGTAGTACCAGCTGGTGAGTTCGGTGGCATCGGTCCCCTCGACGCTGCGCCGCATGATGGTGTTGACCACCTCCCGCATCGGCAGGACCACGCGGCGTAATTCGACGAGTTCCTTCCGAAGCCGGTAGGTGTCGCGCTGAAGCTGACGAGTCTGAGACTTGTCGTCGAAGAGGTTGTCCTCGAGTGATTCGATCGCGTCGTCGAGCTGCTGAATGGTGTCGAACTGACCGTCCACCACCACGTCCAGGATTCCGTGCAGCAGGGCGGCGCTACCACCCTTGCGCAGCAGGTCGGAATTGTCGTCCCAGCGGGCGACCACATCATCGATGTTGAAAATCGGCTTGGCTGAATCAGTTTCGTGGCGAACTGTCACCACTGCCGTGGGCAGCACGAAGACCGAGACCCTCGACAGCAACAGACGAGATTCGATCGATCCGGAGATCTGCGGACCCAGAGCCGTCGCGTACACGGTGACGAACGTGTGATCGGCGTAGCGGGTGGCCTTGGTGCGTTCGATGTGGCCGACGCTGTCCTCGACGGCCCGCTGGTCGAACCCGAGTTCCTCGGCCAGCTGATCGAGCAGTGAAAGGTCCGGATTAAGCAGATCCGCCCACACCAGCGCGCCCGGCTCATGCAGGTGATCGGAGATCTCCCCGAGCGGAAAGTTCTCGGCCTTCAGCTGGCCGTCAAGCCACAGCCTGGTCCGGGTGGCCGCCGGCGTCATCTAGCCCGTCGTATGAACGATCAGAACGTCGGTCTTGGATCGGCGCGCGACGTTGGCCGGCACCGAACCGAGCAGCCGGCCCGCGATCGTGTTCAAACCGACGTTTCCGATGACGAGCAGGTCGGCGTTGACCTCCTCGGCAAGCTCGACGAGAGCGTCCACGGGGGCGCCGACGATCGCGCGCTCCTCGACGTTGGTGGCACCGGCGGCCTTGGCGCGCTCACTCGCGTCGCGCAGCAGCTCGTAGATGGGGGCGTTACCCGTCATCTTGTAGCCCTCGTCCTTGAGGACGTCGGCGGCGCGGGCGTCACCCGGCGCGGGCAGGTAGGCGGTCGCCACGATGACCTTCGCGTCAGACCCGGAGGCGAGCTGACCGGCCCGGTCGACCGCGCGCAGCGAGGAATCCGAGCCGTCGGTTCCGACGACAACGGTCTTGTATCCGCCCATTCCTACCCTCCAGTAGACGATTGAAGCGCCAACGTTGAACACTAACTCCTCAGCACGGCCCGAGGACAGTAATCGGCCAGAGCAGACCTTTGCCACGCCCGGCCAAGATCGGCTTGACGAGCCAAAACTCGATCAGCGGATGACTCAGGTGAGCTCCGTAACAGAGCTGGCGGAGCCGGCTAGTTACCCGGCCACCGGCCCGCCGGAGCGACGGCCTCAGTGGCGGGCGGCGCCTGCGGCACCTGGCCGCCGGGAACCGGAGCCGACCACTCGGTGCCGATGCACAGCAAGCTGTGCGGCGTCGGGATGCTCGCCGGCAGCGGGATGTTGAAGCCGGGAATGCCGGGGATGGTGATCTGCGGCGGCGAGAGCAGGGATGCAACACCCGCGGCGAGGTTAGGCAGCACCTCGACCGGCGGGGTCGGCAGGGCCGCGGCCGCGTCGGCGATCGGAGCAGCGGGGATCAGCCCGCTCAGGCCCGGATTGATGACGGCCGCAGTCGGCGGCGGCCCGCCCGGGATGAACGCTCCGGGGGTCGGCGGGATGGCGGCCGCGCCGCCGACCGGACCGCCCGGGATGACCGCACCGGGAACGGGCGGGATGGCTGCACCGGCGCCGGCCGGAGCACCCGGGAGCCCGGCCCCCGGGACGGGAGGCACTGCTGCCGCACCGCCGAGCGGAATACCCGGGATGGCAGCCGGTGGAGTCGCGAGTGCACCCGCGGCCGGAACCGCGGCCGCGGCGGGAACGCCGGCGGCACCCGGCGGGAAACCGGCTGCCAGCGACGCGATGGCCTCAGCGGGCAGGGCCGCGAGCTGGGAAGCCTTGTGGTCGATGTCCTGGGGGACGTCACCGGCACCGGCACCGGCACCTGCTCCGGCACCGTTGCCCTGTCCGAGACCGGCACCGGGCTGACCGGAATCCTGGGAACCATGACGGCCGGCGTTGTCCTCAATGACTGCGGCCGGGACTCCGCCACCGGCGCCACCGGCGCCCGGCGGGGTCGCACCGGCGATGTCACCGGCGACCGGGGCGCCGCCGGCACCCGCTATCGGCGCGCCCGGAATCTCGGCCGGCGGAGTCGCGAGTCCACCAGCACCACCGCCACCCGGTGCTCCCGGGATCGCAGCCGGAAGTCCGGGCACCGCGTCACCGATCAGACCGCCCGGTGCGCCTGGGACCGCGGCCGGGGGGATTCCCGCCGCGTCGATGATGGGCGCGCCGGGGGTCCCCGGAATGGCTGCGGCCGGCAGTGGCGGCCCCTCGATCGCCGCCGCGCTCGGAACGGGCGGGATCGCCAGCGGCGGATCGAACGCACCGCTGATGGGGTTGGCGCCCAGGCCGCCGGGCAGGAGACCACCCGGGTTGGCTGCACCCGGCAGTGCGTTGGCCAGGGGCAGTCCGGGAATGGTCACATCGGGGGTGCCCGGGAAGGCCAGGCTGCCGCCGCCGATGGCCTCCGAACCGGGGATCGGAACCACGACGCCGGGGACGGCGGACGAATTCTCAATGGCGGCAGCGGGACTCGGCACCGGCGGCACCGGCGGGGTCGCCACTGAGGCCAGATCGGGCGCGGCCGGAATCACGACACCCGGCCCACCGGGAACGCCGGCCGCGGCGGGCAGCACGGCGCCCGGGGTCTCGCCGCCGATGATCGGCGGAAGGTCCACGGCAGCCGGGACGGCGCCGCCGGGGACAGCCACGGGCGGAGTCGCGGGGGCGATGATCTCGCCGCCGGTGGGCACACCGGCGACACCAGCCGGCACTCCCGGCGGCAGCACGACTTCTCCCCCGCCCGGAACACCCGGAACCGCCGCCCCGGGAAGCGGCGGAACGGCAGCGGCATCGACGATCGGCGCGGCCGGGACGGCCGCGGCCGGACCGGGCACACCGGCTCCGATCGCGGCTCCGGCGGCCTGACCGATGGCCGCCCCGCTCTCGCTGCCCTCACCCGCCGCCTGAGCGACGGCTGCTCCGGCGCCGGCGCCGGAACCCTCGGCTCCGGCTCCCAACGCGCCACCGCCGACCACTCCGGCGGTGGCCTCGGTGCCCGGAATTCCGGACGCCTCGGCGATCGGGGCGCCGATCGCGGCGGCCGGACCCGGAATCGCCGCACCGGGCGCGGGGACGCCGACCGCGGCGGCAGCCGGCGGGGTTCCCGGCACAGCCGCGGGAACGCCGGGGACACCGCCACCGGCTGCAGCGGGCGGAGTCGGGGGCAACGCGGCCGGCGGGGTCACCACACCGCCGCCGCCGGCGGCCGGCGGGGTGCCGGGCAGTGCGGCAGGCGGGGTGGGTACGGCTGCGGCCGCCGGAACGCCGGGGGCGCCGGGAACGCTGGCCGGTGGAACGATCACGCCGCCGGCGCCGGTGGCCGGCGGAACGGGACCGCCCGCGACGGGTGACCGCGGCGTCAGGATCGACGCGGCTGACGGAGGGATTCCCTGTGACAGGTCGGGCGGATTGGTGACGACGCCCTGCAGGATGCTCAAGCACGGGATGCCGCCCGGGGTGACGGACGGATCAGCGGCGGCGAGGGTGCTGAACAGCGGAGCCGTCCAGAAGAAACCCACCGTCGCGATCACCGTGCCCGCCGCCACACGAGTGGTGGTCCGTGACATTTGCTATCCCATCTCCGCTTCAGGTCTGAGCCGTGACTCAGGTCTGAGCCGAAACTACAGACGTGTAAGTCTCGGAACGGCCCGACAACATGGGCGTTTACCGAACCGTGGCCAACCGGTGCCTCAGCGGTTACCGAGCGCCACGAACGGGACGAATGCGCTACTTTCCCGGAATCCGGGAGGCCCGCGAGGAGGCCGCCACGCCGACCGCTGCCAGGCCCGCGAACAGGGCGAACGTCAAGCGGACCACGGTGACGTCCGGCTCGGGATGCAGGTTCACCACCACCCCGGCCAGACCGGCGCCGAAAGCTCCGCAGATCAACTGCACGGTGTTGACCGCCGCCGAGGCCACTGCTTGTTCGCCGGGTTCAGTGACCGAACCCATCGCCCACACCGAAAGATGCGGCCAGGCCAGACCGATCCCGGCTCCGGCGATGACCAACCCCGCAGCCCACACCCAAGCGCGAAGCGGACCCGCGCCGGCGATACCCAGTCCCACCGCCATGATCAGCGGAGACAGTGTCACCACACGCGCCGCGGTCGGTCGGTGAACGATCGAGGCGCTGCGGATCTCCCCGACTGTCCAGCCCACCGACAGCGCCGCCCCGAGGAAGCCGGCGAGCACCGGCGACAGCCCGGCCAACCGCTGACCGAACAGCGGGACGTACATGTCGGCCATGGTCGCGGCCATCAGCAGACCCAGCGTCAGATAGATCCACTTGAGCGGACCCGGCCGGAACACCGAATGGGGCAACACCCTTGCCTGAGACCGGCGGTCCGTCGCGAGGAAGGCGAACACCAGTCCGGCCGCGAGCACCAGCAGAGCAACGGTCACGCGAGGATCGGCCGGCACGGCCGCAACACTGACGGTCAACGCAGCCGTCCCGAGGAGCGCGAGCGACCGTACCGGGATTCCCAACGGAGTCGTCGCCGCCCCGCCGCGAGCCGGCAACGCGAGCGGGACCAACAGCGTCACCACAATGGCAAGCGTCAGCAGAAACGCGAAACCTCCACGCCAGGAACCTAATTGGGCGAACAGGCCGCCGGACGCCGGCCCGATGACAGTGCCCACTCCCCACATCGCCGATACGACGGCGGCTGCGCGGGTCCACAACCGCTCAGGGAGCACGGCACTGATCACGGCGTAGCCGAGTCCGGCCAGCACGCCGCCGGCCAGGCCCTGAATGGCGCGGCCGGTCAGCAGCACCGGCATGGTCGGCGCCAGCATGCACACCGCGCTGCCGCCGGCGAAGGCCAGCAGTGCGCCGAGATAGGAACGGCGCGGCCCCAACCTGGTGAGCACCGGGCCGACCGTGGTCGCACCGATAACCGAGGCGACCAGGTATACGGTCGTCACCCAGGCGTACAGCCGGGCGCCGCCGATATCCCCGATGGCATTGGGCAGCAGGCTCATCGTGATGAACTCATTGGTGGCGTAGATCGCGACGCCGCCGGCGAGAACTGTTGCGGCGCCGCGATATCGGCGGCCGAAAAGCTCCTGCCAGCTGCCGGCACCGGCCGCCGTTGCCGTCATGGAGGGTCGACTACTTCAGACCGGCGGCATCCATGCCGCGCAGTTCCTTCTTCAGGTCGGCGATCTCGTCACGGAGTCGCGCGGCCAGTTCGAACTGCAGATCGCGGGCCGCCGCCATCATCTGGTTGGTCAGATCCTTGATCAGATCGGCCAATTCGGCGCGCGGCATGGTCGAGGTGTCGCGACCCTCGATGATCCCGGCACTGACAGCCCGGCCGGCCTCCCCCTGTGCCCGGCGCCCACGCGAGGCATTGCGACCGGAACCTCCGACGTCGACCGACTCGGTGTCGTCGGCCTCCCGGTACACCTGGTCGAGGATGTCGGCGATCTTCTTGCGCAGCGGCTGCGGATCGATGCCGTGCTCTTCGTTGTAGGCGATCTGCTTGGCCCGGCGCCGTTCGGTCTCGTCGATCGCCTGCTTCATCGAGTCGGTGATGTTGTCGGCGTACATGTGCACCTCACCCGAGACGTTGCGGGCGGCGCGGCCGATAGTTTGGATGAGGCTTCGGGTGGAGCGCAGGAAGCCCTCCTTGTCGGCGTCGAGGATGGACACCAGCGACACCTCGGGCAGATCAAGACCCTCGCGCAGCAGGTTGATGCCGATCAGCACGTCGTACTCACCGAGACGCAACTGGCGCAGCAGTTCCACCCGGCGCAGGGTGTCGACCTCCGAATGCAGATAGCGCACCCTGATGCCCATCTCGAGCAGATAGTCGGTGAGGTCCTCGGCCATCTTCTTGGTCAGCGTGGTGACCAGCACCCGTTCGTCACGTTCGGCCCGGGCGCGGATCTCCCCGATCAGGTCGTCGATCTGACCCTTGGTGGGTTTGACGACGACCTTGGGGTCCACCAGTCCGGTCGGACGGATGACCTGCTCGACGAATTCGCCACCGCTCTGGGCCAGTTCGTACGGGCCCGGGGTGGCGGACAGGTAGACGGTCTGGCCGACCCGTTCGGCGAACTCCTCCCACGTCAGCGGCCGGTTGTCGACGGCCGAGGGCAGCCGGAAGCCGTACTCGACAAGGTTGCGCTTGCGGGACATATCGCCTTCGTACATGCCGCCGATCTGCGGAACGGTCACGTGCGACTCGTCGATGACGAGGAGGAAGTCCTCCGGGAAGTAGTCCAGCAGTGTCGCGGGTGCGGAACCGGCCGCCCGGCCGTCGATATGCCGCGAATAGTTCTCGATGCCGGAGCAGAACCCGACCTGACGCATCATCTCGATGTCGTAGTTGGTGCGCATCCGAAGACGTTGCGCCTCAAGCAGTTTGCCCTTGCTCTCCAGATCGGCGAGCCGCTCGGCGAGCTCCTCCTCGATGGTGGAGATGGCTGTCGCCATCCGCTCCGGCCCGGCGACGTAGTGGGTGGCCGGGAAGATCCGCAGCGAGTCGACCTTGCGGACCACGTCCCCGGTCAGCGGGTGCAGGTAGTAGAGCGCCTCGATCTCGTCGCCGAAGTACTCGATGCGCACGGCGAGTTCCTCGTAGGACGGGATGATCTCCACGGTGTCCCCGCGGACCCGGAATGTGCCGCGGGTGAAGGCGACGTCGTTGCGGTCGTACTGAACATCGACCAGCATCCGGAGCAGTCCGTCGCGCGGCACCTCGCTGCCGACCGAGAGTTCCACCGACCGGTCCAGGTAGGACTGCGGGGTGCCGAGGCCGTAGATGCAGGAGACCGACGCGACGACGACGACGTCGCGTCGGGACAGCAGAGCCGAGGTGGCCGAGTGTCGCAACCGTTCGACATCGTCGTTGATCGAGCTGTCCTTCTCGATGTAGGTGTCGGTCTGGGCGATGTAGGCCTCGGGTTGGTAGTAGTCGTAGTAGGAGACGAAGTATTCGACCGCATTGCGCGGCAACATCTCCCGAAGCTCGTTGGCGAGCTGTGCGGCCAGTGTCTTGTTCGGGGCCATCACCAGGGTGGGGCGCTGCAGCCGTTCGATCAGCCATGCCGTCGTCGCCGACTTGCCGGTGCCGGTGGCGCCGAGCAGGACCACGTCGCGCTCCCCCGCGTTGATCCGGCGTTCGAGCTCGTCGATGGCGGCCGGCTGATCCCCTGCGGGCTCGTACTCGCTGACCACCTCGAAGCGGGCGCCGGTGCGGACCACATCGTCCACGGCGCGGTACTCGGAGTGCGCCAGAACGACGTCCTCAGCAGGGCGCTCGGTCGCGAATGCCATGCATACAGGGTAGGCGGAATCCCCGACAGCTCTAGGCTCGCACGGTGGCGATCAATTGGCGGCAGGAGTTGCGCCTGTTCCCGACGCTGCGCGGCTACCAGCGGCGGTGGTTCGGTCGCGATCTGATGGCCGGGGTGACGTTCGGCGCGGTCACCATGCCCGGGCAACTGGCCACCGCCCACCTGGCCGGAATGCCCCCCATCACCGGCCTCTACGGATTCGTCGTCGCGACGTTCCTCGCCGCCGCGGTCTCCACCAACCGGCACCTGGCCATGGGGGTGGACAGCACCGTGGCGCCGATCCTGGCCGCCGGACTCACCGCACTCGGCGCGACCGAGGAGACCCGCTACTACATCGGCCTGGCGCTGGTCACCGCATTTCTGGTGGGGATCTTCACATTGATCATCGGGGTCGGCCGGCTCGGCTGGGTCGGCGACTTCCTGTCCCGGCCGGTGATGATCGGATTCTTCGGCGGGATCGCGGTGATCATCATCGTCCACCAGATCCCGGGACTGCTCGGCGTCGCGGAGGGAAGCGGCCGGACCATCCCGCGGATCATCCACCTGATCAATCAGATCCCGCACGCCAATGTGCCGTCGCTGATCCTCGGCCTGAGCGGCTTGGCGCTGCTGCTGGGGATAGCCCGGATCAGCCGCCGGATTCCCGGGGCCCTGATCGTGCTGGCTTTGTCCACCGTGGCGATGGTCGTGTTCCATCTCCAGGACCGCGGAGTCGAGAGACTGGGTCCCCTGGAGCGCGGCCTGCCGTCGGTTGCGCTTCCGCAGTTCTCCTTCGAGGCCGTAGAGGCGGTGTTGACCACAGCGCTGGTGATCGCCATCTTCTGTCTGGCGCAGACCGCGGCCACCACTCGTTCGGCTGCCAACCTCGGCGGTTACGAGACCGACGTCAACGCCGACTTCCGGGCGTTGGGCCTGGCCAATATCGCCTCCAGTCTGGTCGGGTCGTTCACCATCAACGCCAGCCCGCCGTCGACGACGATCATCGCCGAGTCGCGCGGGCGCAGCCAATTGGCGTCGCTGATCGCCTCGGCGATCGCGGTGGTGGTGCTGTTCTTCAGTCAGCTCATCGAGAACCTGCCGATGGCCACCCTCTCGGCGGTGCTGATCTACATCGCGATCAAGATCTTCCGGGTCGACCAGATGCGCGCGACGGCCGAGTACTCCTGGCGCGCATTCGTTTTGATGCTGATCTCACTGTTCGGCACGGTGCTGCTGGGCATCGTCTACGGCGTACTGTTCGCCGTCGTCGTCTCGTTCATCTACCAGGCCTCCCGGACCGCGCGGCCGGAGTTGCTGCGGCTTGGCCGCTCGGAACTGGGCACCTGGCTGCCGTTGGGCGACGATCGCGCCGCCCCGGCGCCCGGTATCGCCGCATTCGCCCTCAACGGGCCACTGTGGTTCGGCAACGCCAACTGGTTCCGGATGCAGCTGATCGGTGCGCTGCCCGACGAGGACGACGCCGAGAACGAGGAGCAGCCCGATCTGCTCGTGCTCGATGCTCGGCGTATCGACGACGTCGACTTCACCGGCTTCGAGGCCCTGTCGGACGTGGCCGAGGTGGCCGCTCTGCGCGAGGTGCCCTTCGTCGTGGTGGTGCAGCAGGGCAGGACGCAACGGGCCTTCCAGGGCGGCGGGTTCTCCGAACTGCTGGGCCGGTCGCGGTTCTTCGACACCATCCCGCTGGCCATCGCCGCCTTCCCGAACCTGCGGGCCAACCAGTCGGATGGCGGCGATCCCGACCAGGACGAGGACCATGCATCCGCCCAAGCATGAGGTGTTCGACCTCGCCGCCCGGACCAACACCGATCCGAAGGGCATCGTGCGGGCGGTCGAGGAGTACCGGCTGGAGCCGTGGGGCCTTTACATGGCCCGGCCCACCCCGGGCCGGGTGCAGTTTCACTATCTGGAGTCCTGGCTGCTGCCTGATCTCGGGCTGCGGGCCAACGTCTTCCACTTCAACCCCGGCCATGAACGCGAACAGGACTATTACCTCGACGTCGGCCGGATCACCGTCGGCGCGGACCGTTGGGAGTCGCAGGACCACTACGTCGATCTGGTGGTGCGCACCGGGGTGGGCACCGAGGTAACCGACGTCGACGAACTTCTGGAGGCTCACGACGCCGGCCTGCTCGACGGCCAGACGGCCGAGGCGGCGCTGCGGACCGCGTTCGGGACGGTGTCCGGCCTGGCCGCCCACGGTCATGACCTCAACGCCTGGCTGGCCGACGCCGGGGTGCAACTGACCTGGCGATAGGCGTACGCTCGTCCCCCGTGGGACAGGCGAGACGCGCGGCTACGGTCGGGGCCCTTGTGGCGCTCGCTTCCGTGCTGGCCCCGGCATCGGCATCCGCCGACGAAATCCAGCACAACATCACCTACCGCGCCCGGGTCGACGGCTTGGCCCGTGGCGCGGAGATCTACTACCGGATCAGCGACGTCCAGGCCAACAGCGCCAACCCGACGATGTTGCCCGGCCGGGTCTTCGAGACCACCGGCATCCTCAGCGACCCCAAGACGGCCGGTATGCGGATCTCCATCGAGTGGCCGTATTCGGCCAATCTCACATGCGAGATCCTGGTCGACGATCAACTGGTCACGCAGGCCAGTCAGTTCATCAGCCCGCGGTTGACCCCGGTCCGCAACGACCCGGACTACGGCGCGATGAACTGCGGCGCACCGCTGGACAATCTGCCCGGCGGTCCGCCGGTGGTCGTGAACGGTCCGGCTAGCTGACCGGTCGGGGCGACCAGCCGGTGCCCTCCGCCCAGGCCTGCGCCCGCGGATAGGCCGCGACGAGCCAGTCCCCAGCCGCGCCGGGCCGCTGCCGCTTGACGTCCTGATACTCCGCCCTGGCCGCCGGGCTGGAGTTGAGCCAGTCGACGAAGAGCAGTGCGAACCGCTGATTGGGCCGGCCGTCCACCCGGATGTGCACATGAGTCGGCCGGCCGGGATCCGCGGAAGCGTGAAACCGCTTGTGCCACAACTGCTCTGATCCATCGAGACTCACGTCCGCGGTGATCGCCGCGACGTGCGGATAGCCGGCCTGCAGCAGGCTCTCGGCGAGTTCGTCGGCCACGTCCGGGGATGCGACGGTGATCTGGATGTCGATGATGTCGCGGGCGTCCATACCGGCCACGGCCGTCGACCCGGTGTGGTCGATCCGGACCGCACGGTGCCCACAGGCGGTGTTGAGCCGGGCGATGATCCGCTTGGCCTGCTGTCCCCAGTCCGGATCTGCGGCCACCACCGATGTCGGGTCGGCGGCCGGGATTCGCGACGCGACGTTATGGGCGAACGGAACGATCCGCTGGTACCAGAGGTCGCGGGCCTGCTCGACGAGTCGCCCCTCGCTGCCGGTGTTGTCCAGCCACACGTCGGCCACCGCCCGGCGCTGCTCCTCGGTGGCCTGGGCGGCGATCCGGGCCCGGGCGTCTTCCTCGCTGAAACCGCGGTATTCGATCAGTCGAGCAACCCGGACCTCCGGATCGGCGTTGACCACCACCACCAGCGGGAACAGCGGAGCCATCTGGGACTCCACCAGCAGCGGGATGTCCTCGACGATCACCGCGTCCTCGGCTGCCGCAGCGATCAACTCCGATCGCCGGCGGGCCACCAGGGGGTGGACGATGCCGTTGAGCGTCTGGCGTTTGGCCTCATCACTGAACGCGATGGCGGCCAGCGCCGGACGGTTCAAACCGCCTTCGGGCAGCAGAATCTCCCGGCCGAAATGCTCGACGAGTGCGGCCAGGCCCTCGGTGCCGGGCTCCACCACCTCACGGGAGATGACGTCGCCGTCGACGACGACCCCGCCGCATTCGGCGAAGACCCGTGACACCGTGGACTTACCGGCGCCGATACCTCCGGTCAGCCCGATGCGAAGCATCAGAGGACCCGGCGCAGCATGGGTCAGACCCGCGGTACGGGTTAGGCGTTGCCGGCGAGCTTCTCGCGCAGCGCAGCGAGTTGGGCGTCGCTGGCCAGCGAACCGCCGGCCGACTCCTCCACACCCGGCGAGCTCGACGTGGTGGTGCCCGACGTGCGCTCCTCCGCGGCGGCAGCGGCATCGGCAGCGGCGAACTTCTCCATCTGCACGGTGTGCATCTTGTGCCGGCGCTCGGCCTCGGCGTAGCGGGCCTCCCACTCGGCGCGCTGCTTGTCGAAGCCCTCGAGCCACTCGTTGGTCTCCGAGTCGAAGCCCTCCGGGAAGATGTAGTTGCCGGCCTCGTCGTAGCTGTCGGCCATGCCGTACTTCGACGGGTCGAACTCCTCGGTGTAGTCCTCGTTGGCCTGCTTGAGGCTCAGCGAGATCCGGCGACGCTCGAGGTCGATGTCGATGACCTTGACCATGGCGTCGTCGCCGACGGCGACGACCTGGTCCGGCACCTCGACGTGACGCTCAGCCAGTTCGGAGATGTGCACCAGGCCCTCGATGCCCTCCTCGACGCGGACGAACGCACCGAACGGCACCAGCTTGGTGACCTTGCCCGGAACGATCTGGCCGATGGCGTGGGTGCGGGCGAAGTGGCGCCACGGATCTTCCTGAGTGGCCTTGAGCGACAGGGAAACCCGCTCGCGGTCCATGTCCACGTCGAGGACCTCGACGGTGACCTCGTCGCCGACCTGCACGACCTCCGACGGATGGTCGATGTGCTTCCAGGACAGCTCGGAGACGTGCACCAGAC
>CAYFMA010000017.1:30768-40875 GCA_964344085.1 uncultured Mycobacterium sp.
GAGGTCGACGAAGGCGCCGAAGTTGACGATCGAGGACACGACGCCCTTGCGGACGGCACCCTTGACGAGCTGGTTGAGGAACTCGCTGCGAACCTCGGACTGGGTCTGCTCGAGCCAGGCACGGCGGGACAGAACGACGTTGTTGCGGTTCTTGTCGAGTTCGATGATCTTGGCCTCGATCTCCTTGCCGATGTACGGCTGCAGATCGCGGACGCGGCGCATCTCAACCAGGGAGGCCGGCAGGAAGCCGCGCAGGCCGATGTCGAGGATCAGGCCGCCCTTGACGACCTCGATGACGGTGCCCTTGACGGCCTCGTCCTTCTCCTTGAGCTCCTCGATGGTGCCCCAGGCACGCTCGTACTGGGCGCGCTTCTTGGACAGGATCAGGCGGCCTTCCTTGTCCTCCTTGGTGAGGACCAGGGCTTCCACCGCGTCACCGACGGACACAACCTCATTGGGGTCGACGTCGTGCTTGATGGACAGCTCGCGGGAAGGAATGACACCTTCGGTCTTGTAGCCGATGTCGAGCAGGACCTCATCCCGGTCCACCTTGACGATGGTCCCCTCGACGATGTCGCCATCGTTGAAGTACTTGATGGTCTTGTCGATAGCGGCGAGGAAGTCCTCGGCCGAGCCGATGTCGTTGACGGCTACTTGCGGCGAGGTGACGGTGGAAGGCATGTGTTGAGTTGCTCCGGACAGGGTTGATCGAAGGGACAGTTATTTGGTGTTTTTTCACACGGTGTAGCCCGCAGTTGTGCACACGGGTACCGGCTGAGCCTACTCGACCGACCGCTAGCTGGCCAAACCCGGGTCAGCGCCCAGCTACTCTCCTGGAGTGCCCTACGCCTTCGTGCCGCCGTTTCCGATGCCGGTCCGCAAAGTCGGCGCACCCCTGGGGGCCATCTTCGCGCTGGGCACCCTGGCCGCTCTGCTCCTGACCCTGCTCACCGCGGTCAACCCCGGCGGGACCGTCCTGGGCTTTGCCCTGTCGACCACCGCGATGACCTGTGTCCTGCTGTGTTACCTGTGGCTGGACCGTTGGGAGCCCGAACCGCCGCGGCTGCTGGTGATGGCGTTTCTGTGGGGCGCCTCGGTAGCCGTGCTGCTCTCGGTGCTGGCCGAACACATCGTCGCGCAGACCTTCGCAGCCGGCGAGGAGAAGACCAGCTTCGTCACCGTGGCGATCGGGGCTCCGCTGGTCGAGGAGGCCGCCAAGGGCGCGTTTCTGCTGCTCATGCTCACCGGGCGGCGCCGAAACGAGCTCAACACCCTGACCGACTGCCTGGTCTACGCCGGCATCACCGCCGCGGGTTTCGCCTGGCTGGAGAACATCTTCTACATCGCCAACGGCGAGACTCTGGCCGCGTCGCTGGCCACCGCCGCCCTGCGCCTGGTGCTGGGTCCGTTCGCCCACCCGCTGTTCACCACGATGACCGGAATCGGTGTGTATTACGCCCTCAAACACCGCAATCGGCTCGCCAAGGCCGGTTTCGTGCTGCTGGGCTACCTCGCCGCCTCGGTCATGCACGGACTGTGGAACGGCTCGGCACTGCTGGGCGCCAAGGCATATTTCGGCATCTACGCGTTGTGGATGATGCCGATCTTCGTGCTGGGGATCGCCCTGGCGGTGGCCAGCAGGCGCCGCGAGCAACGGATCGTCGCCGACAAACTGCCCGGGATGGTGGCCGCCGGCCTGATCCACCCGCCCGAGGCGGCCTGGCTCGCCTCGATGCCGACCCGCAAGGCGGCGGTGTCGACCGCGGTCCGCTTCGGCGGCCGGCCGGCCGGTTCGGCCGTGAAGCGCTTCGCCCTGCAGGTCGTCGAACTCGCCTACGTCCGGGACCGGATCGACCGCGGTTTCGGCGATGAGCGGGTGTTCGCGCTGCAGAACGAGGAGGCCTACCGGGTGACCGCATCGCGGGCCGCGGCCGGCCCGGCACTGACACAGCTTTCCAGCCACGGATTTCCGCCCCTGTTCACCCCGCGGTAGGCACGCACAGCTAACTATTCGGCGCCGGAGGTGCTACATTTCGGCGGCCGGCCTGACCGGCCGACACGGTACAGCCAACCGACTGCGGCATCGGCACTGACAGCAACAGGATGAAGACATGACCTCACGCAGCATTTCCGCCCATAACGGTCGCGTCGCGGCACTGGCCGCAGGGGCGTGCGCAGCCACTCTGGTCAGCGCGGCCCTCGGATCGGCGCCCTCGGCGAACGCCACCTGCATATCGGTGTTCGGCCTCGGCAACGGCGGAGGTTGCACCAGCACGCTCCTCAGTGCCGCCATCGCCATCGGCGACGGCGCCACCGCCACCGCCAACGGGATGCTCGGCGCGGCTATCGCGCTGGGCACCAACGCGACTGCCGCGACCGGCGACGCCTTCACGTTCGCCACCGCGCTGGGCGATGCGGCCAGCGCCACGGCGGAAGGCCTCTTCGGCATCGCCACCCAGGTGGGCAGCAACGGCTCCGCGACGACACAGGGATCGGGAACGCTCGGCAATCTCGGGCTCAACATCGCTCTCAACCTGGGCTTCGGTTCGCCGGCGCTCAACACCGTCACCGCCGCCGGGATCGGCAATCTCGCTGCCAACCTCTTCGGGCGGGCCAGCACGCCGGGATCCCATACGGTCAGTTCGCAGGGAACGCTGGACGTCGCCGTCAATGTGGGCGGTGACGACAACACGGTGCTCTCCGGCGCCGGCTTCCTGAACCGGTCTTTCAACTTCTTCGGCAACGGCAACACCGTGCGAGGGAACGGCGGTCTCGGCAACGTGGCGCGCAACTTCCTCGGCAACACCAACACCGTGACGACGGACACCGGTAACGCCAACAGCGCCACCAACTTCTTCGGCACCGACAACAACGTCACCGCCACGTCGGGCGCCGGCAACATCGCCACCTCGTTGCTCGGCAACACGAATTCGGTCACGGTCACCGGCGGCACCCTGGACAGCGCGCGGAACTGGCTGGGCAGCAACAACACAGCCCAAACCGGCGGCGGCTTCCAGAACAGCGTCACCAACATCTTCGGCGCCGGGAACCAATTGACCGCCACCGGTTCCAACACCAACAGCGCCCTGAACGTGTTCGGGAACACGAGCGTCTTGCAGGCGGGAACTGTGGGCGCCAACGGCAACCTGGCGATCACTTTCGGCGGCACCGGCAACACCGTGACCGGAGGCGCGTCAGCCGGTAACAACACCGCGGGATTCGACATCCTCGGCTCCGGCAACACGGTGTCGGCCGGACCCGGCCCCCTCGCCCTTGCCGGCACGATCTTCCAGAACGGCCAGACTGTGACCAAGGTGGGTCCGGGCCTGGCCATCAACAACTTCCGCATCGGTGGCGCGGCCGCCGTGCCCACCGGTCGGACGGCGGCATCCGCTCGCAAGGCGAGGTAGCGGCGCCCAGCGGCGGACTCGCCTAGTGCGCGGCGGCGTCCCAGGTCGGCCCGGTCCCCACCGAGACCTCCAGGGGTACGTCAAGCGGGTAGGCGCCGCCCATCCGGTCACGCACCAGTTGCTCCACCGCGTCACGCTCACCGGCGGCCACCTCGAGCAGAAGTTCGTCGTGCACCTGCAGCAGCATCCGCGACTTCAGTCCGGCCTCGCGTAGTGCGGCGTCCACGCCGATCATCGCGACCTTGATGATGTCGGCGGCGCTGCCCTGGATCGGGGCGTTGAGCGCGGCCCGTTCGGCGGCCTCCCGCAACTGACGGTTGCTGCTGTCGAGTTCCGGCAGATACCGGCGGCGGCCGAGCACCGTCGAGGTGTAGCCGTCCTTGCGGGCCTGTTCGACGACGGCGAGCAGATAGTCCCGGACCCCGCCGAACCGGGCGAAGTACTGGTCCATCTGCTCTTTGGCCTCCTCGGTGGAGATCTTGAGCTGCTGGGACAGCCCGTAGGCGCTCAGCCCGTAGGCCAGCCCGTAGGACATCGCCTTGACGCGGCGACGAAGTTCCGGGGTCACCTCGTCGATCGGGACGCCGAAAGCCCGCGCCGCCACGAACGAGTGCAGGTCCTCTCCGGTGCGGAAGGCCTCGATCAGACCCTCGTCCTGAGACAGGTGGGCCATGATCCGCATCTCGATCTGGCTGTAGTCGGCGGTCATGAGTTCGGCGTAACCGTCGCCCACGCAGAACGCGTCGCGGATCCGGCGGCCGGCTTCGGTGCGGATCGGGATGTTCTGCAGATTGGGCTCGGTGGACGACAACCGTCCGGTCGCGGCGATGGTCTGGTTGAAGGTGGTGTGGATGCGGCCGTCGGCGGCTACCGACTTGAGCAGTCCATCGACGGTGACCTTGAGCCGGGTGGCGTCACGGTGTGCCAGCAGGTGCTCGAGGAACGGATGTCCGGTCTTGTCGAACAGCGACTGCAGAGCGTCGGCGTCGGTGGTGTAGCCGGTCTTGGTCTTCTTGGTCTTCGGCATGCCGAGTTCGTCGAACAGCACAACCTGCAACTGCTTGGGCGAACCGAGGTTGATCTGCTTTCCGATCACCGCATAAGCCGCCTCGGCGGCGTCCCGGATCTGATCGCCGAACTCGCTCTGCAGGGACTCCAGCTTGCCGACGTCAACGGCGATGCCGATTGTCTCCATCGCCGCCAGCACCGACTGCACCGGCAATTCCATCTCGCCGAGTAACGGGGCCGACTCGATCTTGGTCAGTTCATCGTCGAGTGCGTCGGCCAGATCGGCGACCGCGCGGGCCCGCAGGATCAGCGTCTGCACGGCCTGGTCGTCGACGCCCTCAGTGTCGTCGAGCAGCGAAAGCTGTTGTTGTTCTTGACTTTCTGCGCGTAGTTCGCGACGCAGATACCGAAGCGACAGATCGTCGAGAGCGAAGCTGCGCTGTCCCGGGCGCACCAGGTAGGCAGCAAGCGCGGTGTCGGACGTCACCCCGGACAGCGTCCAGCCCCGGCCTGCCAGGTCGTGGATCGCGATCTTGGCCTCGTGCAACGCCTTCGGCTGAGCCGAATCGGCGAGCCAGGCGGCAAGCGCGGTCTCGTCAGCGGGCGTCAGCGTCGCGGTGTCGATGTAGGCGCCCTCACCGTCGGCGGCGGCGATCGCCAACGCGGTGGCGTCACCGTCGTAGACCGCGTGGCTGCCGACGACGGCCATCCCGCACCGCTTACCGGACGACGCGTGCCGTTTGAGCCACTCGCCCACCGAGCCGGAATCCAGCGCACCGCCGCGCACGTCGAAGCCCTCGTCGACTTCGGGTTCGACTGCGGCCAGGGTTTCGAACAGCCTGTCGCGCAGCACCCGGAACTCGAGATCGTCGAAGAGCCGATGGATCTGGTCGCGATCCCACGGCAGCAGCCGCAACGTGTCCGGTGTCTGCGCCAGTGGCACGTCGCGCACGAGATGAGTGAGTTCGCGGTTGAGCACGACGGTGGAGAGGTTCTCCCGCAACGAATCTCCGACCTTGCCGCGGACGGTGTCGACATTGTCGACCAGGCCCTGCAACGAGCCGTACTCGACGATCCACTTGGCTGCGGTCTTCTCCCCCACGCCCGGGATGCCGGGAAGGTTGTCACTCGGGTCACCGCGCAGCGCGGCGAAGTCCGGGTACTGCTCGGGAGTGAGTCCGTACTTCTCGAGCACGGCGTCGGGGGTGTAGCGGGTGAGCGTGCTGACGCCCTTGATCGGGTACAGCACGGTGATGTTCGCGTTGACCAGTTGCAGAGAGTCGCGGTCGCCGGTGACGACCAGGACCCGATAGCCGGCTTCGTCGGCCTGGGTGGCCAGCGTGGCGATGAGGTCGTCGGCCTCGTAGCCGGGTTCGGCCAGCACGGTGATGCCGAGTGCGTTGAGAACTTCCTTGGTGATGTCGATCTGGCCGCGGAACTCGTCGGGGGTGGCGCTGCGGGTGGCCTTGTACTCCGGGTAGCGCTCGGCGCGGAAGGTCTGACGGGAGACGTCGAAGGCGGCGGCGATGTGAGTGGGCGCCTCATCACGCAGCAGGTTGATCAGCATGGCCGTGAACCCGTAGACCGCGTTGGTGGTCAGACCGTTCTTGGTCTTGAAGTTCTCGGCCGGCAGCGCATAAAAGGCCCGGAAAGCCAGCGAGTTGCCGTCCAACAGCATCAACGTCGGCGTCTCGGTCACGCCCCTACTCTAGGCACGGCTACGCTGCGACTGTGTCAGGCATGTCCGAGCTTGCGGCCATCGACGGCTGGTGGGCCGTCAGTGATTCCGGCGACGATGCGGGCCTTCCCCATCTGGTCGGCGCCCGGTGTCCGCAGTGCGGCACCTACGTGTTCCCGCCCAGGGCGAGCAACTGCCCCAATCCTGCCTGTGCGTCCGACGATCTGGAGCCGGTGGCGCTCTCCCGGCGCGGAACGCTATGGAGCTATACAGAGAACCACTACCAACCTCCGGCGCCATACCCGCAGGTTGAGTCCTTCACGCCGTTCGCGGTCGCAGCCGTGCAGTTGGCCGATGAGGGAATCATCGTGCTGGGCAAGGTGATCGAGGGCACCCTGGCCGCCGACCTGAAGGTCGGCATGGAGATGGAACTGACGACCATGCCGCTCTACACCGGCGATGACGAACTGATCCGCTACGTCTACGCCTGGAAGATCGCATGAGCGAGCCGGTCTACATCCTCGGTGCGGGAATGCACCCGTGGGGCAAGTGGGGACGCGACTTCACCGAGTACGGGGTCGTCGCCGCCCGCGCGGCACTGCGCGACGCCGGGCTCGACTGGAGACAGATCCAACTCGTCGCCGGCGCGGACACCATCCGCAACGGCTATCCGGGCTTCGTCGCCGGGGCGACGTTCGCCCAGAAGCTGGGCTGGACCGGCATCCCGGTCTCCTCGAGTTATGCCGCCTGCGCCTCGGGATCCCAGGCCCTGCAATCGGCCCGCGCGCAGATCCTGGCCGGGCTGTGCGATGTGGCCCTGGTCATCGGCGCCGACACCACCCCGAAGGGCTTCTTCGCACCGGTCGGCGGCGAACGGAAGAACGATCCGGACTGGCAACGCTTCCACCTGATCGGTGCGACCAACACCGTCTACTTCGCCCTGCTGGCCCGCCGGCGGATGGATCTGTACGGCGCCACCCTCGAGGACTTCGCCGCGGTGAAGGTGAAGAACTCCCGGCACGGCCTGAACAACCCGAATGCGCGCTATCGCAAGGAGTCCTCGATCGAGGATGTTGTGGCCAGTCCGGTGGTGTCCGACCCCTTGCGGCTGTTGGACATCTGTGCGACCTCCGATGGTGCGGCCGCGGTGATCGTCGCGAGCAAGGCCTTCGCCGAGAAGCATCTGGGTTCGGTGGCCGGGGTTCCGTCGGTGCGGGCGGTGTCCTGCGCGACGCCTCAGTACCCGCAATATCTGCCCGAACTACCCGATATCGCAACCGATTCCACAGCCGTGGTGCCCGCACCCGATCGCGTGTTCAAGGACCACATCCTCGATGTCGCCTATGCCGAGGCCGGCATGGGGCCCGAGGACCTGAGCCTGGCCGAGGTCTACGACCTGTCCACCGCTTTGGAGTTGGACTGGTACGAGCACTTGGGGCTGTGCGCCAAGGGCGAGGCCGAACAGTTGCTGCGCTCCGGAGCCACCGCCGTCGGCGGGAGGATCCCGGTCAACCCCTCCGGCGGCCTGGCCTGTTTCGGCGAGGCGATCCCGGCCCAGGCCATCGCCCAGGTCTGCGAACTCACCTGGCAACTGCGTGGTCAGGCAACCGGCCGGCAGGTCGAGGGCGCCAAGGTCGGCATCACCGCCAACCAGGGCCTTTTCGGCCACGGCTCGTCGGTGATTGTGGCGCGCTAGTTGACCGGACCCGAACCGACGACAGTGGTGGTCCAGGTCAAACCGGGCAGCAGGAAAGGCCCGCTCGTCGAGGTCGCCGAGGACGGATCGCTGACCGTCTACGTGCGGGAACGGGCGATCGAGGGCAAGGCCACCGAGGCCGTCACCAAGGCCCTGGCCGCCCACCTGGGGGTGCCGAAAAGCCGGCTGGAACTCGTTTCGGGCGCAACATCGCGGGTGAAACGCTTCCGGATCAGCTGATTTAGACCTGTGGTACCGACGGGTAAGATCAAGGGAAATCGCTGCTAGGGGAATCATGAACGCACGCAACATCCAACCGTTGACCGCCGCCGGTGTCGCAGCGCTGCTGACCGCCGCGACGATCACGAGCGTCGGTGTTCATTCCGCGGAGGTGAGCCCGAGCCTTCGTACCGAATTCGCGGCCGTGCAGTTGCAGGCACTGGTGGTCAGTGCCGCCCCCGCCGCGGCGGTGGCACCGGTCGCCGCTGTGGCTCCGTCGGTGGTCGCGGCAGCCGCGGCCGCGGTGGACCCGGTGCAGATGGTGGCCGATGTGGTCAAGAACGTGCTGAGTTTCGCAGCCGCCGCGCTGTGGTACGCCGCCTTCCCGATCACCTTGCCGCTCAGCGTCATTGGCGGCTTTGTGATGAGCGTGGCTCAGGCCATGGACCCCGTCCAAGCGTCGGCCGCGACGAGTCCGCTCCAAGGTGTCTCCCTGTTCTTCGCCGTTCCGAACGTCCTGCTGACCTCCGGCTTCGCCAACCTCGGGTTGTCGTTCAACACGGTCCAGCAGCAGCACATGTATGTCCCGATCGGCCTGCCGGCCGCATCCCGTGCCAATGCGGCCGCCAAGCGGACCGTCACGGCCCCCACCGCCCCCGCCGCGTCGGTCCGGTCCGCGAAGAAGGCCGCCGCCGCCGTTCATTCGGCACCTGCCGCCGCGAAGCGGTCAGCCGCGCGCAGCCGCTGAGCGGCCTGGTCGGACCCGACACCGCAAACACACTGTTTGCGCTCTAGCAAATAGCCTCATCGCCCGTTTCGGGTTAGGCTGACCCCATTTGAGGGGAAGTCCATGAGCAATGATCGCGCGGAAAGCACAGCAAGCGTCCGTTATCGATGGATGGCCGCCAGTGCACTGACACTGGGCGTCGGTGCCGGCCTGGCGTCGTGCGCGGGGTTCGCCCATGCGGACACCGGCCCGTCAGCAACGGGTCCGACCGCATCCCGGCAACAGATCGAGACGCCGCGCCGTGCCGCCCGCCCATCTCCACGACAGGCGGCGGCGATGCCCAAACCGCCTGCAGCCCGGGCGGTGTCGACCGGTACGCCCGAACATTCCGCCAAAGCCGTCGCGTCGGCGGTGTCCGGTCCGGCTTTCCCTGCACTTCCCTCCCCCGGCGTCGTCATCCAGTCGTTCCTCAACGTCGCGACCGTCCTGGCGAACAACACCCCGATCCGCAACCTGCTCGACGCGATCGATCCCGCGAGCTCAGTAACCGGAGTGTCGGCAGTCCGACTGCTTGGCACTCCGATCGGCTCAGCCATGAGCGCGGACGGCACCCATCTCTTCGTGACCACTGCGCCGTTCACCACCATGAGCCCGTTCGGAGTCGCTGGACCACCTACTGCGTACTCGGTCGCCGAAATCGACACCAGGTCCAACACCATCGTTGGCATCCCGGTCGCCGTCGAGGGCGGCGCGACGAGTGCGGTCGCGATCAGTCCTGATGGAACCCGCGCCTTCGTCACGACGAGTTCCGGGACATACGGGAATACGACGCGGATCACCGTCATCGACACCGCGAACAGTGGGGTCGTCAACGCGGTCGACCTGGCCGGCAGCGGCGGTCTGACGTACCTCGCCCCGAACGGCAATGCCTTCTGCCAGACGTCGGACGCTTCATCGGCCACCATCACCGTGCTCGACGGGCGAAGCGGCTCCCCGGTTGGCATACCGATCCAGATCTCCGGCTACCCGATCGGACAACTGGTCATCAGCGGCGGCCGGGGCTACCTGTCCACAATCAGTTCCGTCGACGGTTCGAGCACGACGACCGTGACGGTGATCGATGGGTCGGACAATTCGATCGTCAGATCGATGAACCTCAGCGGCGGAGCCCAGCGCGGCGTGGCGATGAGTCCAGCGGGAACCATCGCCGCGCAGACCACCGGCACCACTCCGACCTCGTCGACGATCAATCTGTTCGATCCCGAAACCGGTGCCATCATCAGTTCGTCCGTATTCGACGGACAGCTCGACGCGTATGCGCCGGCCTTGTTCTCCGGCAATGGCGATCGACTGAGCGTGATCACCAATG
>CAYFMA010000017.1:40885-51016 GCA_964344085.1 uncultured Mycobacterium sp.
CCTCGTCATCGACACGGCAACCGGATTGCCCGTCGGGTCACCGATCGACTTGCCAGGGGGAACGCTCACGCTCAGAGGAGCCACGCCATTCGGTTCCGATGGCAATCTGCTGTACGTGGCGAGTCCCTATATCGATGAAAGCGGGACGACCCAGACATCCATCATCGTCGTCGATACCAACGACGGGACGATTGCCGCCGCTCCCCTCATCCTCGAGGGCGGCACCGTCGGCGCGCAAAGTCTCGCGGTCGCTCCAGACCGCAGTCGGCTATTCCAGACCCTCTTCGGCCACGGATCAACGGTTTCCATCATCGGGACTGACGGCAGCCTCCGCACGCAGACGATCCCTATCGCCGGGTTCGCCAGCCGTCCGGTGGTATTGAGCGCCGACGGTTCCCGCGCCTACCAATCGAGCAGCGCTGACACCACATTGACGACCGCTATCGACACCGCCACCGGAACCGTGGTCGGCAATCCGATGACGCTGCGTGGCGTTGGAGGCGAAAACCCCTTGCCGGCGACCGGCGGTAACCCGGTCTACACGACCACTGGCATCACGCTGTTCACATTCTGGATACCGACTCCCGTGATCTTCCCCATCATCCTCAGATTCGACAGCACCCACGTCAACGCGATCGACGCGACGGTCTTCTGAGGCTAACCTCGTGTGATACTGGTCACAAGACCACATCGCACGTGAGAGGGCGGCCCGCATGACCACCAGGGACAAGTACACGCAGGTGCCGGACCCGTATTCGTGGGAGGTGCCCAGCGTCGGTGACGCGCGATTCACGTGGGAGTACGACGAAGGCCGCGCCCGGCTGCTGTCGCTGTATCAGAAGGGCAAGGACAAGCAGTGGGATGCCGAATCCCGCATCGACTGGTCCCTGGACGTGGACCCGAACAATCCGATCGGCATTCCCGATGAGTTCCACCCGCTCTTCGGCAGCCCGGTATGGGAAGCCGCCGACGAGAAGCGCCGCGCCGAGTTTCGCCGGCACAACCAGGCATGGAATCTCTCTCAGTTCATGCACGGCGAGCAGGGCGCGCTGATCTGCGCGGCCAAGATCGTCGAAGTGGTCCCCGATATGGACGCGAAGTTCTACGCGGCCACCCAGACCATGGACGAGGCCAGGCATGTGGAGGCCTTCGCGAAGTTCCTCCAGGACAAGGTCGGCCTGGTCTACCCGATCAACACCAACCTGTCGTCCCTGCTGCAGGACACCCTGAGCGATTCGCGTTGGGACATGCCGTATCTGGGGATGCAGGTCCTCATCGAAGGGCTCGCACTGGCCGCATTCGGCACCATGCGTGATATCGCGGCACCAGGCTCGCTGGCCAAACAACTACTCGCCTACGTCATGCAGGATGAGGCGCGGCACGTGGCCTTCGGCCGGATCTCGTTGAAGGACTACTACGCGGATCTGACCGACAAAGAGCGTGACGAGCGCGAGGACTTCGTCGTCGAGGCCTGCTACCTGATGCGCGATCGGTTCCGCGGCGAGGAGGTGTTCGAGACCCTCGGCCTCAACGCCAAGGAATGCGCCGTCTGGGTTGACACCTCGCCGCTGATGATCCAGTTCCGCTCACACCTGTTCAGCCGGATCGTGCCGATCGTCAAGGACATCGGCCTGTGGGGACCCAAGGTCCAGAAGGCGTTCACCGAGATGGGCGTCCACGGCCTGGCCGACTCCGATATCGACGGGCTGATGAAGGCCGACGAGGACCAGGCCGAACAACTCGATCAGGCGCACGCCGAGATGGCCAGCAGGGTGGTCGAGGTCAACGCGGCGATCGCTGCCGGCGCGAACTGAAGGTACCCGCGAAACGCTCAGCGGCACAACGCCGTCACGCCACCCCGAGATAGGCCGCGCGGATACTGTCATCGGCCAGCAACTCCCGGGCCGGACCTTCGCGGGTGACCGAACCTGTCTCCAGGATGTAGGCCCGGTCGGATCGGCTCAGCGCCTGCTGTGCGTTCTGCTCGACCAGCAGCACCGTGGTGCCCGCCTTGTTGATCTCGGCGATGATCCCGAAGATCTGCGAGATCACCATCGGGGCCAGGCCCATCGACGGCTCGTCGAGCAGCAGCACACGGGGCCGGGCCATCAGCGCGCGGCCGATCGCCAGCATCTGCTGCTCGCCGCCGGACAAAGTTCCGCCGACCTGTTTGCGCCGCTCGGCAAGTCGCGGGAACGTAGCGAACACCCAGTCCAGCCGTTCGTCATGAGCAGCCTTGGACTCGAATTTGCGGCCGTAGCAACCCATTTCGAGATTCTCGGTGACCGTCATCCCGGGGAACACCCCGCGCCCCTCGGGCGCTTGCACCAGGCCCGCGATCGCGCGGCGGTAAGCCTTGACCCGGGTGATGTCCTCGCCGTCGAACCAGATCGATCCCGAGGTAAGCGGACACAAGCCGGAGATGGCGCGCATCAGCGTGGTTTTTCCGGCGCCATTGGAGCCCAGCAGAGTGACGAGCTCACCCTCGCGCACCACCAGGGAGACACCGTGCAGCGCTTCGATTTTGCCGTAGTGCACAACCGCGTCACGGACCTCGAGGAGAGCCTCAGAGCTCGTCATCGGGCACCCCCAGATAGGCGGCGATCACCGCGGGATCCTCGCGGATCTCGGCCGGCAGGCCATCGGCGATCTTGCGGCCGAACTCCAGCACCACGATCCGATCGGTGACGCCCATGACCAACCGCATGTCGTGTTCGATCAGCAGCACGGTGTAGCCGTCGTCCCGGATCGCCCGGATCAGCTCCATCAACGACTCCTTCTCGCGCGGGTTGAACCCGGCGGCGGGCTCGTCGAGGCAGAGCAGCTTGGGCTCGGTTGCCAGCGCGCGGGCGATCTCCAGTCGCCGCTGATCGCCGTAGGGCAGGTTCTTGGCCTTCTCCTCGCCACGATGGGCGATGCCGACGAACTGCAGCAGGGCGGCGGCCTTCTCGATCGCGGAGCGCTCCTCCCGGCGGTGCCGCGGTGTGCGCACCAGCGCGCCCGGCACCGAGGTGTGGTGGCGTGCGTCGGTGCCGACGACGACGTTCTCCAGCGCGGTCATCTCGCCCCAGAGCCGGATGTTCTGGAAGGTCCGGGCGATGCCGAGTCGGGTTATCTGGTGGCGCTTGAGTTTCTTCAGCGCAGACCCGTCGAACGTGACGGAGCCGGATGTCGGCCGGTACACGCCGGTGATGGCGTTGAAGCAGGTGGTCTTGCCCGCACCGTTGGGTCCGATGAGGCCGAGGATTTCGCCACGTTTGATCGAGAAGCTCACCGAGTCGAGCGCAGTCAGACCACCGAAGCGGACGGTGAGATCGGCTGCCTGCAGCAGCGTCTCACCCTCGGCGGCGTTGACGTCGCGGTTGAGTGCCGCCATCTGCTCGTCGATCAGCGGTTCGCTCATGAGGCGGCCTTGTTGTCGTCAGCGGAAGCGAGCAATCGGCGCGCGGACTTGCCGTAGGCGAGCAACTGCTGGCGAACGGGGAACAGGCCCTGCGGGCGGAAGATCATCAGCACCACCAGGGCAAGACCGAAAAACAGGTACTTGAGGTCGCCGAGGTTGAGGCCCATGAAGTGCACGCCGAGCAACCGATTCGGCAGGTAGACGATGACGAAGGCTCCGAAGATCACGCCGAGTTTGTTGCCCTGCCCACCGAGCACCACCGCGGACAGGAACAGCATCGAGTTGATGATGTTGAACGTCGGCGGTGCGACGTACTGCACCTGGCCCGCGTATAGGGCGCCGGAGAGACCGCCGATGGCGGCACCGATCACGAACGCCCACAGTTTGAACCGGAAGGTGTTGACGCCCATCACTTCGGCGGCGTCCTCATCCTCGCGGATGGCCACCCAGGCGCGCCCGACCCGGCTTCGTTCGAGGTTGCCCACCAACAGCAGGATCGCGACCATCAGTACCAGGCCGAGCCAGAACCACCAGGTTCCGTAGTTGGCGTGGCCGGATGAGTTGCCACTGGAGAACACACCGTTGGGAAGCTTGGCGGTCTCCCCCACATGCGGGTAGGCCACCTGATTGAGTCCGCGCGGACCGTTCGTGACGCCGGCGAGGTTGTCGGCCAGCAGGCGGATGATCTCGCCGAAACCGAGTGTGACGATCGCGAGGTAGTCGCCGCGCAACCGCAGAGTCGGGATACCGAGGATCAAGCCGGCCAGCGCAGTGGCGGTCATCGCGATCGGAACGCAGGCCAGCCACGCCCACTTCTGGTTGAGGAAGCCGTTGGCTCCCAACTGGTTCCACGGACTGTCCGGACTGGTGAGCAGAGCCACCGTGTATGCGCCGACCGCATAAAAACCGACGTAGCCGAGGTCGAGCAGACCGGTCTGGCCGACGACGACGTTCAGACCGATCGCGATGATGGCGACCATCGCGAACTGGGCCAGGGTGCCGCCCAGGCTGATGCCGGGGGTGTTGAGGAACGGCGGCGGGAACAGTGGCAGCAGCGCCAGCAGTCCGAAGCCGATGACGCCGAAGCCCCACTTCTGCACCCGGCTCAGACCGGCCCACCAGTTGCGCAGGCCGTCGCCGGGGGCCAGCACGGCGCTGATGCGCGATCCGCCTTCGGCTTCTCGCCGGGCGCTCATGCCCGGGCCTTTCCGAGGCTCTCCCCGAGGATGCCGGTCGGCCGGATCAGCAGCACCAGCACCAGCAGGACGAAGGCCACGACGTCGCGCCACTGGGTGCCGAAGACGGCCTGACCGTAGTTCTCCATGATGCCCAGCAGCAGGCCGCCGAGCAGGGCGCCGCGAAGGTTGCCGATGCCGCCGAGAACTGCCGCCGAGAAGGCCTTGATGCCGAGCAGGAATCCGCCCGAGTAGATGATGCCCTGGGGCACTCGCAGCGTGTAGAGCAGTGCGGCGGCACCGGCCAGCATGCCGCCGATGAGGAACGTCGTCATGATGATCCGCTCGCGCGACACCCCCATCAGGGTGGCGGTGTTCGGGTCCTGCGCCACCGCGCGGATGCCGCGGCCGAACTTGGTCCGGTTGATCGCGATATCGGTCAGCAGGGCAAGCACCGTTGCGGCGATGACGATGACGATGGTGATGTTGGTGACCGAGGCGCCGAAGACATGGAACTGAACCTTGGGCTGCACCAGGATGATCGGCTGCTGGGCGTTGCTTCCGCCGTAGCCCTTGATGATCTGCGGCAGCACGAAGTGGACGAACTCCTGCAGCACGAACGACATGCCGATGGCGGTGATGAGGAAGGTCAGCGGCCGTGCGTTGCGTCGTCGCAACGGCCGGTAGGCCACCGCCTCCAGGCCGACGGCAGCGGCACCCGAGACCGCCATCGCGAAGAGCATGGCGATACCAAGGTAGAGAATGGTCAGCCCTACTCCGCGGTTGTATGCGTTACCGCTGGGGGTGAATCCGAGGATCTTGTCGAGGCAGAAGTACGCGCCGAACATGCCGAGCATGAAGATCTCGGAGTGCGCGAAGTTGATCAGGCGCAGCACACCGAACACCAGGGTGTAGCCGACGGCGACCAGAGCGTAGATCGCACCCCATGCGAGCCCGTCGATGGTGAACTGCCAGAAGCCGTTTCGCAGGTTCTCGACGTTGAAGCCGATATCACCGGCGAGGCAGGCGTACTGACCGATGCACTCGTGGATCACGTGCTGTCCGTTCTCACGAGAACGCGTCCGGGGTCCACGGAATCGAGGACCACGGACGCGCTTCGCGAAGCTTCCTACTGAACCTTGTAGATCCAGATCAGGGTGGTGGTGAGCTCACCCTTGTCGGTCCACTGGTACTTGCGGGCCACGCCCTGCCCGTCGTAATTTTTGACGAAGTCGAGCAGCGCGGCGCGGGTGTTGGCGCCGGAGTCGATGCCCTTGGCCAGGATCACGCCGAGGTCGTAGCCCTCGGTGCTGTAGGTGCCGGGGGCGGCGTTGAACTTCTTGGTGTACTCGTCGGAGAAGGCCGCCGAGGCCGGGCCGCACGGGCAGGACAGGATGGCGTCCTTCGAGGAGTTGCCGGCCTGCTTGACGAACTCCGGATCCTTGGTGCCGTCGGCGCTGACGAACTTGCCCGCGAAGCCGGCGTCGCGCAGTTGCTGCACGAACGGTGCGGCCTCCGAGTAGTAACCGCTGTAGAACACCGAGTCCGGCGACTGCCCCTTGACCTGGGTCACCGCGGCGGAGAAGTCCTTGTCGCCCTTCTTCACCGAGATGTTGCACGCCGAATCGGCAACCGGGCCGAGGGTGTCGCGGACGGCCTTGGCAAGGCCGGTGCCGTAGTCGGTGCTGTCGTCGACGACGCACACCTTCTTGTCGCCGACCGTGTTCTTCAGGTAGTTGGCAACCGACGGACCCTGCACGCCGTCGTTGGCCAGTCCGCGGAAGAAGGTCTTCCAACCCTGCTCCGAGAGCGTGACGTTGGTGGCCGAAGCGGTGGCGGCGACGAGGCCGGCCTGGTCGAAGACGCCGCCGGTGGCCTTGGTCTCACCGGAGAAGGCCGGGCCGACGAGGCCGACGATGGACGCGTCGTCGACGATCTGCGGGGCGATCGCGGTGGCCTTCTGTGGGTCACCCTCGGTGTCGAAGGTCTTCAGCGCGATCTGGCAACCCGGGTTGGCGGCGTTGTGCTTGTCCAGCGCCAGCTGCACCCCGTTCTTGATGTTGATACCCAGGGCGGCGTCGGGGCCGTTGAGGGCGCCGGCCATCGCGATGGTGACCGGGGCACAGGTGGCCTTGCCGTCACCGGCGGGGTCGGCCGGGGTGACGCCGGCGTCAGCCTTGACCGCGGCGCCGTTGTTGTCGATCTGGACCTGCTCGACGATCTTCAGGTCGGCCGCGGGTGCGGCGCTGCCCGATGCGGCCGACGAGCTTTTCGAGGAACCGCTGCTCCCCGAGGGCTGCTGGCTACAGGCGGCGAGGCCCAGCATCACCAGGGCCGCCGAACTCATGGCGATTGCTTGTCGTGTCGCGCGAGCGCCCACGTGTCACCTCCGGGTAAGGGGTTGATGCATTGGCGCCGGCCGACGCGACGCTTCGATAGAACATAGCCAACCGGGGGCAAAACCGCGCGTGATCGGCACGTGTCAGACCTTCGCCGCGCCGTCCGAACCCGGTCCGGACCCGCTGTCGAGGCTCTCCAGGACCACCTCGGCGACCCGCTTCATCGTGGTGCGCCGGTCCATGGCGGCACGCTGCATCCAGCTGAAGGCCTCCGGCTCGGTCATGGCGTGTTTGGCCTGCAGTAATCCCTTGGCCCGTTCGACCAGCTTGCGAGTTTCCAGCCGCTCGTTGAGGTCGGCGACCTCGCTCTCCAGGCCGGTGATCTCGGCGAACCGGCTCATCGCCAACTCGATGGCCGGGATCAGATCACTGGCCGAGAACGGTTTGACCAGGTACGCCATCGCACCGGCGTCCCGGGCCTTCTCCACCAGGTCACGTTGACTGAAGGCGGTGAGGATGACGATCGGGGCGATCCGCTTTGCCGCGATCTCGGTCGCGGCGTCGATCCCGTCGCGGCGGGGCATCTTGACGTCCATGATCACCAGGTCGGGCTTGAGGCTCTCGGCCAGTTCGACGGCCTCATGACCGTCCCCGGCCTCGCCGACCACGTCATATCCCTCTTCGCGCAGCATCTCCGAGAGGTCAAGCCTGATCAGGGCCTCGTCCTCGGCGATCAGGACACGTCGCGGAGCGGCGGCGTCGGTCATGCGGTCATTGTGGCGCGGTCGCGGGCTCCCCGCGACCCGGGCGGGATGGGGGCGCGGGTTCATCAACTATCGTGGGCAAGGCCATCAGGCCGCCAGCCCTCGTATCCCAACTGGCAGAGGAAACGGATTCAAAACCCGTGCAGTGTGAGTTCGAATCTCACCGAGGGCACCATCACTCCCCCGCTGTCATCGCAGCTAGTGGCGACTTAGCAGCCGTCAGCCCGACGGCATTTGCTGGGACGTTAGCCGGCTTTGAGCCTTTGCTGGCAAGTTAGAGGTGACCGGGCTGCCACAGCGATTGTCCTGGTGGACGAAGCGAGCATATGCCGTGGTCAGAGTGGACAAAGGGGTCGAAATCGCCCCGACCAGCGCAAACGGAAACTGCCGTACTAGTTGCCGCTATCCCGCTTTGTCGCATGGCGATCGCGTGGCCCAGGTTCCGGCGTTCAGAGGTACTTGGCGAAAAGAGCTTCGAGCTTTGCTCTAGTCGTCATTCCGAATCCTGTTCCCACCACAGCGCCTCCACTGAAGATCACGTAGGTGGGAACGGTGCGAACGTTGTATTGGGCGGTAATACCGGGGCTGTCGTCGATGTCGACCTTCAACACCATGAGCCGGCCGACGTATGCATCGGTCACCTGTTCCACGATCGGTGCCAAGCCCTTGCAGGGGCCACACCAGCTAGCCGTGAAGACGACCAGGACGGGCCGTTTGCTGTTAAGCACGAGGGCGGCGAAGTTCGTGTCGGTGCCTACGCGAACATTGGCGGAGGCGGCCGCCCGGGGGCCGGTCGCCGCCTTCGTTGAGGCCTCACCCTTGGCCGTCGGGGCCTGAACATCGGTGACAGTAGGGAAGAAGATCGAGAGGAATCGACCCAACCATCCCTCTAGGGCCGAAGCCGTGGCCCCCGAAGACGCGGTCACCTTCGGCACATCGTTGAACAAATTCGCGATCTGGGCCTGCCCGTCCACGACAGTCGGGGCGGGAATCGAGACAGGGGGCGCTGAAGCGGGCAGCGATGGCACCTGGGCCGAAGCCGGATTGACCACAGCGGCAGGACGCGCCGACGCCACCACGGATCGGTGCGGCGCGACAGAGGAAGCGGAGCCAGCGTGGCGACGTGCTGTCGCCGCGCCCGAACCCCGAGCCGCACGGCCCACGCCCGCCGGCCCCGGCCCCGAGGAAGCCGACACTGAGGAAGCCGATGCAGTGACATCTCTGGCAGCGGTACTGTCGCCGGCCGCGACACCCGCCCCGGCCAGTGCCGCCCAGCACAGACCCGCGCCCAGGCCGCCGACACCTAGCCATTTACGGTTGGTGTAGACGGCGATCGCGGGTCTGGTTGGACGAAGCCATAGAAGGTGTCTACAGGATGCGTTGCTTATCGGGAATAGTGCCGGCGTACTCACAATGCTCTTCACAATTTCCCCCGATCCCCGACACAACCCCTGGAAATTATGGCCACCGGCAGTCGCAGGAATTTCGGGTCCATCGATCCGAGGATCACGTGGATTCGACGGCCGGCTTCGGGGGTCAGTGATTGTGGGGGCCGAGTAGCCCTGCCTGGCCGCTCACCAGTCGTGGCTTCCCAAGCCATGCCCGGGTGGTGTCGCGGGCGAGTTCGATCAGTTCGGCCGACTGAGAAAAATCCGCTCGTGATGCGTTGATCGGACAGGGCTGCGGGATGACACGAAGGTCGACATCGTTCTCGAAGCGATCCACGTCGAGGGCGAGTCGCCGGTTGATCAGGAGATTCAGGGCTTGCATCGCGATCGCCAACGCCCCCGTCGGCGGCGCGGGTAGCGCACAGGAGTAGCTCGTCGGCAGGACCCAGACCACATCGGCGCCGAGCGCAATGGCGTGGGAGAGCGGAGTGTTGTTCACGACACCTCCGTCGATCAAGTACCGACCGTCGATGAGCACTGGCGGGAAGACTGCGGGAATGGCGGCGCTCGCGGCGATCGCCTCGACGGCATCTCCTGACGAGAGCAGAACGTCCTGGCCGGATAGGACGTCGGTGGCCACCACGTGGAGCGGAATGGGTGCGTCTTCCAACCGGGAGAATTCGAGGTTCTCGGTCAACAGGCGGCGTAAGCCGTTGCTGGTGAGCAGGTTCGGACGCCGACCGAGGAAACCGAGCAGTCCGTCCACAGGTCTCGCGGGGAAGATGTGCTTGCGTGACAGCGACCGCCACAAGTCCGCCAGTGCGTCGATGCCGGCGCTGTCCGGCCGGGAAGCCACCCATCCTGCGTTCACCGCGCCGACGGATGTGGCGACGATCAGATCCGGTCTGATCCCGGCTTCTGCCAGAGCGCTCAACATCCCGACGTGAAGCGCCCCAAGGTTCCCGCCACCGGAGATCACGAATGCCGTCGTCACACCGGTCACTATCTCAGTCGAACTTTAGAAGCATCATCGAGCAGTCGTCGCTGCGGTGGTCGGGAAGG